>JAZUFZ010000014.1:0-1786 GCA_045640985.1 Bacteroidales bacterium
ATCTGCTGGGCGTAGCCCGAGAGGTCCTGACGCATCACGAGTGTACCAGTCATGGAATAGATGTCCACGCTCCGGAGACCAAATGAGGAGGCTATGGTCACCTGACCCGATGCCGGATTCGGCATCACGTAGGTCAGTTCCGCCAGCGGATTCTCCTGCTGCGGCTCGTCAATCCTTACCGGGTCTGTCTGGGTCGTATCGTAATAATACACGACTGTCGTTATCGTATCGCGTGTATCTGCCAGCATTCCCCAGTGATAATCTACCACCTCCGTACTGTCGCTCACCGAACACGAGCATCCCATTCCGCTGCCCAGGCTTCTGAGGCGGTATTGCCATGTCCAACCCTCCGGGCCCAAACCAACCTCAACTCTATTAAATCCCAGAACATAACTATTCTCCTTGAGGGTATCGGCATGCCATCCTTTACAATATACTGCCGTTGCCGTACTTCCCGGAGCCGGAGTCCATAAAAACTCCAGGCGTTGAAAATAAGAGGTGTCTCTTCTAAAGGTAGGATACTCTTCAATCACTCTATACACAATCTCTTTCATCCGGATATCCTCCGGCTTCTTGCAGGAATCCACCGCAGGGATGGTAAATCCTGTTGTATCTATAATCGGGAACCACAATGGCTCGCCATCGGATTTCATATCCAGCCTTAGATTGTTATCGCTATAATACACTCTGCCAAAAGTATGAACAGAATCCGGACCTAAAACGCCAAAGCCTTCTCCATCTCTCTCCCCCACCGCATATACAGCCAGATCATTCAGAAAACTTCTGGCAGAAAATCCCACAAAAAACGGTCCGTCCACAATTACCGTACTGTCGAACATAGCCTCATAGAGATTCAGGTAATTTCTATCTATATAAGAAGGTCCGCCCCACATGTAATTAACTATATCGATTCCATAAACACCTACCGAATCATGCGGATTGAATGGTGCTGTCGTTGAAAGCAATTCTCGTTTATCCCTTACATAATCGTAGGAATACAGATTCAAAACACAATCGGACAAAGGACCTGTGGAACGGGGCGTTCCGACAATGGCGATACCTTTCAGCGGCAGTGGAACCTGGGTATTGAAAAGATATACACCATCATGCTCTGGGGCAAATTGTCCGACCCAACCACCTAAATGACATTTAGTACGAATGAACGACATCGTTGAGTCTCCCAACCAGGGTATTGAATAATAATAATCCGCATGACGGCCCGAAAGGTCCTGGATATTTGTATTCTGGGCACTTACGGACATCGAAAGTGCTAATACTGTGGCTAAAAATACAAGTAATTTTTTCATAATTGTTCGTGTTTTGATTTTGCAAAGATACGACTTATTTTTGAATTGTGCAAATAAATTATTGTTATTTTCCGTAAATGATTATCAAACTGGGGTTTGTATGGACAATATATTATTGTATGTGTTTTTTTCGTGTATATTAGGCGCAGAAAAAAGTGAAATGTGTGACAATACTCAATATCTTTAATATAATTTAACATTTCTGGGAGTTATCTGGCTGATATACTATCGCAAGTGCTTTTTCGTATATTGGATGCGGGAAACATTGAGATGTGTGACAATACCCCATAATTTTAACACAATTTAACACTTTTCCAGATAATCCACATTTTACCTCCGAAACTTTTATTCCTTTGAAACTCATAACGATTCTCAAGACTTTGAAAAATAATACTTTTCAAGGATTCAGAGAGGCGCAGACGGATAAAAATCCGTAACCGGCAGCCCCGGCTTTTCCGTGGGCTTTCTTCGTGGTAACT
>JAZUFZ010000015.1:0-18696 GCA_045640985.1 Bacteroidales bacterium
GCTGATGCAGGTCTGATAGAACCGTATCAGTGCGAGCATTATGCGGGTAACCAGCCGGGTGAGCGGACGACTGTGTGGGGCTTGGGGCTTTTTCATGGGTGAAGTTCTTTCTGGAGTTGTGCGATGATTCTGTCGAACTTCCTGTAAAGGGTTTCGTAGGGGAGTATCTCGGTGTGGATGTAGCTTATGGAGAGCGTGATTTTGATGTTTTGGTTTTCCAGTATGTGGTAGAGTTCTTCTTTGTGGAGACGGTAGCATTCCCGCGAGAGCCGTTTCACGCGGTTGCGATCTACGGCATGGTGGAATCTGCGTTTGGAGGTGGAGATAAGCACCTGGGCGGGTGCCTCAAAAGTATCCTGCGGGCAGATGTTCCATGCTACGCTGTAGGGAAAGAGGATGAAACGATTCCTGGAGGCAAAGAGTTCTTCGATGAGCTTTCTGCTGCAGAGCCGTTCGTTTTTGTGGAAAGAAGGCATGGGTTACTTCTCTGTGGTTTTCTTTCCTTTGGTCTGGCGTTCTTCGGCGCGTGCTGCGCGTTTTGCGGCTGCTTCGGCTTTCTTTTCAGCCATGCGCTGTTTGTAGAGGTCTTTGTTTGCGATAACGGGTTTTACCTTTTTGCTGGGACCCTGCACTACGGCTATGGTGTTTTTACCGCGAGTGGTGGTTTTCTTGACGATAGTGGCCTTGGAGGATGATCCGTCGGGTTTGTCCTTTCCGTTGATGTAGTTTTCGATGGCCATGGACATGGATGGGGAGACCTTGGTGGGGGCTGTGATGGCGGGCTTGATGCCAGCCTCCTTGAGGGCGGACTGGGTGGAGGATCCGAAGGCGGCAATAGTAATGCCAGTTTCGGCTATGTCAGGATAATTGTGGAGGAGCGATTTTACGCCGCTCGGAGCGAAGAGGGCGACGATGTCGAAATCGGCGAGGTCGAACTGGCTCAAGTCGCGGGGAACGGAGCTGTACATGGGTGCCTTGGTATATTTGCATTTGGCGCGGTCCAGCATACGGGTGATTTCGTTCTGTTTCTCGTCGGAGCAGGGGAAGATGTATTTTTCATCTTTGTGCTTGCTGATGAGTTCCACGAGGTCTGCGGGGGTCTGGTTTCCGAAGAAAACCTTGCGTTTGCGGTATTGGGTATAGTTCTGCAGATAGAAGGAAATGGCTTCGGAAGTGCAGAAGTATTTCATGGTTTCGGGGATGATCTCGCGCAGTTCCTTGGCCATCCGGAAGAAGTGGTCGATAGAATTCTTGCTGCTGAAGATGACGGCAGTATAA
This sequence comes from Bacteroidales bacterium, assembly GCA_045640985.1. Classification (GTDB taxonomy): domain Bacteria; phylum Bacteroidota; class Bacteroidia; order Bacteroidales; family P3; genus Colimorpha. The sequence continues at coordinate 1,279 of JAZUFZ010000015.1, forward strand.
TCACTCAGGTGGATCCGGTTTTTGCGGAAATCAGAGGCGCTGATTCCTACGACCTCAAAAAATTTGTAGAAAGTGAGATCAATGTTGTATTTTTCTGACAGATTTTTGTAAGGAGATTTCTCCAAATCGACAGGTTGTGGTTGCGAAATTAGGATTTTTTTGACTTTCATAATCATTGAATGTTATGCACAACTTGCTGAGCTATACTATACTAACAGGTTTATTAATACTCCGATGGGGAGCAATTCGAGAGTGCAAAGATAATAAAATAAATGCAAATTGAGGCTTTTTGAAAATGTTAAAATTAATTTAAGACCTCTGATTATGCGGATTATCATGAGTGGAATTATGATAATGAGGCAGATTTGAAGGAATGTGTTTTGGATGTATGGGGAGTAGAAGGTGAGCAGAATGAAGGGAATAGCGACCACGCATTCAAGGGTATGGTAATAGTAGTTGCTCAGGATGTAGCTTTTGGTGGCATCAGGGGCTTCAAAGGCGTTTCCGAGGAGTACTATAATCAACAGCCTCAGGAAAAACAGGATTGCTGTGGCCGATAATACTATGAGGTAGGGATGGATGTCGGGCAAACATACGTTCGCGGGAAGACTGGCCTGAATGTCGGAAGGAAGGTATCGGAAAAACAGTATCGAAAAGGTCAGTATTGTAGAAACTGCGATGGGAAAGAAGGTGAATGTGCGTCCGAGGTTGAGCTCGCGTATCATGCGGTTCATACTTCTGAAATTGAACATGCATCTGATGTTGTCGATGAGGGAGATTCGATTGACTCTCAAAAAGATGAACAGGATTGTGAGCGCCGCTATGATGATGCCGAAAGCCCATTGTGGGTTCTCGCTGGCGGGACGTTGCAGGGGATCGCTGTGCGAGGGTATGAGCAGATGTTCTCCGAAGAGACTTTCGTGGGTGAGAGGCTCCTGGCCGGTGTAGGACTGAAATACCGAATCTATGAGGTGACCTACTGTATCGCACGTAGATGTGGTGTCAGCAGACAGCGTATCGTAGAGGTAAAAAGGCTGGTATGTCAGCGTGTCGGTCATGAGCGGTTTATTGCGTAATAATCAATTTGTATGCCTTTTGGTTTGTCTTGATGATATAGTTACCAGAACGCAGATGCTGTGTAGAATATTGCAGGGGTTGGGAAGAAGTTATCAACAGGTAATCTACAATCCGTCCGTTCTCATCGAAAAGCGTGAGTTGGATCGGATGTCCGGTGAGGTTCTGGATGGTTACCATAGTAGAGGCGGGATTGGGTGATATCTGCAGCTCCTGTACAGGGCATTCTGGAAGGGGTATTTCCACTGTGGCTGGCGTAGTGGTGTCGATAAAGCCGTAAGGAGTGTTCCAGCAGGCAAACGGCCACCGGATATCGTCAATCCAGATACAGTCTTCTCCCGCTGTGCCAGAACTGTTTTTGCTGTATGTCCATTTGAGCAGATGGTGACCTTTGCTGATGGGGGTCTTCCAGTATTTCCAGCCAATGATGTTTGACCAGTAGTGCTTGTCCTCGTTGTCGATACTGAATGCCACGCGGTCGTAAGAGGCCTGGCTTGAACATTTTACCCAGAAACCAATCGTGTCGTTTGCCGCAACGTCTATCTCCAGAGCCAGTTCGGAGTGTCGGCTGTTTCCTATGCGTCCGGTCCGGAGGGAATAGCGCCCTGTATGGGCGATAGTGTCGATGGTCCAGCCGTTGATGAGGGAGGTTTCCCAGGGATAGAGAGACAGGTCTCCTGTTTCAAATCCTTCTACAGCCTGCCCGATGAGGTACTCCCGGGAGTCCTGCAGATGGAAGTTTTCGTAGTGGATCTCAAGTGATACGGAAATTCTCCTTGAGGAGTCCGTAGTGCAAAAATCCACGGCTATAGAGGTTGTGTCCCCATAGAGCCCATCCGTGGAGCCCAGCAGAACGGAGTCTGGAAGGTTATATATTCGTATGGATGCCCGGGCGGAATCGTCGCTTGGGGGCAAGACGAGGGTTGCCGAAAGTGTATAAGAAGTTTGTGGGGCGAGTTCGCGAACGATGGCCTGTGCGTTTCCGAACGTGATGTTTTCCCAATAGGGTTCCGTCGGGTTATATGCAATTTCAAGAGGCAGACGGCAGTAGGTCTCGCTGGTATCACTTAAATCCAGATGCAGTTTTATGAGCGGGGACGCTGATGCCTGCCCCACCTTCAGACGGAATCTTAAGGTATCGGAAACTTCGGGATATATCGTATCAGGTACTATAGGGGCAGGGCTGAATTCTACCCAATTGCCTTCCAGGCTGTCTTCCGGGGACTGGTGGATCGTAAGCTGATGACGGTAAGCTGTACCGGTACTTGTGATGGTTACAGCAACTACGGATTCTTCGTGTCCGGTCATCTGGGAAATCGTTTGTCTGGAAGTATCTTCAAGCCAGATATCAGCTATTATCAGACGGGGCTTCCCGGCGTAGGTCCATATTGTGTCAGTCTTGGGAATATAACCCGCTTTTGAGGCCGTTATGATTAAAGGCTCCCGCCCAGCGGGTAAGGTAAGTCTTATGGTACATTGTCCTGTGCTGTCTGCTGTCTGCAGACCTATGAGGTCGTTCTCTTTAAGTACGGTAACGGTCGCACCCGGCGTACAGGAAAAGTTGATCTCTGTGGCTTCTGCGGGAAGGGAATCGGGGACCGTAAGTGTAAGCCTCTCCGGTCGGTTCTTCCATGGAATCAAGGCAGGATCGCCCAGCAGACAATAGATTTCCCAATAGAATTTTTCGTAACTGGAGCCAGCCTCACTTACTGCCGTGTTGCCCGCTATCAGCAGCTCCCCCTGGGAAAGTTTTTCATTTTGAAGCAGCCGGTCAAATGCTCCGTTTCGCAAAGTATCTTCTTCCGGATAAAGCGATATGTTCTTGGCTCCCACACTCCAGCAGAAATCCTCCTCCCAGAGTGTTTCGTTAGTGGCACCTATTACCCCTATAGCTCCGCTTTCGGGCTTTCTCAGTAGCTGTTCCCCGAAACAGTCGGAGTGGAAATCGTTACTGAGACAGCAGTTGTTGATGTAGAGGCGAGGTGAGGCTGGCGCGATATCGTTGGAAGTGATATTGGGCGTATGCCATCCGTCCCGACCGCAATGACCCGAGAACGAAACAATATTCAGGTTGTTTTCAAGATTTTCAAGTATTTCGTCCTGCTGACCATCCGAGTCGGGATTGTGGAAACACAAGGTGTCCCAACCGTGGTCGTAGAAGATATGCTTCAGGTAGTTTACATGCCCGTTGGTGGTCGTGGGGGCAGGGGTGCGGGATTCGCTTCCTGCTACAATCATCACCTGTTCCCGGAGGGAGGAATCCTGATACTCGCCATGCTCGTATGCCATGGATTTCCTGATGATAATCTGGAGTTCTTCCGGTGAACCGGCGGGAAGCCTTCCAATAATGGCGTCAGGCAGAAAATCGCCCGTAAATTCGCCATAACTGTGGTCTGTATAATGGTTGTCGAGTTCCGCAGGGCAATAGCGGCCACTGAAAGTGGGAATACGGTCCACATCTCCAACCAGAAGAATATAAGGGGTTTCACCGTTAGAGGCTTGGTAGCGGTCACGGAGTCGGGCTTTGAGTGTTGCGGCTTCCCAGGATTCAGCATAAAATTCTTCAACCTGATAACCCATCTGCTTTTTCCACTTCACGAAGGACTGCAATTCCTGCTGGAAATCCAGAGTAGAGACTACCCAGTAATTCCGGGGTAAATCCGTGGTGGCTCCCTGGTAGGGTTGTATGCCGCGTGTCAAAAGACGGAAATTGTGTATTCTTATCTTATTGCTGACAGGGTTGTATTCCACAGGGGCGAGCGTGAGACGCGCCACGGGTTTTCCCATAAGGCATCCCAACCGTTCCAGCCGCCATAAGGGTATTGAAAAATAGGAATCCTGCGCGTAAAGTGAAGTATTTATGATATCCTCTTTTTGTGTCTGGTTCTTGAATCGGGACGGCTGCGCGGGGGCGATGAACCCGGAATATTCTTCCCAAGTGGAGTCTTCTATGATGTCGATATGGGGCTGGCTTTCGTCCAGCACTACCAGCATCTGAACCAGCGGAAGACTCGGATTTCCGGCTTGCCGGAGGGTGGTGTTGGGAGTATATTTTCCCCATACAAATCGGGTGGTGTCCTGTGCCTTTCCTGTAATGGTGGCACACAACCCGATGAACAGGAGGATGATATATTGCGCGCTTCGCCCTGTCACGGTTATTGGTTTTGGTAGCCCTTCATCAGTCGCTGCACGTATTTTCCGATGATGTCAAATTCGATATTCACCACGGTTCCTTCTTTTATGTTGTGGAAATTCGTGACCTCGTGGGTATAGGGGATGATGGCGACCGAGAATTTCCCGCGTGCGGAATCCACGACGGTAAGGCTGGTTCCGTTGATGGTAACAGAGCCTTTGGGTACGGTGAAGAAATCGTTTTTCTCGGGGTCGTATTGAAAATAGTAGCGCCAGCTGCCCCCTTCGTCTGTAACCTTGGTGCAGATGGCGGTCTGATCCACATGTCCCTGAACGATATGTCCGTCCAGACGGCCGTCCATCTTCATGGCGCGTTCCACGTTGGCCTCATAACCCACTTCCCAGGTCGAGAGGTTGGTCTTCTGCATGGTTTCATCCATGGCGGTAACGGTATAGCGGTTCTGGTCGGGCTGAATCCTTACGATGGTCAGACAGCATCCGTCGTGAGCCATACTCTGGTCGATAGCAAGTTCTCCGGCGAAGGGGACTTCGAGGGTAAAATGGAAGTTGGAGCCCTCCTGTTTGATTTCCACCACGCGGGCGGTGCGTTCTATGATGCCTGTAAACATGTTATTTCAGGAAAGTTTCGTAGTAGTCAAACATTTTTTCATACAGGTGGATGCGGTCGTAACCCCTTACGTTGTGTTCATGGTGGGGATAGATGAAGTAATCTACCAGTTTTCCGTTCTTGATGCAGGCCTGGATGAACTCTATGCTGTTCTGCCATACCACGGTATTATCTTCGGCGCCATGGATGACCAGCAGACGGCCCTGGAGATCGCCCGCCTTGCCGGTAAGGGCATTGTGCTCATAGCCTTCGGGGTTCTCCTGTGGCGTGTCCATATAGCGTTCGCCGTACATCACTTCATACCATTTCCAGTCTATTACCGGACCACCTGCGCATCCGACCTTGAATATCTCGGGATGAGCCAGTTTCATCGTGATGGTCATAAATCCGCCGAAACTCCAGCCTTCCACGCCCATGCGGTTCTGGTCCACGTAGGGAAGGCTCTTCAGGAATTTCACGCCCTCCATCTGGTCGGCCATTTCGATGGTTCCCAATTGGCGGTGGGTACAGCTCTCAAACTCGAAGCCACGGTTGTCTGTTCCGCGGTTATCCACGGTGAACACGATGTAGCCCTGCTGTGCGAGGTAGGTAAAATAGAGGTTTCCGCCACCCAGCCAGCTGTCGGTTACCAGCTGGGAGTGAGGACCACCATAGACATATACCAGAGTCGGATACTGTTTTTCGGGATTCATGTCGGGCGGAGTAATCAGACGGTAGTAGAGGTCTGTTTTCCCGTCGGCTGCCTTGATGGTGCCCATTTTGATATCGGGCATGGCATAATCGTGGAGGGGATTGATGCTCTCGCTGAGGGTGGCAAGGCATTTCCCGTCTATATCCAGCACATCTATACGGCCGGGAATATTGACGCTGTTGTAGATGTCGATGATTCTGTTTCCTTTGGCGTTGAAGGCTATCTCGTGGGTTCCTTCTGCGGGGGTTACGCGGATCATATCGCCCGTGGCCATATCCACGCGGTAGGCGGCTTTTCCGATAAGATTGTCCTTGTTGGCATACACGAAGAGGTATTTCCCGTCAGGGGTGAATCCAATCACTCCTTCCACTTCGTATGCGCCATGGGTGAGCTGTCTCACGAGGCTTCCGTCTGTGCGGTACTGATAGAGATGTTTGTATCCGTCGCGCATACTGAACCACAGAAACTCTTCCGATGTTCCCGGAAGGAAATACAATCCTTCGCAGGGCTCCACATAACGCTCGTTTTCTTCTTCAAAAAGCACTTTGTCCAAGGCTCCCGTGGTGGCGTTGTAGCGCTCTATCCAGTCGTGGTTCTGGGCGCGGTTTACCTTAGCGACATAGATATACTGTCCGTCGGGGCTCCAGGTAACGTTGGTCAGGTACATCTCGCGTTCTGCTACCGAAGTGTCCTTGCGGGTATTGAGGTATATTTCCTTTCCTGATGCCAGGTCATATACACCAATGGTTACCTCGTGGCTCTTCATTCCAGCCATGGGATATTTGAATGGTGCGGGCGTAGCAATTCTGCTGCTGGTGTTTACCATCGGATAGTCGGTAACCATACTCTGGTCCATGCGGTAGAAGGCCAGCTTGTTGCCTTTGGGAGACCAGAAGATGCCTCCGTCTATACCGAACTCGTTTCTGTGGACCGACTGGCCTATGACGATATCGGGATTCTCCGGTGCGAAACGGGTGATTTCCTTTCCGTCCTTGTCGCAGACTACCAGCGCGTTGTCCTCGTTGTAGGCAAACGCGCCTGAGTTCTGTTCCCATTTCAGGCCGTTCAGGTTCCGTTCGCATACGGTCAGCACTTCAAGGGTCTCTTTTCCGTTCTTGGAGGATCCGATTCCCTTCAGTCTGAGCATCTTTCCGTTGGCGGCGAAGCGGACTTCACTTTCGCTTTCCATCTTGAACGTAGGAAGCGCGGAAAGACTTTTCATATCGTTCTGGTTGAGTATCTGGTTGAGTCTTTCGCGGGTGAGAACTACCTTTTCGCTGCCGGGCTTGCCCATATAGAGCGAATGGTCTTTCACATACGCAATCTTGTCGCTGTTGCCCACAAACTGCACGTTGTCTATCTCTTCGGAGGGGTAGAGGTTGCGGTTCATAAGCTGTTTTGAACTCAGCATCTTCTTAGGGGAGCCCTCCTGGGTCTGTCCCGTCACGGCTGCCGCCATCAGTACGGCTGCCAGCATTACGAGTATTTTTTTCATTGGTCGAGTGGTATTTAGAGTTTTGAGATCAATAGTTTTTCCAGTTTCTGAATCTGAGGGAGAACACTCCGAAGAAGGCCTCCTTGAATATTTTCATGCTCATCTTGGAAGTGCCCAGTACGCGGTCCGTAAAGATGATGGGCAGTTCGTAGATTTTGAATCCCAGCCTCGTGGCGGTATATTTCATCTCTATCTGGAACGCGTAGCCCACGAACTTCACTTTGTCGAACTTCATCTTTTCCAGCACCTTGCGGCTGTAGCAGACGAATCCGGCCGTGGCATCGCGGACCTGCATCTTGGTGATTATACGTACGTACATTGAGGCGTAGTACGACATCATCAGTCGTCCCATAGGCCAGTTTACCACGCTGATCTTGCCGTCCACGTAGCGGGACCCGACCACCACGTCGCCCTTGCCTTCGCGGCAGGCGCCGAACATTCGGGGCAGGTCATCGGGGTTATGGGAGAAATCCGCGTCCATCTCGCATACGTATTCGTAGCCATGCTCCAGCGCCCACTCGAAACCAGCCAGATAGGCGGTTCCCAGTCCCAGTTTCCCTTTGCGCTCCTTGATGAACAGGCGGTCGGGAAATTCCACCATCAGCCGTTTCACGATATCCGCCGTTCCGTCAGGCGAGTTATCCTCTATAATCAGCATATCGGCGTGGATATCCAGCGAAAAAACTTTGCGGATAATGTTTTCGATGTTTTCTTTTTCGTTGTAGGTTGGCGTGATAACCAGACAATCGGACATATCTATTCTTATTTATATGATTTATCAAAGTGTTTTATTTCAATATCTTCCACGGGTTTCTGCCTGTGAAGGACACAATTAGAACAAGTGCAAAATTACGAAAAATATTTCATTCCTCCAAAATTATTTTATAAGTTGTGGTATAAATTTATTAAGTTTATTTGAGGGTAGGAATCTGTCCCGTGGTCAGAGATGGCCTTTGAGCGTAGCGGAGCCTTCGTGGACTCCTGTTTCAACGCAGCGGAGCGCCCGTTTATAGGCAGGTGTTTTCCTGCTGTGATATAGTCACTTGGCCGAGGTAACTCCCTTCTATCTTTTTTTTATCTTCTTTTCATCTTCGCTTTATCTTTTGTTCATAGAATTGGAGATAAAAAAAAGATAAACTGGAGATAAAAAGAAGATAGAAGGGAGTTACTGCGGGAAAAGTCGCAGGGAAAATCCCCCTCTGGTTTTCCAGGTCCGGCAACTCTCGCTCACTTTACATCTGGAAATCCCATCGAAGTCATATTCTGTTATCTCCAGGCAGTCCCGGAAATCGTCTGTCAAGGCAGGTAAAAGAAAAAAATATTCATATATAAATAGTTGATTTTCTTGTTGGTGTGTTCGCGTGTAGAACTTTTGTTTTTCTGTTTGAAAAATAATACGTATCTTTGCATTTCATTTTGTGCGTATGCGTCGCGTGAATGATGAGGAAAACATTTTTGTGAAATTCCAGCCCCGGAACCGGTGCGGAAGGGTAGGAAAGGAACAATGGAGTTCAGTGTTTTTCTTAATGAACATTAAAAAGCCGCATAGAACTCAACGGCGAACAGTATAGAAAAAATGAAATTGAAACTCGGTTTAAGACTGGCGGCTGTGATGGCTGTAGTGATGATGATGGGCGGATGCTCGTCGTATAGAAACATCGTGTATTTCCAGAATATCGATGAGGTGAACCTTCAGCCTCTCAGTCAGAATTACGAGGCGACAATCAAAAAGGACGACCGCCTGACGATAGTGGTATCGGGTCCGGACAAAACGGTAACGCCGCCCTATAACCTGACGCTGTACGAAACCACTACGGGCGGCGGAAGTACTAATCCGGAGCAGGCCACGCTGGCGTATCTGGTGGATGCCAACGGAGATATCGATTTCCCCATCATCGGAAAAATTCATGTGGAAGGAATGACCCGAAACCAGCTGGTGGCGTATCTGACCAATGAAATCGGAAAGGATGTGAAGAATCCTATTGTGTATGTGTCGTTCCGCAATTATAAGATTACGGTGCTGGGCGAGGTCCGGAGTCCCGGAACCTATACCTTTGATTCCGAGAAAATCAATATTATGCAGGCCTTGGGAAGGGCTGGCGACCTGAGCATTACCGCCCAGCGCGACAATATCCTTCTGATTCGTGAAGTTGATGGGGTTCAGCAGCATTATACCATAGATTTGAGGGATGCCAATCTGTTGTGTTCCCCATATTATTACCTGCAGCAGAACGACGTGATTGTTGTGCCGCCAAGTCCGACGCGTGTGGCTACAGCCACAACGGCTACGGGAATCTGGAGCGTAGTACTCTCTTCGATTACGACGATGATTGCGGTTATTTCATTGGTTTATAGAAACAAATAGTCTGAAAGATGGAAAACAATATGAATAACGGAAAGCCAGCCGGAACGGTTGAACAGTCCGAGATTTCGATTCGGGAAATTGTGGATTTCGTATGGAAATTGAAATACTGGATTCTGATATCCGCAGTGGTGGCATTCCTGTTGGGGTTCTGTTACCTGAGAATGCAGATTCCTACCTATAAGCGCTCTACATGGGTGATGCTGAACAACAGCGACAATATGGCGGGCTCGGAGTTGTCTGTGATTGCCGACCTGACGGGTCAGGGCGGCAGCAAGCGTCTGGATAACGAGATATTTATCCTTACCAGTCCGACTATGATGCAGCATGTGGTGGAAGATCTAAATCTCAATACCCGCTATTATCATTATGTGCTTCCGGTTGCGGACAGGTCGCAGTTGCTGCGTACCCTTTTCGCTTTCAAAGAGGTGGAGTACTATGATGACAATCCGTTTGAGATGGAACTGATTCCCGATCCGCTTTTCCCCGAAGAGAAGAAGGTCTCTTCAATGAACATCGAGTTCAAGAACAACAGCGGAAATTCGTTTACCATAAAGCAACTGGTTATCAACGGGCGGGAACTCAGTCTGTCAGAAAAGGATTATTCCTACGGCACGACCATAGCCATTCAGGGCTGCAAGTTCCGGCTGAAGGTAACCGACAAGGCGGCTATGCAGAATAAGGATGTATTCAGATGCACTTATACCGATTCCTTCAAAGCAGCCAGGGGATTCCTCAAGAGTATCACCACCGAAATCCAGGGGGCCAAGACCAAACAGAGCGATGTGCTGATTATCTCCATGGTAGATACCAAGCCGGCCAGAGCCAACGATATTCTGAATACCCTGGTGGTGAAAGTGAACGATGAGGCACGCAACTATAGCAATATCACGACGGTCAATACCATCAACTTCATCGACCAGCGTCTGGTAGCGCTGGCAGACGACCTCGGCAATGTGGAATCGGATTTCAAGCAATACCAGTCGTCGAATGTCGTGGTAGATCTCGGAAGTCAGTCTCAGGCCTCTATTACTTCCGATCTGCAGCATAGGGAACAGCTGAATGACGTGCAGCTCCAGCTGCAGGTTCTGGATATGATTTCGGGCTATCTGCAGGAGGGAAAGACTGGAGAATATGAAATTGTTCCGGCCAATATAGGAATAAGTGACGCAGGATTGAATGCCATTATAGCCAACTATAACAATATGGTTGTGGAACGCAACCGTCTGGTGGCAAATTCAAGCGAAAGCAACCCGAGGGTAATCAGTATGAACACCCAGCTGAACGACCAGAAGCAGAGCATCGAGATGTCTATCGCCAATCTGGTGAAGATTTATAACATCAGGGAAAAGGAACTGAAAAAGACAATCCATCTCGGCAGAAGCCAGATGGCAAACATACCGCAGCAGCAGTTCGCTATCCAGCAGCTGAACCGGCGTCTGGAAGTCATAGAACCTCTCTACAGATTGTTGCAGCAGAAACGCGAAGAGGCTCAATTGCAGATGTATTCCCAGATGGACGATTTTCGGGTGCTTGAAATGGCTTTCGGAGAATCGGCTCCCATCAGTCCCAAATCTACGCAGATATATCTCCTGTTTGTGTTGCTGGGATGTTGCATTCCATTGGCTGTAGTATTTATACGGATGCAGCTTCGCAACAAAGTGGAATCCAAGAAGGATATCGAATCCAAGTTGAGCGATAGCGTTCTGGCAGTTCTTCCGAAGTCGTCTGACGGAGGATTGATTAAGAAAAACAGCAGAGATACCGTGAGCGAGGCTTTCCGTAATTTGCGTTCAAATCTCCGGTTCTATCCTAATTTCAAGGTCGTTCAGGTAACCTCTTCGGAACAGGGCGAAGGAAAGTCCTTCGTATCGTCAAATCTGGCATTGAGTATTGCTCATGTGGGCAAGAAAACGTTGATTATAGGTATGGATATCAGAAAACCGCGTCTGAGTACCATGTTCGTTCCACAGACCAAAGTGGATCCGAACCATACGGTGGTGGGCTATCTTATCGGGAAATGCACGGATTTGGATCAGTTGGTATATCCGACAGAGGCGAGTCCTGATCTTGACGTGATTTATGCCGGTCCTGTGCCACCCAATCCAACCGAACTGCTCGCCCAGGGAAAACAGAAGGAAATCGTGGATTATTTCCGTACAAAATATGACTATATCATTATAGACTCGGCTCCGCTTCTGCCGGTTTCGGATTCATATCTTGTGAACCAGTCGGTGGATGCTACCATCTATACAGTTCGCGCGGACTATACTCCTTTGGCTATCATGGACGAAATCAAGGATGCGTTGCATAACCCCAACAGGCCTATCAAGAATCCTGTGATTGTGCTGAATTCCGTTGATCTGGAGTCTTCGCGTTATCGTTACGGCTATGGTTATGGCTATGGCTACGGCTATGGTTACGGTTATGGCTATGGCTACGGTTACGGCTATGGTGAGGATCTGGAAGGCGATTCCAAGAAAAAGAGACATCATTTATCACACAAACCTACGAAAACGTATGATAAAGATGCTTTCTAAGGATGTCCACAACCATCTGCTCCCCGCGGTGGACGACGGATTCCAGAATGCCGAAGATTCGCTGAAGGCTATAAGGAAACTGTCGGAGCAGGGATGCCGGGAACTGGTGTTCACGCCCCATTTTAATCCGGACGTGTATCCGGATATGACAGAAGAAAAATTGCGGGCAGCGTATCAGGATTTCGTGAAACAGATACCGTCAGAATGGAATGTACGGACCTCTCTTGCAGCGGAATATATGATTGTAAACGGTTTCCACCACCGGGTAGAAGCCTCGCCGGAAACATTACTTTCCTACGAAGACGGGTCAGTATTGATTGAGATGTCGTACATGTATAAAAGCCGGAATCTCGAAGATACCATCTTTGCGCTTAATATGGCTGGGAAAACCCCGATACTGGCACATCCGGAACGCTATACCTATATGGCAGACAGATTGTCCGATTTTGAGCGTCTCGCAGGCATGGGCTGCCGCTTTCAGATGAATTATCTTTCGTTGTCGGGAATGTATGGGCGAACCTCGATGAAGATTCTGAACTTCCTGCTGAAGAACAATCTGTATAGTTTTGCGGCAACGGACCTTCATTCGCTGGCGCAGTTGGATAAAATCATTCATATACGCCCAGCCGGTCTGATGACAGGTCCGCGGTTCCGCCGCTTCTGCCGGTCTGCTGACAAACAGGATAGATAAACAAAAAAAGCCTCACGGAATGTGGGGCTTTTCTGTTGTCCAACCAAGATTCGAACTTGGACTGACAGAACCAAAATCTGGAGTGCTGCCATTACACCATTGGACAAGAGGGAAATCGCTGCGCTGGATCGTCTTTTACCAGAGGTAGATCGTCCTTGCGTCGGGGCGAAATCGGTTGCAAAGGTACATACTTTTTCGTAATTGACCAAATTTTTTTTCTTGTGAGAATGTTATCTTACTTGTTTTGAATGGGTTATTTTTTCTAATCAGTGCCTCTGTTTTATTGAAAAAAAGTTTGAAATGGCTGTGTGGGAGGCTTTTTGTGGATATACCTATTGGGTGAATTGGTTTGTTTAAGGCGCGGAGCCTCCGCGTGCAGGCCCAAGTCGGAGAAACAAGCCCTCGGGGTGAGGATTATTGCGGATGTGCCAGACTATAAACATCAACCGAGGCAGGCTCTCGTAACCTTTGCTGGCGCTTCGGTTCGTGAAGATGCCCACCTCGGAAATACAAAATAAATTTTGTTATTTCGCTCGGTTTTTGTATCTTTACTCGCCGCGCTCATGAAGATACCCACCTCGGAAATACAAAATAATTTTGCTATTTCGCTCGGTTTTTGTATCTTTGCATTCTGGCAGGATATGTGAGAAACCGTCTAAAGATAAAGAATATAGGGTTTTAGATGTTATGAAGGTGTTTTTGATAGGCTATATGTACAGCGGAAAGACTACGGTGGGCAGACTTCTGGCGCGTCGGCTGGGGGTGGAGTTCGTCGATCTGGATGAGGAGATAGAACGCCGTTACCGCATATCGGTGCCTATGATGTTCAGTCGCTATGGCGAGGAGGCGTTCCGGGTGTTGGAACATCGGACGCTGATGTCGCTGGGTCAGGAGGATTGTCTGGTGGCTACGGGAGGCGGAACGGCATGTAGTCAGGAAAATATGGACTATATGAAGCAGAACGGCGTAGTGGTATATATGAAGATGGGAATAGAGGGTATCCTGAAGCGGGCGGCGCACAGCCGTAAGGTGCGTCCCTTGCTGGCGGACAAGACCGAAGATGAGCGGCGGGAGTTCGTTACCCGTCAGCTGGCGATGCGCGAGCGATATTATATGCAGGCGGATGTGACGGTGGAAAGCGATACGGAGGAGGTGAACCAACTGGCAGATATGGTCGCGGAGCGCGTACAGAAATATAAATAGCAGAAAAATAATAACAGAGATATGGAAACATGCGTAGTAATAATGGCAGGAGGAATCGGATCGCGATTCTGGCCGATGAGTACTCCAGAATATCCCAAACAGTTCGTTGATGTGCTGGGAGTAGGAAAAACCCTGATACAGATGACGGTGGAACGCTTTCTGCCGATGTGTGGAGTGGAAAATATGTGGGTGGTAACGAACCGGCAGTATGTGGATATCGTGAAGAAACAGATTCCGGGTATCCCCGCGGAAAACATTTTGGCTGAGCCTGCCGCAAGGAATACCGCGCCGTGTATAGCTTACGCCAGCTGGAAGATAGGCAAGAGACATCCCGACGCCAATATCGTGGTTACTCCGAGCGATGCGCTGGTGATAGATGGCGGGGAATACAGACGTGTAGTAGGCGAAGCGCTGAGATTTGCGGAAGGCAGCCGGAATATCGTAACCATCGGAATCAAGCCGACTCGACCGGAGACCGGTTACGGATATGTCAGCTGTGGGGCTGAGGTGCGAGGGGAGATCCGTAAGGTGGCGGAATTTAAGGAAAAACCCGATCTGGAAACCGCCCGTAAATATCTCGAAGACGGAAACTATCTATGGAATGCAGGAATTTTCGTATGGAAAGTGGAAACCATCATGGCTGCGCTGAGACAGTATTCGCCCCAGATTTCGGGTATCATGGAAGAAATAGGCCCGCATCTCTATACGGCGGAAGAAGATACATACGTGGAACGGCTGTTCCCGGAATGCGAGAAAATCAGTATAGATTATGCCGTAATGGAGAAGTCTCCGGACATATTCACGATTCCGGGCGATTTCGGCTGGAGCGATCTGGGAAGCTGGGGCTCGCTGCGTCAGAACAGTTCCAAGGACGAACGGGGAAATGCCCTGATAGGCGAAAATATACGTCAGTACGACTGTGAGGGGTGTGTGGTCTTCATGGATAACATGAAGCAGGTAGTTCTGGAGGGCTTGAAAGACACCATAGTGGCAGAGAAGGACGGTCGGTTGCTCGTATGCCGGCTCGCCTCGGAACAGCATATAAAGGAGTACAGTCAGGAATAACAGAGCCACCACCGCGTGCAGGCTCGCATTTCTTAAAGCCTCAGAAACTTTACACTTGAAACAATAATGGAACAAAGTAACGAAGAACGGGATTTAGCGTTGTCGTATGTCACCCAGACACGGATGTCTGTGTTTCTGACCGGTAAGGCGGGAACAGGAAAGACAACCTTTTTGAGGGACTTGGCAAACCATACCAGCAAACGTTTCGTTGTGCTGGCACCGACTGGGGTTGCGGCTGTAAATGCCGGCGGAGTGACCATCCATTCATTTTTCCAGCTGCCGTTCTGTCCTTATCTTCCGGAGGTAAAGGAACTGGTAACGGAATACCAGCTTCCGGAAAAGAAGAAATATCTGAGGAAAAACAAGATAGATATCATCCGCACGCTGGATCTGCTGGTGATAGATGAGATCAGTATGGTTCGGGCAGACCTGCTTGATGCCGTTGATATGATGCTCAGGCGATATCGCCGGTCTTCGTTGCCTTTCGGTGGCGTCCAGCTGCTGATGATAGGCGATATCCAGCAGTTGCCGCCCGTGGTGGGAGAAAGTGAAAAAAAGTATCTGGAACAGGTATATGAAACACCATTCTTTTTCGCAAGCAAGGCACTCCGAAGGTTGCAGTATATCACTATTGAACTGAAAAAGATTTATCGTCAGCAAGATGCCCGTTTTGTGGAACTGTTGAATAAAATCCGTGACAACCGTTACGATGCTGCTACTTTATCCACGATAAACAGCAGATACTTTCCCGATTTTGAGGCATCTGATGAGGAGGGATATATAAGGCTGACCACCCATAATGTGCAGGCGGAATCCCATAACCGGAAGCGTCTGGAAGCTCTGGAGGGGAAAGAAAGATCGTATGAGGCAGAAGTTTCCGGGGATTTCCCGGAAACATCGATGCCTACAGAACAGACCCTTCAGCTGAAGGAAGGCGCTCAGGTCATGTTCGTGCGAAACAATGTTCAGAACGGCTATTACAATGGCAAGATAGGTTGGATAAGTACGCTGGAAGCAAACGAAATAGTCGTGAGATGCGAAGACGGAGAGGAGTTGCATGTAGGGCGGGAAGTATGGGAAAACATACAATATGAAATCAATAAGAAGGACAATCAGATAGCGCCAATCGTAAAAGGCACTTTCCGGCAGTTTCCTCTGAAGATAGCCTGGGCAATAACCATTCACAAGAGTCAGGGATTGACATTCGACAAAGTCGTAATCGATGCAGGAAAGGCATTTGCGTATGGGCAGGTATATGTAGCCCTCTCAAGATGCAGAACTCTGGAAGGAATCGTGCTGGAAAGCAGAATTTCAAATAATGTGGCTTTTACGAACGGCGATGTAGAACGCTTCAATCAAGGCATTCCGGAACTGGAACAGGTGGCTTCGGGATTGGAACAATGCAAAGAGACCTATTATTATGAAATAATGCGGGAGTTGTTTGATTTTGAAGCCCTCGAACGCGCCGTAGATGAACTAAACCGCTTTTTCCAGAATAAACTTCCCGGTTTTCTCTCAGGTAACTCTCAGGTCCTTTCGGGGTTGGTTCTGGACAGAATACCGGAATTGATGCGAGTAAATGAAAGGTTCATGAACCAGCTGGCACAGTTGTCTGTCCGGAAGAATGATGCAAAGGTCTCGCAACTGCTCGCGGAACGAATAAGAAAAGCCTCGGTTTACTATTGCTCGCAATGGGAAGAAATAGACGGAATAATATCGCCCATTGTAAATATTGAGATAGACAATAAAGAGAATAATGCAGCCTTGAAGGATCTGGTGACGACCTATAAGGAGGCCTTCAGGGTAAAGATTTCGGTATGGAATGAGGTCATAAAGCACGGATTCACGGTGGACGGATATCTCAAGGCTAAAGTGGATGGATTGCTGAAAACACCCAAAGAAAGCGCAGCGAGTAAAGTGTCGGGGGAAAATGATGTCGAAAATAAAGATCTGCTTTCGGCACTTTCAAACTGGCGGAAGATGGTCGCGAAAGAGAAGCATATCCCCGCTTATTGTGTATTCAATCAGGTGGTATTATATACTATAGCAGCACTGGAGCCCACCACATTGGAACAGCTGAAACTCGTGAAAGGGTTTGGAAAAAAGCGTATTGAACAATACGGAAATGAAATAATAGACATCGTAAAAGACTACGCAGTCCCTTGGCGGAATTAAACCATTGTCCGTTGCAAGAATCTTCCGAAGCTATATATTCGTCCCGGTGCGGGCTTCGCGCCAAGCGTGGCAGAGTGCCTCGGTGCGCAAAGAATACAAAAAGAATTTCCGGAATAATTTTGGTTCATCATAATTTTGCGTAGATAGGAGTAGCTATCAGATAGGTCACCAACCTCACCGCGGACTTCTCCGCGAAAGACTTCACCAAAGGACTCGCCAAGGAACTTTTGCAATGGAGTGCCAAAGAGCTTGCTCTTTAGGCCGGAATAAAAAAGTCATGAGACGGTAGTCGAATAAATCGGCCAGGCACTCAACTGCCTCTTAGACAAAGAGTAACCGGATAAACAACTGTTTTCAGTTTT
>JAZUFZ010000016.1:0-28507 GCA_045640985.1 Bacteroidales bacterium
GGCACTGAATGCGGACAAATGCGGACAAATCGGCACCTGATGTCGGAAAGAGTTCGTAACTTTGCATCCGAAATCAAGACGGGAAAGCCGGCCCCCCGCACGATTTCGAGCGTTCATCGACATACTGCGTAAAGATTCAAAAAGGAAAAACCACGCGAAAATTAAGAACACGGATGGGCGAAGCCACGCAAAAATAAGAACACGAATTGCACGAATTACACGAATGGGGCGGGGCCACGGAAATTAAAGAACCGTAGGTCTGCGACCGAAGAGGAGCAAACACGGATTGAACGGATGGCTCGGATGGGCGAAGCCACGCAAAAATAAGAACACGAATTGCACGAATTGCACGAATAAGGCGGTGCCACACGAAGATTAAAAACACGGATTGAACAGATGGCTCGGATGGGCGAAGCCATACAAAAATAAGAACACGGATTGCACGAATTACACGAATGGGGCGGGGCCACGAAAAATTAAGAACACGAATTGCACGAATAAGGCGGTGCCACACGAAGATTAAAAAAACGGATTGAACGGATGGCTCGGATGGGCGAAGCCATACAAAAATAAGAACACGAATTGCACGAATTACACGAATGGGGCGGGGCCACGGAATAAATAAATATCCGTTCAATTCGTGCCATTCGTGTTCAAATTAAATCATTCGTGTAAAAATTCATTCGTTCAATTCGTGTCATTCGTGTTCAAATTAAATCATTCGTGTAAAAATTCATGGGCAATTTATGGTAATTCGTGTAAAGAAATTCATTCGTTCAATTCGTGTGATTCGTGTTCAAATTAAATCATTCGTGTAAAAATTCATTCGTTCAATTCGTGTCAGGCGACTCTTGGAAAGGCACCATATATTTTTTTTGCTGTTCATGCAATAAAT
The DNA here is from genome assembly GCA_045640985.1 of Bacteroidales bacterium. Taxonomy (GTDB): domain Bacteria; phylum Bacteroidota; class Bacteroidia; order Bacteroidales; family P3; genus Colimorpha. Next base: position 896 of record JAZUFZ010000016.1, read on the forward strand.
CGGGAGGGTCTGCGTTTATTGACTAATAGCAATACGATTGCAGATGCCTGAGGTGGCATCAGGTATGCGTGAAAAAAAATTGAAATTATGGATAAGATTGAAATTATAGTTGTCGGACCGTGGGACAACGGGCGTTCAAAACGCTGTATGGTAGAACGGGGCTCATCCCTGAAGGATCTGGCAGAAAAGGTAGGAGGAAAACTGCCATTGAAATATGAACCCGTAGGGGCACTGGTAAACAACAGCCTTGAGCCGCTGGACTATAAACTCTATAACCCCAAGTCGGTAAAATTCGTGGACGTAACCCACAAATTAGGCATGAGGATGTACCAGCAGTCGCTCTGCTTTATGCTCTACAAGGCGGTGAAGGAGATTCTCCCGCAGGGACGGCTTCAGATTGAACATTCCATGAGCAACGGTTTCTTCTGCAAGATTACGGTACCGATGAGTGAGGAACCCGAAGCGTGCGGAGAGGCTGACGCACACCCACAGCCAGACGGAGAGAGCCAGCCGGGCGCCTGCCAGACGGAGACGGCACGCATGATCCGGGAGCGGATGCTGGAACTGGAGAAAAAGAATCTCCCCTTCTCTACCCGGCTCATCCCAACGGAGGACGCTATCAAGCTCTTTGAAGAGGTGGGCGACGAAACCGCCCTGAACGTGCTGAAAGGCAGCAGCCACATATATTCCCATATCCAGTTTCTGGACGGCATTCCCATCCACCTGAACGGTGCCATGGTTCCCAGTACAGGTTACCTGAAATGCTGGGATTTCCGTACCTTCGAGGACGGATATCTGCTGCAATGGCCCGACAGCGAGAACCCGGAAAAGCTGAGCTTCTACCAGGAGACCCCGAAACTGTTCCATATCTTCCAGGAGCATCTGAAATGGGTGGATCTGCTCCAGGTACCTACCATCGAGGCGCTGAACCGCGTGGTAAAAGAAAAGGGAAGCAACCACCTTATCCAGGTAAGCGAAGCGCTGCACGAGAAGAAATATGCGGAGATTGCCGAGATGATCAACCAGAGACGCGGCGAGGTGAAGATGGTGCTTCTTGCCGGACCATCCTCCAGCGGAAAGACGACGTCATGCCGGAGATTAGACGTGCAGCTGAGCGTATTGGGGTTTGACGTACAGCAGATGAGTCTGGACGACTACTTCGTGAGCCGCGACCGCACGCCGAAGCAGCCGAACGGAGACTATGACTTTGAGGCCTTGGAGGCGCTGGACATTCCCCTGCTGAACGAACATCTCAACCGCCTGTTCAAGGGCGAACGGGTGGAGATACCGACCTACGATTTCAAGAAGGGCGAAAGCTTCTACAGCGGGAAATCCCTCCAGATGGGGAAAGACAGCATTCTGATTGTGGAAGGCATCCATGCGCTGAACCCGAAACTGACCGAGGACATACCGGAAGAACTGAAGTTCCGCGTATATGTGTCAGCCCTGACCCAGATAGCCATCGACGACCAGAACCTTATCCATACGAGCGACAACCGCCTGATAAGAAGAATCGTGAGAGACAACAACTTCAGAGGCTGGGACGCCCTTGAAACGATGAAGCGCTGGGACAGCGTGCAGCGGGGCGAGCAGCTGCATATATTCCCCTTCCAGGAGAATGCCGACGTGATGTTCAACTCGGCGCTGCTCTATGAACTGGGCGTACTGAGACTGTATGCCGAACCACAGCTGAAATGCGTACCCCAGAACTGCGAGGAATATGCAGAGGCAAAACGCCTGCTGAACTTCCTGGAGCATGTGAACATGATAGACCCGCGGTCCATTCCGCCCACCAGTATCATGAGAGAATTTCTCGGCGGAAGCAGTTTTGAATACTAAATGAAACGGAAGCCGATAATAGTGATGCTTGGATTGATGGCAGGCAGTATAGCCACCGTCTGCGCACAGGCCTATAACCTGATCACCTTTGACCAGGACAAGTATCACTATGGAATCCAGATCGGCTATACACAGTCCAAGTTTGACCTGAAATATACAGAGGACGCGTCGGTAAGGCAATATCTGCTCGGAACGACCTCCTACTATACCCCCGGATTCCATATTACCGTAGTGGGCGACATGAGTCTGGGGAAATATGTGAGTCTGAGAGCGCTTCCCGGAGTAACCCTCATCACCCGCAACATGACCTACAACTGGGACCGGCTATACAGGGAACAGCACCCCAATCTGGACGAAAAGCGGACCGTAGAATCGGTATATGGCGAACTACCCGTAGAATTCAAGTTCAAGGCCCTCCGCTGGCGCGACTTCAGGCCCTACATGACCACAGGCCTCTGCTACGGGTTCGACTTTGCCAGCCTGAGAAAAAACAAGAACACCAACAACGAATCCATCATCCGGCTGAATCCGTCCGACCTGAGATATACGACAGGCATAGGATTCGATTTCTTCCTGAAATATGTGAAATTCGCCATAGAACTGAAGGCGGGTTTCGGACTGCTGGACATGAAAGTGCCGAGCGATGACCTATATACCCAGTCGGTAGAATGGATGCGAAGCAGAACCTTTACCATAAGTTTCACCTTTGAAGGATAACCCATGAGAAAGATCGAGATAGACCTGCGCCCCGAAGAATACTTCAACGAAGAGCTGAGGATTCAGACTATTGCCCGAAAGATGGGCGTACAGGCAGCGGATATCACTCATGCAGAGGTAACGAAAAGGAGCCTCGACTCCCGCCGGGGCATTATATACCACACCACGGCAGAGGTGTACATGAGCGGCGAGCAATGGGAAATGCCCGACTACCGCGGACACTATCAGGACTGTACCCACGGAAAGCCGGTGGTGGTTGCGGGCGCAGGTCCCGCAGGACTCTTTGCGGCATTGCGGCTGCTGGAACTGGGCTACAAGCCCGTCATCGTAGAGCGGGGGAAGGATGTAACCCGCCGCAAACTGGATATCGCCCAGATGGCACGGGAAGGCAAGGTGAACAGCCAGAGCAACTGGTGCTATGGAGAAGGCGGAGCCGGAACCTTCAGCGACGGAAAACTCTTTACCCGAAGCACCAAAAGAGGCAACGTGGCACAGGTACTGCAGTACTTTGTTTCCCACGGAGCCGACCGCAATATTATGATAGACGCCCATGCGCATATCGGTACAGACCGGCTGAGCGGCATCATATCCAATATCCGGGAGACTATCATGGAATATGGCGGGGAATATCATTTCGAGAGCCAGATAACCGACCTCATCATCAGAAACGGGCAGGCCACAGGCGTACGGACCGCACAAGGCGAATGTATTGAAGGTATTGCGGTGATACTCGCTACTGGACATTCCGCCCGCGACATATACGAGCTCTTCCACGCAAAGCACTGGGCACTTGAGGCGAAACCGTTTGCGTTAGGTGTACGCGTAGAGCATCCGCAAAGCCTGATAAACGCCATACAATACCACACGAAGGACTACTCTCCCCTGCTGCCGCCGGCGAGCTACAGTCTGACCACCCAGGTCGGGAGCCACGGCGTATTCTCCTTCTGTATGTGTCCGGGAGGGGTAATTGTGCCGGCTTCCACAGGAGACGGACAGCAGGTGGTAAACGGAATGAGCAATTCCAAACGGAATTCGCCGTTCGCCAACAGCGGAATTGCCGTAACCGTGGGACTGGAAGACGTACCGCAATATGGGAAATATGAGGAGCTCGCGCTGCTCCGGTTCCAGGAAGCAGTGGAACGGAAAGTATGGGAAGCCGCCGGCGGCTGTATCAAGGCCCCCAGCCAGAGACTGACCGACTTCTGTGAGAATAAAGGAGCAAACCGGCTGAACAAGAGTAACTATATGGGCGAATGCGTTCCATGTAAGATACAAGAGGTTCTTCCTTCATTTGTGGTCTCCTGTCTGCAACAGGGATTCCGCGATTTCGGAAGAAAGATGAGAGGGTTCTACACCGAAGAAGCCAGCATTCTGGCGGTAGAGAGCAGGACCTCCTCTCCCGTAAGGATTCCCCGTGGATCAGACCTGCAGCACATTCAGATCAAAGGACTTTACCCCTGCGGCGAAGGAGCCGGATATGCCGGAGGCATTGTGTCCAGCGCTATGGACGGCATTCATTGTGCAGAACAAATATCAAAAGTGTTATGAACTTTGAATTAGTATCCGACTTCGCTCCCATGGGTGACCAACCCGAAGCCATCAGACAACTGGTTGAAGGCGTAAAGGCAGGTCAGAAGGCGCAAGTGCTTTTAGGCGTGACGGGCAGCGGAAAGACTTTTACCATTGCCAATGCGATTGCGCAGCTCAACAGGCCAACCCTCGTGATGAGTCACAACAAGACCCTTGCCGCACAGTTATACGGAGAATTCAAACAGTTTTTTCCACATAATGCCGTGGAATACTTCGTCAGCTATTACGACTACTACCAGCCCGAAGCCTATATTCCCGCTACCAATACCTATATCGAGAAAGACCTTGCCATCAACCAGGACCTGGACAAGCTGAGACTCCGCGCAAGTTCCGCCCTGCTCAGCGGGAGAAGAGACGTAATTGTGGTGTGTTCCGTGAGTTGTATCTATGGCATAGGAAATCCCGAAGAATTCAAAAACGGAACCATTGAGATAAAGGTGGGAGACCGCATAGACCGCGATACGCTTCTGATGAAACTGATAGAGGGTCAGTATGTGAGAAATGAGATAGAATTCACATACGGCCATTTCCGGGTGAAGGGCGACACCGTTGATATATTTCCCTCGTTTGCCGATTTCTGCTATCGCGTGTGCTTCTGGGATGACGAGATAGACAGTCTGGAGAGTTTCGACCCGGTGAGCGGCAAACGGTTAGAACAGTTTGACCGGATTATGATATATCCCGCCAGCAATTTCCTGACCAATAAAGAGACTATGGCGGATGCGCTGCATCAGATACAGCTGGATATGTATGAGCGGCGCGATTATCTGGAAGAAATCGGAAAACATCTTGAAGCCAAGCGGCTGGAAGAACGGGTCAATTACGACGTAGAGATGATTCAGGAAATGGGCTACTGCAGTGGTATTGAGAACTATTCCCGATACTTCGACGGCAGGGCTGAAGGCACACGGCCTTTCTGCCTGATCGATTATTTCCCTGAGGATTTTCTTCTGGTGGTAGATGAAAGCCACGTCACGATACCCCAGATAGGTGCCATGTACGGCGGCGACAGAAGCCGCAAGACGGCCCTAGTGGAATATGGATTCCGCCTCCCCTCGGCCCTCGACAACAGGCCTTTGAAATACGACGAGTTCTATAACCTGACCAACCAGACGATATATATCAGCGCCACTCCGGAAGAATATGAGCTGCGGGAAGCAGAAGGCGTTGTGGTGGAACAGGTCATACGTCCCACCGGACTTCTGGATCCTGTGGTAGAGGTTCGGCCGGCGGTCAGTCAGGTGGATGACCTGCTGGACGAGATAGAAAATACGATAGATAACGGCGAGCGCGTACTGGTAACCACACTTACCAAGCGAATGGCAGAAGAACTGACCACCTATCTCATCAATCTCGGCATCAGGAGCAAGTATATCCATAGTGATGTGGATACCCTGGAACGCGTAGAGATTATGCGGGATTTGAGGTTAGGCGTGTTTGATGTCCTGGTCGGAGTAAACCTTCTGAGAGAGGGACTTGACCTTCCTGAGGTAAGTCTTGTCGCCATACTGGACGCCGACAAGGAAGGATTCCTGAGAAGCGACCGCGCCCTGATCCAGACCATCGGCCGTGCGGCCAGAAACGTACACTCCAAAGCCATCCTCTATGGCGACAAAATCACGGGCTCCATGCAACGCGCCATAGATGAGACCAACCGTCACCGCGAAAAACAGATACGCTACAATATCGAACACGGTATCGTACCTAAGCAGATTGTAAAGGATACGCAATCCATACTCGGCCAGACTTCCGTGATTGAGGTTGCCGCCGAAGACAACGCCTCCTTCCAGAAAGACCCGTGGACAGCAGATTACACCACAGAAAATCAGGTTCATGAAGACGCTTACCATTATCACAAAACCGAACCGGTGCCCCCCGCTCCTGCCCCAAAGCCTGACGGCAGGACTAAGGCTCAGCTGAGAAAGGACATAAAAACCGCACAACGCAAAATGCAGACAGCTGCCAAAGAAATGAACTTTATGGAGGCCGCCAGATGGCGCGATGAAATTCAAGCCATGCAGAAACTCCTGGAAACCGCCCGTGGAGAATAAAAACCGTACTTCTATCATGACTTCAAGACAATTTCCCTATATCATTGCAGGACCTTGCAGCATTGAGACCCAGGCACAACTACAGTCCAGCGTAGATCAGTTAATCAGGATTCCTCAGGTAAAGCTCATCCGGTGTGGCGTATGGAAGCCCAGAACACGCCCCGGAGGATTTGAAGGTCTTGGCGAGACTGCCCTTGCATGGATTAAAGAGATCAAAGCCACAACTCCACAAGCCCGATTCTGCTGCGAAGTCGCACGCCCCGAACACGTAGCCGCCTGCCAGAAATATGGAATCGACGCCATCTGGATTGGGGCACGGACTTCGGGTGATCCGTTTTCAATGAACGAACTCACCGAAGCTATGCGCGGATGGGACATTCCCGTAATGGTCAAGAACGCCCCTACCCCTGATGTAAAGACCTGGATCGGTGCTATCGAGCGGTGCTGTCAGGTGGGACTGAAGCAGGTCTCCGCCGTCCACCGGGGATTTGATATTTACAACAACATGGGATTCCGCAACCATCCCTTATGGGAAATCGTACTGGAACTCCGGCAAGCCATGCCCGAAATACCTATACTGTGCGACCCAAGCCATATCGGAGGAAAACGGGAATGGATCGAGATGATTTCCCAGATGGCCTTGGATATAAACCTCGACGGACTGATGATTGAAGTTCATCCCGACCCCGAAAAGGCCCTGACCGATGCCGCACAGCAGATTACCCCTGCGGAACTGGCACGGCTTATCGACAGACTCATGGTCAGAGACGGCGAAAACAGCGGAGACAATGAATTGCACTATCTCAGGAAGAACATAGACCATATCGATTCCGAAATCATCAAACTGCTCAAGCAACGGCTTGACACCTCGCTTCAGATTGCCGAAGTGAAAGGCAGATACAATATGTCCGCCTACCAGCCCAAACGCTGGGAAGAGGTTCTGAACAACAAGATTGCCCAGGCCAAGGCCTTGGGTATCTCAGAGACTTTTATTAAGGAAATCTACGAAAAAATTCATGTGGAAAGCATCCGTATCCAGGAATCAGGAATGAGAAAAATGGAATAACCGGCAAAAAGCGCACTCCAATTTGGAATACCGGTACTCCTACCCACATAAATATAAAAGGCGCACCTTCAAAAAGATGCGCCCTTTCTTATTGTTGTGTATGTATTATTCTTCAGTAGCAGGAAGTACAGACACGAAACTCTTGTCGTTACGACCTTTCTTGAATTCAACAACACCATCAACGAGAGCATACAGAGTATGATCCTTACCCATACCAACGTTCTGTCCAGGATTGTGAACAGTACCGCGCTGACGGATGATGATATTACCAGCGATACATTTCTGACCGCCAAAAATCTTAACGCCTAAACGTTTGCTTTCGGATTCACGACCGTTGCTGGAACTACCGACACCTTTTTTGTGAGCCATGATATAATGTTTTAAGAGTGTTACTAAACTAATGTGAATTAATTGATGCTGTTAATCTGGATCTGGGTCAGATAATCGCGATGACCGTTCATCTTCTGATATCCCTTACGACGGATTTTCTTGAAGACCAGAACCTTGTTGCCTTTGAGGTGTTTCAGTACGGTGGCCTTTACGTTAGCACCAGCGATGTAAGGTTTGCCTACCTCTACAGCGCCATTGTTGTCTTTAAGCATCACGGTGTCAAAAGAGATTTCACTACCTTCTTCATTCTGGAGACGGCTTACGAAAATCTTCTGATCTTGTGCAACCTTGAATTGCTTTCCTGAGATTTCTACTATTGCGTACATTTTATTATTTAATTGATTTTATGTAATTTCCGTTAATATTCGTTTCAATTTCACACCTGAAACGAATTGCAAAGATACACACTTTTTCTGAACTGACAAAATATTTTTTCATTTTTTTTATTTTTCCGTCGCAAATATCTCTACTTTTCCCTCGTCCGGACACTCCTCAAGCAGTTCCAGCAACGTCTTTTTCAATATCGGATGCACATACTCGGGCATGATATCACACAACGGACGGAGCACAAACCGCCTCAGGTGCATTCTCGGATGAGGCACCACCAAGTCCGGTTCATTTATTTTCCGGTCATTATACAATATTATATCTATGTCCATCGGACGGGAGGCATACCCCTGCCCTTTGCGGACCCGTCCCAGCCGTGCCTCTATCTCCAGTGCCTCACGGAGCACCTCACGGGGCGTAAGATTGGTATCCACCGACAACGCCATATTGAGAAAATTCTGCTCCGCCTCAAATCCCCAGGGGGCAGTCTCGTATATCATGGAACTGCAGTTCACCGGACCTATCCGCCGCCCGATCTCCGCTACGGCCTCACGGAGCAGTCCTACGCGGTCTCCTTGGTTTCCACCTATCAGCAGCACAACCCTGTTGGCATGCCACTTCCCGAAAAGAGTGTTGCGAGGCGTAAGTTCATTCACCATCTCAAGAAAACGCCTGCGCGGGATTGGCTCTGCCCCAAGAGACGCAAGATGACCCGTCGGCTGCTGGGCGTCGATATAATGGAACTCATGATTCCGGCAAAACGCCACCAGCGCGGCAAACGCCACCTTGGAAGCATTACTTACAAGATGAAACATCGACTCTCCCGAAAACATCTCACCCATTGAAACGCCATACAGTCCTCCCACCAGACGGCCCTCATAATAGGTCTCGAAAGAATGCGCGAGCCCTCTGCGATGCAGTTCTATATACGCCTGCCTCATATCGTCCGAAATCCAGGTCCCCTCCTCATCCTCACGGGCCACCGCACCGCACTGGCGGATGACTCCCTCGAAATCCGTATCACATTTCACATGGAATTTCCCGCTCTGCACAAGACGCTGAAGGCTGTGGGAATATTTGAAGTCCTCCGGCATCAGGACCATTCTCGGATCCAGCGAATACCATACGGGCCCCTCGTCCGGATCCACATACCACGGGAATATCCCGCTGAGATAAGCCACCGCCAGCCGCTCGACGGAAAGGTCTCCGCCTACGGCAATCAAGCCATCCTCTTCCGCCTCTTCCGGATTGGGAAAATCCAGATATTCATCAGATAATCTATATATCATATATCGTTCTCTATTCCTGCTTTTTCAGTTCTGTATCAACCGCTTATACAACCCGTACCCACTAGAACCACATTGCAAAGATACAATTTTTTTTGCAGATAAGAAAAAAGTTCGTATATTTGCACTCACAAAATGCGGTTCTCCGCTCCCTACAGAAAAGAAAAATAAAACATCATTAATATGTTCAGCAAAGAAACTTATATCGCGCGCCGCGAACAACTGCGCAAGGATGTGGGCCACGGCCTTATCATCATTCAGGGAAACCACGAAGCCCCATGCAACTACACCGACAACACCTACTGGTTCCGCCAGGACAGCACATTCCTCTATTTCTTCGGACTTCAGAGAGAAGACCTCGTGGGCATTCTGGACTGCGACAACGGCATCGACTACCTGTTCGCCAACGACTATGACATCGACGACATCATCTGGACCGGTCCGCTGCCTTCCGTAAAGGAACTCGCCGCCTCGGTCGGAGTACAGCACAGCGGCGACCTGAAAGCCCTACAGACGCTCTGCACCAAAACCATAGGGGAAGCGCGCAAAATCCACTATCTGCCGCCCTACAGAGCCGACAACACCCGCCAGATATCCCAGCTTCTCGGCCTGAAGTTCGACGCCGTCACCCGCTATGCCAGCATGGAACTGATCCACGCCTGCGTAAAACAGCGCAGCATCAAGAGCGCCGAAGAAATCGCAGAAATCGAAAAAGCCATCGAAACCGCCTATAACATGCACGTCGGAGCCATGAAAATGGCCATGCCCGGACGCTACGAATACGAACTCGCCGGACTCATGGAAGGCGAAGCCTGGAAAGGTAACGGCCCCGTATCGTTCCCCGTAATTATGACCATCCACGGCGAAACACTCCACAACCACGGCCACAACCACAAACTGGAGGTCGGCCGGATGCTTGTGATGGACGCCGGATGTGAAACCGCGATGAACTACTGCTCCGACATCACCCGCTCCGTTCCCGTGGGAGGCAGATTCAACGAGCGCCAGCGCGCCATCTACGAAATCGTCCTGGCCGCACAGATGGAGACCATCCGCATTTCCCGCCCCGGCATCACCTATCAGGAAGTCCATACCGCCATCAGCCGCATTCTCGCACAGGGCTACAAGGACCTGGGAATCCTCAAAGGCAACGTCGATGACATCGTAGCCAACGGAGCCCACAGCCTTCTGATGCCTCACGGCCTGGGACACATGATGGGACTCGACGTACACGATATGGAGAATTACGGTCAGATCTATGTAGGCTATGATGACGAGACCCGTCCGAGCGACCAGTTCGGCCTGGGGAGTCTCCGCTGCGGCAGAAGACTCCAGCCCGGATTCGTAGTAACCGACGAACCCGGCTGCTACTTCATTCCTGCCCTGATTGACAAATGGAATGCCGAAGGAACCAACAAGGAATTCATCAACTTTGCGGAACTCGAAAAATGGAAAGACTTCGGCGGAATCCGCATCGAGGACGATATTCTGATTACCGACAACGGATGCCGCGTACTCGGAAAGCCCATTCCCAAAACCGTCCAGGAAATCGAAGCCACCATGGCCCAGTAAGACCCGTACTTGTTTTTTTGCATTACCGGATTTACAGAAGGTGAAAGGCGCACACAAAAGAGTGCGCCTTTTCTGTTGGAGAACAGCCTCATTGCGGGAACGCTGTCCGCACCGGGGGCTCCGGAGAGAGCGGAGCGTACCGAGATTACTATTTTGATGATTTTCAGCCATTGTTATGGGTCGGTATTTTCTTTTGACCTGACAAGGTTAGAGATTAGAGGAATAAACATTGAACTTTTGATTTCGGATGCAAAGTTACAAATTCTTTCCGACGGCTGATGTCGGTTTGTCTACATTCAGTGCCAATTTGTCCGCATTCAGTGCCTATTTTGTGCTGATTGGTGTCATCAAGGGGTCAGACCCTTTGATGATACAGAGGGCGGGCAACTCCGTTTTTCTGGCGGGGTTCCGCTGGGTAAACGCCGGGGTTCTTTCGGGTCCCAGAGGAAGTTACCAGAGAGATACCTGGGAGATACCCGGGAGAAACCAGAGAGATATCAGAGAAACTGAGCGGTCTCCAATGCCCCGCCGGAGAGGTACGTCAAGGCTGTATCATCAAGGAAGCCTCTCTATGGATACAAAAATGGCTGTGGTTCCCAGAGGCGACGGAGTATATTTTTTGCATTTTGGCATAATTTGCTGAATTTAAGGTTTTTGGAAAAAGTGTGCAGGAGATGCAGGATAAAAAAGTAACATTTTCTAATATTACGGCGTTGATCACCCTATTAGGGCCATCAACGCCGCCCCTTATACGAAAGTTGTATAGAGATGTTGCATCACCTGCACAGGATTTAAGATACTGTTGGGAATGAGGCGATTAGTTCCACTACGCATTTACTTCGTTTCCCGCTTCAGCGCATCGAGGAGGACAGTGTGGACGTAGGTCTCCTTCTCCTGATAGCCCACCTGATTGAGCAGGCGGTCGGTCTCGTCGTTGTGGACCAGCACTTGTCAATGGAGACGCTTACGCGCAGGCGTATTTTACCCATAGCACGCCTCCCAGCCGTGCGGCACGTATGCGCGTATCAACCCTCTTTTTACAGGCGGTTCAGGGCAGCCTGTGCGGCTTCAAGTCCGGCTTCGGCTGCGAGCTTGTAGTATTTCTTTGCCTGCTTCTTGTCGGCTTTCACGCCATCGCCTTTCTCGTACATGAGGCCTACGTTGTAGGCGCCTCGGGCGCTTCCGAGGTCTGCGGCTTTCTGGAAGCAGGAGAACGCGGATTCCATATTTTCCTCTACATAGATACCGTTCACATAGCAGAGGCCCAGCATTACCCAGCCCTGCGCTACGTCTGCATTGGCGACTTCGGTATAGATTTCAAAGGCTTTCTGTGAGTTCAGGGTAACGCCTATGCCCTCTTCGTAGCATTGTCCCATGCCGAGATAGGAGGTCGTGCTGCCCAGTTCATGTCCCTTGGAATAGAGCTGGAAGGCTTTTGCTTCGTCTTTAGGGGCGCCTTCTCCACTTGCGCACATCTCGGCGTATTGGTTGATGGCGGCTATGTCGTTGGCTTCTGCCGCTTTCTGTATCCAGTTCAGGGCTATGGCCGAATCAGGAGAGCATCCCCAGCCGTTGGCGTAGCATTGCGAAAGCACTCGCATGGCGACTGCGTTACCCGACCGGGCGGCCGTGTCGAGATAGGATTTGCCCAGAGCCTCGTCGCTGTCTATGCCCACTCCATAGAGCAGCATCTGCCCCATACGGGAATAGGCTTCTGCGTTGCCGTAGGTTGAGGCTGCATGATAGACGGAATATGCCGCCTGGGCGTCAGGTTCCTTAAAGCCTATGCCCTGCAGCATACAGTCGGCGAGTGCCACCATTGCGCTGTCGTCCCGCGCTACGGCACCTTTGTAAAGATAGTCTGTTGCCGTGCCGAACTGTCCTGCATGCAACAGATATTTGCCTACCATACGCGCGCTGCGGCCGTGACCGTTATTGGCGGCCTGAACATAATAATAGAGGTTGGAATCAGGATTGGCGTAAGGGGAATGTTCGTTGTTGTAGATATCCGCGAGTGCCGCCATGGCGTTTGCCTCTTTCATAGCAGCCGCTTTCCAGAGCCACGGAAATGCCAACGAGGTATCCTGTACGACACCACAACCTTCCAGATAACTGCGGCCCATATAATAGCAGCCGCCGTCATCTCCCATTTCTGCCGCCTGGTGGAAAAGTTCAGCGGCGCGCTCGCAGTTTCTGCCGCCCACATAGCGTCCGTCACGATAGTAATCGCCCAGATAGCACATAGCGTCGGCGTTGCCGTTCTGGGAGGCGAGCGTATAATAATGAAGCACCATCACGCTATCCACGGGAACGCCCATACCGTTCTCGTACATATAGCCGAGTTCATACTGTCCCACTGCGATGTCGTTGTCCGCCAGAAGTTCAAAATACTGTCTGGCTTTGGCGTAATCCACTTTTCCGATGGGATCGCCGGACTGATAGAGAATGCCCAGAGAATAGATAGCGTCGATATAGCCCTGTTCAGCTGCCTGTTCAAGATAGGCTATGCCTTTCTGATAATCCTCATCCGTGCCTTTCCCGAGGTCGCCGTTCAGCCACATAACGCCAAGGCGGTAAAGCGCAAAGGAATCATCGCCTGCCTTGAGATAATATTTTTCCGCCTTCTTGTTATCGACTTTCACGCCGCCGAGACCGTATTCATATACTTTTCCCAGCATAGAGGCGCAATTTCTGTCCCCTGCCTTGTCACCCCGTTCGAGGTATTTCATTGCCGACTTGTTGTCTGGGGCAATCATGGCCAGATAATAATAGGCTTCCGTGTCGCCGGCCTTCAAAGCCTTCTGGAAATACTGCTGCGCTTTCTGCGGGTCTGACTCCATATAGATTCTGCCGAGCAGACAGTACTCTGGGAGCCCCCACTCGGTTGATTTTTCCAACAATTCTGCGGCTCTGGGTATGTCCTGCTCTACGACCGTGCCGTACAGATATACCGTGCCCAGCATATTGGCGGCATACGTCTCATGATTCAGAACTCCCTTGTTCAACAATTCCAGACCTTCCGCGTCGTTGGTGTCTGTGGCATCTTCCAGATACAGGTCGCCCAGCCAGAAATACTGTCCGCCTTCCATCTCGGTGGCCCTGCGGTAATATTTTTCCGCCTCCAGCGTGTCCTTCTGGGACATATAGAGACCACCCAATGCGAGTGCCGCATAGGGATGACCCTGACTCAACGCCTGTTCATAACAGGTCTTGGCCTTGGTTATGTCTTTCAGGTTCTCGTCGGTCGCGTTTGCATAGAAGCTGCCGAGCGTATAGGCCACCTCTCCGGGATAAGCGCCGTTGAATTCTTCAAGAATGCGTATGGCCTCTGCTTCATTTTCCTTCAGCCCCTTGCCTTCAAACATATAACTTGCATACATTGCCGCACATTCCGGAAGTCCGTTCCGCATACCTTCATACGCGGACTTGGCTGCTTTCTTATACTGGCCCATCACATCGTAGTACTGTGTGATGATTTCATATCCGAACACCTCATCTTCACCAAGCGACTGCTGGGCAAGCATCAACGCCTTCTCGTAGTCCTTCTGCACGCCGTTGGAGCCCCAGAAATAGCAGCTTGCCATATAATACAAGCCCCTGCTGCCACCGCGGTCAGCGGCCTGCTGATACAGCTGCAGAGCCCTTACCGTGTCCTTAGCCACGCCTATGCCGTTCTCGTAGAACCTTCCCATACGTGCGACTCCTAACACCGACCCTTTTTCTGCTGCCGTCCTGAGCATCTCGAAAGCTTTCGCGTCATCCTTGGGCAGATATTTTCCAGCCACATAATAGGTGGCAATTCTTGCGTAGGCATCCGCATAATCCAGCGCTATTGCCTGCTGGATCCAGCGCAGCGCTTCGGCCGAATCGAGCTTCACCTCTATACCATGCTCATACCTGTGAGCGACCCTAAGCATCGCATGCGGATCTCCGCTCTGCGCCTGCCGCTGCAGATCTTCCAGTTTCTGAGCCATTGTACCTTGCGCCAGAATCAGCGCCGCAATGATGAATATAAGTTTCTTCATATTGTGAGTTCTCCTCTTAAATCTTTTTCCATTAAATCTATTACTTCCTGATTGTCTTTGCAGTTGCCCAACAGCCACATGAACTTGGTTACAGCGGCCTCAATAGTCATATCGCCACCGCTCACCACGCCGATTCTTGCCATGTCGCAACTTACGGCGTACTGTTTCAGTTTCACGCTGCCCGCCTTGCACTGGGTTACATCCACGATAATGATGCCGCGTTCCACCGCCTCCTGCAGCGCCTCGATAAACCACGCCTCGGTAGGAGCGTTACCCGAGCCGTAAGTCTCAATAATCACGCCGCGCAGCCCTTCACAATGCAATACCGCACGGACCACTTCGGGCGTAATTCCGGGGAAGAGCTTCAGCACAGCCACCTGGTCGCAATATTTCGTATGTACAGCCAGAGGAGCCGTAGGCAGAGGCTGCACCTGGCGCATCTTGTAGCGGATGTCTATCCCCGCCGTCACGAGAGGCGGATAATTGAAACTCCTGAAAGCATCGAAGTTCTCTGCACTCAGTTTCGTGCTGCGGTTTCCTCGGTAGAGGTGCGACTCAAAGAATATCGTCACCTCGGGCACTACCTCGTTCTGACCCGAAGCAATCTCCAGGGCACAGATGATATTTTCCCTACCGTCGCTTCTCAACATACCTACGGGCAGTTGTGACCCCGTCAGGACTACCGGCTTGCCCAGGTTTTCGAGCATAAAGCTCAGCGCAGAGGCCGTATAGGCCATCGTGTCGGTCCCGTGAAGCACCACAAAACCATCATAGCGGTCGTATGCCTCACGGATGATATCCGCGATCTCCACCCACACCTTGGGGTGCATATTGGAGGAATCAATGATTTCCTTCAATTGGCAGGAGTCAATCTCATATCGTGTGTTTTTCAGCTGAGGTACGGCCTCGAAGATGCGCTGCAGTTCAAAGGGATGCAACGCCCCGTTTTCGTCCTGCACCATACCTATCGTGCCACCTGTGTATATCAACAAAACCTTGTTATGCATAACTGTTTATTCTTATTTCTTTGAAAACTATACAAAATTACGGAGACCTCACCTTTCCCTTTCTCAAGGTTCAAAATCCTCCGGGTTCATTCCCGTAAACTGCCTGAAGCACCGGCGGAAACTCTTGAGGCTGTGATATCCCGCACGGCGGGCAAGTTCAGCCTCGTCAATACCGGGTTCCTCACGTTTCAGCACTTTGGAAAACTCCACCCGGTGGCTGTTCACATAATCCGAAAACGAAGCCTGAGTGGTAAACAGCAGATAATCCTTCAGGTATTTCTGATTCACCTCCAGACGTCTGGCCAGTTCCGGCAACGTGATATCCGGATCGGTATAGAATTCTTCCGCAACCGCCTTCTGCAATCCGATGCCCACCCGTTCAAACTGCTGGTTCTCATATTCCAGACGAGCATCAGCCGCCGCCATACTCCGATATTCATAACGTTCCGAACTACCGTAATTCTTCAGCCATTCCTCCATACGCTGAGCCGTAAAACGCGTTCTGAAAGCCACCAGACCATAACCCACAGCCACGCCCATCTGTAACAGCCACAACACGAAATCCCACCAATACATAACGTCACTCCGGACTGCATTCAACGACATCAGCACCATCAGCAGCGTTACCACTCCCAATATCGAGAACCAGTGATTTCGCCACATCTGATAGCCCTCCTGATGGGAATAGTAATCATCCAGCATCTGTGCATACCGTTTCAGCTGGAACTCACTCCACACCACAGACCCGATCCACAAAAGCATCAGAAACGGCACAAACCAGCGCACACCGATATTCATCACGGGACCGAAATCATACAAACCATCCACAGACATTTGTTCCAATCCCGGAAGTACGGGTATTTCACGGTCCAGAATCACATAATGCATAAAGTTCACCCTTTCCTGATACGTCATCCCCAGCAGCACACAACCGAACCCCACCACTATGAGCAACCACACTCCCAGGATAATTGCATTACCCCTGAAGATATTCTTCGTTCCCGTCAGCGAACGCACGAAGCACACATAGCTCAGAGGCAATCCTATCACACAGCTCACATAAATCGTATTGAACACAAAGGCATGACGAGGTTCCAGCCACGAATACATAGGCAAAAGAAGCCACACCACGGAAAACAACCCCAGAACCACCGCCATCCAGTATTGGGCACCATTGAGCCGCTTCGATTTCAGCAGGAGTGCCACCAGCATCACCAAGGCACAACACCCTGGCAACAAATCCATTATATGATGAAAATCCCACATTCCGACAATAATTTTTTTTGCAAATATACACTTTTTTTATAAACCACGCAAAAAAATCAGGAATAATTTATCATCTTGACAACATTCCTGTCTGTTCATGGATGTCTTTGGGAAAATCCCAACCGCATCGCCGGAGCCACAGAAGCACAAAAGAGGCACTTTCCTACCATAGCCCTCACAAGCCCCTCATCGCTCCGCAGCACGTCCGGTATATCTCCCTCAGAAATACCGTCGCGGACGGAGTTACCACGGCCTTACCAGAGAGATACCAGAGAGATACCAGGGAGATACCAGAGAGATACCACGAAAAAACTACGGTTCAAGAGGGTTGAATCCGGCAGCTTTTTCTTTAACGGAATTCTATTCCGTAGGCGGAGATATATTTCCGCTGGAGCTGATAAAAGCGGTCCAGAGAAGTGCGCGACCAGAAAACAGTAGGAAATTCCTTCCTGCAATGCTGGAGATAGGAATCCTTATGGGTACGGGACTGACGCTCACGGCGTTCGGCCTGCTCGTGATGCTGGAGCAGGAGATGCTGCTGATGAATTGTCTTGAGAAGGTCTGCGTTCTCCCAGACCTCTTCCTGGACCTCATCGAGATAACCAAGGTCCTCCATCCGGACTTCGGGTATAGTGGTGCGGTCACAGAATACGGAATCGAAAAAGAACTTATAGCTGCTCTGGTAATCCCGCATGGAACCGAGGCGCTCCATCAGCTGACGGCATCGCGCCTGAAGCCGTGCCTCAAATCGCGCTATCGAATCCCAGTCGTTGGCCACTCTGCGATAATCCGAGGGATTCATCCGACTCAGGAGAATATATCCGTCCGGGTCCGCGGAAATATCTACAAGGAAAGACTCGTAACTCACGGTATCTGTGCCTCTTCGCTGCATTTCCACCTGTGCAGAAAGTCCCCGGTAAGGGGCATATTCCAAAGGTTGTATGCGGTAGCCGCTGAGCGGATAAAGCGGACCAAACTGACGGTCGATAAGTTCGGCGGCTTCACGATACTGTTCTTCACGAGTAAGGGTTGGACTGCTCCATCTTACGGCAAAAAGGTCAAGCAGCGGAGACTTCCCGTTTCTGCAATCCTGAAGCACGTCATCCCACGGCTGACTGTCCATAATCTTGACGATAAGGTCGAGCTTGCGGGCAAGGTTCTCGCTGCGCGTCTGGGTATAATGGGAACGGATGCGACGTTCTGCCTCTGTGCCGAAGAAACGTTTTGTTCCTCGGGTGATATAATATCCTTCCTTGAGCATCTGGTCCGCCTTTCCCGGGGACTGGAAATAATACTCGAAGGCGCGGTCGGGGCTTACCGCATCAACTTCCCTCAATAGTCCGACTCTCACGCTGTAGGGCATTTTGGGAAAATCCTTGGCGATACTGCCCAGATGGGTATAGCGGTCAATCATATCGGCGAGTCTGGTACTCTGCTGCAGAAAGACCTCCTGATAATCTATCGCGTAGCCGTGATCTGCCATTTCAAACGTAGAGCCAGCCCTGTCCAGAAGGGCTTTCTGCGCGGGTCCTACGGGCAGACGGTCGCCTTCTTTGTTGAGATACGACCCCACAACGATACTTTTGGAAAGCACGAGTAGCGTATTGTCTTTCATTGTACAGCTTCCGGTGAGCGTTCCGTCCGGATTCACATCAAGACAATTGCCGCGTTCATCAGTAATTCTGCACAGTTCTCCATGGGAATAGGTAACCTGTTCGGTATATCGTGTGTGACTGTTTTCACCCTTTGCATTCACCTTGGAACTTACGGAGAATACCCATACGCCGTCTGGTTTTCCCTGCTCAAAACTGCCTTTCACGCTCCAGATGCGTTCTACCTGATAGGCACCGGCCACATCGCCCTTGCCCACATGCTTATAAGACTGGCTGAAAGTTCCGTGAAGCGTTCCATGCGAATAGGTCCGAAACTCGGAATACTGCTGTACATCCGTGCGCTTTGCGCCTTTGAAGGTATCGGAGCCTTTTAGGGTATAAGAGCCGTGCAGGACACCGTTCTGCCTCTCGCAGGTCTGCACACATTTCACCGGTCTAAGGTCGATATATGGGGACCGGTATTCTACCTCCGACCGTTCTGTCTGCCCGACAGCCATATCAGCCATCAGGGCAAACAAAACCAGGGCAACGCAATATTTCAGGAACTTCGTCATAGTCTTTAGCCGGATTGATTGTTAATGCTTAATTATCAGAATCCCATTCCGAATATATGCCAGAGTTCATGTTCCAGGTCCAGCCAGGAGGAGGAGGTAAGATCATATACATTGGACGTATAGGTATTCAGTTCGTCGGCTATCGCGCTGGCGTCCTGATTGTGAAGGATGGACTTTTCAAGGTTGGAGAGTCCTGAGAAAGCTTTCTGCTGCTGCTCCATTACCTTCTTCATGAACATGTCTTTGGTACGCTGCCATGAGACGGTAGCCAGTTTGTTTGCCTTGCGATACTTCCAGATAAGGGCATTTTCGTTATACTGTTTCTGGCCGCACAGCGAGAATGCCTTGGGCAGTCTTGTATTTCCAGAGAAGATAGGAATTCGGGGCGACTGGGCGGGATTATCTACCGAAAACCAGCAGATGCCGCCTACTGCATCGGGAAGCCAGTCACGCAGCTGAATGATATGACTATAGGAACACCACGCCACGCTTACCGTACGGCGGAATTCAACCGTTCCAGGGGCAAGATAATTGAGGGTGTTCTGCATCTGAGTGCCGATCCATGGGTTAGCGACAGGGCTGATGACGGTATCCACCACAATGGAGCCGTCCTTTGCCTTGCGACGGACCGGAGCCTTTACGTTCTGACACATATCCATATCGGTGCCTTCGTAGGTGGAACGGAAAAGTTCTATAACCTTCTGTACATCTACGTTCTCGTCAGGACGTACGCTGAAAGGCAACTCTTCCATATCCATAGAGAGGTTCCAAGAGGGAGCCAGGGCATTCAAAATAAAGAACTCTCTTTCACGGAAGTTCTTTCCGTTGGCATAGCTGCAATTGAAAGCCTTCCAGAAGATGAACTCGCCTTTTCCGTCCCAGAGATTATATTTGCGGGCCACCTGTTCAATATTGTCGGAACAGCGGAAATAGTCCGGATTGTTGCGTTGCAGACGGCCGATACGGGGAATATTGGCACTCACGCCCACCTGATCGTCGGGGATGCGCTGAGCCGCCCACACACCGCCGATCTTATCGGGGCCTTCGCCGAGAATTTCCATCTGCCATACTTCCTTAGGGTCTGCTATAGTGATACACTCACCGCCGTCTCCGTAACCATACTGGGCCACCAGTTCGCCGATAAGCATAATGGCTTCCCGTGCTGTCGTACAGCGCTGGAGCGCTACCCGCTGGAGTTCCTCAATGGTGAACATTCCTTTGGGGTTTTCCAAGGTATCAGGACCGCCGAAAGTGGTCTCGCCCATAGCCAGCTGATGCTCGTTCATGCAAGGATATGCCGTGTTCAGATAGGCATAAGTATGGGCAACCTCGGGAATGGCACCCATTACGCGGACTCCCGTCGTATCAGTACGATAGGAGGTGTTCATCGTACCGCGCTTTACCAGATGTGTAGCCCCCTGAGAATGGTCAGCCGCAGGTTCTATACTGACCCAGGTACGATAACGGCCGTCGCACGTATGGGAGGTAATCACACTGCCGTCAGCAGAAGCTTTCTTTCCCACCATGATACTGGTGCAGCTTTGACCTGTATATTCTTCATTCTGTGCCCAGATGCAGGGAACTGCCAGGGCAATTACTACAATAAAGGATAAAAGTTTTTTCATATTAAATATTTTTTATTTTTCATAATTCTCAGTTTCATCAACCGTGATACCGTCAATTCCTTAGATAGGCAGTATCACAAATACAAAGGCATCCCACAAGGCATGAGAAAGTACCAGCGCGGGAAGCCATTTGGGTTTCCACCAATAGAGGGCACCCCATACCACTCCGCACACCAGCGCAGCCATAAGGAGCATAAAATTCAACGCCCATATATGTATCAGGGCATACACCAGCGTTCCTGCGACAAAACCCCACACAGGCGTTTTCCATTGCGCGAGGGTACGCTGGACATATCCGCGCCAGAAAAGTTCTTCTGCTGGGCCTATTACGAACAGCAGGAGCAACGCTATCAGCCAGGACGGCAGCCCTGCCTTCATACCATAGATGCTATCCACCTGGGGACGGGCAAATCCGAACATCATCTGGGAGAGCTTGTCCCCTACCCAGAACACACCCCACAAGACTGCCGCTATGGTAATCCCGAGAAGAATCTGCCCTACGGGGTTTTCTATTCTGAATGCCGTTCTCCAGTCTTTCCCAAAGACCATAGCCATGGAAATCAGAATTACTGCCGACCCGGTCATCATCCACCAGAAATTAAGGTCCAGATGAACCCACGGGGAGAACATCAGGAACCACAATGCCGCAGCAACCAGCACGGCGACTATCAGCCGTGGCTTTATGGACGTGGTGGACTTATATTTTTCTTCTTTCATTATTTAATTTGCTCATTTTACAGAATCGCAGCCACCAGCAGGCCTATCGCGAACGTCAATCCGAATATCAGCTGAAGTTTGGCTGTTTTCTGGTCAAGCGTGAGTATGGCTTCATTGCCCTGAACCTCAAACTGACGGGCGCCCGTCAAAAGGTCCCGTGCAGGCAGAAATCCTAAAAGAGCCAGCAGACTGAACCATGGAAGATAACCCAGCACAGCCATCAGGGCGATATAGCAGAAGGGAATAATTACAATAGCCTGATACAATTTTACCGAACGTCTGGCATTCAGCAGCATGGGCAGGGTTTTCAATCCGGCAGCCCTGTCGGTAGCCATATCACGGATATTGTTGATAAGCAGTACCGCAACTGTGATGAAACCTATCGGAAGTGAGAGCAGCAAGGTACTGAAATCCACACTCCCGGTAGTCACGAACGAGGTTCCCAGCATCGGAAGCACACCGAAATTCAGGAATATGACCACCTCGCCCAAGGCTTTTCCCTTGCAATAGGAATACGCTACAGTCAGAAGCAGACCTGCGATACCGATCACGAGAAGCATCGGACCACTCAAGACCGTAAGCAGCACTCCCACCACGCATCCTATGGCCAGCAGCACCGAACCGAACATCAGATATTCTTTGGGCTGATAATAGCCGAGTACCAGATTCGGTACGGCGTAAGCTTCCTTTGAATCCACGCCGGAACGGTAATCAAACCAGTCACTCAACACATTTCCCGCTGCGTGAAATATCAGAATACCCACCAGGGCAAGTACAAAATTCAAAACATTCAACCCCGCGAATCCGCCGTCACGGAACGCCAGAAACAGAAACGTCAGCAATACAGGCATAGCTGACACCACAAAGGACCACGGCCTTGTGGCAATAAACCAATCTTTCAAAGTGTGTTTTTTCATATAGCAATAGAAGTTTGTGATTTTTCTTTTATATTGATAGTTTTATGACGCTTATAGGATTCTTTATGCCTCATTCCGTTACATCGCCCACACCAGCAGACCCGCACAGATGATGATGCCAGATACTACCAGATCTATCAGACAGTATCCCATAATATCTTTGGCGTTGAGTTTTGCGATTGCCAGAGCCGGGAGTGCCCAGAAGGGCTGTATCAGGTTGGTCCACGCATCGCCCCATGCTATGGCCGTACCGGTCAATCCAGGATCTACGCCGAGATTGGCGCCTGCCGCGAACATAATCGGGGCCTGTATAGCCCAATGCCCGCCCCCGGAGGGAACAAACATATTCAATATCGCTGCACAAAGGAACGTCAGCAAAGGATAAGTGGCCGGAGTGGATATGCTGATACAGGCATCGCTGATGACCGTGCCCAGGCATATTCCGCTGGCTCCTACCCCTGTGATGATTCCCATGATACCTGCATAGAACGGGAACTGCAATATGATTCCGGAGGCTCCTGAGGCGGCTTTGGTGAATGCGTGGACATACGCCAGTGGAGTCCCGTGAAGCAGTACTCCCAGAAACAGAAATAGCATAATTACCGACCCCAGATCAAATGAGCCTCCACGGAAAGCCAGATGAATTATCAGATAGGCAAATCCCATCAAAGCCACAATCCAACTCAAAAGGCGGGAATTTTCCATCTTCCCTGCGGGTGTCATATCGGATTTCCGCACTGGTTCCGGGGCGGGTTCTTCCTCCAGAAGCGAAGGATTTACCGTTACGATATTCTGCTTGGGGTGCATCAGAGAATTTACCACCGTGATGGCAATCATCACGAGTACGACCATAATCAGATTGTGTGGGTCCAATATCGTCTGGGATATCGGAACGGGGGCTGTCAGCACACCGTTGGTGGCTTTGGTCAGCGCATCACCGGGGGTAGCCATTGTAAGGGGAATGGAGCCCGAAAGTCCGGCATGCCACACCACGAAACCGCTATAAGCGGAGGCTATCAGCAGTCGGTAATCCACCCCTTGCATCTTGCGGGCTATCTCTTTGGCGAATATCACACCGACAATCAATCCGAATCCCCAGTTAAGCCAGCACGCCATGGCTGAAACAGACGTAACCAGCGCAATTGCGCCTGCGGGACTTTTGGGAAGAGCGGCAAGCGCACTTATGCCTTTTTTGATGACCGGAGCTGCCGCAAGGGCTGAACCACTCACAAGCACTAACGCCATCTGCATTGAGAACGCCAGGAGTCCCCACACTCCGCCTCCCCAGTGTTCTACCACCTCTATCGGGGTCTGGCGGCATATCGGCATAGCCAGTACGGCTGCCGCCAGGGTAAGGATTATCGCAAAGATAAACGGTTCGGGCAGATACCTCTGCACCACCTTTACACATCCATTGATTATCTTTTGAAACATATCTGCTGTTATTTGTGTATTTTTAGAAGTTTCATTAATATATCTACAAGGTCACTATTCTCATGTATTCCACTGAAATATTCTGCCCCGGGTCCGTAACTGAATATCGGCACCATTACGCCTGTATGATAATCTGTTCCGAACGTAATCTCACACTGTTGTTTCTGTATATCACCTTTCCTGAGGGTTACTCCGCCGGTCTCGTGATCGGCTGTGACCACTACGAGGGTTTCGCCGTCGGCCTGCGCCCAGTCCAGTATGTCACCCAATACTTCATCGAACTCCCTCATTTCCATTTCCAGATGTGCTGCGTCCTGATTATGGCACGCCCAGTCAATCTGGGAGCCTTCTACCATAAGCACGAATCCGCTGTCGTTCCGGGAGAGGATATCCAGGGCTTTCTTCACGCCTTCCTTCAGTATGGGGCCGCGCACCTCTGCATTGCCAGGTTCATCTGTTGGGGTCAGGAGGGCACAGAGCAGCGGACTTTTCGACCGTTTCATCTCCTTGAGTGTAGTTACCACATCATAGCCTCGGGCGCGCAGCGTATCAACCGGAGAAAGTCCGTCTCGCCTGTTTTCCTGCAGAAAACGGCTCAAGTCGCACCCGATCATGACCTCAAACGGACACTGCGACATCTGCAGGGCAAGCGTATCCTTGTGTTTGCGGTTGGGCACATGACCGTAGGTGGTAGCGGGAGTTGCATCCAGCACGCTGACCGTAACTACAAATCCGGCACTTCTCCCCTGCTCCTGGGCAAGGGTCAGTATCGAGGAATACCATTCCCCTTTGGGACCCATGGAGATATGCGAATTCTGGACTTTATGCCCTGTCATCAGGGCACTTCCTCCGGCTCCCGAATCGGTGGTATAATGGTCCAGGGAATAGGTTCTTGAAAATCCCGAGAATGGGAATCTCATGAAATTGGATTCTCCGCCCTGTGCTACTATGCTGGAATAGACGTGACCGGTCCCCATTCCGTCCCCTATTACATAGATAAGGTTTCTGGGGGACTGTCCCCACAGCATAAAGGAACTCAGGCAAAGTATGGTTATCAGTAAGAGCTGCCTCATAAGAGTGGTTTTATTTCGTTCAGGAAGATATCCTTGCGGATGATTCTGTAGTGGAAGTTATAAGTTTCGTTGTATATCTGGGAATGATGTCCGGCATAATCACCGCCTTTCAGCATATCCTGAATTTCTTTAGCCTGGGCTTCGGTAACGATATTCCATTGCATAAGGTTGCGCAGCTGGTTCTCGATATGGTTCCACACCTGTTTCCATTGCTCGATATCGTCATCATCCACCTCGAAGGTGCTTTTGCACAGGGCGTTGAAGAGGGTTTCAAAGGGAACCTTTCCTTCTGCTACTACCGAAAGGTTTACACGGTAGTAGTTGCCTTCCAGTCCCGTAGGCTCATACACAGGACCGCCGAAGGTCTTGCATCCGGCAAGCTCCGTTTCAAGGTAGGCTCTCGACTGCTCGGGGGAACTCATCAGATGTCCGGGTCCGAAATAGTCCTGGAAGCAGAATTTATATACATCCTTCAATTCCGCCTTTGGGTACTGTTTCAGATACTCCCTCAGAATATATTCCGAAGAGCCCTGTGACTGGGCGAAAGCCATACTGCACCACATTACCATTGCGATGACTGACAGGATCTTTGCCGTAGGACGGCAGCCGTTTCTCTTTGTTTTCATGATATCTATGATAATTGTATTTTTTCAAAAGTCATTTCCGGACTCCACTCCTTCTCGGCTTACCGGGAAATTGAAATAAGTGTCGGGATAGGGTTCGTTCTTCAAAGTGAAATGCCACCATTCGTTGGCGTATGGCTTGAAGCCGTGTGCGAGCATCACTTTGCGGAGCGTCATCCGGTTCTCGTACTGGGTCCGGTTGATGGGTTGGTATGCACCGGCGGCTTCTCCCGGCTGGAGCATCGGATAGGAGGCCTTGCCGAAATAGTCAAACGTACACCCCATATCCACCTCTTTTCCGGTATTCTTGTCGAACAGGGTCAAATCTACGGTAGAGCCCCGGGTATGTCCCGACTTCGTGGCGATAAACCCTTGCGGGAACAATACCGATTTTTCGAGTTCCGGATAGAAATAGTCCTTCATCCGGACATCGTTGAGGTCCTTGGCCCATTTCACGAAATAATCCACAGCGCACTGGGGACGGTAGGCATCGTATATCTTGATCCGGTAGCCCAACTCTTCAAACTGGTCGCTTGCCTCCTTGAGGGCTTCTGCGGCTGCCCGGGTCAATATGGCAATCGGTTCCTCATAACCGGGAATGCGGTCTCCTATAAAGTTATAGGTACTGTAGTACCGTATTTCAAGTATAGCGTCGGGCACCAAATCCGTCACGACCACAAAATCACCCGGCCGCGGATCGGGGACGGAATCCTGAGCTTCAACCGCAGTTGCTGAATCAACCGCAACCGGTTGCTCCTGCGGAGAGGTATGTCTGCATCCCGTGAATACCACGAGCAGGACAGACACATAAAACAGTAGTAGTAGTTTTTTCATTTGTTATTCCGTTTTATTGATAAAATCTGATAATCGTGAATTGAACGCTTCGCTTTCCTCCCACTGGATGAAGTGGCCGCAGGTGGTCAGTTCCCAATAGGTTATATGGGAATAGAGCGCTTCCATCTGTTCCCGGTTGTCCTCCGTGATGCCGCTGTTGCGGGTACAGATAATCAGGCTGGGCACATCAATTGTACCTTCTTCTTTTGCCCACCAGCGGGGATCGATAAGGTTCTTCATAGTGCTGTAAGCCACATACTCCGGAGTCCGGGGCATGATTTCCAGCGCGTAGGTTCCGATTTCCTCAGGGGTGTTCTCTCCGGCGAGCGAATAGACGAACAGACGGATATTCTCGTCCACGCTGTCGCCCTGGAACATGGAGGCGAAGGCCTGCACTTCGGCTTCGTAGGCATTCCGTTCCTCTGCGGGGGAATCTTCCGGAGGATAGAGGCAATAGACCCCATCCACATCACACAGACCCGTCACCCGTCCGGGATAGTCTTTGCAGAACTGACGGCATACCGGAGTTCCAAGACTATGTCCCACCAGCACCAGTTCATCCCCCGGTGCCGCCACATCTACAACTGCCTTCACGGCGGAAGCAAAATAGCTGAGCGTATAGTCGGTATGGGGCTTGTCGCTTCCGCCATATCCGGGCAGATCGACAAATACCAGTTTCAGGGAATCCACCTCGTGAAAGGCTTCAAACTGTTTGCCCCAGACGTTCATATCGCATCCGAATCCATGCACGAATACCAGCGCCTTGCGCCCTTTTCCCACGGTTTTGTAATGTATTCTGACGCCGTCCGCCTGCGCATATTGCGACGGGGCCTCGGCAAGGCTCCGGGGAGCCGCCGGGCGGAAGACCAGAATCAGCCCCGCAAGCAATACTACCCCCAGGGTAATTCCTATGATGAGTTTTCGTTTCGTTGTCATTTTTATCTTTTTCTTTTCAAGAGTCGGTTTCGTTCGGATGATCTCAAGGATTGATTTTTATCACGCGGGTTCGGTAGTGGGTGGTGGGGGTTGCGAGGTCAAGGAGATACACGCCGCTGGGATACATGGATATATCCAGCGTATGACCGC
>JAZUFZ010000017.1:0-160603 GCA_045640985.1 Bacteroidales bacterium
CTTCTATCTTCTTTTTATCTCCAGTTTATCTTTTTTCTATCTCTTATTCTAAGGAAAGGAGATAAAAAGAAGTTAATATGGAGATAAAAAGAAGATAGAAGGGAGTTACCCCATACAAATGACTGTATTACATACTAAAAAAGTTGATTCATCCAACAGGTTGAACCTATTACATTTTATTTGAAATACTTTTCGGTTTCTGAAGATGCGAAACCAGACTTGAGGCTATCAAGGATGCCTGAGAGTCACTATATACAAGGCTATGCTTCCATCTATTGGCATTATAACGGCGAACCTTCCATATCATCCGCTTAAGGCTTGCTACGCCAGGATCCGGCGTTTCGTATTCTCCATTAATGATGTCATTCAAGACCCTTTTCTGGAGTTCCCTGCTTTCGCATCGTGGCAAGGACGGAATTGCCTGCATTTGGAGTTCATCTTCTACAATACCTTGCAATATGCCAATGAACCGATGACAGTTAAACTGTTCCAGAATTTCCCATACTTTCTTCCAATCCACATCTTCACGATGAATTTTCTGGAACATTGTCCAATCGCACAAAGCTCTGACTGTGATGCGACTTGAAACAAAATGTTCTGCCGTATGCCGTGCCAGAAAAAGAGCCTGGAACATCGGCGATTCAGGATCCAAAGCCTTCAGAATCTTCTCGTATTCTTTGTTGGACTTCGGTGTGTGCGTATTTACAAAATCGTAATGATTCTCTACCGTGACACCTTTATAGACATACTTGCTATGATGGTGAGCATCGTTACTGACACTAATTCCCAGATTTCTTTCCACCAAAGCATCACTTTCCTTCTGAAGTCCAGACTGATAAATATCAATATCGCCCAAAGACCGATACTCAGGATGAGGATAGCAGCTACTCAATGTAGTTCCTTTCAAAACATGCGTGGGAATATCATGTTTCCCGAAATATGCGATCAAATCATTCTGAACCTCACACTTACGGAAATATGCAGCAACCGACTTTTCCTGTTCCACTGCCCACCTGAGCCATATCTTACGGGGAGGGCGCAACTCTTCAGGAAGTTTTGATATGCCATCGAACAACAAAGCTGTAATATTGTTTTTCTGCGCAATATAAAACATGCACTTCCAAGCCTCTTCGTCCATTGAATCAAATTCCAAATCATCCTTCAAGCCTAATGCCAACTGCAATAGCGTAAATAATTGAGGATAATATTTCGATTCAAGTTTCTGCATCAGACCGTACCCTTGAATAATCTCAGAACTCTAAATACCACAATTACAAATCCGAAAGCGCTATCATAAATACGCTACTACAAACATGGGAGCATATTTTCAGTCAAAAAACTACTGACTCTTTTTTCTTCGGAAAATGATGTTGAAAATAATCCCAAAGAAGTATCTGATATCAGTCCACAAAGGATGCTTCAAATAAGATTCCGTATATCGGCGCTCAGAATCCTGAATTTCCTCCAATGTTTCCGGCGTTTTCTTCTCGAAATAATACGGCGGAAGCAGACCTGGCTTGGCTTTCACTCTCAGTTGCTGCATTTCTGGAGTATAAAGATTGAAATAATGGGTCGATAGTGGCCTTACCCCCACCAGTTTCAAATCGCCCTTCAATATATTCCAGATCATAGGAAGTTCATCAATCCAAAACATGCGCATAAACCGTCCATAATGGCTCACACGATAGTCATCAGCGAATTTACCACCAGAAGTAAGATCTTGATAATCGTAAATATAGGATTGGATATACTCGCTGTATGAATACATCGTACGGAATTTATACACGTCTATCAGTTTCCCATTCTTCCCCACTCTGCGCAAACGGATAATAGGCGCACCACTAACCGATTCATCATAAATGGGTTTTGCAACTTTCCGAGCTATTACAAAGAATTCTCCATGCCGGAACTCTTCGTCCAGAATCTCAAAACCAGCCCTACAGATTCTTCCAAGCACTTCCACCCTATGAAATGTGCGGTTTCTTCCCTTGGTTAAATTAAAATAGAGACTCTTTGTCAGCCACAGTTTCGGACAAACCCGATGCCACAGATAATGGAATGCCCAAACAATATGATTAATACCCCAAGGGTAGTTCTGCAAGATCAACTGGCGTTTTAATGCTGACGTTCTACTATGGCAAAACAGATATCCTCCCGCTTCCATCGCATCATTCGTCATATTGAGCACACTATTCACTCGGAATATCGTGTTTAACGGACGTTTGAGCATTACCATCTTCAATCCGCTGTAATGACGGATAAAAGCCTCAAAACGCTGTTCATTCCCAATTGCAAGATCCACCAGCAATGTTTCTGCGCTGAAAGTTGCCTTATTCTCCTCGAACCAGAGCAGAGCCTCATTCAACGACAGATTCTTTATCGCGGCATAAGCTCTGCGTGCATCAGGCACACTGATTTTATCTACATCGAGTTTGGCGCCTTTCTCACTGCCTCGTTCGGTGTAATGCTCTGGTATTCCCGGCTCGTACTGTAAAGGGAACAATGGAGTTTTCAAGACTCAATCTTTTCTAAGAAACTGGGGTGTATATATGTCGTTGCCACAGCGACAACACCTCTCACAGTTACAATTAAACGTCTGTCTTTCTTTATACGTTTTATATGACCTTCCGCACCTTTGAAAGGTCCTTCTATCACCCGCACTCTATCGCCTTGATGATATTCTGGTTTATCATCCCCTAAATATAACAAACCTTGCTGCCCTACTGATGTTACAAAGATAAATATCTCCATTTCATCCTCTGGAATGGGCAATGGCTGCTTTGAGATATAATCACTATAAACCCATAACTTGGAATAGCATTCCGCTCTGAGTTGTTTTGTAAATAATTCCGTTGAATAAAAGAATAGCAATGATGGTATAACATCCTTTGGAAGATAGTATTTCACTTGTTTCTCATCAAGCAATTTTTGTATCGGCGACACCTTATTAAAGAATACTTTTGCCGCATACCAAGAACACTTTTCTTCGTTATTTTGCATCTAACTATTCTTCTTTCTTAGTCAAACTTTATGGCATTACCTTATCTCCCCCGCAATGAAAACCGTGGTTAATCTAAGGTGTGTCAGTATTTTACATCCAACTCGCAAGCACTCCTATCCAAGAGTGTAGATTGCTACCCCGAGGAATTTTACTTCCTAATAGTTGATGCAAAAATACAAAAAATAAACAAATCTACCAAATTTTTTTATTCACACACCTACGTTAATAAGAATATTGCGCAATGATCAAGCCTTCCCTTTTGCATCAATATCCTTCTGCGAACGCATCATTTCGGCAGGGAAAGGATCTACTATCTGACCGAATTTGTCTTCATATTTTCGTATATTATCAATCAAAGCCTGCAACAATTTCTTAGCATGGACAGGAGCCATGATGATCCGTTCTCTGACAATTGCATCCCCCTCTTTTCCACCAGGCAACATCTGGGCAAAATCCAATGTAATTTCAGTTGGAGTATGGCTTATGATTGCTAAATTACTATAAGTTCCTTTTGCCACATCCGTAGGGATATCTATCTTCAATTTAGGAAAATCTTCCATAACATTTTTATTAAAAAAGATAGAGACGTCCATTCTTATGTACGCCTCTATCTGTGTGAATTTAGATTTTAACGATTATTTCTTTGTGCAGCCTCAACTTCAGCCTTGTTGCCTACATTAAGGTCTTGGAATTCGCGTAAACCGGTACCAGCCGGGATCTTGTGACCTACGATAACGTTTTCTTTCATGCCTTCCAAGAAGTCTTGTTTTGCATTGATTGCTGCTTCCGTCAATACTTTCGTGGTTTCCTGGAAAGAAGCTGCTGAAATAAACGACTTAGTCTGCAAAGAAGCACGGGTAATACCTTGCAAGATTTGTTTTGCAGTTGCAGGCTTTGCATCCCGAGCTGTTATCAACTTCTGATCCTTGCGTCGCAACATAGAATTCTCGTCACGTAATTTGCGGGCGGTGATAATCTGACCATTTTCCACATTCTCGGAATCGCCTTTATCTTCAACAACCTTCATTCCGAAGATGTCGTCGTTAGTTTCATGGAAATCGATCTTATTAATCAACTCACCTTCAAGGAAACGAGTATCACCTGGATCTTCAATTTCAACTTTACGCATCATCTGACGTACAATCACTTCAAAGTGTTTATCATTGATCTTCACACCCTGAAGACGATATACTTCCTGAACCTCGTTTACAATATACTCTTGAACCTTCATTGGGCCTTTAATAGCCAAAATATCAGCAGGAGTAATTGCGCCTTCAGACAATGGAGTACCAGCCTTTACATAATCGTTATCCTGTGCCAGAATCTGCTTGCTTGTTGAAATCAGATAACTGCGGGTTTCGCCAGTCTTTGATGTAATCGTAATTTCACGATTATTACGTTTTAACTTCTTAGCGATACTTACAATACCATCAATTTCAGCAACAACTGCGGGATCACTTGGATTACGAGCCTCGAACAACTCTGTTACACGTGGAAGACCGCCCGTAATATCGCCAGCCTTGCCGAATGAACGAGGTATTTTTACCATTACATCACCAGCTTTCAACTGTTGACCTTGTTCAACACCAATATGAGCACCTACAGGTAAGTCATACACTTTCAAAATATTGCCTTCATCATCAACAATATTCAACGTTGGATTCTTTGTACGCTGACGAGATTCAATAACAACTTTATCCTGTAAGCCTGTCTGCGAATCAGATTCTACACGGAATGTGATATTTTCTATTACATTCTCGAAAGAAACCTTACCTGCGACATCTGAAATAATTACAGCATTGTATGGGTCCCATTCAGCAATCACATCGCCTTTAGCTAAGATCTCACCTGAGACTTTGTATAACTTAGCGCCATAAGGTAATAATGATGAGAATAAGGTAATGCCTGTATTAGTATCAACAATACGCATTTCAGCAGAACGGCCCATCACAATATGATAACTGTTACCTTCACTATCAGTATAAGGAACCTCACGAAGTTCATCAATTTCCAGACGACCTTCATATTTTGCCTGAACACTTGACGTTGTACCGATGTTGCCACCAGCCACACCACCAACGTGGAATGTACGAAGTGTCAGCTGTGTACCAGGTTCACCGATAGCCTGAGCAGCAATCACACCTACAGCCTCACCCTTCTGAACCATCTTGCCAGTTGCCAGGTTACGGCCATAACATTTAGCACAAACACCATGTTTACTTTCGCAGGTAAGTACCGAACGGATTTCAACTTCTTCAATTGGTGACTCCTCGATTTTCTTGCAGATTTCTTCTGTTAACTCTTCACCTGCACGTGCAATCAATTCATTAGTCTGAGGATGATAAATATCATGTACAGAGGTGCGGCCTAATATCTTTTCGCTGAGTGATTGAACAATATCTTCACCTTTTTTCAAAGCAGTAGTCGGCAAACCACGGAGCGTACCACAATCTTCTTCAGTAATAATCACATCGTGAGCAACATCCACCAAACGACGAGTCAGATAACCAGCATCAGCAGTTTTCAAAGCGGTATCAGCCAAACCCTTACGAGCACCGTGAGTAGAAATAAAGTACTCAAGCACAGACAGACCTTCTTTGAAGTTGGAGATAATTGGGTTTTCGATAATTTCGTTACCGGCAGCACCAGCCTTTTGAGGTTTTGCCATCAAACCACGCATACCTGACAACTGACGAATCTGTTCCTTACTACCACGGGCGCCCGAATCATACATCATATAGATTGGATTAAATCCCTGGTTGTCGGACTTCAATCGTTTCATTAAAGTCTCGGTCAACTGATTATTGGTATTAGTCCAAATATCAATAACGTGATTATATCGTTCATTGTTGGTGATAAGACCCATTGCATATTGAGCCATCACTTCTTCAACTTCGTCATTTGCTTTGGCAATCATTTCCTCCTTTTCAGTAGGAATAATCACATCACCAAGGTTAAATGACAATCCACCACGGAATGCCATTCTATACCCCATATTCTTAATATCATCAAGGAATGCTGCAGTAGTAGCGTTACCGCATACAGTGAACAAGTCACCAATAATGTCACGCAAACTCTTCTTGCCCATTACCTGATTGATATAGCCATATTCTGATGGTACCACCTGGTTAAAGATTACACGGCCAACAGTTGTACGCAAACGGTCAGTCTTAATGAAATGACCCTTTTCGTCAACAATAGGATAACCATCTTCACCTCTCAGGACCTCAAATTCTGTACGGCTACGCTCTGCAATTTCAGCAGGAGTTTCGCAATCCCGGTCGGTCAGGACATTTCCATTCTTATCCTTGATAACCTCCATAAAGGTCTTGTCAGTCTTCACAAAATCAAATTCGTCTTTGCCATGTGAAGACAACAATTTCACACTGATACATGCATTTAGAGAAACGCGTTTTTCATTATGTGCAATTATAACCTCTTCTGGGGAATAGAAACGGAATCCTTCACCAAGCACAGGCTTTTCTGGTTCAGTTCTACGAGGTTTGGTCATATAATACAGACCAAGCACCATATCCTGTGAAGGCACGGTAATAGGTGCACCATTTGCAGGATTCAAAATATTGTGAGATGACAGCATCAGCAGTTGGGCTTCAAGAACTGCTGCATTTCCAAGAGGAACGTGAACAGCCATCTGGTCACCATCGAAGTCGGCATTGAATCCAGTACATACCAAAGGATGCAAACGGATAGCTTTACCTTCAACCAGTTTAGGCTGGAATGCCTGAATACCCAAACGGTGCAAGGTAGGAGCACGGTTCAACATAATTGGATGACCTTTCAAAATATTCTCAAGGATTTCCCATACAACTGGATCCTTACGATCCACAATACGCTTTGCGGATTTAACAGTCTTAACCAGACCGCGTTCAAGCATCTTACGAATGATAAATGGCTTGAACAATTCACTTGCCATGTCCTTAGGAAGACCGCACTCATGCATCTTCAGTTCTGGGCCTACTACAATTACAGAACGTCCGGAATAATCCACACGTTTACCTAACAGATTCTGACGGAAACGACCTTGTTTACCCTTCAGACTGTCAGATAAAGATTTCAGTGAACGGTTAGAATCTGATTTTACACTGCTGACCTTACGTGAATTATCGAACAATGAATCCACAGCCTCTTGAAGCATACGCTTTTCATTACGCATAATAACCTCAGGAGCCTTGATTTCAAGAAGTCGTTTCAGACGATTATTGCGGATAATCACACGACGATAAAGTTCATTGATGTCAGACGTTGCAAAACGTCCACCATCCAGAGGAACCAATGGACGAAGATCTGGTGGAATTACAGGCAGGATATTCATTATCATCCATTCTGGACGGTTTTCCATACCACGTTCCGCCATTTTCTTTTGAGACTCACGGAATGACTCCACGATATTCAAGCGCTTCAGAGCTTCCTGTTTACGTTGGTTGGAAGTTTCCTTACTTGCTCTGTCTCGCAGATCATAGGAAAGTTTATCCAGATCCAACTCACATAATAAGGTATAAAGAGCTTCAGCACCCATACCGACAATGAATTTATTCTGATCATCATCTGGAAGCTGATCATTACCCTCTGGCAATGATTCTTTAACCATATTGAGTTCTTCCTCTGTCAGAAGATCTAATCTACGAACAGGTTGTTCGTTCAGAGTAGCCTTACCTGGCTGAAGCACAATATATTTCTCATAATAGATAACCTGATCAAGTTTCTTGCTGGGAATATCCAACAAAGTACCAATTTTGTTCGGAAGTGAACGGAAGAACCAGATATGTGCAACTGGCACAACCAATTCAATATGTCCCATACGCTCACGACGAACCTTCTTTTCGGTTACTTCCACACCACAACGGTCGCAAATAATGCCTTTGTAACGAATACGTTTATACTTACCGCAATGGCACTCCCAATCGCGCGTAGGTCCGAATATTCTTTCGCAGAATAAACCATCTCGTTCAGGTTTATATGTACGATAATTGATGGTTTCGGGCTTAGTTACCTCGCCATAAGAACGCCTTTTGATTGACTCCGGGGAAGCCAGGCTGATGGTTATCGAGTTAAAATCGTTTTTTATCTGTGATTCGTTTTTAAATGCCATGTTCTTGCAAATTGAAAATTGAAAACTACATTTTAACTTTTTCGCTTTTCATTAATCAAATGTTACCTCCAAGCCTAAGCCACGCAATTCATGTACCAATACGTTAAAGGATTCCGGAATACCAGGAGTTGGCATATTGTCACCTTTAACAATGGTTTCGTAAGCCTTGGCACGACCATTAACATCATCAGATTTAACAGTAAGCACTTCTTGCAATACATTCGATGCTCCGAATGCCTCAAGAGCCCAAACTTCCATTTCTCCAAAACGCTGGCCACCAAAGTTGGCTTTACCACCAAGAGGCTGTTGCGTAATCAAAGAATACGGACCTATTGAACGTGCGTGCATCTTGTCATCAATCATGTGATGCAGTTTCAACATATAGATATAACCTACAGTTGCAGGCTGGTCAAAACGTTCACCCGTTTCACCATCATACAGATAGGTACGACCATTCTCCGGTAATCCAGCTTCTCTCATGTAGCTGTTGATTTCCTCCAAGGTAGCACCGTCAAAGATAGGAGTCTTGAAACGTTTGTTCAGTTTCTTACCTGCCCAGCCTAAAACGGTCTCGTAAATCTGACCCAAGTTCATACGTGAAGGCACACCCAGAGGATTCAAAACGATATCCACAGGAGTACCATCTGCCAGGAACGGCATATCTTCGGCACGAACGATCTTTGAAACAATACCCTTGTTACCATGACGACCTGCCATCTTATCACCGATTCTGAGTTTACGTTTCATAGCGATATAAACCTTTGCCATTTGCACAATGCCACTTGGCAAATCATCACCAACAGTGATCGCAAACTTATTACGGGTGAAACGGCCCGAAATCTCACGATACTTGATATTGTAGTTATTCAACAACTCTTTGATCAGAGTATTTGTTTCCTTATCGGTAGTCCACTTGTTAGGACTCACCTCTGTATAGTCGATAGGTTTCAGGTTCTTTGCAGTAAACTTCACCTTTTTAGGTATCAGTTCCTCTTTATGGCTGGTATATACACCATTGCTAACCTTACCATTCAGGATAACCAGCAAACGGTCAACCAACTTTTCCTTCAACTCTTCAACCTCGAACTTGAAATCCTGTTCTGGCTGAGCCAGCAGTTCCTTCTCTTTTGCACGCTGTTTACGATCACGGATAATCTTTGCAAACAAACGCTTGTCGATTACCACACCACGAACTGATGGGGGAACCTTCAAAGAAGCATCTTTCACATCGCCAGCCTTGTCACCAAAGATAGCTCGCAGCAGTTTCTCTTCCGGAGTCGGATCAGATTCACCCTTAGGTGTAATCTTACCAATCAGGATGTCGCCTTCCTTAACTTCTGCACCTATACGGATGATACCATTCTCATCCAGATCCTTGGTAGCATCATTGCTTACATTTGGAATATCGCGAGTCAATTCCTCAACACCACGTTTGGTTTCACGAACATCCAGAGTATATTCCTCAACGTGAACACTGGTAAAGATATCCTCTTTAACTACGCGTTCAGAAATCACGACAGCATCCTCGAAGTTATAACCCTTCCAAGGCATAAAGGCGACCATCATGTTACGGCCCAAAGCCAATTCACCGCCTTGGGTAGCATAACCTTCGCACAATACCTGTCCCTTACGAACCTTATCACCTTTACGGACAATAGGACGCAGGTTGATGCTGGTACTATGATTTGTACGCTGGTATTTTGTCAATGTATATTCCTTAATATCGCTCTCGAAACTTACCATGCGTTCCTTCTCAGTGCGGTTATGACGGATAACCACCTTGGTCGAATCCACATATTCAACCACACCATCTGCCTGAGCATTCAAAAGCACTCTTGAATCTTCAGCTACAGACTGCTCGATACCGGTTCCTACCAGAGGAATCTCAGGATTCAACAAAGGAACAGCCTGACGCATCATGTTAGATCCCATCAATGCACGGTTAGCATCATCGTGTTCCAGGAAAGGAATCAAAGAAGCTGCGATAGATGCAATCTGGTTTGATGCAATATCGATAAGGTCAACCTCTTCTGGCGAAACAATAGGGAAGTCAGCCTGACGGCGGGCCTTTACCTTAGTTTCAGTAATATGACCTTCTGCGTCTTGAGGAGTAGTTGCTTGAGCTACAGTCTTGTTCTCTTCAGCTTCTGCAGTAAGATATACAGGGTCTTCATTGAACATTACCTGACCATCTACCACACGCTGATAAGGAGTCTCAATAAATCCTAAACTGTTGATTTTTGCATAAACGCACAATGAAGAAATCAAACCGATGTTAGGACCTTCTGGCGTTTCAATGGTACACAAACGACCATAGTGAGTATAGTGAACGTCACGCACTTCGAAACCAGCACGGTCACGAGACAAACCACCAGGACCTAAAGCTGATATACGACGTTTGTGAGTAACCTCAGCCAATGGGTTTGTCTGATCCATAAACTGAGACAACTGGTTCGTTCCGAAGAACGAGTTAATCACAGACGAAAGTGTTTTAGCATTAATCAAGTCGCTTGGGCTGAATGACTCGTTATCACGAACATTCATACGTTCACGGATGGTACGGGACATACGAGCCAGACCCACACCGAACTGAGCTGACAACTGCTCTCCCACAGTACGAATACGGCGGTTGCTCAAGTGGTCGATATCGTCCACCTCAGCCTTTTGGTTAATCAGTTCAATCAGGTATTTGATAATAGAAGTAATATCTTCGTTTGTCAGTACACGGGTCTTTTCAGGAACCGACAAGTTCAACTTCGTATTGATACGATAGCGACCCACATCGCCTAAATCGTAGCGTTTTTCGGAGAAGAACAGTTTCTCAATAATACCACGCGCAGTTTCTTCATCTGGCGGTTCAGCATTACGCAACTGACGATAGATATATTCAGCAGCTTCCTTGGCATTGTTAGCTGTATCCTTCTTAAGAGTGTTGTATATTACAGAATAGTCGAGACCATCTTTGTCCTCGCATTTGATAAGAACAGTCTTACGGTCCAACTCTAAAATTTTCTCAATATGTTCTTCGGTAAGTTCCACATCACGTTCGATGATCACTTCCGAACGGTCCATGGTAAGGACTTCACCGGTATCTTCATCCACGAAATCCTCAATCCAACTGTAAACCACACGTTCAGCAAGTCTCTTGCCGATAAGTTTCTTCATATTGGACTTGGTTACCTTTACTTCTTCAGCCAAGCCGAATATGTCTAAAATATCTTTATCTGTCTCATATCCGACAGCACGGAGCAATGTGGTGATAGGCAGTTTCTTCTTTCTATCAATATACGCATACATCACATTGTTGATATCCGTTGTAAATTCCATCCACGAACCCTTGAAAGGAATGATACGTGCTGAATAAAGCTGAGTACCATTGGAATGGAACTGGGTGCCAAAGAAAACACCCGGCGAACGATGCAACTGTGAAACCACAACGCGTTCAGCGCCGTTAATCACGAATGTGCCCTTAGGAGTCATATAAGGAATCATACCTAAGTACACAGGTTGCTCTATCGCTTGAAATTCATCATTTTCGGTATCACTACATGAAAGTTTCAGTTTAGCCTTCAGCGGCACACTGTAGGTCAAACCACGGGCGATACATTCTTCAATAGAATAACGCGGGGGGTCAATGTAATAATCCAAAAACTCTAATGTAAAATTGTTACGAGCATCTGAAATAGGGAAATTCTCTTTGAAAACTTTATACAAGCCTTCTTCCAAACGATTGTCAGGATTTGTTTCTATCTGGAAGAAATCCTGAAACGACTTCAACTGAATGTCTAAGAAGTCAGGGTATTCAAATTTGCGTACAGATGCGAAATTTACTACTGTGGGTTGTTGATTTGCCAAGGTATTGTATGTTTAAATTTTTTACGCGTAACTCAATAATGCCTATAGCTTGGGGCTTTGGGCGCATCATCTCAGAATTGCTCCAATAGGGAGCCAGTGTAGGAAACCATGTTGCATAGCAACAAGGAATAGGCACTCCGACAGGTCGGAGGCCCTATTCCTTTATAAGGGTGAGCTAATAGCTAAAACTATTTAACTTCAACCTCTGCACCAGCTTCTTCGAGAGCTTTCTTCAGAGCTTCAGCTTCGTCCTTAGAAACGCCTTCTTTTACAGGCTTAGGAGCGTTATCAACGAGTTCTTTGGACTCTTTCAGACCAAGACCTGCCATATCTTTAACAGCCTTTACAACGCCAAGTTTCTTGGTAGCGTCAGCAACGCCCTTCAGGATAACGTCGAAAGAGGTCTTTTCTTCTGCGGCTGCGGCTGCGCCGGCTGCTGGAGCTGCTGCTACTGCAACTGCTGCTGCTGCGGGTTCAATACCGTATTCTTCTTTCAGAACGTCTGCAAGTTCTTTTACTTCTTTAACGGTCAAGTTAACGAGTTCTTCAGCGATAGCTTTAATATCTGCCATGATAATATAAATTTTAAATGTTTTACAAATTTGGTTTAATTAATTTTTTTGGCTTTTATAAGGGAGCCACCCCTAAATTAAACTGATTATTCAGCCTTTTCTGATAAAGTCTCCAGAACACCACAAATGGTATTGCCTGCGCCCTGCAAAGCAGAGATAACGTTCTTGGCAGGTGACTGAAGCAATGCAACAACGTCGGCGATGAGTTCGTTCTTGGACTTGATGTTAACCAGAGCCTCAAGATGTTCTTCACCGATATAGAAGCATTCTTCTACATAAGCACCCTTCAATACAGGTTTTGTGCAAGTTTTATCGTTAGCACGGAACTCCTTGATAAGTTTTGCAGGAGCGTTGTTAACATTGGAGAGCATCATAGCGGTCTCACCCTTGATCACTGGGAAGAGCTCTGAGTAATCCATACCGGATTTCTCCATAGCCTTAATGAGAAGAGTGTTTTTAACCACTTCCAGCTTCACTTCTTTGCGGAATGCTGCACGGCGGAGTTTGCTGGTCTGTACAGAGTTCAAACCTCCGATGTCAGCGATATAGATGTGAGGATAAGCCTTCACTTCTTCGCACAAAGCATCAATCAGCTGTTCTTTTTGTTCTTTTCTCATAATAACTTATTACTTTTATTCGTTGGATTAAAGAGTAGCTGACTTAGTATCAACCTTAACACCAGCACTCATAGTACTGCTGATAGCGATACTCTTCACATAGGTACCTTTTGCAGCAGCAGGTTTCAGTTTGATGATAGCCTGAAGAACTTCGCGAGCATTCTCAACGATTTTCTGGTCATCGAAGGAAACCTTTGCTACAGCAGTGTGGATAATACCATACTTATCAACCTTGAAGTCGATTTTACCAGCTTTGGCTTCGGCTACTGCCTTACCAACTTCCATAGTAACGGTGCCGGTTTTGGGGTTTGGCATCAGGCCACGAGGACCCAGGATACGGCCAAGCGCACCAACCTTAGGCATTACACTCGGCATGGTGATAATAACGTCAACGTCCGTCCAACCGCCTTTAATCTTGGTGATGTATTCATCCAATCCAAAATAATCAGCTCCGGCTGCCTTTGCCTCTTCTTCCTTGTCAGGAGTACAAAGAACCAATACGCGAACCTGCTTACCAGTACCGTGAGGCAGGGTAACGCTACCGCGTACCATCTGGTTGGCCTTACGAGGATCAACACCCAAACGTACATCGATATCAACAGAAGCATCGAATTTGGTGTAGGTAATCTGTTTTACTACAGATACGGCTTCCTCAAGGCTGTAAACCTGATTTTTGTCGAATTTGGCGAAAGCTTCTTTCTGCTTTTTAGTTAATTTTGCCATGTTTTAATCTGTGTTTGTGGTCATCGCATCACGCTTAACTCTTCGGCAATGCTACCACGTTAATTTTTTGCTTGATTTAAATTACTTTGCCAAAGGATTTTCACCCGTAACGGTGATACCCATACTTCTTGCAGTACCAGCTACCATGCTCATTGCTGATTCAATAGTGAAGCAGTTCAAGTCTGGCATCTTAGCCTCTGCAATCTGGCGAACCTGTTCCCAAGTCACGGAAGCAACCTTTACACGATTAGGTTCAGCAGAACCCTTCTGTGCTTTGCTGACTTCTTTCAACTGTACGGCAACAGGAGGAGTCTTAACTACGAAATCAAAAGATTTGTCGGCATACACAGTGATGATAACTGGAACGATTTTTCCAGCCTGATCCTGAGTACGAGCATTGAACTGCTTGCAGAACTCCATAATGTTCACACCCTTAGCACCCAAAGCAGGTCCTACAGGAGGTGCGGGGTTTGCTGCGCCGCCTTTGATCTGTAATTTAATCAATCCTGCAACTTCTTTTGCCATTGTTTGATTAATTTTTAAAAGTTAATTGTTGATTGTTACTATTCCTTTTCCACCTGAGAGAAACTCAGTTCGAGAGGAGTCTTGCGGCCGAAGATCTTTACAGTTACCTTCAATTTCTTCTTTTCGTCATTTACATCCTCTACAATACCGCTGAAACTGCTGAATGGACCGTCGATAACCTTCACAGGCTCGCCGAGCATAAAGCGTTCCACACTGTTTTCGCCAGTATCAACCAGATCATCCATCTTACCGAGAATGCGGTTTACTTCTGACTGACGCATTGGAATAGGTTTTCCATCGCGTTCTTTCAGGAAGTCCAAAACATTAGTCACATTCTGAATCACTGGTATGATCTCATCCAACAAAACGGCCTCAATCAGCACATAACCCGGAAAATAGTTGCGATCCTTCACAACCTTCTTCCCGTTGCGGATGGAAACCACCTTTTCAGTTGGAATAAGCACTTGAGGCACGAGTTCCTGCCAACCTCTCTTAGCGATTTCGCTTTCGATGTATTCTTTGGCCTTTTTCTCTTTGCCGCTCATTGCTCTAACGACATACCATTTTTTCGTCTTTTGATCCATTTTGTTTTAGTACTTAAAAAGAAATAGTGATTTATACTAAATTCTTGCCACCACCGGGCAACAAGAACACACCCCTTTCGTTAAAACCTCATGGCAGTCTCAAATAAATTGGGAAGCAAGACTACGCACACCGCCTCACGCGACCTTTAGAGAATCAGGTCACGCGAATGCACGGTTTTATCCGATCAGAGCGTAAATGTATCCTAAAATACCCTTCCAGCCCATGCTCTGAACACCGAACACGATATCCATAACGAACACTATAAGAGCCAGAATAACAGCAGCAACAGCCACTACGATAGCGCTGCTCTGCAATTCCTTAAATGAAGGCCACGACACCTTGTTTACAAGTTCATCGTAGCTGGATTTCACGTAATTACCGATTTTCGACATCTTGATATCAATATTTTTTTGCAGGGGCAGAGAGAATCGAACTCCCATCTACGGTTTTGGAGACCGCCATTCTGCCATTAAACTATGCCCCTGTAAGTGGCACCCGAAAGTGCCACTATATGGTTAGATTATTCAATAATCTTGGTAACCTGACCGGAACCAACGGTACGACCACCTTCGCGGATAGCGAAACGGAGGTTGAGGTCCATAGCGATATCAGCAATCAGATCAACAGTGATTGTCAAGTTATCGCCAGGCATAACCATTTCCTGACCTTCTGGCAGCTGGATTTCACCAGTTACGTCAGTGGTACGGAAATAGAACTGAGGACGGTAACGGTTGTGGAATGGGGTGTGACGACCACCTTCTTCTTTCTTCAGGATATATACGGTAGCTTCGAATTTGTGGTGAGGCTTAACGGTACCTTGTTTTGCGATAACCATACCACGACGGATTTCGTCCTTATCGATACCACGGAGCAGCAGACCTACGTTATCACCAGCTTCACCCTGATCAAGGATCTTGCGGAACATTTCAACACCGGTAACAACTGATTTCAGTTTCTCAGCACCCATACCGATAATATCTACAGGGTCAGAAGTGTGGATAACACCAGTTTCGATACGACCGGTAGCAACGGTACCACGACCAGTGATTGAGAAAACGTCTTCGATAGGCATCAGGAAGTCCTTATCAACTGCGCGAACAGGAAGAGGAATCCAGCTGTCAACTGCTGCCATCAAATCCTCAACGTTCTTTACGCCGCTGGCTTCACCGTTAAGAGCTGCCAGTGCGGAACCACGGATAACAGGGATATTGTCACCATCATAATCGTAGCTGGAGAGGAGTTCACGGATTTCCATTTCAACGAGGTCGAGAAGTTCAGGGTCATCAACGAGGTCGCACTTGTTCATGAAAACAACCAGCTGAGGAACACCTACCTGACGAGCGAGAAGGATGTGCTCACGGGTCTGAGGCATAGGACCGTCAGTAGCAGCAACAACGAGGATAGCACCGTCCATCTGAGCAGCACCAGTAACCATGTTCTTTACATAGTCAGCGTGACCAGGGCAGTCAACGTGTGCATAGTGACGAGATTCGGTCTGATACTCAACGTGTGCAGTATTAATAGTGATACCACGCTCTTTCTCTTCAGGAGCAGCGTCGATAGAATCGAATGATTTTACTTCAGAGAGACCTTTTTCAGCCAAAACCTTAGTAATAGCTGCGGTCAAAGTGGTCTTACCGTGGTCAACGTGTCCAATAGTACCGATGTTAACGTGCGGTTTAGAACGATCGAATTTTTCTTTTGCCATTTTTAATACGTATTAAAGGTTTAACTTTTATTCATTATTAATTTTAATCTCCTGCCCTGTCCATTTTTTTCTACCAACAAAGAGGCGTGCATAGGCGCGTCTCATCATTTTTTGACTTTTGGGCAAAAAATTAGAGCTACAGGCCGGAATTGAACCGGCGACCTCATCCTTACCAAGGATGCGCTCTACCATCTGAGCTACTGCAGCTTACATTCTCTTGCGAGAATTGCTTTCTGAAAGTCATCAGCTTTCTTCTTTTTCGAGCGGAAGACGGGGCTCGAA
This sequence comes from Bacteroidales bacterium, assembly GCA_045640985.1. Classification (GTDB taxonomy): domain Bacteria; phylum Bacteroidota; class Bacteroidia; order Bacteroidales; family P3; genus Colimorpha. The sequence goes on from JAZUFZ010000017.1 coordinate 16,979, forward strand.
CCCGCCACCTATAGCTTGGAAGGCTATCGCTCTACCAAATGAGCTACTTCCGCCTATCTCACCTTAGGTGATTGGTGGGGAAGAGTGGACTCGAACCACTGAACTCCGAAGAGGACAGATTTACAGTCTGTTGCAATTGCCACTATGCGACTTCCCCATTGTATCTCGACACTTGGCAGACCTTCGAGAGACGGGTGAGCCGATGAAGGGACTCGAACCCCCGACAGGCTGATTACAAATCAGCTACTCTACCAACTGAGTTACATCGGCTTGATGACAGTCTTTCAAATTACTCTCGATTCTCCGCTTTTCCGTTCCGAAAAAGCAGTGCAAAAGTACACACATTTTCCAAACTGACAAAATATTTTTTCTTTCTCACCGCTATTTTTTTCATAAATTACTGTTTTTCAACTGTTATTTTTTTCATTTTTTTTCGTTTCCCTCGGGCAGAAGCTCTGCAAAAACGCACTTCCATCGCCAGTTTATATCAAAATTCGCCAATCTTTTCATACCTGAAATTTCCCTTGTTTCTGTCACTTTTCGTCTGCTTTTCCGCCACCGGTTCGCGGGCACGGAAAAGGAGTACCGCCACTGGAAAACGGAACAAAGCAGATCAATTGCAAAGCCTATACAATATATTAAAGCCAGAGACAAACAAAGCCCGCGCGTCTCACGACGGCGGGCTTGTTCCATTTTTGAAGAGAATTTACTTGCCGGTTACGATACGGTAGGTATCGCTGGCAATTACAAATTCCTCATCCGTAGTCACAACCATGGTGGTAACTCTTGAATCGGGAGTGCTGATAATCTTGTCCTCACCCATCATACCGTCGTTCAAGGTCATATCCACCTTTACGCCAAGGAATTCCATGTTTTCCAAAATCGGGTGACGCATAAACCATGCGTTTTCACCAATTCCGCCCGTAAAGAGCAGAATATCACAACCATTCATCACAGCCATATAGGCTCCGATATATTTCTTCACGCGATGTGCGAACATATCAAAAGCGTATGTGCAGCGGACGTCGCCTTCGTCACGGCCGGCACGGATGTCGCGCATATCCTGTTTGCCGCCGCTCACGCCGAGGAGACCGCATTTCTTGTTCAGCATTACGCTCATCTCGTCCCAGGTCATGTTTTCCTTCTGACCGAGATAAACCAATGCGCCGGGATCCACATCGCCGGGACGGCTTCCCATAATCAAGCCCTCCAGCGGGGTCATACCCAGAGTGGTATCCACCGATTTGCCGTGGTCGATAGCGCAGATGCTTGCGCCGCTGCCGAGGTGACAGCTGATAATCTTCAGGTCCTTCCAGTCCTTGCCCACCATCTTGGCAGCCTTCTGGGCTACAAACAGATGGCTCGTGCCGTGGAAGCCATAGCGGCGGATGCCGTATTTCTCATAGTATTCGTATGGCAGGCCATAGAGATAAGCCTTAGGTTCCAGCGTGCTGTGGAATGCCGTATCAAATACCACCACCTGAGGCACTTCGGGAAGAAGTTTCTTCATGGCATAGATACCTGCCAGATTACCGGGAGTGTGGAGCGGAGCCAGGTCGGTAAGCGCCTTGATATGTTCCACGACCTCGTCGGTCACCAGTACGCTCTCCTTGAAATATTCACCGCCGTGAGCCACACGGTTACCCACTGCGCTGATTTCATTCAGGCTCTTGATAACGCCGATTTTAGGGTCTGTGAGCGCGTCAAGCACCAGGTTGATACCGGCAGTATGGTCAGGAATAGGCACCTGAACATAATGCTTCTCGCCGTTGTACTTGTGAGTAAATTCGCCCATCGCCAAACCGATTCTTTCACATAAACCTTTTGCCATAACAGCGGCATTGTTTGCCATATCTATCAACTGATATTTGATAGAAGAGCTGCCGCAATTCAATACTAAAATTTTCATAACTAACTGATATATATTATTTTCTATTAATTTTCACATTTTTTTCAGCACTCCAAAGATACACAAACTTTCCGAACCTGCAAAATAAAGTTATCAACAGTCCCTGTTTCTAACCCCATTTCCGTCCTGGAAATTGCCCGGGCAGAGCTCCCGGAAAGCCCTTCCGGAAATCCCTGCCCGACCCTCGGAAACCGGACTATGGAAGGCCTCTTTTTTCTGCCTTGTAAATCAGGTGTTTCCTGCAGGTAACTCCCTTCTATCTTCTTTTTATCTCCATATTATCTTTTTTTTATCTTTTGTTCTAAGAATTGGAGATAAAACGAAGATAAAAAAAAGATAAAAAGAAGATAGAAGGGAGTTACCCGCTGCACGGGAGAGAGAAAAACGGCCGGAAATGCCGGGAAATGAATTTCCTTCCAAAGAGGCATGGCAACCGGAAAAAGAGGCAGGAAAAGTCCAAAACGAAAGCAGAAAGAACTCCAGGTAAAAGCCTCCACGGTTCCCGTCAGAATTTTCAATAAAAATAAATTCGCGCCAGGAGCGCATAATTCAAAAAAAAAGTGTATCTTTGCAAAAATCCTTCAGGGACTTCCAAGTCCCCTGAAAGGGTATAACACTATGGAAATCACCGCTGAAACAGACACCAGCTGTTTTGGCGTAAAGAATTATAAAAGCATGTTTGCATGAAACGACGACTGATTATACTATGTTTAGGACTGCTTCTGGCGCTTCCGGGAGCCCGGGCACAGTTCTACAGCAGCACCAACAAAAAGGCCATACGTCAATATGAACTAGGCCTCCAGCAACTGCAGAGCGCCAACATCCAGGAGGCAGAGAAATGCCTGCGCCAGACCATCGCCCTCGACCGGAAGTTCGAGGAGGCCTATCTCACCTTGGGCGAGATGCTCCTGGACCAGAGACGTGAGACGGAAGCCCGGGAGATATTCGAGCAGTTCCTCTCCTTAGGAAGCCGCTACAAGGCATGGAACCAGGAAGCACGCTTTGCCATAGACTGCATCGACTTCCGCCGTGAGGCTCTGGCACACCCCGTTCCGTTCCAGCCTATAAATATGGGACCCGAAGTGAACAGCCCTTACGACGAATATCTGCCCGCCCTCACCGCCGACGGAAAGACCCTGATCATCACGCGGCGGATGCCTAAGAACGAATATTCCACCGCCGAGACCGAGGAGGAGGAAGACTTCTATGTAAGCCAACTGCAGGAGGACGGCACCTGGAGCCCCGCCCAGCGAATGGAAGAGCCCGTAAACTCCACCGACAACGAAGGGGCACAATGTATCTCACAGGACGGAAGAATCATGATCTTCACCGCCTGCAACCGCAAGGACGGCTACGGCCGGTGCGACCTTTACCTCTGTGTGCGCCACGGCGAGGAGTGGAGCCGGCCCCGGAACATAGGCATCGAGATCAACTCCCGCAGCTGGGAATCCCAGCCCTGTCTCTCACTGGACGGACGCACGCTCTACTTCGTGAGCGACCGCAAGGGCGGCTACGGCGGCAAGGATATATGGGTGAGCCGGCTGACCGAAAACGGCTGGGGCGCCCCTCAAAACATGGGTCCCGAAATCAACACCGAAGGAGATGAAAGCAGTCCCTTCATCCATTTCGACGACAAGACCTTCTATTTCACCAGCAACGGACATGTAGGCATGGGAGGCTTCGACCTTTTCGTGAGCCGCCGCAACGAAGACGGCACCTGGGGCAAGGCACAGAATATGGGCTACCCCATCAACACAGAACATGACGAAAGCAACCTCATCGTGAGCGCCGACGGAAGCCGCGCCTATTTCTCCTCCGATATTCTGGAGGGCTACGGAAGGCAGGACCTCTATTATTTCGACCTTCCGGTAGAACTGCGGCCCGAACCGGTTGAATACCGCGACGAACTGGCACAGGAGGAGACCCCGGAGGTAGGCGAGAGCATCACCTTGAAAAACGTGCTTTTCGCCACAGGCCAATATATCCTCAACGAAACCGCACAGGTGGAACTCGACAAAGTGGTGGAGATGCTTAACCGCAACGCTACTATGGAAATAGAACTCGAAGGCCATACCGACAACACCGGCGATGCCGCCGCAAACCAGCAGCTGAGCGAACACAGGGCCAAGGCCTGCTACGACTATATCGTATCGCGGGGCATTGCAGAAGAACGCCTCAGCTTCCGCGGCTACGGCGAAAGCCGGCCGATAGCCGACAACACTACCGAAGACGGCCGCGCCCAGAACCGGAGAACCGTATTTACCGTAAAAGCCCGATAAATGAAATACAGAACCATCCCTATCTTTATCCCCGAAATGGCATGCCCGTGCCGGTGCGTGTATTGCAACCAGTTTGTGATATCGGGTCAGCAGCAGATGCCTTCCGATGCAGAAATTCTTTCCACCATCGAGAGCCATCTCGCCACTATATGGGGAAACGGCGTGGATTCCGGAGAGCAGCGGGTAGAGATAGGATTCTTCGGAGGCACATTCACCGGACTGCCCAAAGAGGAGCAACTCCGGCTGCTGCGACTGGTCAGCCCCTATCTGGAAACGGGAAAGATAAAGGAAATCCGCTGTTCCACCCGCCCCGACCGCATAGAGGAACCGTGGCTCAGGGAACTGAAAAAATACGGAATGCAGACCATAGAACTGGGCGTACAGTCGATGAACGATGAAGTACTGAAAGCCTCCGGCAGAGGCTATTCCCCCGCCACAGTGGAAGCGGCCGCCTCCGCCATCAGGAATGCCGGAATGAAACTGGGAATGCAGATGATGATAGGACTGCCCGGAGACACTCCCCAACGCAGTCTGGAGACGGCCCAGAGAATTGTAGCCCTCGGAGCTGACAACACCCGAATATACCCGACCCTCGTGATAGAACATACGCTGCTGGCAGAACGCTGGCGGAGAGGAACCTACAAGGCACTCAGCATAGAAGAAGCCGTAGCATGGACCAAGCCTGTGCTGAAACTTATGGAGGAAAGCGGACTGGAGGTTCTGCGGGTAGGACTGCATCCGACGGAAGGCTTCATCAACGGAACCGACTATCTGGCAGGGCCGTTCCATGTGGCATTCAAACTTCAGGTACAGAGCGGGATATGGGGCGACCAGTTCGAGACACTTCCCGGCGGAGAGCGTGTCACCATCAGGGTAGCCCCACAGATGCTGAACGCCGCAGCCGGCTATCAGGGCATCAACCGCAGGAAACTGGAACAGCGATACCGCAACGTACAGTTCCGCCCCGACGAAAAACTGAAATTATACGAATATGAAATATAAAGTAAACGAAACCATAGAACTGCTGGCATTTCTCCAGCAGACAATGCCCGAAAGCAGCCGCACGAAGATTAAAGAGGTGCTGGCCCACAACGTATATGTGGATGGGCGTAAGACCACACAGTACAACTTCCCGCTCCAACCCGGCATGGAAGTAGAGATACAGAAACAGGGAGGCAAAGACCGTCTGAAGCCCAGAGACCTGGACATCGTATATGAGGACAATTATCTGTTTGTGGTGAACAAACACGAAGGGCTCCTTTCCAGCAGCAAGAACGCAGCCGACAAGACCGTGATAACCGTATTGAACCGCTATCTGGAGGCCACCCACCAGAAATGTACCGCCCATGTGGTACACCGGCTGGACCGCGACACCAGCGGGCTGCTTCTTGTAGCAAAAAACAAACGCACCGCTATGGAGCTGGAAGAACACTGGAAGGAGACGGTATATGACCGGGTATATGTGGCTGTGGCCTGGGGAAACATAGAAAATGACAACGGAACGATCCGAAGCTGGCTTACCGACGGAGAATACTGCGTGCTTTCCTCCCCCACCGACAACGGAGGAAAAGAGGCCATCACCCACTATACAGTAAAGCAACGGAGCCGCAGATACAGCCTCGTGGAACTGAAACTCGACACCGGAAGAAGAAACCAGATAAGGGTACATCTCCGCGAGATGCAGCATCCCGTGGTACACGACCCTATGTACGGCTACAAAGAGGACCTCTCCCCCATCAGCCGGCTGGCGCTCCATGCCATGAGACTCTGCTTCAAACATCCCGTAACCGGCAAGAAAATGCAGTTCGAGACCCCGGTTCCACAAAGTTTTTTGAAATTGATGCAAATATAAATAATAAAACCGCAATATTCGCGTTATAGTAAGATATGGAATACAACACACAAAGAAAAATACTGCAATTCCCTGAGTATGGGAGAAACATCACCCAGCTGGTGGCTTATGCACAAACCGTTGAAAGCAGAGAAGAACGCACCAAAGTGGCAGAAGCCATAGTGAATGCCATGGCGGCAGTATGCCCGAAGGTAAGAGAGACAGCCCACTGGAAACTGCGCCTGTGGGGACATCTGATGATTATGTCGGACTGGAAACTGGACGTAGATGTGCCCGTAGGAGTGACGCGGATGGAGACGGTACACTATACACCCGAGAAACTGACCTATAAGAATGATGATGTAACATACCGTCACTATGGACGCTTTCTGCCTGCACTTCTCGAAGCCATACAGAACAATCCCGATGAAGAAGAGAAACAGGAGCTGATTGACATGACCGCCAACCTGATGAAGCGGCTTTATCTGACATGGAACAACGAAGGAGCAAGCGACGAGGTAATTCTGGAACAACTGGACAAACTGAGCCATGGAACCCTTACGCCCAGCGAGGGATTTCAGTTTCTTGGCAGAAACACCATTCTGGAGGAGCCCTGGAACGGAACCACATCCAACACCAGCTCCACATCCGGCAACAAAAAGAAAAAGAAAAAGAAATAGCCCGTCCTCCACGCCCGAAAACTGGTGGTAGAATAAGGAAAATAAACTGAAACAAATTAATATATAAAGTCATGAGACATTATATTTTTTTCATCATGCTGCTTTGCACATTGATACCGACTAATGGGCGGAGTCAGAGCATCGAACAGATACTACCATCAGCAGATCCAATATCAACATTGATCTGCAACTGTGACCAGCAACAGATAACCATTATGTATGAATTGGATGCCAATAGAATCGGTTGGTTGTATTATATTAATCCAGGGAATACTGCACTGCAGAAAGTACAGCTACCGAACGGAGTGGAACTGAAGGATATGGAATGCATAGGTGACACGATGTATTTCGGCGGTGCCAATACCGCCACAAAGCAAGGATTGGTGGGATTCTTCAATGTGCAGGATCTGTTTTTCAACAGCGGACAGATTCACTTCTGTGAAATTCTTCCTCTGTGGGGCATACAGGGCTGCCACCTTCCAATGATAAAGAAGATAGACTGCTATGAATACGGAACAGGAATACATATCGCTTTCATCGGAAAAATGCAGTTGACGGAAGACACCATCGGGACAATCGGCGAGGCTATCTATGACAATATTGCAAACACATGGAATGTATCGTATTTCTACAACAAAGAGCAACGAATAAATTATACTGATGTCACCACCACTCAGAACTACGTTGTGGCTGTTGGTACAGACCCTGAACACCAATATATCATGCAAGGGTGGAAACAGACATCTGGATTTCTGTATGACCCACTATTTCCAGGTCAAATATCCGTAGCAAATGACAATGTAAACGAGTCAAAACTATTCGTGACCCATATCCAAAACAATGAATTTGCAGTTACCTATGAATATAGTGAGAACAATGGGATAGGAATAAAGATCAATACCCACAAAGTGAATACAACCAACGGCTTCATGTTCACAGCTGGAATGAAAGTGGCACCATGGACAGGTCATACGAATGTAATATATGATGTAGCATATCAGGGGCAGGCGAATAATCCTTGCATAATGGTGGTACACCGGGTATATTCCTCAATCTATAACTCGTATTTCGTAAGTTGGTTTGATTATTTTAATATATGGCCAAACTATCACCGAGCTAAACATTTGAATGACAAGGTTACCTCCATAGATTTTTTGCGTGATTGGGGATATCAATTATCGGGGAGTATATACTCAAATCCATGTTGGACACTTTATCGTTATGATAATCTGTCGGTACAAAACACCTGTTTCCCACATGAATCCCCAACCAATGCGCAGAACAGTGTGAACATTACGAATATACCATTAAGTATTATAATTGAAATCCCTCATATTTCTACTTATACCATAACTCCGACAGTGAACTCCAATAGCAGTTACATAAATTGTCAAACCAATTAAACAATAAATATTATGTACAAGATCATCATCGTCATGACAATGTTGCTAACAGGTATCGGGAATGCATATTCTCAGAATAATGAAGTGTTGGACACCCTCTGGGAGAAGCCTGACCGATATTTCGCGAACTATTACCCACCGACAGACTGGATGGAAAACCCCAGTGTTGGATATTCACGTTCATTAAGGTTTGATTATGGAGAACTTCACGTAAGACGTGCTGATAGCAGTTTCACCTCTACTCATCGTCTCTTGCACCAACTACATACCGACCATCCGTTGAAAATAGTGGGAATCGCATACTATGCCAGAAAAGACATTCCATACTATAAAGATTCCGTCATCCTGTATGATATGGATTCGATGGGGAACATGGTACAATTATGGGCAAAAGGATGTGAATCGAAGGAGGAAGACAACCAACTGCTTTTGGATATTCCATACGAGTCAGATGAAGAGGACCAATGCGGACATTCACCACGGCTGCCGCACAGGCTTATACTGATATCTGAATCATATCTGGATGAACCCATAATTGTGGAAGACAGTTTCTATGTCGGATTTACCGACTGGTATCATGACGGAGGGTGGGGGAATTATTCTTGTTTGATTGTTCAGTGGTGGCGACCTTTAATGGATGTACCATGGAACCGATGTGGATATCCGGTAATTCCAAAGATGTATTGGGAATCATCTACAGACACATGGCACCGGACAGATGTAGATAATTTTTCATATATGATATGGCCTATCATTGATGTGGAATATGGGCAGGATACGATAGACACCGTTTCAGTTGGCAGGGTGGAAACGGTAGAGGAAATAAAGGTAAGTCCGAACCCCGCACGGGAACGAGTATCGGTGGAGGCTTCGCGGGTGATAGACCATCTTTGGGTAAAGAACACCCAGGGGGTTGAGATATACAACAACACCCATTGTACGAACCGCGTGGAGCTGAACGTGAACTGGTGGTCCAAGGGAGTATATATCATCTATATGCAACTGGACGGAGACCCCGTCCTCCACGCCCGAAAACTGGTGGTAGAATAAGGAAAATAAACTGAAACAATATAGATATGAGTTCTTTTGAAATAATCGGAGGTCACAGACTGCAAGGCGAAATTCACCCTCAGGGGGCGAAAAACGAAGCTTTACAGGTACTGTGTGCGGTACTCTTGACTGACGAAAAAGTTACCATAGAAAATATCCCGGATATCAGGGATGTCAATAAACTGATTGACCTGTTGAAGATGCTGGGAGTAAAAGTGACGGAACAACAGAATCACGAAGAGACCGGGAGAACTTTCGAATTCCAGGCAGACGAAATAAACCTCGGAGCCTACGAAAACAAAGAGTTCTGCACCCAAGCAGCAGCCCTGAGAGGCAGCATCATGCTGATGGGGCCCCTGCTGGCAAGGACTCATCACGCGTTAGTTCCCCAACCCGGTGGCGACAAGATCGGCAGGAGACGTCTGGACACCCACTATCTGGGAATGCAGATGCTGGGAGCCAAGGTAAGATACAGCGTAAACGGATATGAGGTAACCGCTCCCGAAGAGCTGAAGGGCTGCTACATGCTGCTGGATGAAGCTTCGGTGACAGGAACCGCCAATATCGTAATGGCAAGCGTAATGGCAGAAGGGACTACCACGATCATGAATGCCGCCTGCGAGCCGTATGTATATCAGCTGTGCAAGATGCTCAACCGTATGGGAGCCAAGATTACCGGGGTAGGCTCAAACCTGATTACCATAGAAGGAGTGAAGGAACTTCACGGATGCAACCACAGGCTACTGCCTGACATGATTGAGGTGGGAAGTTTCATCGGACTGGCAGCCATGACCCAGAGCGATATCACGATAAAGAACGTGAATGTGGAGCATTTAGGCATGATTCCGCAGGTGTTCCGCCGTCTGGGTATCGAAATATGGCAGAAAGATGATGACCTGTATATTCCAAAACAGGAACACTATGAAATAGAGCGGTTCATGGACGGAAGCGTGATGACGATTGCTGATGCACCATGGCCAGGATTCACCCCCGACCTTATCAGTATTGCCCTCGTGGTGGCGACCCAAGCTAAAGGCAGCGTGCTGATTCATCAGAAGATGTTCGAGAGCCGTCTGTTCTTTGTAGATAAACTTATCGACATGGGGGCTCAGATTATTTTGTGCGATCCCCACCGTGCTACCGTAATAGGACTGAACCGGGAATACAAGCTGAGGGGAGTAAGAATGTCCTCGCCCGATATCAGAGCCGGTGTAGCACTTTTGATTGCCGCGTTGAGCGCTGAAGGGAAAAGTAGAATTGACAATATAGAACAAATCGACCGAGGCTACCAGCATATCGATGAACGTCTTCGGAAGCTGGGCGCTGAAATAACACGTATTGAATAATGTTTGGTTTTTTGAAATCCAGAAAAGGCGCAGCGCCCATATTTGAGGCGTTAGGTACAGATATGCACTGTCATCTGATACCAAATGTAGATGATGGTTCCAGAAGCGAACTGGAAACGGTGGAATGTCTGGAAATACTGCAAAGCGTAGGATACAAACATGTGATTATCACACCCCATTTCCAGGCACCCAGATTCCCCAATCAGGAAGAGGATATCGTTGCAAGATACAAACGGGTTCAAGACTTTGTGGCAGATAAAGGATTGAAGATAACCTTGAACGGAATTGCAGGTGAATACCGTATTGATTCGGGATTTGAACATCGATTGAATGACAACAAATTTCTGACCTTGAAATACGGGGAAAGCAACATGGTGCTGATTGAATTTTCATTGCGCCAGCATGTATTGGGAATAAAAGAGATTATTGATGAATTGCAGGCCGATGGATATACAGTAATTCTGGCTCATCCTGAAAGATACCCTTATCTCAACATCAATGGCATGGAAATTAGAAGCCTGAAGGAGAATGGGGTGCTCCTGCAATTAAACCTGCTGAGCCTGGACGGATTCTATGGAGATGAACCGAAGCGCAAGGCCCTGCAGCTGATAGAACGCGGATGGGTGGAATTTATGGGAACAGATATGCACAATCCCCTTTATGGCCAAGCCCTCATTCAGGCTTCCCGAAACAGGACAATTGAGAAAATTATCAATAAATATCATTTTCTGAACAACGAATTAATATGAATACATTAAATGCAATCACGCCTATAGATGGGCGCTACAGAAACAAAGTAGAAAAACTGGCCAACTATTTTTCAGAGGGCGCATTAATCAAATACAGAGTACGTATAGAGGTGGAATACTTCATCGCACTCTGCCAGAAACTCAATATTGGTATCGATGCCAATATGTTTGAAAGGCTGCGCGATATCTACCGCAACTTTACAGATGATGATGCGGCAGAAATCAAAGAAATAGAAAAAACCACTAACCATGATGTAAAGGCTGTTGAATATTTCCTGAAACGTCATTTCGATGCTCTGGGTCTGGAAAAATATAAAGAATTCATTCATTTCGGCCTCACTTCCCAGGACATCAACAACACCTCTGTGCCCCTGAGCATGAAAGAATGCCACAATGAGGTATTGATGCCTATGTATGAAAATATTCTCAGCATGATTGAAGCACGCGCACAGGAATGGAAAGACATTCCCATGTTGGCTCATACACATGGACAACCGGCATCCCCAACCTCACTGGGGAAAGAAATGATGGTGTTTGCCTACAGAATGCGCCGACAGATGGACTATTTCAAACAGATTCCTTTTTCTGCAAAGTTCGGCGGAGCAACCGGTAACTTCAACGCCCATCTGGCAGCCTACCCGGAAATTGACTGGCGAGAGTTCGGAAATACCTTCGTGGCACAGAGTCTCGGGTTGGAACGTCTGCAATATACCACCCAGATTGAAAACTATGACAATATGGCTGCATATTTCGACAACTGCAAACGTATCAATGTCATACTGGTAGATTTCTGCCGGGATATCTGGACTTATGTATCGATGGAATATTTCAAACAGAAAATCAAAGCCGGAGAAGTAGGCTCTTCCGCAATGCCTCATAAAGTAAATCCTATAGATTTCGAAAATGCAGAAGGTAACCTCGGTCTTGCCAATGCAATTTTTGAACACCTGAGCCATAAACTTCCTATCTCCAGGATGCAGCGCGACCTTACCGACTCTACTGTAAGTCGCAATATCGGCGTACCAATTGCTCATACGCTCATCTCTCTGGCATCTCTTGAGAAAGGTTTCAACAAACTTATCCTCAACGAACAGGCAATTTATAACGATCTTGACAACAACTGGGCTGTTGTGGCAGAAGCTATCCAGACCATTCTCCGCAGCGTAGGTTATCCAAACCCTTACGAAACACTCAAACAGCTTACCCGCACCAACACAAAAGTAACTGCCCAGACAATCTCCGAATTTGTGGATACCCTTGATGTAAGCGCCGAAATTAAAGAACGCATTCGCAAGATTACCCCACACAACTACCTCGGATACCTGATATGAAATCGTTCACACTACAGCATATAAAGCCATACACTGCCCGTGCGGCAGTGTATGGGATTTATGTTACCCTTAGTGTGATTTTCACTATGGCCACAGCGCTCAGCGTGGCTGATTTCCTTAAGCTACTGTTCAATCCCGAAAACAGCCAGGTCCCTGTTTCAACCAACGGGAACCTTATCAGCAAATGGTTAGATGTATTATATGCCTGGCTGATTGATTTCGGACAAAGCAAGGCATTACTGATTTTTGCGGGACTGCTTATCATAGTTTATGGTTTGAAGAACATTTTCTCCTATCTTTCTGCCATCCAGATTGCCTCTATCCGTATAAGAATAATCCGGGATGTACGACAGGAATTGTTCTCACATACGCTCCATCTGCCGCTCTCTCATTTCTCTACCACAAAAAAAGGAGATCTGCTCTCCCGGTTCGGAGGAGATCTTGTAGAATATGACGAAACCTCCCTGGCATCCATACAGACCATGGCGACCGCCATTATCAGTATGATTCTTTACCTTGTAATGTTATTCTATATCAATATAAAGCTTACCCTATTTGTACTTTGTATGCTGCCGATAGTAGTATTTGTTATTTCTGGAATCACCCGCCGCCTGCGTCGCCATTCTCAAGATGTACAGGAAAGAGCCTCTCACCTCATGTCCCTCATGGAAGAAACCGTAAGTGGATTAAAGGTCATCAAAGCCTATACAGCCATCGGGTTCAGCCAAAAGCGTTTCCAATCCTATAATGCAGAACACGCCAGACGAAGAACATCAATGCTGAGAAGAATAGATCTTGCCCCACCGACCAGCGAATTTCTTGGAAATGTAATCGTTATAGGAATCCTTCTTTTCGGGGCCAATCTGGTACTCCATGGGGATAATGGTCTTACCCCCGAACTCTTCATTTCCTATATCATGCTCTTTGTCCTTATGATTCCCCCCGCCAAAGACATTTCTTCCGCCGTATCTTTACTCAAGAAAGGTAAGGCCTGCACAAGCCGTATCCAAGAGTTATTAGATAGTTACCTCGAAGAAACCAACCCTCAAGGAGTCCCCGTTTCGGATATAAGCGATATTGAGTTTCGAGATGTCTGCTTCCATTATACACCTGAAACGGAAGTACTCCATAACATCAGTTTCTCTATACCTAAAGGACACACCATTGCCCTCGTGGGCAGTAGCGGAAGCGGTAAATCCACCATTGCTGACCTACTTTTGCATTTCTACCCCGTCTCCCATGGACAGATCCTTATCAACAATATAAATATTAACCAATTGAATATTGCAGATCTGAGAAGAAAGATAGGTGTAGTCTCTCAAGATACACTTCTTTTCAACGACTCGGTTTCCAACAATATTGCTTTTGGAAACAAAGATGCCACTCCCCAGCAGATTCAGCAAGCCGCCCGGCTCGCCGGTGCAGATGGATTCATCACAAAACTTCCTTTGGGATATCAGACCAATATCGGCGATGGTGGCTGTTCCCTTTCTGGAGGACAGCGTCAGCGTATTTCTATTGCCCGTGCACTGCTTTCCCAACCTGACCTGCTGATTCTCGACGAAGCTACCAGTGCTCTTGATACAGAATCTGAACGCATCGTTCAACAAGCGTTAGACTCGGCTTTAACAGAACGTACTGCCCTTGTGATTGCACATCGTCTTTCTACCATTATGTCTGCCGACCTTATCCTGGTTATTGAAGAAGGCAGAATAACTGAACGGGGAACACACCAGGAACTTATCCAACTTAACGGCCGATATAAACAACTAATAGACCTCCAGTCTTTCAAAGCATAGATTTCTCTTGAACATTCTAAAGTCCATAATAAGACCATTCGCCCAATACATCGTTCTGGGAATTTATCTATTTGTTTCATGGGATACAACTGCTCAAAATATCGACCTCCAAACTTCACAGATCGCTCCTAAAATTGTTCAGATATCCTGGTCCTCCCCGGATTCCTGCTTGTCGCCATTCTACCTCTACAGGAGTTTGCCGGGACAGAACTGGGAACAACTCTCGAATGATGCGGTTTCCCCTTACAGAGATACCATCCCTATGGTACTTTGCGGAGACACCATCCGATATAAGGTGTTGTCCCCTAACGGACTCTCTCCCGTATGTCCTATTGCCATGATTGACAACTTGCCCACAAGTCCTTGTACCATCTGCGTAGCTTCTGTCGAAGATTCTTCCCAGCATATCATTCTCTCATGGAACCCCAACCCGGACCCGGACATATTGGGCTACTATCTTTGCAGCGGCTTCCCCTGTACTGATTATGATACTATATGGGGGGCAGAAAATACAACTTATACCTGTGAAGACCTCTCAGCGACGGAATCCCACACCTTCAGGCTATTGGCTTTTGACTCCTGTATGAATGCAGGGCCGCTGACTGACCCTTTGTCCAATATGATTTTTTCTGTATCAGCTGATACTACTACCCGCAATATAAACGCCCAATGGACCCAGTATCAGAATATGCCATCCGGCGTTAAATGCTATAAGTTCTATTTCCGCTATGGGTTGGATACACCGTGGCTGCTTCTTGACTCTCTGCCCTCTTCCAGATTCCAGTACAGTTTCTCTACCTCTGAAAATGCAGCACTCCACATCTACGCCAAAGTAGTGGCTCTCAATACTGACGGTACGCTGACGGCTTCTTCCAACACCGACTCCTGCTACCTTCCTCCACACAACAATCCAAACGATACAACCCCGTCCGATACCGCCCTTTTTCCACTTGTACTGTATCCTAATATTTTCACTCCCGGACTTCCTACCAACAATATTTTCCTGCCTATAGTTCATCAGTTAGACCCCGACAACTACGCGCTCTATATCTTCAACCGCCATGGTGGACGGGTATTCTTTTCCGATAATCCCTCTTTGGGATGGGATGGTACCTATCATGGGGAACTCTGCCCACAGGGCTCATACATCTTTCATCTTCGGGTCCGTCATTACTCTGGCGGCGTCTTCAACTACACCGGAAATATCCTTTTAATCAGATAAATTTCTCATTTCATAATAACCCATTATCATGAAGACCGCACTCTACACAAAATATGTTGAACCTTCGATGCATCATCACCTTGAGAACCTTGTTCTGGCTCTGCATAACCATCATATTGAAACCACTGAATTTTCCGATTCACTTCCTCATCAGGATTTCGATTTCGTACTCTCTATCGGTGGGGATGGTACCCTGTTGAGTTGTGTACATCATATTGTAGATTCCGGTATCCCTATTATCGGCGTGAATTTCGGGCATCTCGGATTTCTTACCACGGTAGGAACCGAAAATCTGGAAGACTTCGCGGAGAATCTTGTAATGGGCCATTTTTCCATCGAAAAGAGGACGCTCCTAAATGCTATGGTGGATGATATCGACACCTTCGCTCTCAACGAAGTTTTCGTTCATCGTGCAGAGAATGTTCCATTGCTCCAGACCGACCTTTACGTTGATGAAGAATATGTTGCAACCTATAGCGGTGATGGACTCATTGTTGCAACTCCTACAGGAAGTACTGCCTATTCTCTCAGTTGCGGCGGACCTATACTTACCCCCAATAGCGGATGTTTTGTAGTTACCCCTATCGGAGCCCATAGCCTCACTCTGAGACCTTTCATTGTGCCCGATACTGCCTCCATCAAACTGGTAACCGACTCTCGCCATTCCACGCTTTATTTAGGACTTGACTCCCGTAGCCAGGAACTGAAAGGTGGTACAACCATTCTTCTGCAGCGAGCCAACTTTACCATCAATCTGGTTCGTATGAGCCACCAGAACTTCTTCTCTGCAATACACCAGAAACTCCTCTGGGGTACGGATGCCCGAAGATAATGAGGCACTCCTGCTATTCCACTATCACCATCTCATCGATAAGATGGCTTGCTCCTGCATATTTGTCTATGATAAACAGACAATAGCGAATATCCAGACTTATATTTCTACAATAATCAGGATCAAACAGCAGATCACTCATAGTACCCTCCCAACAGCGGTCGAAGTTGATACCGACCAACTGGCCTTCTGCATTCAGTACGGGACTTCCACTGTTTCCTCCAGTGGTATGATTTGTAGCGATAAACCCTACCGGAAGTTCCCCTTTTGCGTTGGCATATCGACCGTAATCCTTGTTGTTATACAGTTCTTTCAACCGGTCCTCGACCACATAATCATATATATCTGGATTTTCTTTCTGCATTATTCCCTCCAGCGTACTATAGGGCTTGTAGTAAACACCATCCTGAGGACGGAAACCAGCTACATGCCCATACGTTACTCTCAACGTAAGGTTTGCATCAGGGAAGAAATTGCTGTCGCTATACATCTCCATCTGTCCTTTTACATATAGCCTCATCAACTGGTTAATGTTCTGACGGCTGCGAGTGTATAAGGTATTCTTCTCCTGGGTATAGCATACATAATATGCTACATTGAACAGATCTACCCCAGGGTCAGAAACCAATTTCTTCTTGTCACCCATTTTGTACGATTTCAGAAGTTTATCCATTTTGTCGCGATGGGTCAGCAGAGAATTATCATATATTTCATTCAGGAGTTTGGTAATTCCAGCTTTATCCTTACCTTTCTTTTCCAGATAAGGCGCATATCCTGCTTCCCAACATGCTAGCATGGTTTCAACAAATATAGCCTTATCCACGACTGTGTGCTCATCGAAATCCTTGAAATAGTTTTCATTCTCTTTCAATAACTCAGCTGTTTTTGCAGCAACAACAGAATCTCTTCCCGAATTGGACAACTGCCATAATTTGTAGGCTCTATTCATGAAATCGCTTGCCATCACAGCCTCATTAAAATACACCCGCTCTACTTCTATCGGACTCATATTACGGTAATTGGCACCTAACTGTGCCAGCACTTCCGAGTATTCCGTCTTGTCATTTGCCCATTCTTGAAAAACACGTTCCTGTTCTTTCTTCTGCTGCACGCCTTTTAAGCGTTCAATACCCTGGGTTTCACCTTGCCATTTCTTCCATCCGTTAGCAATGCTGGCAACTCTTGAAGCATATTTCAGACGCTGGGCGGGACTCTGCTCCATGGCAGCCTTGTAATGGTTCAGACGGATATCGCGCATCTTGATTCTGATGGGATTCTCTACATTGGCTGCAAGATCCACCTCGTCGCTTGTCACATAACGTTTCGTCGTTCCGGGATAGCCAAACACAAAGGTGAAATCCCCTTCATCTACTCCTTTGAGGGATATTTCCATAAACCGCAACGGCTTGTAGGGCTTATTGTAACGGCTGTAAGGAGCAGGTCTATTATCATTGTCTGCATATACCCTGAACATAGAAAAATCTCCCGTATGACGGGGCCACATCCAGTTGTCGGTATCTCCGCCGAACTTGCCTATATTGGATGGGGGAGCTCCGACCAGACGCACATCGGTAAACACTTCATTAACATACATGAAATACTGGTTCCCATAATAGAACGGCTTGATGATGGCCTTATAATGGGTTCCTCTTACAGCCTTGGCTGTTATCTGTTCTATGTTCTTTTCTATGATTCTGTTACGGTCTGCTTCGGTGGTATTTTCCGTCACACCTGCCAGAACTTCTTCCGTCACATCTTCCATCCTCACTAAACGGGTGGCGGTAAGGCCCGGGCAAGGCAGTTCCTCATCTTTACTCATAGCCCAGAAACCATGGGTCAGATAATCGTGTGCCACCGTGCTGTGGCTCGTGATGTAACTGTAGCCGCAATGATGATTGGTCAGGAAAAGACCTTCGTTACTTACATATTCTCCGGTGCATCCCTGATTGAACAACAGCACGGCATCCTTCAGACAGGCATGGTTGATGTCATATATATCCTTGGCACTAATCTTCATACCTGCCTTCTGCATATCGGCCTCATTCTTGCCGAGAAGCATCGGAATCCACATTCCCTCGTCGGCTATGGCCGACATGCCCATTATCATAAGGGCTGCTACAATAAAAAATCTTTTCATATTCAACATACTAATTTTGTTACTGCAAGAAGTACCACATAACCAGCGTTGAGAAGCCCGTAGTGGAACAGAACCTTGTTATATTGGCTGCCCTGAGCGTTCAGGTATTCTGAATATACGCCGAAGTGCAATGCCATGAATATCACGAATCCGAAACGGAAGTCTGGCGAAATCCTGAAAAAGGTACAAGCGGCAAAGACCACAGATGCCACCAACAGGGCACCCACCCCTCCTCGGGTCGCTTTCATACCAAACCGCACGGGGAACGTCTTTTTCCCAGCCGTACGGTCGTCTTCTATATCTCTTGTATTGTTGGTTGCCAGTACACACACGGCTATACACCCGCACACGCACCCAGCCGCCACGGAAGTCCAATCCCAATTGCCTGTCTGCAGGAGAGCCGTCCCGGCCGCAGCCAGCGGGCCGTAATAGAGAAAGCAGATAATGTCGGCCATACCCGTATATGAAAGCGAATGCCTTGTAGCAGTATAGAGCCAGGCAAAAATCAAGGCGGTAACACCTATCAGGAGGATAGGCCATCCTCCCTTCAGTATAAGCACAGCCCCAAGTATCACGCATAGGCCCGCTGCTATATAACAGGCCCGTTTCATCTGCCCCTCACTCACCAGACCTTCAGCCAAGGCTCGCTGGGGCCCCACGCGGCCTGCCTTGTCGGATCCGCGTTTATAGTCATAGAAGTCGTTCACCAGATTGGCCAATATCTGCAGGGACAAGGCGCAAAGCAAAGTACATACCGCCGTGCCCGGACGACTTACAATCTCAATGGCCAGCAGCCCAGCCAGCACTGGGCAGGCCGAGGCAAAAAGGGTCTTGGGTCTGCAGATCTTGAACCAGAGTTTCAACTTGCTCATATCAGATTCATATCTTTCTTGATGGACTCAATCTTCGCATCCAAACAATTGCAGACCATCTCGAAATCCTCCTTCTTGAGCAGTTCGCCCTTCACCCCGAAATAGAACTTAATCTTAGGTTCCGTACCGCTGGGACGTACCGTAACTTTACAGCCCTCTTCGGTGAAGAACTGCAGCACGTTACTCTTCGGAAGGTCAATCTTCTCCACCTTGCCCGTCAGCAGGTCCGTAGTGGTACCTGATTCTATATCGTTGATTCTCACCACACGGCTGCCGTCAATAGTCTTCGGCGGATTCTCCCGGTACTGACGCATCATCTCCTGGATTTCGGCTGCTCCGCTCTTGCCCTTGCGCACCACGCTCAGCAGTCCTTCCTTATAGAATCCATATTCCTTATAAAGATCCACCAGAACGTCGAAGAAGGTCTTGCCCTGCTCGGCTGCCCAGGCGGTAATCTCGGCTATCATACAGCAGGCGCTCACCGCATCCTTGTCTCTCACGAAATCGCCCACCATATAGCCGTAGCTCTCCTCTCCTCCCGCGATAAACTGCTCCTTGCCTTCCATCTCGCGGATCTTGGCTCCGATCCACTTGAAGCCCGTCAGCACGTCATATACCTTTATGCCCAGCCGCTTGGCTATATCAGCCGGAAGTTCGCTGGTTACGATGGTTTTGATGATATATTCCTTACCCGTAAGGAGTCCCTTCTCCTTCCATTGCTTGGTTACATAATAGATAATCATCGAAAGGGTCTGGTTTCCGTTGAGGAGCATCCATTCTCCGTCGGGACGTTTTACTGCTACGCCCACCCGGTCGGCATCCGGATCGCTTGCAAACACAATATCTGCATCAATCTTCTTACCCAGATTTACAGCCATTTCCATGGCGGCATGTTCCTCAGGGTTAGGGCTCGGCGTGGTCGGAAAGTTGCCGTCCGGAGTGGCCTGTTCTTCCACCACGTTCACGTTCTCAAATCCGAGCCGTTTCAGCATCTTCGGTATCAGCACTATGCCCGTGCCATGCAACGGCGTATAGACAATCTTCAGATCCTTGTGTTTCTTTATCAGTTCCGGATGAAGCGCATTCTTCTCCACACGGCTGAGATAAATCTCATCCAGTCCTTCACCGATGATTTCGATACCCTCCATGGAATCCAGAATCTTCACATCGCCCACACTCTTGATTTTCATCACCTCGTCAATTACCCTCGTATCATGAGGTTCGGTCAGCTGACAGCCGTCGTTCCAGTAAGCCTTGTATCCGTTATATTCCTTAGGGTTGTGGCTGGCGGTCACCATCACACCCGTCTGGCAGCCCAGAGCCCTGATTGCGAACGAAAGTTCAGGAGTCGGACGCAGCGCCTCAAACAGGAACACCTTGAAACCGTTTCCTGCCAGCACACGGGCAGTTATCTCTGCAAACTCACGGCTATGGTTCCTTGAGTCATGCGAAACCACCGCTTTCAGTTCCTCTCCCTGGAAACAGGACTTCACATAATTCGCCAGACCCTGGGTAGCCATACCCACCGTATATTTGTTCATCCGGTTGGTTCCCACTCCCATGATGCCGCGGAGTCCGCCGGTACCAAATTCCAGACTACGGTAGAAAGCCTCATTCAGTTCCCCCTGATCCCCTTTCAGCATCTCGCGGATAGCAGCCTTGGCAGCCTCATCATAATCCCCCTCTAACCAGGTACGGATATTTTCTTTTGCAGATTCGTCGATATTAAGATTGTTCAAGTTTTCCATAATATGATATATTTAATTTCAAAGTGCAAAATTACAAAATAATTTCCACACCACCAAATTTATTTTCCCCGCGTTTCACGGAAGCGGATTTATTTCTTGAGAATCACCAACGCTCCTATCACCCCCGGAACCCATCCGCACAACGTCAGTAGAAGTACTATCAGAAACGACCCGCATCCTTTATCCGCTACAGCAAACGGCGGGAACAATATTGCCAGCAGAACTCTCCAAAAAGACATATCAAAATGGTGTTGTTAAATAGTCGATGTTACTTCCTTAATGAAATGCAAAGGTACGAAGATTTTTTGATATGGGGAAATTTTTTCCTGTTTGACAAAATAACAGAGATGTCGGGAGTGGTTTCCCTCCCGGGACGGGTGGTCCACGGGGACGCTGGGAAGGGAAAATCCGGGGGCGGATTTCCTCCTGCTCAAGGTCGGGGTAAAAAGGGGTTTTCTGCGCCTTTTCTCCGCTCTTTCTCCGCTCTTTCTCCGCTTTTTCTCCGCTTTTAGAGCGTAGAAAAGGCGCAGATATCCCGGAGAAAATACGGCAGAAACCCAGCGTTACCAGAGAGACATAAGGGAGATATGTCGGGCCAAGCCGGGCATCGGACATCCGCTTTTCTTTCGCCTGAGCCTTCCTCTGGATGAAAAAATGGGAAAAAATTTTGCAAATTGAAGATTATTTTGTAATTTTGCATAATCTTTATCGTTATAATATGACGAAACAAAGTCTTTACAAAAAGAACAGTATATGAAAATCATCGCTACTTCCGACTGGCATCTGGGCAATATCTTCCACGGGAACGACCGTCTGCCTGAACATATTCATTTCCTCGACTGGCTCAATACTCAAATCAGGGAGCATCAGCCGGATGCACTTTTGGTGGCTGGAGATGTGTTTGATAACGGCAATCCTTCTGCTGCCGCCCAATCGGCCTATTACGCCTTTCTGGCTGAGGCTACTGCCCGCTGCCCTCATATAAGAATCGTCATCACGGCAGGAAATCACGATTCCGCCTCCCGGCTGGAGGCCCCGAGGGAACTGCTTTCCCGCCACAACGTGGAAATCAGAGGCAGTATCCACCGCGAATGGGTGTCGGACGAGACGGACGGCCATTGGGAAATCGACTACGACGACCTGATGATTCCCGTGAAGGACCAGGAGGGAAATGAGATCGTGGTGCTTGCCGTGCCGTTTCTCCGGAGCGACATCGTGAGGGACGCGAACTACTCGCAAGGGGTGAACCGTATTCTGAAAGAGCTTACGGAAAGGGCTCGGGGAAAATTTCCAGGACTTCCGCTCGTGATGATGGCACATATATACGCCAAAGGAGCAGAAATAGCCCATCAGGAGGCGAGCGAGAAAATCGCCATAGGAGGACAGGAAGAGGTTAATATGGAGGGATGGGCGGACCATCCGGAATACCTCACCTGCGGACATATACATAAACGCCAGCATGTGTGGAACACCGACTGGGCCCGCTATACGGGGAGTGTCCTCCCGATGTCGTTTGCGGAAAAGGACTATCGTCATGGGGTAGATCTTATCACCTTTGAAGGGAACCGTCCGAGGGTGGAACTTCTGGAATACCAGCCTCAGCACCGGCTGCGTGTCTTCCCCGAAAACGATGAGGACTATACCATCAACAAACTGAAGAAACTCCTTGACGGGGAACTTGCCGACCGGGTGGAAGGCAGACTGTCCGGGAATTTTGAATATCTGGTACTCCGGGTACAGCAGGACCGTATAAACAACGACGCGGTGAAAGACCTTGAGAGTTTTATAGAGACAAAAGATGCGGTGCTATGCAAGATGCAGAAGATCAGTACTCAGATTGACATACACACGCTCACGGACCACCAGCAGCTGAGAAGTGTTGACGATATTCTCAACCGGGACCCGATGGAGGCGCTGAAAGAATGTTTCCTTATAAGGCAACAGAAGGAACTCAACCCTAACCAGCTCCAGATTCTGGAAGAAATAATAAATAACGTGAAGGTAAACTCTTGAAAAAAACGCAATCATGAAACTTCTCAAACTCGAAATACAGAACTTGGCTTCACTTGACCGTCCTGACGGCGAAGTGATAGATTTTGAATCAGGCGCCTTAGGTGAGAGCACCATCTTCAGCATTGTGGGACCCACGGGAAGCGGAAAATCCACTATCCTTGACGCTATCTGTCTGGCGTTATACAACCGTGCCCCACGCTATCCGAAAGAGAAAGGCGAGCGAAACCAGAAGATAGAGATCTACGGCGACATGGAAGAAACGGAGAAAAACCGACTTGCCCCTACCGACGGACGCAATATCCTGACCAAAGGCAAGAAGGAAGGCTATTCAAAAGTTACCTTCCTGGCCAACAACGGGGATATATACCGAGCAGAGTGGTATGTAAAATTCATGAGAACCAATTATCAGAATGCTATCACCTCTCTCTATAAACTGACCCCGGACGGAGACCGCTGTATAGAATCCGAGGAAGACTGGAACCAGCTTCAGCAGATTATCGGACTGGATTATGATCAGTTTCTGCGGACCGTACTGATAGCCCAGGGCGCTTTTGCGGACTTTCTCAATGCCAGCGTGGAAGACCGATACGAACTGCTTGAAAAACTGGTGGGATGCAAAGAAACCTATACTGCAATTGCAAAGGAAATCAATGCCCGGAAAGAGAAAGCCCAGCAGGCATATAACGAACTGGCCGCCACTACAAAAGCATATAAGGAAAAAATGCTGGAAACGCAGGAGGCGGAAGCGCTCCTTCAGGAAATCCAGCAACTGCAAGCCTCTGAAAAGAAGTTTTCTGAAAACCTTGAACAAATCAGAAACAGCACAAAATGGTATCAGGATGAAGAACTGATGCTGAAAGATATTCAAGGGAAAGAAGCCGTGTATGACGCTGCAAAAAAGAACTTGACAAGCATTGAGGATAAAGTCAGAAAGCTGGAACTCTACGATGCCATTCTGCCAGCCATAACGATACGACACGACTGGCTGCGTATGGAGGGGGAAAACACCCGAATCCAGAACGCCATCACAGAGACCCGAAAAACTATGGACCTCCAGAATAAAGACTACATAACTAAAGGCGAGGAATTAAATATCCTTCAGAAACAGCTTTCCGAAATTCTTAACATGACGGCGGCTCTGACTCCCCATATCAGGAAAGCCCGGGAACTGAAAGGGCTCCTTGTCCCCGCCCGAGAAAAATTGAATGAAAAAACTATAGCCAAGGAAACCGCCTTCACAGCAAAGAACGTGGCAGAAAAAGCCGTGGAGGACAACGCGGTAAACATACAGAAAGCGGACGAAGAACAGAAATCGGCAACCCGGAAACTGACTGAATACACACAAAAAATAGCGGAGAAAAGAATCCTGCTGAACCAAACTGAAAAAAAAGCAGCGGAAGACCTCGCAAAAGAAAACCAGAAGGCAGAAGGGCTAAACTTTGAACTTCTACAGCAACAGAAAGAAACTGCCACCCGAAATCTCACGGACTTGAATACCGCTATGGAAACCGTCAGGAGCAGGGATGCCAAGCAAAAGGAACTATTGGAGAAGCAGCAAGAGGCAGCCGTGCTTAAAGAGCGAAACCATCAACTGCAGGAACTGATTTCAAAACTCACCATCAAGGACCTGAATACCGAGGTGGAAGAACTGAAAACCCTCTATACATTGACCTCCAGCGAACAATGGGGCCAACACCGGAACCTGCTGAAAGAGGGGGAACCCTGTCCTTTGTGCGGAGGCGTACACCATCCATACTCAGATAACCCAGAACTTTTTAACAAAGTTTCCTCCGAACTGATGTCCCTTCTGCAGAAAAAGAAATCCGAACTGGAAGCACAACGGAAACAAGAACAGACCCATACCGGAGAACTGCAGGAAAACCTTGGAAAAGCGGCCGGATTGGAACATTTAATCAGTAATCTGAATGCCGATATCAAGAATTATAATGACATTATGGAGCGCATTCACGGAAAGCATCCGGAATGGCCTGAGGAATACACCCAGATAGAGGCTCTGAAACCTTCCTGCGAAGATGCAGAAACTGCCGCCCGGAAAGCTTTGACGGACTATACCGCCTTGATGGAAAACATTAAAAAACTGACCGAAATCCGAAATACCGCAACCAAAGCATTAACAGAATTTGAAACCAATGCAAGCAAGGCTTTGGAACAAGCCCAGCAGGCGGTTGCTGCCACCAACGAAAAACTGACTCACTACAAAACCCTGAGCAGTTCCTTCGCCCAACAGTTGCACGAGAAACAGTTGTACTATACCCAATCGGAACTTGAATATACGGCTGCTAAAGATGCAGTAGAAAACCTGAACAAACAATATCAGGAAGAACTGCAGGGAAAAGACCCAGACACGGAAGAATTTCGACTTACAGAAGAAAAGCAAAAAGTTGATACTGCCATAAGTAAACAATCCGAAATTCTCGAAACACTCAGAAACGATCTGAGCAATCTGGCAGGTTTCCTTACAAGTCAGGAGAAGATACAACAGGATAACAATGCTGCTATCCAGGAGAAAAAACTACTGTTGGAAGGGTGGATTAAACAATATAATGAAAGTCATGACGGGACGAACATTTCGGCGGATACCGTAATAGAGCTGATGGAATCAACAGAAGATTGGAATGCTATTCGTCAGCTGAGAGACGAGAGGTCCAGTTCGCTCACTTCGGCACTTACCCTTCTGAATGCCGCTAAAGAAACAGTCCAAACACATCAGCTTTCCAAGCCCGAGTTCTCCCGTGAGGAACTTCTGGTACAACAGAATCTGCTGCAGGAACAATTACAGCAAAATCACGATAGTCTCATCGTCAGAAACACAAGATACCAGAACCATTTAGAAGCCTCCAAGGTAATTGGTGAACAAGCCGAACAACTGGCTCAGGCAGAACAGGAAAACGATGACCTGTCGGCTATCACTACCGCAATAGGAAGCGATGGAAAGACCCTGAGAAAAATTGCCCAATGTTATACGCTGCAATTTCTTATTGAACATGCAAATGCAGAAATCCGTAAGTTCAACAGCCGGTATGAACTGATGCCCGTAAAGAATTCTCTGGGCATCCGTGTGATTGACCATGACCGGGCTGACGATATCCGTGATACTACTTCCCTTTCAGGCGGAGAAACATTTATCGTGAGTCTCGGACTGGCTTTAGGACTTTCATCGCTCTCCTCCCGCAACATCTCTTTCGGAAATCTCTTTATTGATGAGGGATTCGGTACACTAGACCCAGAGATGCTGGGTATCGTGATTGATGCGCTTGCAATGTTGCAGAGTTCTCAAAACAAAAAGGTGGGGGTAATTTCTCATACCGACATTATGAGTGAACGTATCACAACCCAAATCAGGATTATCAAAAACGGAAACTCGGGCAGCAGCCATATTGAGGTTTACCCTAGTTGACGGCGCAAGGCCTGATCAAGACGGAAAAGGGTATCTCTTACGGAGACGAGTTCTGGGAGCGGACTGGTGGCGAAATTAAGGTGTGACGGAACTGTCTTGCCCTGTTGCTGCAGAAACTTAAGCAAATTACAATCAGAAGTTGGAAACCCTTTCATAAACTGAAGTATTCTCAGTCCGTCAACCCGTTCATGGCAGGCATGGATAAACTGTTCCTGATGCTTGAAATTACGACGCAAGGGGCCCCATATATCAGAGGTACGGAGCTGCTGCTGAAGAAACGGCGTCATAGGGGTAGGAATATCTTCCAGAAAGAGCTGCGGAAATTTCTGGATCGTTTCCTCCACCGCCTGAAAAGCCTCAGCAGGATAGAAAGGATATCGCTGCTGTTGCTGTGCTATAGTAGTGAGCACGGCAGGTCCTGTGCCGAAAGGAACCCGTGGGGAGGGTCTGCCTTGCGGAAACACCAGAGCTGGAGTAGAAAGAAGCAAGGAACCCGTTTTTGCGAATTTCTGCATCAGATAGAAATCTTCCCCAGCAGGCAATGGAGTAATTCCTCCTACACGGTTATACGACCATAGAGGAAATACCATAGCTGATCCAAGCGCCGAAAAGGCGTAAGGACTCCCAATAAGCAGCAGCGAAAGGAAATAATGACGCATATAGCACTCGTAGCGCAAGAGACTGCGGGCACAGGTTTCCTCATCGGGAACGGGATGATAATAGGGTACAGCGAGGGCATGCGCCTCAGGATGGGCATTCATGGAATCCAGCACTTGTTGAAGATAGCAGGGGGCTATCAGCGTGTCGGCATCGAGGCTTACTACCAGTTCATCAAGAGTAGCGTGCGCCTGAATGGCTTTGAAAAGTGCTTGACGAGCATATCCTACCCCACTTTTGCGCAAAGGCCATCCTCGACCTTCTGAGCAATGGTCAAGAAGGATGATGTTTTCGCTGTAGGCGAGGAGACGGAGGGTATCCGCATTATGAATACAAACCTGAAGATGGGCATCATTATCATCATGCCACCAATCGTCGGGTTGGTTTACACAGATATATACCGTAAAATTCCGAAAAGTCTGGGCTTCCAGTTGCCGCAGCAACCGAGGCAGAGCATCCGGTTCATCCATCACTGGTATGGCTACTGTGATATGAGTATAACGTGCTATAGCTTTATGATTTTGCAGGTGGTGTTACCTACCTTGAGTGGATATACTCCAGCGGGATAACGGCTGAGGTCGTACTCGTAACGTTGAGTGCCTTTCTCAACAATAACAGGACCTGTTGTAGGATTGGGATAGACGCGTAGTTCCTCCGGTAAAGGAGATGTGAGGGAGACCGTATGGGTAGGAGCATTATGAATTTCGGCAATATACCGCAGGAGCGGAGTGGCGAGTACCCTCCAGTAGTGGGGCAACTGGTCGGCGGGAAGACGTTTTGCCTGTGATATCTCAAGGGTAATCTCTCGTATTGAATGGTAATAATTCATATAGTCCTGTCTGCCGTTATGGATGACATACCAGTCTCCTCCCACGATTACACCGGAAGGACATACCGCAGTGAAAAAGAGCGAATCAACTCTGCGACAGGAATCTACCATACGCTGACATATCTGCTGAAACCAGAGTTGGTCGGGGTGCTGCTGCCGGACAGAAGTGAAACTGTCCCACGGGAGATTGCAGACCTGGTCGCCCCCATGGATGTTCACGGCCATGAGAAAATGATGCTGCCCCACATAATTCATCATCGCTTCATTTTCAGGCTGGATCGGGTCGAGGGGCGGAGTGCCGAAGGGATCAGGATAATTACGGTTGAGATCTACACGATTGGCATTATAGCGCCATGAGGAGGATACGGTATAATCGCCTCCATGGTAGGTTCCGTCAGGATTTGAAAGGGGATTAATATAGATGTGGGTAGTGTTGAGTAACTGAGTGAGCATGGTATCGGTTCCATAGGAGGAGAGGAGCGTGTCACACAGATGGAGCGTAAGCTGGTATCCGGTAAGTTCGTCTCCATGGATAGTGGAAGAATAGAAGAACTGGGGAGCATCTTCGGGAGTACTATTGCCGTGAATATGCAGTGCAAGTATCAGTCTGCCCTTTACGCTGACCCCTATCGTATCAAGGCTACAGAGATGCGGATAACGCTGTGCCAGATAGTTCATATAGACGATATAGGTGGGATATGTCGGATAACAATCCCAGTGATACAGGTCGCTGATCGACAAAGCCATCGTGAGAGAAGATTTGGGAATATTCTCTTCTTCAGGCGGGAAAGCATCCTTGCGGATATGCTGAGCCTCCGCAACAAAGCCTACACCCACCAGCATAAGGAAAACAAGAAACCGCTGCTGGCAAAAAAATCTTGACTGCATGAATAGCCCTTAGAAATGCTTTTCGCTCTCGGTATGGATAATACCTGTTTTACGCACACGCTGTACGGGAGAAGGATTCTTTGGACGGGAAATTCGTGGCGGACGTTTCTTGAGACGTGGAATATATTCAACATCACCAGACTCGTTCACCTCAAGTCCATAGACTTTCTCGGTATCAAGATTGACTTTCACACGCCAGTAGTGGCCACAACCACCTCGTGTGAGAATAATATCCTCACCCAATTTTGAAGTTACCGAAGCATCCCAGATGAAGTTGCACCATACAATCTTGTAACCGTGGATGTCAGTGAAACCCACATACTGACGTTCATACTTGCGCATGTGTTCATCTATGACGGGACATTTGCCACCTTGGTTCTCATGTTCACGATTCACGTAGGCTATACGTTTCTTGATGAGTGCCTCAGCTTTGGCTATATCTGCATCAGTAGGGGTATAACGTCCGTCCTGACTCTCGATGGTAAAATCCACTTCCCAATTCTTATGGTACGAAAAGCCATGATAAAAGTTGCCTTCAACTTCTTCAGCCTTAAAAGTTTCTTCCGGTACAATACGCTCTTGAGCCACACCTGAAAAGGCAGCCAGAAGCATTATGGAGAGGAGTATTTTCTTCATTTCTATTAGTATCAAAAACCGATGCAAAAGTACTAAAAATTTAATACATGGACAAATTTTTTTTATTTTTTTCACATATATGAAAAAAAATTCCTATATTTGCAGACTGATAACCAATGCGTAGAATGCCCCTTAGGGAGGTGGAAAATATTTAATACACAACGCATTCGGACGAATTGAATAACAAAAAAAATTAAACAATATGAACAAATTTGTCACAGTAAAAGAGGCCGCAGAGAAGATTCACGACGGCATGACCATCATGGTTGGAGGATTTTTGGGAGTTGGTAACCCAATCGCCCTTATCGACGAAATCGTAGCCCGCGGGGTGAAAGACTTAACCATCATCACCAACGATACAGCATATCCAGAAGTGGGAGTGGGCAAGCTCATCACCAACCATCAGGTAAAGAACCTGATTGCTACCCATATCGGCACCAATAACAATACTATCGACCAGATGAACTCGGGCGAACTGAACGTAACGCTGCAACCTCAGGGAACACTCGCAGAACAAATCCGCGCAGCAGGCGCTGGTCTCGGTGGAGTTCTTACCCAGACCGGACTGGGTACCATCGTAGAAAAAGGCAAGGAGAAGATCACTATCGACGGTAAGGAATATCTTTTAGAGAAACCTATCCATGCCGATGTAGCAATCCTGGGAGCCAACATCTGCGACGAAAGCGGAAACCTGGTATATAAAGGAACTGCCCAGAACTTCTGCCCTATGATGGCTACCGCAGCAGACATGGTGATTGTGGAACCTCAGGAAATCGTAGCTACCGGAAGCATCGCTCCCGAAAACGTGAAGACTCCTGGAATCTTTGTAGATTATATCATTAAGAAATAAATAAAACTAATACTATGGCAGTAAAATCAATGCTCCGCGTTCGTATGAGCGCAAAAGACGCCCACTATGGCGGAAACCTCGTTGATGGTGCACACATGCTTCACCTCTTTGGTGATGTAGCAACCGAACTTCTTATCATCCAGGACGGCGATGAAGGCCTGTTCTGCGCTTACGATATGGTAGAATTCAAAGCTCCTGTATATGCAGGCGACTATATTGAGGCATACGGCGAAATCACCCATGTAGGCAATACCAGCCGCAAGATGACCTTCGAGGCATATAAGGTTATCAAGACCCGCCCCGACATCAGCGCCAGTGCAGCCGACGTACTTGAAGAAAAGATTCTGGTATGCCGCGCCAGCGGAACCTGTGTAACCCCTAAGGATTGCCAGCGCAACAACAAATAATCCGCAGAAATTATTTTCTTTTTCATAGTGAAGATAGAAGCCTCGCAAGGGCTTCTTTCTTCTTATTATACCCTCTGGCAGTATTAATCTATAGTTTTATTCTGGAAATCCTTGGTTCTCAGTCTGCGCGCGGTCGCTCCGTTGTGCTTGGCGCAGAACCACCACCGGGGACTCCGCACCGCGGTAACTCCCTTCTATCTTCTTTTTATCTCCATATTAACTTCTTTTTATCTCCTTTCCTTAGAATAAGAGATAGAAAAAAGATAAACTGGAGATAAAAAGAAGATAGAAGGGAGTTACCACTTACAAATGACTATATTACAGCAGAAAAAAATCTGCTTCTTTACAAGAGCAATTAACCGATTAATTCATTTCGACGGGTATTTATCCCCTATTCTCGTGTCGCTTTCTTCATCGTGACGACATGCACCAGCCGCATACGGTAGTCACTCCGTACACTACCGGCATTTGATATCGTAGTACCTGACCTGAATGAAAAGGTCTTGGTGCCGTTTTCACAGAGATAGCGGGCAGTTTCGCCCCCATCCTCTATGAGCAGCTCAGCAGCATTCAGGGAACGAAAAACCTGATTGAGTTCTGCTATATTCTGCTCGTTGTACAGGGATTTCAATCGCTGGGCCTCCGCTTTCGAAGGAATCCTCCAAGATTCGATTTCCCCTTCAATATAATTCTCTGCCAGTGATAAGGCGTATTCCGGATTGTCTGCATTATTGGCGGAAGGCAGGTCTCCCCAATCCCATAAACTCATCAGCATCACTTCTGCCTTTCCGGGTGCTATAGAATCCACCATCACGACCACATGTCCCTGCCAGACCTCGCCGGCTACAGGAAATTCCTCTACCCATACGCCTGATGAGTCTTCATCTATCGGAATGACTATAGTATCGCTCTGTATCAAGGATTCAAGATGAGTATAGGAGCCACACAACTGATAATATTGCGCACTCAGCAAAGGGTTGGGACAGGTTATTCCAAAGATATTTTCTCCTTCCGCACCTTCCGAAACAACTGTGAAACGAAACTGATTATCCACTGAAGGCAGCACCCACACGGGGACGGATTTCCAGACATCGCCTTCCCGACGCAAAGAAATGCTGACAGTCTCTGCTCCACTACCCCGTCCGCACATAGCGACCCCGCCATACAGATATCCTAACGAAACCTCCAGCGAAGAGACCGCATCGGGAACGTCTCGCAGGGATATTTCCAGATTAGCGGTCTGTGGCGTTAATGCCAGAGATAATGTTGTCATGACATCATGTATTGTAAAAGTGGCCATTCCCATCATCAAGGGGTTCTGCGCTATGGCCTCATGAGCCTGGCCATAGCGTGGCGTGATGACGGAATAAAGCGTGGGATTCTCGAGTATATCAAAATCCTCATTCTCTGCTACCGCAACCACATGGTAGTTCTCAAGTGTTTTCAACTGGAAATACAGTATCTGCGAAGGGGCTGAAGCTTTCTTGGATTCGAGTAATTCGCCGTTCTCTCCAAACACAAACACCGCTACCGGATATGTCAGTCCTGCTTCTGCGTAAGTATAGACCTTCACTCCTAACGTGGTATCCTGAGACATACCTCCACTCTCTGGATGGCATCCTTCCAGCCCTAACACTGCACAGCATAGTATCAGTATTTTAATAAAGTATTTTCTCATTCTACCACTTGAATTTTACAAATAATTCCCCGATAGGTGACCTATGCGGGGAATTACAGTTTCGGTTGGCAAAAATGTGTTATTTCAATCCTAACTTCTTCTTTACAAGAGGGAGAATATCATCACTGTCCTGCTGATAAAGCAAGGTACCTACTCCACTGTCAAACACATAAGTGTAGCCATTTTCCTTAGCCACCTCTTCTATGGCCTTCTTAGCGCGGTCAATGATAGGCTGGAGAAGAGCCTGCTGACGCTCCTGAAGCTGTGCCTGGGCGTTCTGCTGGAACTCTTCAATGCGGGTTCCCATATCCTGCAGTTCGCGCTGCTTGGTCTGTTTGATGAGGTCCGACCACTGAGACTGTTTCTCCTGAAACTCATTGTAGCGCTGTTCAAGTTCTCCCTGCATGGCTTTCAAAGTATTCTCCAACTCGGCAACTTCTGCCTGAAGGGCATTCTGAGCAGAATCTCTTCCTGGCATAATCTGCATAAGTTCTGTAGAATTTACATGTCCCAGTTTGATGGTTTTCTGTGCCATAGCCGTACCGCTCAGGGCCAACATTGCTATCAAAGCTACGATTAATGTCTTTTTCATCTCTATTAATTTCCTTTTAATTTATTGTTTTCTAATATTTTGATTATTTCTTTCTTCAGTGAATGATGATGCAAAGATACGCTTTTTTTTTAATACTGCGTTTTTTTATGCGCTATTTACGATTTATCTCGTCGTTGTCCTTTGGCCCTTTGATGCTGTTTTTTCCTGACTGGGCATTTTCTTTGGCTGCGGCTGCGGCTGCATCCCCGGGCTTACACCCTAAGATTTCCAGTACCTGATCGCTTATATCATATTTTGCATTGGCAAAGATAATGGTGGAAGATGCCGACTTGTCAAATACGAAGGCATAACTCTTCTCACTGGCTATGCGTTCTATAGCATTGTAGATTCTGTCCTGTACCGGTTTCAGCAGATCCTCGCGCTTGCGGTCAAGGTCTCCCCCTGCACCGAAACGCTGACGCTGAAGATCTCTCACCTCCTGCTCTTTGGCTTTGAGTTCCTCCTGACGCCGCTGCCTGAGATTTTCAGGCAGGAGGTACGCTTCCTGCTGATAGGACTTCCTCAGGTTTTCCAACTCGACATACTTGGCATCGAGTTCCTTCTGCCATTCTTCCGCGAATTTCAGTATCCGCTTCTGTGCGTTCACATAATCAGGCACATTGGTGGTTACATACTCCGTATTGACACACGCATATTTCTGTGCCGTGGCAACAGCGGGAAATCCTATACACAACACCAAGCCCAACCAAGCGGGAAGTACTGTCTTGAGGATATTTTTCAGGGTTGCTATCATGATTTAATCTATGCTTTGACCGATACTGAAATGGAACTGGCTTCCGCCTTGTGTGCCATCGAAACCATAACCCCAGTCTATACCTATCATACCGAGCATTGGCATATTGAGACGGATGCCCAGTCCGGCAGCGTTATACAACTTGAAGGGCTGGAACTCTTTCATGTCTGACCATGCGTTACCGCCTTCGAGGAATCCCAGCACATAAATCGTGGTGGCATTGCTCTCAATGATGGGCTGACGAAGTTCCAGAGTATAACGGTCGAATACGGAACCACCTGCGTCAGGACTGATGGCGTTATTCTCATATCCTCGCAGAGGTATCACCTCTCTTCCGTCTATCAGCCATGAAGAGAGACCATCACCACCAACGAAGTAACGTCCGAATGGTGAAAGTCCGATATTCGGGTTATAATAACTCATAAATCCGAAGCGGAAACGTGCGTTCAGCACTACATCTCCTACGAGATTCAGCATCCACGAACCGCGCATGTTTATCTTGTAATATTCTACCCAACGGTACTTCTCCTGTGCAGTCGCGCTGCTGAAATCCTTACCACTCAGCAAGGAATAGGGGGGCGTGATGGCTCCCGATATGGAGAGTTCGGAACCGCTTCGCGGATAAATAGGCGAATCGGTGGAGTTTCTGCTGACTGTAATGGCATACGAAAAGTCGTTTGCCACACCATCTGTAAACAAGCTTCCCGCCAGCTGGGTATAGTTCTGGAGCGTATAATGTTTGAACGTGAAGCCATGTGAAAGAATAAAGTAGTCATCAGGCCATTTGAGGCGTTTTGAGAACGATACGCCGGCACCCGTAAGTTTCAGCTTATAATACTCGGGATCATCTTTATCACAGAAATATCCGTTGCTGAACAGATTGTGATAGACCGACACACTCAACGCATGAGCGCTCTTACCGCCAAGCCAAGGTTCAGTGAAAGATCCGTTGATGGCGTAATAGTAGGAGCCGTTCGATACGACGTTTATACCCAGTTTCTGACCATCACCCATCGGTATAGGACTCCAGGCCTCTTTGTCGAACACCTTACTTGCAGCAAAATTCATCAGCTGTACACCAACCTGACCTACGAACATCTTGTTGCCGTATCCGCCCTGGAGCTGAAGCTGACTTGTATTGCCCTCTTCCACCTTATAAACGATATCTACCGTACCGTCATTCTTGTTGGGTCGCACATCCGGCTGAAGTGACTCTTCCTTGAAGAAGCCCAATGCCCGCAATTCTCGCAGACTGCGCATGACTGCGTCACGGCTGAACAGATCTCCCGGACGGGAATACAGTTCGCGCATGATAACCTTATCATTGGTGGTAGTATTGCCTTCAATCCATACATTACGCACACGCGCCTGCTTGCCTTCCACTATGCGGATTTCTATATCTATGGAATCGTTCTCCACAGCCACCTCTACAGGATTT
This sequence comes from Bacteroidales bacterium, assembly GCA_045640985.1. Classification (GTDB taxonomy): domain Bacteria; phylum Bacteroidota; class Bacteroidia; order Bacteroidales; family P3; genus Colimorpha. Next base: position 52,327 of record JAZUFZ010000017.1, read on the forward strand.
GCTTCAAAGAACAGGTATCCATTATCCATATACATGGAGGTGACGTCCGTTCCGCTGGGGTTATAAGTCAGATTCGTTTCCAGCGTGGTTTTATTGTAGGGGTCACCTTTGGAGATTCGCAGGTGATTCAACAAATCCTCGGAGGTATAAATGGTATTTCCTGCAAAGGTAATGTTTCGGAAATAGAATTTGTCGCCTTCATGAACTTTCACCTTTACCTTCAGACGATCCTGCTTTGCCTTCTTCTTGGCACTGAGATTCAGGTCCTCCTGAGGTACCTGCCATACAGTGTCCATCACAATGCGGGCATCACGATAACCGAGTTCGTTGTAGTAATCAATTATCGAGTTCAGATCTTCTGACAGGTCGGCTTCGTTATACTTTGATTTCTTCCAGAAACCGCTTGTCCAGAAATAAAGTTTCTTCCCATAATGCACATCATGGGTTTTCTTCATCTTCTTGATGAGCTTGTTATAGGCCACCTGTTCATTCCCCTCAAAAATCAAGGAATCTATCTTTACCTTCTTGCCGGGCTTTACGTTGTATGTCACTATAACGCGGTCTGTTTTACCATTGGTAGTATCCTGCGTAAGAGCCGTTTCTACTTCCACATTGGTAAATCCCTTTTCCATGTAATAGCTCTTGATACTGTTCTTGGAAGTGGTAAGCATATTTTCAGTTACGACATCCCCAGCCTTCACATTCATATCATTGCGAAGTTTTTCATCATCACCTTTTCGGGTACCTTTCAACTCAAACTTCGATAGTTTGGGACGTTCCACCAATATGATTTTCAGAAATGCCTTGCCGTCCTGGATGCGTGTAAGATTGATTCTCACATCCTCAAAAAGGCCCTGTGCCCAGAGATTGTCGATAGCTGTGATGATTTTGTCGCCTGGGATTTTCACCACATCACCTACCTGCAGTCCAGCCACCAGCAACACCATACGCGTATCAAAATGGTCGGCTCCCTCAAAAGTGATACCGCCAATCTCATACGTCTTAGGGGTAAGATAATCAATATCATAGTACTGCTCATCGCCTATTCTTATCTGTGCCATGGTGACACACGGTATTGCCATAAGCAGCGTTGCAATTATCAGATATATTTTATGTTTCATGCGTCAATAGGTGAGGTTTATCTTATTAATAACTCAAAAGTATATAAAATATTGCGTACCTCGTGAAAAAAATTATTTTTTCACTTGTTCACCTGTTTTTCCGAACCGACGCTGGCGACTTTGATAATCTGCTATAGCCTGATAAAAATCTTCTCTACGGAAGTCCGGCCACAGCATATCGCTGAAATAAAATTCGGTATATGCCATCTGCCACAGAAGGAAGTTGCTTACCCGCAATTCTCCGCCTGTACGTATCAGCAGGTCAGGATCAGGATAGTTTCGGGTGCTTAAATAGTTCCGTAAGGTCTCCTCCCCTATCTCTTCGGGATTGAGTCTGCCCTCTTTGCAGTCAAGTCCTATCTGACGCAATGCTTCCGCTGTTTCCCAACGGGCACTGTAACTCAGTGCCAGTATCAGCGTCATGGCTGTATTGCCGGAGGTCTCGTCAATACATTCCTGCAGTTTCTCACGTGAACGCTGTGGAATACGGTTTATATCTCCTATGGTGGCCAGTTTCACGTTGTTGTCCATCAGAGTCTTTGTCTCCTCCTTCACTGCCTTGATCAGCAGTTCCATCAGTCCGTTCACCTCTTCCTGCGGACGGTTCCAGTTTTCGGTACTGAAGGTATAAAGCGTAAGATATTTCACGCCGCACGCCACGGCAGCCTCTACGGCCTGTCTTACTGCCGTGAAAGCATGTTGATGGCCAAAAAGGCGTATCTGCTGCTGTTTCTGTGCCCAGCGCCCGTTGCCGTCCATAATGATAGCCACATGCTGGGGTACTCTTGTTTTGTCTATCTCTTCTAATGTCATATTCTTGTTTCGGATGGGAAATCTTCCCTGTTTAATGTTCACAACGTTTTTTCAGCATCCAGTGGAGCAGATATTCCATGCTCACATTCACACTCACGTTCATATACGCATACCAGTCGTTGAGCGAATCGTCTCCACGTTTGAGACCTACTGCATGATGACTGTCTGCCTTTGCGCCCGTAGCCGGGGCAGGGTCTGCCAGAGCTGCGGCTTCAGAAGAAAGCAGCCACGGCTCTACATAGGTCGTACTCACGTCATCAATATAGTCGGTCCACGTCTTTCTGTAGCCGTATTCTACTGCCAGCACCAGATATTTGGAGGGCCGGTATTTCACACCCAAGCCGAAAGGAAGCATCGCCTGCAGACGGCCATACAATTCCCTGTCAGGATATTGTGCCAGTCCCTGTCCTTCCGTTCCGAGGGGCTGAAGTTCCACCCAGTCCGTGATGCCGGTAGCAGGGTCAGTATATTGCGCCATCGGGTTGAAATGGAACAAACCAAGACCGCCGAACAAGAACGGACACCAGCACGCCTGTCGTCCCGACATTCCAAACGGAAGGAAATTGAACTCTACCCTGAAGGAGGCCTCCCATATATCCGACCTGAAATAGAGGTTGCGGCTTGGTATCACGTCCGGATTTCCCCCTTCCAGCTTGCCTAATGCGCCATTTACCAGAACAGCCCACCGGTCGTTGAATTTATAGCGGAAATGGGCTCCGTATGCCAGATGGACTTTCCCGAACATGCTCTGATTGTTGAGGTCGCCAAGATAGTTGGTGCCTCCGATATCCAGTCCCAGCTCCTGATGGGCAAACTTCGACTGTCCCATCACCCCTTGCGAAAGCAACAGCAGCAGAACCAATATCGATATCAGCAATCTTCGCATGATTTATTTTTCTTTCTCAAATGCTATGGAGTGACACACACTTTCTACCTGCATCAGATAGTCCCGCTTGTCAAAACGGGGACAGTAGGTATATGCACAAAGCATGATTACCTGTTTTTTGTCGGGCGAGAGTAAGGTGTAGTTTACGAACGGACCTCCCATAAAATCGCCGAACAGTCTCCAGCATCCCCGGGTTTCCACACTGAAACTGCTCTGCTGCATATCGGCGGGACGGGTCACGAAGTTCATTCTGCGTTCCGTGCCCATATAACTGCTGTCGGCAGGACCGCCCACCTGACGCATCATCGTATCCAGCTGATCGAGGATGAACTTCTCTTCAAACTGGCCCTGCTGCGTGTAGGGCATTACCTTTACAAGCACTCCGATACTGAAATCCTTTGCCTCTTTTCTCACCCACGCAAAGTCTTCCGAAGGATGGGCCACGTTTGCCATACGGAACTCATTTGAAAATGCCAGATCAAAGCCGAACTGCTTCCTGATGGCGTCCCGCAGTTCATATCCCGACTGCCCGTTATAGGCTTTGATGATTCGGGCATGTTCTGCCCTATAGACCTCTTGAAGAATCCGGTCATAATATTTTATCAGCAGCGTATCCAGTGAAGCTCTGTCCTTTACGGCAAAATCAAACACTATCTGCGGAGCTGCCCAGGCGTCCCGATGCATATATACCTTGTTCGGGTTTTCGGGGTTGATATCCAGTTTCAGCACATTTCTGTGTACTCTGAACATCTCTGAATTGTTGAACGAAGATACCGGGATATTCACCACATCGAACTTCGGTTCATTGTTCATAAACCCTGGCTGAGGACCGCGGAAAAGCGAATCTATCAGATCTTTTACGTCACCGTTATAGACCTCGTGGTCTGCCACAAGCAGAATTTCTAATGTCTTTCCGGAAGAGCCCTTCTTCTCAAGTTCTTTTTTCTCGTTTCCGCCACATGCTGCTACCATGACAGCCAGCGTCAGCACAGATATTAATGTTCTTATCTTCATTTTGTACAGATTAATCTTTATTTATATGGCTTTCTTCAACAGATTTTGAGGTTCCGGAGTGGTTCTCGCGCAGCGTTGCAAAGCAAAAACACCCAATATAGAACCCTACATAATAACGCAGTTTGTGTTTATTTATTGTGTCGTTTTCCACATTGATACGCAAAAAAATCTTCAATGGCTCTGCCTATCGGAGTCTGGGGCATGTGAAGTTCTCTGACGGCACGGCTGCTGTCATAATATTCCCTCACCATCAGCTGCCGTACGTTGCGTGTAGAGAGCTGGGTACGTATGCCCGTTCTGCGCAGCAGATCGCCAATTCTGCCAGCCAGCCCCACCAGTCCGTCAGGCAAGGTAACAAGATACTGCCTGTAGCCTCCTTTTTCCGCCTCCAAGGCGTAAAACTCCTTCAACGAGAGATTCTCCCCCGCCGCGATATATCGGGCACCGGAACGGCCCATTTGAAGCCCGTTTACGGTAGCGTGGGCCACATCCGCCACATGCACGAAACTCTTTCCTCCCCCAGGGGCTGCCATCAAAGGCTTCCTGTAAGCCGCCAGCAGCAGCGCCCCGCTGCTCGGCTTCTCGTCATACGCTCCTATCATGAAACCGGGATTTATAATGACTATATGCTTCTCCGGCAGTCTTCCGGCGGCCTCCTGAAGAATCTTCTCCCCTTCCCGTTTGCTGAGAGCATAATAAGATTCCGTAAAAGGAAACTCTATCGGAGACGCTTCCGTAGCCGCACAATCTGCGGTTCCGTACCCTATCGTGTTCGCCGTGCTTACATGCACCAGACTTCTGAGTGAATCTCGTTCCTCCAACAGTTGTACCAGATTCTTACAGATATCTCTGTTCATAGGCTCATAATCCTCCTGATGCAGCAGAGCCATATCGGTAGTACCGGCACAATTTATCACAGCCTCACATCCCTCCGAGACCTCAAGGATATGGTTCCAGGTCAGACTTGCCTCTCTGATCGTAAGCCTCGGATGACGTATCTTCAGTTTTGAAGCCTGGCGCAGCAACGCCACTACCTCATGGTTTTCTTCCAGAAGAATGCGCAGCACATTATGACCTAAAAGCCCGGAGGACCCTAAGAGCAGAACTTTCATACGAGGAAAATTGATTTTTTTATTGTGTCCGACATCTCAAATGCAGCATCTTTCTATTGTGAGCCAGCCGTTTAACTGGTAATGGATATATATATCTTCTATGCAAAGATACAAAAGTCGAGCGAAATGGCAAAAATTTATTGATTTTTCAAAAAAATGCGTAGATCACAGTCATGATTGTCATACGTTCCCGCTCTGCCGCGTGACACCTCCCCGGTAAGGCCGTAGCTGCGGTGTGGTTCTGGTGTCCCGCAGAGGGACGGAAGAGGGAGATACCAGAGAGATACCAGGGAGATACCCCAGAGTTACCAGCCGGACAGAGACGATATCAACATCTACGCAAGATATGATAAACCGGTTTTTTACGGCATTTTCGCTATTCTATTGATTCATAGCAAGAATCATCCGACGTTCATCCGACAGAAACCGACATCAATGTCGGTTCATGTCGGATGAATGTCGGATGCTATCCTCAGAGAACCAGCAACATACGCAAAAAGACATCAAAAATCGAGATTTCACTCTTTCAATGCACAACGATACCTATGCTGAACCATGATGACCCTGACTTTTTCCATTCCGACCTGAATAGATCTCTTTGACACTCCATTGAAAAAGTTCTTTGGCGGGTTCTTTGATGAAATCTTTCTCCGAGAAAACAAAAAAAGGGCGCCTCACGAGGAGGCACCCTTTTGATTAGAGTGTTATCTAATCAGTCAGTAGGAGGTTCGGATTAGCGAACAACCACTACACGACGAGCAGGCAAGTTGCCGACCTTCACCATGTAAACGCCAGAGGTTGGCATAGTGAATTCGTTAACTTCGCTGTAGTTTTCAGCTACGTGATTTACGCAGCGTCCAACAGCATCGTAGATGTAGATTGACTGGTTAGCGGCACCTTTGACAACGATGTTGCCGTTGGTGCTGTAGATGTTCACGTCGAGAGCATCAACATCGTCAATACCCTGAACAGCTCTGAACTCAGCAACATACTCGGCATCGCCGGTAACGGTGATGGTGCGGGTAGCGTTGGTGTTGCCATCGCTCCACTGAACGAATTCATAGCCCTGTCTTGCAGTAGCGGTGATAGTTGCAGTGGTGTTGTAAGCGTAAGAGCCGGAACCGGTAACGGTACCCATAGTAGCATCGCAGCTTACGGTGATCATGTAGTTCATGGCCACGAAGTTAGCGGTGAGGGTAAGGTTGCTGGTTACAACGATGTCGCGTACAGCGTTGGTGTTACCGTCGCTCCAGCTGTCGAACTCATAGTGTTCGTTAGCTACTGCAGCGATGTGAGCGGTTGTACCTTCGAGGTAGCTGCCGCCACCGGTTACAGTACCCATAACTGCATCATTAACCTGGAGGGTAATGGTGTAGGTCTGGAGTGTACGCTGGAAGTTAGCTCTGTATTCTGCATCATCATTAACGGTAATGGTACGTGGGTTCTCGGTTACTGCATCGCCCCAGTTGGTGAAGGTTACGCTTGCATCAGCAGGAATAGCGGTGAGAACAACCTGCTGGCCGAAGAGATACTGGCCAGCACCGGTAACGGTACCGAGTTCAGGATCATTAACCGAAGTAGTGATGGTGTAGAGGTTACGTGCATACTGAGCGGAGAATGCTGTATCGGAGAGGATCACAACACGGCGAACTGCATTGGTGTCACCATCGTTCCACTGAGTGAAGTGATATCCGTGGTTAGCACTTGCGGTGATAGTCACGGTGTCTTCGAATGCGAAGGTGCCGGCACCTTCTACAGTACCCATGTAGGTAGAGTCAACATTCAAGGTCAGAGTGTAGTTGTTACGTGCGAACTGAGCTACGAAGTTTCTATCGGAGGATACGAGAACGTTACGTGGGTTTTCAGTATTGTTGTCGCTCCACTGAACGAAGTGGTAACCATAGTTTGGAGTAGCCTCGATTACAGCGGTGGTGCCATAGTCGTAGCTGCCCGTACCAGTGGTGGTACCTTCAATAGCGTTGCAGGTAACATTGATGTCGAACTGATCAACTGCGAAGATTGCGGTTACAGCAGTATCGCTGTGTACAAGGATCTGGAGTGGGTTAACGGTTTCGCCGTTGCTCCATTCTACAAACTTGTAACCGTATGCTGCCTGAGCATTGATGGTTGCATACAAGCCATAGATAAACTGGTTGCCAACGCCACCGGTAACGGTAACAGCACCCATTTCTGCATTGTTAGCAGTTGCAGTTACAGTATGAGTATCGATTGCAAAGTTTGCAGTCAGTGTAGCATCGCCAAGAACCTGATAGTTGTATGGGTTGTCGGTTGCACCATCGCTCCAGTTGGTGAAGTGGTAGTGTGCATCGGCGGTAGCGCTGAGAGTTGCGAAGGACTCGTACTCATATTCGCCGGAACCGGTAGCAGTACCATTTTCAGCAGCATTTACAACTACTGCGAAGGTCATCTTGGTGAAGAGTGCAGTGAGGTTCATATTTCCGGTTACTTCAACAACGCGAACGCTGTCCATGTTACCGTCTGCCCAACCTGCGAATACATATCCGTAGTTAGGAGTTACATGGATGGTATCGTATTCACCATAGAGGATCATACCGTTGTTGGTCTGGGAAACAGTACCATTTTCTGCAGTTACATATACACGGTAGGTGTGACCACCGAACATTGCGGTATAGGTAGCGTTGCCCTCTACCACGATGGTGCGGATAGCGTTGGTGTCACCGTCATTCCAGTACCAGAAGGAGTTCTGCTGTGCATCGAGAGGAGTAGCGCTGATGGTTACTTCTTCACCGTATGCAAAACGTCCGGTTCCTTCTACAGTACCGAGGTCGTTGCCAGCGAGTACAGTGATGTCGAAGGAGTCAGCCACGAAGGTTGCAGTCAGGACGGTGTCGCCCATAACGGTAACGGTACGTGGGTTGGCTACGTCGCCATCGCTCCAGCCGTTGAAGATGTAACCGAACTTAGGTTCAACAGTAAGAACTGCTGTCTCGCCGTAAGCGGTCTGAGCGTCTTCAATGGTGCAGGTACCCATGTTGGTATCGATTGCTACAGATACAGTGTACATGTTAGGATCGAACAGAGCCACATAGCTGTTAGGACCATTTACGGTTACAGTGCGGGTAGCATCGGTTACGCCGTCAGTCCAGCCTACGAAGTGATATCCGTAGTTAGCAACAGCGGTAAGAACTGCCTCACTCATGTAGAGGTAAGAACCAGCACCTTCTACAGTACCACGTTCTGCATATTCTGCAGCAGCGTTGATAGTGTATTCACGAGGACCGAAGGTTGCTACGAGGTTCAGGTCTTCAGTTACGATAGTCTGATAGATGTTATTGGTGTTACCATCGTTCCAGCTTACGAACTCATAACCGAAGTTAGCAGTTGCAGCCAGAGTGAGGTAAGAACCGTAGGTGTAACGGCCACCTGCGTTGAGACCGTTGATGGTACCGAGGGCAGGATCGTTTACAGATGCGGTTACAGTCAAGGTATCAACTGCGAAGGTTGCAGTCAGCGTGATATCTTCGTTCACGGTAAGAACGCGTGGGTTGTCGGTGTTGCCGTCACTCCAGTTGAAGAAGTGGTAGCCAGCCTTGGTGCAGGTAGCGCTGATGGTAGCAGTACGTCCACTTACGTAGCGTCCTGCGCCTTCTACAGTACCCATCTTGGCGTCAGCCAGCAAGGTCACGTTGTAAGATACGCTGTCGAACTGTGCAGTGTAGGTAGCGTCGCCACCAACGGTGATAACACGTGGGTTAGCCACAACGCCGTCGTTCCACTGAACGAATTCGTAGCCTTCATTTGCAGTTGCTTCAAGAGTATCTTTTGCACTGAGTACAAATTCACCGGAACCGGTTACGGTACCACGTTCTGCAACGTTGGCAACAGCGGTGATAGTGAATGTTGTATTAGCCTCTTCGAAGATTGCGGTGTATTCTGCGTCACCGGTGATGGTGAGTACGCGTGGGTTGTCGGTGTTACCGTCGCTCCAGCGTGCGAATACGATGTTGTCTTCGAGGTTGGTATCGATAGCTTCGATATTAGTCGTACGGTTATACAGGTAGCGGCCTGCACCGGTTACAGTACCGTAAGTAGAGTTAACTGCTACGGTGAAGGTATCAGGTGCGAAGTATGCCATGTAGAAGTTACGTGCGCTGGTGAACTCGAAGGTATATGGGTTCTCTCTGCTGTTGCCGCTCCAGTAATTGAAGTGGTAACCGAATGCAGGAATTGCCTCGATAGTAACTTCGGTGCCATATACAAACTGGCCAGCACCGGTAACAGTACCCTGAGCTACGTTGTTGGAAACAACATTCAAGGTGTGGGTATCAGGCTGGAAGATAGCGGTCAGCAAGGTATCGCTGGTTACACGCAGACGGCGTGCAGCCTCGGTATTGTTGTCGCTCCAGTTTACAAAGCGGAAGTTAGTATTTGGTATAGCTTCGATGTTAGCGTAGCTGTTTACAGCGTAGGTGCCAGCACCGGTAACAGTACCCATAGTTGCGTCGTTGGTGTTCAAGGTAACGGTGTACTGAGCATCAACTGGCTCGAACATTGCAATGTAGGTAGCAGGACCTTCAACCTGAACAGTACGTGGGTTGTCGGTAATGCTGTCTTCCCACATCGTGAATGCGAAGCCGGCACGTGGGTTAGCTGTCATTTCGGCGTTGCTCAGGTATGCGTAGTTGCCGCTTCCGGTAACGGTACCCATACTGTTGTTAGCGCTGAGAACAGTGATTGCGAACTGTGCAGCTGAGAATTCTGCTACGAGTGTAGTATCGTCGGTTACAGTTACGCGGCGGGATGCGGTAGTTACACCGTCATTCCAACGTACGAACTGGTAGCCGTAGTTAGCGGTTGCTCTTACGGTAGTGGTACCGAGGTAAGCAACGTCAGCATCTTCAGATACTGTACCCATTGCAAGGTCAGCGGACTGAACAGTTACGTGGAAGGTATCCTTAACATAGATTGCAGTCAGGTTGATGTTTTCTCTCAACTGGCCGCTGCGTACCATCGTGGTCACGCTATCACTCCACATCTGGAATACATAGCCGTGGTTTGCGGTGGTGCTGATAGTGTAAGGAGAATTGTAGTTCAAGGTATCTGCGCCTTCTACAATACCTGCACCGGCAGGAGTTACGTGCAGTGCAATGATATATGCGTTAGGTGCGAAGGTTGCAGTGAGATTTACATCGCTTTCAACGATCATCACGCGTGCGGTATCGGTGTTGCCGTCGCTCCAGGACTCGAAGTGGTTGCCGAGAGTTGCATTAGCGTTCAGCACGAGTTCGGTACCGTGTTCAACGGTGGTGGTCAGACCCTCAACGCCTTCGATAGAGATGCTGCCCATAGCTGCGAAGCCTTGAGATGCAAATGCGATGGAAACGTTGTAGGTGTTGATTTCGAAGTTAGCGGTGTAGTCGGCATTCTGGGTTGCAACAATCTGACGGGTCAGGTTGGTGTCACCGTCTGCCCATCCCGTGAAGTGGTAACCGTATGCAGGAACTGCTGTCAGAGTAACAGTGTCATTTGCATCGTAGATACCGCTACCGAGTGCTGTACCCATATTGTCGTTGTTTGCAAGTGCATTTACAGTGTAGCGTGCTTCAGTAGCGAAGTTAGCTACGAGTGTATCGTCATAGAGAACGGTGTAGCTGCGTTCAGCATTGATTTCACCATCGCTCCAGCCGTTGAAGTAGAAGCCTGCTGCAGGAACTGCGGTGAGGGTGATTTCGCTGTTGAATGGGTAGCTGCCTGTACCGGTCACCATACCAGCGTTAGCAGGATCAACCACTGCTGCGATAGCGAAGGTGTCAGGTACATAGTAAGCCGTAATATTAATGTTGTCGTAAACGCGGAAGCCGATAGCCTGTTCGGTTTCGCCGTTGCTCCAGTTCTGGAACTGATAGCCGTAGTAGTTAGGTGCGTAGAGAACTGCGGAATCACCGTAGCCGTACATACCAGTACCGCGGATTTCGATGTCTTCGAATTCAGTTTCAGCAGCAACTTCGAAGCTGTCCTTAGCAAAGATTGCAGTCAGAACAGTATTCTCGACTACTTCGATGGTGCGTACGGCCTCTTCGTTACCGTCGCTCCATGCTACGAAGTAAGCGTGTTCGTTAGCGATAGCCTCAATGTCCACCATTGCGCCATAACCAACTTCGTCGAAGGATGCAGTAGCGGTACCCATTACGGTATCGTTAGAGCGTACGAGTACACTGTACAGGTCTGCCTCGAAGTAAGCGGTCAGGTCGTAATCCTGGTTCATCAGGAGACTGCGGCTTGCTGATGGATTTTCATCACTCCATTGTACGAAGTGGTTACCAACAGTAGGAGTAGCTGTGATGTAAGCGTAAGAGTCTTCAACATATTCGCCTTCGCCTTCAACGGTACCGAGTTCTTCGTCGTTGGAAGCAAGGGTTACGTTGTACTGCTGAGGAACATACAGACGGATGTCATCGATGCAGCAGCTGTATTGGTTGCTGTAGTACCATCTGAATGCTATGCGGTCAGCATCTTCCGGAACTTCGCTCAGGTCGATGGTAACTTCGCTCATGGAACCATTGTGGCTGGATACCTGCTGAATCTGAGTGAAGGTGTTGAAGTTGTTGTCGCCTTCCTTGATATAACCAACGGTCAGCGTACCATAGGAAGCGCTTTCCGTCTGTCTCCAGAACTTCATCTTCATCGTATTGAGTTCAGCACCCATCTTAGGCAATGCTGCATAGTTATAGCCGCTGCCGTAGAAGGTCAGAGCCTTGCTGCCGCTATGCTTGTAGTAGTAAGATCCGGAACTGATTACGTGAGGACGAACACTACCGGTTGAGTAGGTCTTCCAGCAGTTGATTGCGTCAGCATCGATGTCATAAGTATAGCCTTCGTAGCTTTCGAAGTCTTCTTCGTAAGGCAGTGCGCTTTCACCGCAGTACTGGAAGCCGTTGCCGGCAACCCAGCGGGAAACAAATTCACCGTCTTCATCGCAGATAGCTCTTACCTTCCAATTGATGGTAGTTACTGCTACGAGGTCTTCGAGATTATAGTTTTCAGATGCAGATCCTTCAAATACTACCGTATCCATACCGTTAGCCCACAGTACATATTCGTAAGATGCGGGATCGGTTTCCGGATCAGGAGTTATACTGAAGTTTACAACGCCCATTTCTTCTCTTACAGAAGCAACGGCGAGTATAGGCTGACGGCAGAGAGGAGCAGTTGCAAAGATTGCGCTGTTCCACAGAGTGATGTCGTCAGTACCTGCACATGTAGGAGCAATATAGAAGTAGTAGTCTGCGTCAGCAGTGAGATCTTCAAGATCCAAACCGAGAGCAGTTACACTTGTGAGTTCAGCAGCTGCGATACCCTCGATAGTGAGAGGTTCGGTGCTGAGAACATAGTTGTAATCCAGGTTACCTGCTTCTGAAGGATACCAGTCGATATGGGCTGCATCAGCAGTTACGCCGCTTACATTGATTCTGTTCACGCGGTTGCAACCAGTGCTTGATGCGAAGCAGAACTTGATGTTTGCGTGTCCTTCTACTCTTCCAGGACCATTACCCTGTGACTGAGGATTTGTCAAGCTGAATGCGGTACCGTCTTGGTACTTATAGATAGTAGTATAGCCGTCTGTTTCGGTACCTGCTGCAGAATATCCATAGGATGAAGTGTGTGATTCACCTGCTGCCTGGTTGGTGATGGTGGCAATTACGATATTGCTCTGGCCATCCCAGAACCATGGAGTAGAGAACTCGAAGGTCATCTCACCTGCTTCGTCACCCTCGGAACGACTGATAGGTCCGCATACCTGGGTAAGATTGCTGTGAGGAACCATACCAGCTACAGTTGCACTGGTAAATTCATCCATGCTGGTAGAACCGATAAAGATATAGAGATCTTTGTTATAACCTGCTTCTTCAGTCCAGGTGTAAGAGATAGATTCGATGCTGCCTGCACCATAGTTCTGGGCAGCCATCTCATCAACAGTGATAATCTGCTGTGTATAGCTGTTGCCCCATCCGGTGTAGGTAGGAGCACCGCTGTATTCATCTTCACCGTCACCGATGGTTACGCATCCGGAAGCAGTACCTGCTGCGGGAACGTTGAAGGATACAGAAGCTTCAGCACTGTTGCCTTCTTCGCACATTGCGCTTACGTAAGCACGATAGGTTTCGCCTGCAACGGAGAATGGAATAACTGCAGTATTGGTGTTTACGGTCATAATCTGAGCGTTGGCTGAAGAATCTTCAGGTTCGCCATATACCCAGATTACCTGCCATTCGGTTTCCTCGCCGAACTCGCCGCGCTCCCAGTTCAGGGATGCTGCCAGAGAGGTTACGTTGGAAACGGTCAGGTTCACAGGAGTAGCACATGCAGGAGGCATGGTGAAGCTTACTTCCTTCCAGCTGCTGCGTGAGCTGCCGCAAACATTAGTTACATAGATATAGTAGGTTTCGCCTGGAACGAGATCCTCAACATAAGCCTCAGTTACGGTGAGGTCTGCCTCTTGGTAATCGTCCTCGGTCAGTTCTGCCAGGGCACCGTCTTCGAGAGCTTCGCTGCTGATTACGTATGCGAAGTTGCCTTCCATACCTTCATAGAAGTTCCAGGTGATGGTAGCGGTGGTAGTACTGGTGATGTCAGCTGCAAGGTCAACAACCGAGCGGCAGTCAGCGAAGGTTCTGAACATGTATGGAGCCCATACACTGTAGCCTTCTTCATGACCGTTGGCGTTGCAACGTGCGCGTACATATACATAGTAGTCAACCTCTGGATCGAGACCGTTGAGTTCGCAAGTGAGTGCGTTGCCGGAGAAGTTGTAGCTGTCGAGAGAATCGATAGTTGCAAAATCAACCACAGCGGTGTCGCTTACTAACACGTCATAGTATCCAACATAGTCGGAAGTAGAAGAGGTCCAGCTGAGAGTAGCGGAAGAAGAGGTGATGTCGCTTGCTGCAATTTCGGTTGCAGGTTCGCAAGCCTCATTTTCTTCGCAGATGGTGAAGCGGATGTTGTTGCGTACGCTGAGTACGTCACCGCTTGCGCCAGAAGTTGCAGCATTGTCCGGAGTGAACTGGGTGCCATCTCTGTACACATATACAGACTTGTTGCCAGTGCAGGAGGTTACATTGTAGGAAGATCCACTGCTCCAGCTGCCGTTCACGTTGTTGATAGCCACAACCAGGTTGGAGGTGCCGTCATACATGAAAGGTTCTGCCAGAGTGAAGGAGTTCCAGCCGATAGTGGTACCCATGTGTACATTGTGTGCCACCAGGGTCAGCTCGCTGCTAGGAACAAAGTCATCGGTACCGGAGAAGGTCGATTGGGTGGTAGTACCCAGGTAGATATCCACCATGCGGTCCTTAACAGCTGCGTTCTGGATAGCGAATGCGGTGATAGGACCAGAGGTGAGTTCTTCCTTATCGAAGATCTGCTGGCTGTAACTGTAGTCGTATGTAGAGTAGAGAGGCATATAGCTGTTGGTTCCGCTGCTGTTGCCCATCTGATGTACATCGCAATAGTTAAGAGCCTTGGTCTTAGCGTTAACGCTCAGCCATGCAGGTGAACATTCGTTGCGCAGATAGAAGTAGTAACCGGTTTCGCGTTCGAGACCGCTTACATGATATACTCTTTCATAGCCTTCACCTTCTGCGGTGATGGTCTGGTATTCAGCAGCTGCAAGTTCTTCAGCAGTCAGGGCAACGGTGTCATATACCAGTTGGAAGGTATAGAGCGCGCTGTCTGCGGTGTTGAAGTTGAGGTTCAGTCTCGTACGTTCAACCTTATTTGCAGTCAGGCCGTAGAGGGTAGGACAACCCTCGATCAGTACGCGGATTTCCCATTCGGTAGCTGCTACATCCTGGCCGGCAGGCTGCAGATATACAAACTGACCGTAGGTAAAGTCGAGAACGCCTGCACCGGATACAAGTACATGACCTGCAGCATCCAGTACGGTAGCGTTATTGCTTACGCGGAATGTAGATACCAGATTGGCAATATCTGCGTCAGCACGTACGGTAACTTCGATTACGTGGTTAATAGCATCTATGCTGGTAGTACCTACCTGATAGTCTGCAACAGCGTAAGAAGTGAAGGTTGCTTCATCGTTAAGTGTACGAACATTTACGAAATTAACAGCAGGCTCGCTGGTGCTGTTGTCGCATACAGCGCGTACGCTGAATACATAGTTGGTATTGGCAGTCAAACCACCGAGATTTACATTTACGTTGGTACCTTCAACGGTAGCAGCCATATAAGGAATCTGGTAGGTCTGGCCTGTCAGTGTATCGGTGATTATCCATGCTACGCATTCGCCAGGCTGTTCCCAGGTCAGATCAACAGAATGAGCATTCACCTGCTGAGCTGCGAGACGGAAACTGTTAGGACGACGGCAGTCAGGAATGTAGTTCATACCAAAGTTGTCAAGATAGATCCAGTTTTCGCTGGAGCCGACCTTTTCAACAGAGAACATGATGCGGTCGCCTGCTATCTCACCAAATTCGTCGAGATAGATTTCATAGTTCTCATAGTCGGTTGAGTTGAGTTCGATGGTAGTAAGTTCCTGAAGGTTGGTGATAGCATCACCTTCAATAGACAGAGCATACAGTTTTACCTGACCTTCGTAGCTGCTGCTGTAGCGTCTTGCCTTGAAGGTCACCATTGTGGTGTTCAAAGCGGCAGGAACCACAGGAGTGATGAT
This sequence comes from Bacteroidales bacterium, assembly GCA_045640985.1. Classification (GTDB taxonomy): domain Bacteria; phylum Bacteroidota; class Bacteroidia; order Bacteroidales; family P3; genus Colimorpha. The sequence goes on from JAZUFZ010000017.1 coordinate 67,945, forward strand.
AGATCTCATGGTATATGTACCATACGCATCAAAGTTCAGATAAGCTGTAGTACCAGAAGTGACAAGTGTAGGTGAAGAACCTGCAACACGCCAGCAGCCTAAAGATGGGCTGTCTTGGGCAAACTCATCGAGGAATGGGAGCGACATAGTACCACAGAGTTGGAACTGATCGCCATTGGTCCAGCGAGAGGTATCGCCTTCGCCGCAGATGCTGCGTACACGCCAGTTGTAGATAGCGATGTTTGGCAGAGAGGTGATTGCAACACTGTCACCTGCTACGATGCTGATATGTTCAGCATCTTCAACCTGAGCATTCCAGAATTCATATTCGAATTCCTGAGCCTCGCCGTATTCACCGTCATGAGCCACAACGCAGATTACGGTGTCTTCGTTAGCATACAGACTCTTGATGCTTGGAGCAGAGCAGGATGGGAGGGTAGTAAATTCGGTGCCAACCCATTTTGACTCTTCAGAGCAGATTGGACGAACATATACATAATAGGTAACGTCGATTACCAGGTCATCGTAGGAGATGGATGGAGTTTCAACAGTTACAGGAGTAGCTTCTGCCAGAGCAGATTCGGTCAGAGGCTCTTCGCTTCTTACCACCTGCCAGCTGGTCTCGCTTCCACCGGTGTACCATACTACGTCAGCAGTGTGGCTTGCCACATTCTGTGCCGTTACATGGGATACTGCCGGGCAGTCGCCTGCGAGGAAGCAGAACGTTACGTTAGGACGATACGTCAGTGTGGTAGTGTTACCTGTTGCGAACGGATCTGAAACAGTCAGTTGTGTACCATCCTGGTAGCATGCTACAACGGACGTATAGGAAGTTGAAGTGTACTGAGGAGTGAATGAACTACTTGTGGACTGGCTTGTACCATCAGGCTGGTTGCTCAGGATACCTACCACAAGGTTGCTTGTACCATCCCATTCAAATGGAGTGGTGAAGTTATAGGTAAATGCTCCTTCACCTTCATTAGCACCACGAACGAGAGGTCCGCAAACCTGCGTCATCTGGTTTTGTGGAATACGGTCTGAAGCTGAACCGAAGGAGTTCATAGTGGTAGTTCCCATGAAAGCATACACTTTCTTTTCAGCAGATGCTGCAGGATAGCTCAGAGAGATAGCGTTTATCATACCTGCATCGAGACCCATTGCGTGCATTTCATCAGCTCTGAAAAGAATCTGGGTATAGTAGTTACCCCAGTTGTATGGAGCACTGGTAGATCTGCTGGTACCTGTACCAATCTGTGTACAGTCAACCTTTACAGGAGTGTTGAAGTTCAGAACTGCAGGAGTGATACTTGGGGTACCATTGCAGATAGAGCGGACTTCAAGTCTGTAGTTGGTTGCAGGAGTGAGGTAGGTTACTACTGCTGAAGGATTGCTTACGGTGAACACCTGAGCATCGCCCATCTGTGCGCCGGTAGAATCAACAGCGTAGCAGGTTACCTGCCATTCGTTTTCATCTGCAAAGTTTGCAGTATCGCTCTCCCAAGCCACGGTAACACCGGTAGGTGCCTTGTCGGTCAGGTGAACATTGATAGGAGCAGGACAGGATGGAACCATGTCGAACTCGTAGCATACGTATGGGCTGTTGCCATCGTTGCCACCGCAGACGTTAGACAGATAGAAGTAGTAATGCTGGTCAGGAACCAGATTGCTTAAACCGATAGAAGTAACGTTCAAACCGCTGGCACTTACATTGTAGTTGTCAGGATTTGGAACTGCAGTAGGAGAAATGATGTAACGATAGTTAGCATCCTGGGTTGCGTCTGCACTCCAGCTCATAACAGCAGTGGTCTTGCTGGTGAATGCCACTGAAATGTTTTCAGGAGCACGGCAGGCTGCGTGAGTCTTGAATGGAATGCTGTTCCAGGTGCTGATACCGTCGTCCTGACCTTCACCGTTACACTTAACTCTGATGTAGAGATAGTAGTCGGTGTAAGGCATCAGGTTCTGGATGGTATAGGAAGTAGCGTCAAATGCCGTCAGGATTGAGCTTTCAGGCATGTTGGCGAGTTCGTCATCAGTCAGAACGGTAGTATCGATGATAATCTGGTATTCACTTGCATAGTCACCGTCGGATGACCAGTTGAGCGTTACCACGGTAGGATCATCGTTGTCATAATCTACAACAAGGTCTTTTACCTGAGGACATGCCATATCCAGACCGCAGTGGTTGATGGCCAGCTGCAGACGGAAGTTTGAGGAAGTACCAACGGAAGAAGACGGCTGGTTGTTGTAGGTATAGTGATCATTGTCACTATATTCATAACGGGAAACACCAGAGGTGGTCTGATTACCATAGTAGTAGTTGTAATTACTGCTGTAACTACCCTTATTATCCACGAAAGTAATCACGAGGTTGCTGCTTCCGTCAAAGGTATAAGGAGCAATCAGTTCGAGATCCTGCCATCCGGTATTTGCACCAATCTGGCCTTCCCATGCGAGAACGGTATTGCTGCTGTTCATGGATACCCAGCCGCTGGACAGAGAAGCGGCATCGGTCTTGGTCAGATACATCTGAACTGGACGGATATCGTTTGCAGTCTTACAGTTGATGGAAATAGTGTTGATGGTAGTAGGCAGAAGTTCTTCAGCCTGGAAGAGCTGCTGTGTGTATGCATAGTTGTAGAATACATAACCTGGGAAATAGCTGCTGTTGGAAGTACTGGTACCGAGGGTATCGTTTACTACCTCTTCACAGTTGAAGTAACCGAGATTAGGAGTGGTTACAGTACCACTGATCCAGCGGCTCTGGCTTTCACCACAGTTAGCACGTACATATACATAATACATAGTATCGCGTACGATGCCTTCTTCGCGGGTGAAGGTATAGCGGTTAGCGTTGGTTACTACGATAGGTTCGTTCTGCTCAAGTTCTGCCTCGGTGAGAGGTTCGTTGCCATAGAGCAGGTCGAAGGAAGTAACGTTTGCATCAGGATTGGTCCATACTGCGGTGAACTCGCGGCGTTTCACGTTCTCGAAAGTGAGAGCGGTAGGAGTAGCGCAAGGTTCGATGTTCAGGTAGATGGTCCAGAGCTGATAGATAGTAGGATCAGCTGATACTACATAAACCTGGAGACCGCCTTCGTAGTTGTAGTTGTTGCTGTTGCTCCAGTTGAATCCGTTCACACCGTCAATCTTGGCGGTTGCGCCGTCGCTTACGCTCAGGCGGGCACGTACGGAGGTGAGATCAACACCATAAACTACATTTACATTAACAGTATGATTAACGCTGTCGATAACAGCATTACCGATCTGCTGGTTAGCATTGTAGAGGCTGAAGGATGCGATATAGGTTGCATCGTTCTTGGTAGTAACTACAACAGAGTCGTTGCTCCATGCAGAATAACCGTTCTCTTCGCCGCAGTTGCCGCGTACGTGGAGCGTATATTGGGTATTAGGCAGGAGGCCGTTCAGTGTGTAGGATACTACATTAGCGTCATTAGGAGTTACGTTGGAAACGGTAACCGTTTCGGTAACGGTCTCGTAACCGTAAGGAGTTACGGTCTGATGTTTGTATTCAATCTCCCAAGTGTCGGCATCACCTACAGTACCGTTGGTCCATTTTACTGGGATGCTGTAAGCAGATACACCTGCGAGAGCGTTATATACAAAGTTGGTAGGCTTAGCACAGGTAGCACCGGAAGCAACTACGATGTTGTCGATGAGGGCAACGTTGCTTGCAGAGGTGGAAGTGCCGGCACCGGTGTAGCGGAATGCCAGACGGACACCGTCAGCAAATGCCATGGTATCAGTGCTGAAGAGGTGGTCACGGGTGGTCATGCTGCCGCTTGTAGGAATAACCTCAACAGCGGTAAATTCTTCACCGTCGTAAACACCCAGTTCAAGAGTACCGTTGGAAACCTGATAATCGAAGGTGAGCATCAGGGAAGCCACTTCGTCATTGAACTCAGGAAGCACTACGATAGAAGGAGCCGTAGTGGTAGCCACCATGGAGAGTGCATAGTTGGCATTACCGGTCTGGTATGCGAATGCCAGAGGAGCGGTAGTGCGGTTGTTGCTGATTCCCGGGAAGTCGAAGCAGTAGAACACATGGTCAAGATCTGCACGGCCGTGGAAATCTTCAGGAGCATTCTGTACGGTAGTAGAATAGCTGATAACGCCGTTGAAGTCTTCGGTCCAAGGCAGTTCAGCGTGGCTGATGGAAGCGCATCCGGTAGAAGCTACAACAGGATTGCTCCACATACTGTAGTTATTGCCGCATACGGCGCGTACTGCCAGTGCATAGATGGTGCCTGGGAGCAGTTCTACGTCGTGGGAAGCAAATGAGAAGCCTTCGCGTTCGTCTGGATCATCTACGTCCACCATATCATAGAGATATGCGTTGGTGTCGCTGTTGAATTCCATTGCGTTGGCCTCGTTGAAGTTTGCACAAGCCTTATATACTACCTGATAGATAGGACTGTCGTTTTCGTCGTCAATCCAGGTAAGAGGAATATCATTGGAAGAAATCTCGGTTGCGTCGAATGCCAGTTCAACAGGCTTTTCGCAGAGAGGTTTCTCTCTCAAGGTTACGTCATCGATGGTGATGGTGTAGCTGCCGGCTGCGGTGTTGTTGTTCACCTTCATGGCTACGAAACGACCTTCACCTTCATAATCGGTAAGGTTGAGTTTGTACTCTTCAAATACAGTAGAATCAATATTAATAACGTCAACCAATTCAAAAGTATTGGTATCGGCTGGGTCGCTCATCACACCAATCTGGAGCACACCGTCTGCATTTGCAGAGGAGGTCTTTGCCCAGAAGGAGAGCTGTACCTGGCTCATTTCATATCCGTCGATAACCTCTGGGAGGATAGCGATGGAGTTCTGGTATGCGCCGGCGTTGCCGTTTACTACAAACTGCATTGCATTACCGCTGCGGCCTAAATTGGTAGCAAGCTTAGGAGTGGTGGTAATGGTGCTGTTCGACTGCCAGCAATATACGTTGAAGGTACCTGCTCCAACTTCATCACCGTCGAAAGTGGTGGTGAATGGGAGATCCCAAGGAGCGCAGGAAGTTCTGCCCTGAGTCATGGCATACTGGAGACCGTAGCTGTCGGAGCACTGTGCCAGTACGTAGAACAGGTAAGGAGTATTAGGAGCCAGACCAGAGATAGTCAAGGTAGAGTCACCCTGGCAGAGTTCCGATACATAGTCGCCGCTGTAGATAGCAGTGTTGAATGGATCGAAAGCAAGATAGTTGTCGCTCTCAAGTGCGCGTACTGCATATACCATGTGGCCGGTAGTGAGTTCGCGTTCAGCGTTACGGGCATCCTCGGTGAAAGCGATGGTTGCCGTGGTAGGAGTAGCGATTACGAAATCGGCACTCTTCATGCTGAAGCAGTCAGGCTCGGTCACACACATGCGGAAGCGCATGTTTGGACGGTATCCGGAAGTGCCACGGCTGCTATAGGAGCCTTCATAAGAATAAATACTTGCGCCGGAAGCGGAAGTACAGAGAACGTATGGATAGATATAACCCGAACCCTCAATCTGAGCGGTGTCACCGGTTCTCTTAACCTTGATTATGAGGTTGCCGTTGGCAGGATCATATTCAAATGGGGTGGTCAGCACGATGTCAGCCCAAGTACCTCTGATCAGACGAACCTCACCGCTGTAAACCTGCTGCATTGCCGGCAGGGAGCTGGTATCGGATGCTGAAGAGAAGGAAGCTCTCGTGTCCTGAGCCATATAGACTTTTACAGGATAGGAAACATCACCGCTGTTGCCAGGATTAACCTGATAGCTGATGCTCTTGATCTGTCCTGGGAACACATCCATGTTCTCAAGGTCAGAAGCCTTGTAGATAGTCCAGGAAGTTGCATAATCATAGCTGTAATATGCAGGGAAATATCCTGAAGTAGAGGTACCAGTACCATAAACTACATCACGATAGCTCTGCTCACCGCAATCTACGCTGGTGGAGAAGACAGCCACTGCAGACCAGTCGCCATAGGTCTCATCATCGCAGTTGGCGCGTATGGCAACCTTATAGCTGGTCAGTTCATCCAGACCCTGGATGGTGTAGGTGGTATCGCTGCCGGTAGTAGTGAACTCACCGAGCATCGTAGTAGGATCGTCTGGGTTGAATCCCTCGACTGGTCCGTAGATGATGGTGTAGTTATCGGCATTCTCCAGTGGATAGCTCCATGTGAGGGTTGCGCTGGTAGCGTCAGACTCTGCACATGCTACGTCTGTAACTTTCTTACAGGTTGCGATATGACGAACTCTGAAGTTGTCTATTGCAGTAAGATAGTTGCTTGTACCTGCACGTGAGAACACGATGCGAGCGTTGCCGGTCACGTCGAGATTGTCGCACAGAATATCCACATTGAAATTAGAATGTGCAGTATAACCAGCCGGAGCCTCGATGGTGTCGAAATAAACTACGGAGTTGGAACCTTCAAGCATGTAGCCGATATACAATGGGCCACAGGAAGAATAACTCTCAAAGCTCAGGTCAAACACCACCTCCATCTGATTCAACGGATGGTTGAATACTGGAGTTGCAAAGGTGTTAGGTCCGTTTACATACAGATATTTTGATGAGAACGTATGGTAGCTTGAAGCCGTGGAAGCAGGTTTCACTGCTGCCGGATAGCTGCTGCTAAGCGCGATAGGAAGCCAGCACTCAGGAAGGCTGCCTTCCGGATCAGCATTGAAGTTGTTGGCATAAGGAACATCCAATGCCTGGCATGCAGTGTGAACGCCGAGCAGAGAAACCACTTCGCTGCTGTCGGTTGCGCTGCAGACGCCGCGTACATAGAAGTCGTAATCCTTGTTAGGGGTAAGACCTTCTACCAGGTAGCCGGTCGTATCCTCTACGGTTACGGTATAATGAACATCATCCATGCCGAATCCTGCGGTATCGTAGTCGATAATCCATGTGGTTGCCTCACCGATATTATTCCAGGAGAGTTCTACGGTGTTGGAACCGGCATTGGCTACGAGATCGATTGCAGGAAGACAGGATGGCATTTCAGTAATCTCAAGATCATCAAATACGGTGTAGTATGATGAACTCTCACCGTGAACATCGATGATGATGTATCCTTGAGTGATAGGAGAAGATGCCAGATAGGCTGAGAACTGGGAATAGGAAGTACTTGTAACGTGGAATACCGTTATAGTATCAAATTCCGGAAGTTCGCCTGCGGTAACGCTTGGGGCAACACCGATGGTGATGTCACCGAGATAGCTTGTGTTCTCCAGACGGGCCCACAGTGAAAGCTGGAGTTCCTGGAGATTATCAATGAGACGGGCAACCGCTACAGTATAGGCATATCCATAGGTGTACATACACTTACCGGTACGGGCACCTGTAGAACTTGCCTGCGGATACTGAGGATCTGCCTGATACAGGATAGTCCATCCTGTAGGAATTCCGTCTACGTTATTGAAGTTTTCTGAATAAGGTGCAGCCAGAATACTGAAAGCTGGTGAAGAAGCAAGGTTACTTACATTTTCAGAACTGCAGTGGCTTCTTACCTGAACGGTATATTCAGTATTAGCAGTCAGGTTGGAAAAATCAGCATAGGTAGTGAAAGGTTCGCATACGACAGAGTCGATAGGACCTTCAGGACCATACAGGATAGCAGTATAGTAGGTACCGGCATCGGCATGGGAATTTTCCCATGTTGCGTGAACTCCCATAGTGCTATAGTTAGGAGTTGCCGTTACATGAGCAGGAGCATAGCAGAAATCATCACCGGCTGGAACCATCACGAACTTGGTGTTCGGACGGGCAGCATCCGTACCTGCCGTAGTAGTGTTGTCAAGGCTTGCATAAGAAGGATCTGAGTCGCTTTCACGATACATCGCCTTATGGTCAGATGTGCTTCCACTATTATAGAATGTCACAGAATTGTTATAGGCGCTACCCACATGGGTAACCGTAATAACAATACTGCTGGTTCCATCATAGTAGAATGGAGTAGCCAGTTCCACTGTGAACCACCCGGAGGGGACCGTCAGCGGATTGTCGAAGGTTGCCACCTGCGTCAGATCAGCAGCAGGTGTCCAAGCAGTGAGCGTGGTTGACGAGGAAGTACCCATGTAAACGGTGTACTGACTCGGAATAGAACCAGAGCCATTGACTTGGAACGCAATTGACTGGATGTAGGAAGGAACTTCTCCCAATTCCTCTGAGGTGTAAATCATCTCACAACGGCCATTCTTGTAGTAGTTCGTCATAGGGACATAGTATCCCGATGATGTACCTGTACCAATAATGACTTCGTTCTGAGCCATCACAGAGGAACTTCCAGGCGTTAGCCACGGCACTACCAGCGCCGCTACTAACAACATTCTAAGTAAAAAGTTTCTCATAACTTTTTGGATTTAATTAATTAATTGAGTGAATTTTATATATTTCAAGGTTTATTTGCATAATACACATATTGAACTGCAAAATTATATACTTTTCAACAAATACGCAAATTTTTTTGTGACTTTTTTTTCATAAATTTTTCATTATATTAAATATCAACACTTTATGCTGTTGAAAATTTTTATAAACAGCCTGTTGATAACCCTGCACGATTGTTCATAAGATTTTCCGCCCGTTTCCTCCCACGCTATATATATAATTTAATGAAACCATAAATAAAAAGTCCCCCGGAACCAACCTCAAAACCGGACAGAAATTCCCCGAAATCGCTCCCGAAACTGGAGGAAAATCCCCCGAAAACGCTCCCGAAACCGGGAAGGAGTCCCCGAAAAGTGCTTATTTTCCCCTCCGGACAGCCCAGAATCCCCTCAAATCAGGCCCCGGGTAACTCCCATATATCTCCCATATATCTCCCATGTAGGTAGCATAAAACACGAATTTTCCGCCGTCCCGGACACAGCCCTACCAGGGAGATACCAGAGAGAAACCCGAGAGATACCTCAAAAAAACACCCCGAAAAACCGCCCGAAAACCATCCGAAAACCGCTCGGAAAGAACCCGAAAACCGCCCGAATAGAACCCGGAAAAACGTCCTTGCTACTCCTTATGGAACCACTTGCGGAAGCGATGCCGCCATACCGCCGGATCGAAAAACACAGAATCGGTAGTCGCCTGAAGGGTCAGCAGAATGCCTATGGGAAGGAACACAAAGGACGAAAGCCACATACCCACCGGCGGAAGCGCGCCCCCGCGGACCGCCTTCTCCGCAATCATGCCTATCACATAATAAAGCACGAAGAAAAACACCGAAGCCACCAGAGGAACCCCCAGTCCGCCCTTGCGGACGATAGAGCCGAAAGGCGCCCCGATAAGGAACATCAGCAGGCAGGCAAACGAAAGGGTATATTTACGCTGCCACTCCACATAGTGACGGTTGATATACTCGGAATCCGACTGGAGAATCTGGTTATAGGTGCGGATATCGTCGAGGGTAAGACGGCAGACATTCATCGCCTGTTCCTTCACCCGACGTTTCTGTTCATCGCTGTAAGACTGAAACTTAGCCTGGATATCATATACTGTATCGAGTGGCGTTATGCCCCCGTTATGCACACAGATGAAAGCCCGCATCTTGTCGCGTTTGCTGTCGGAAAATTCCTGATAGCGGTGTTCCCGCGCCTCCTCAAGGGCAGTAATCGTACTGTCGAGCTGCGACACATTCTGCATCTGGCTTCCCCCATGGAAAAACTCCCCGTCGGACTTGGAAAAGGAGAACGAAGAGATATCGAAAGTAAGGATTTCCTCATCGAAACGGATGGAAGTCAAGGGGCGGGTATAGAACTTTTCGCCCTCGAACTCCTCGGAATAGGAATAGCCGTTCCGGAGGGTAAAAAGCAGATACTGACTGTCGGGACTGGTCTGCATGAAACCCGACTTCGCTACTATCACATTGTTCTGGTGAGTCCCACCCGTATGGTCATAAACGATAATGTCGTGAAGTTCCCCGTTGCTCTCCTTCTGGTTGATGCGGATCACATAGCCGTCGATGTCGGTATAATACTCGCTGGGACGGATATTGAGGGCGGGTTTCTTGCGGGTAACATCATAAAGGAGCGTCTGGTATTTCAGCATGGCTACGGGCATCACGTTATTGGCGAAATAGAAGGCTACTCCCGTGAGAATCAAGGCAAGAAAAGCCATGGGCATCATGACTCTCCGGATAGAAATTCCCCCCGCTTTCATAGCAACCAGCTCGTATTTCTCGCCGAAATTACCCATAGTCATAATGGAGGCGAAAAGCACCGATATCGGAAGCGCCATAGGGACAAAGGTGGCGGAAGCATAGAACAGAAGTTCCATGATAACTTTGAACTCCAGACCCTTGCCCACCAGATCATCTATATACTTCCATACGAACTGCATGAGCAGCACAAAGACCGCGATGGTGAAGGTAAGCACCAAGGGCCCGAGAAACGATTTCAATATAAGACGATCCAGTTTTTTCACAGTCTCAGAACGTAATCATAACCTTAAAACATACCGCGAATCCAGCGCCAGAGGTCGTTCCCGTTGGCGACCACAAGAAGGAGCAGCAGGAATGCCATACCTACCGTCTGGGCGCGGTCGAGGAACTTGTCGGAGGGTTTGCGGCGGGTGATGATTTCCCAAAGGGTAAAGAGGATATGGCCTCCGTCAAGCCCTGGGATAGGGATAATATTCATGAATGCCAGAATTACCGCCAGCATCGCCGTAATATTCCAGAAACTATACCAGTCCCAGGTATTCGGGAAGAGGCTTCCCAAAGTACCGAAACCACCCAGATTCTGCGCCCCGCCCTTGGAGAAGAGTATCTTGAAGGAGCTGACGTAAGTGGCGAGATATTCGCACCCATGCCTGATGCCTGCCGGGATGGCCTGGAAGAGGGTATAATCGGTATGTACGACTTCGTATATTTCGGTGAAATTCTTCGAGAAAGCACCAATCTTTCCGTCCGAAGCCAGCTCGAAAGTAATCTGGGAGAACTCGCCGTTACGATAGAAATCAATCGTGACAGGGCTATTCTTATGGTTTACAATCTCCTGGGCAAACTCGCCGAAAGAGAGCGTAGGCACGCCGTTGATAGCGACCAGACTATCGCCGGGGAGCATACCGGCTTTCTTGGCTAAAGAACCGGCTACGAAATCCTTGATAACGAATGGTACGCGGACAGCCATAAGCCCTTTAGGCTGCTGCTCGTTGATGCGCTGGTAGAGCTGGCGCGACATCTGGATATCCACCAGAGCGGAAGAATCGCCCACCTGACGGAGTACGGTGACAGTCTGGGGATTGTTGAGGAGCAACGCGGTCTGTGCCTGCTGGAAATCATACTGGTTCTCACCATCGATGGCATAGATAATATCGCCATTCTGGAACCCTTCATCAAGCAGAATCTGATGATAATCATATCCTAAAGCCGCATTGCGGAGCGGAAGCTCATCCTGTCCCCAATGGGCGAAAATGCAGGTATAAATCAGGAGGGCAGAAAGGAAATTGACCAGCACGCCCCCGCTGATAATGCACAGACGCTGCCAGGGATTCTTGGAGCGGTATTCCCAAGGCTGGGGTTCAGACTCCATATCTGCGGAAGACTTGGTTTCATCCACCATTCCGGCTATATCGCAGTAGCCTCCGAGCGGGACCCAGCCAAGACCCCAGATGGTATTGTCGGGGTCCTTTTCTTCCCATTCCTTGGGAGTTTCGGCGTTGAAGAAAAGGAAATGCCACTTGCCATCAAACTTCTTGGCCTTGAAAATGGAGAACTTGGGGTTGAAGAAAAGGTAAAAACGGCGCACACGGGTTTTGAAAAGCTTGGCAAACCCGAGATGCCCGAGTTCGTGTGTGATAACCAAAAGCGAAAGGCTGAGGAGTAGTGCTATAACTTTCATATTATCAAATAGATTTTCTGACTTCAGCGTCAGTATTCAACAAATCATCCAAAGTAGGATCCGGTATAAATGAGGCGGACTGCATGCAGTGCTCCACGAAATCAGCAATGTCGAGGAAACGGAGTTCGCCATCGATGAACTTCTGAACAGCTACCTCGTTGGCGGCGTTCATGATACAGGGCATATTACCCCCGCGGCGGATAGCTTCGTAGGCAAGTAACGGACAGCGGAAAGTGTCGGTATCAGGCTTGAGGAAGGTAAGCTGCGGGTAGTCTGTAAAGGAAAAACGGGGGAGAAAACTCTCGATTCTCTCAGGAAAACTGAAGGCATACTGAATAGGAGTTTCCATAGTGGGAACGCCCATCTGTGCCTTTACGGAGCCGTCCTGGAACTGTACCATGGAATGCACGACGGACTGGGGATGTACGACGATTTCGATATCATCGGCTTCTACCCCGAAAAGCCACTTGGCCTCAATAACTTCCAGCCCTTTGTTCATAAGACTGGCGGAATCAATAGTTACCTTCCGGCCCATGCTCCAGTTGGGATGCTTGAGGGCATCCTGGAGGGTTACATGGGAGAGAAACTCCCGGTCTCTGCCCAGAAAAGGCCCGCCTGAGGCGGTAAGAAGTATCTTGTCTATCTTGTTGTGGGTCTCCCCAACAAGACACTGAAAGATGGCGGAATGCTCAGAATCGACAGGAAGGATGGGAACGTGGTTGCGAAGCGCTGCCTCGGTAACAATCCTGCCGGCTACAACCATGGTTTCCTTGTTCGCAAGAGCGATAGGTTTATGATATTCTATAGCCCGCATCGTGGGTTTCAGACCCGCAAATCCGACAATAGAGGCGAGTACCATATCGATGGTGTCCATCTCCATGAGGTCAGCCATGGACTCTGCCCCTGCAAACACCTTTATATCCTTGGGATTAAGTGCGTCGAAGACCTGCTGGTACTTCTGCCTGTCGGCTATCACTACGGCATTGGGCTCGAACTCCAGCGCCTGACGGATCAGAAGATCCGCATTGGACCCGGCACACAGCACCTCAACGGAAAACATATCCTTATGGCGACGTATCACATTGAGCGCCTGTGTCCCAATAGAACCTGTAGAACCTAAGATAGCTATTCTCTTCATAACTTGAAATTAAACTTGGTTTCCACCTCACGGCGCAACAAAGAATCGGCCCGGCTGTGGACATAATGCACGGGATTGGGCTGCATCACACTGTCTTGCTGAGGGAGGATATTCTCCTCGTTGATAGATTCATCCAGTATGATAGCCTTGATGGTGTTGAGCATACGGTTCTGGTTCTCCAATTCGTGGGAAAGAGAATCTATGACCTGCTCGTTGCGATAGGACTGCTCGACCATCTCTTCGTTGGTGTAGCCCGGGATATACTCCCTGAGAGGGGTAAAAGCAATAAGAAACGTAGTGAGGAGTATCAGCACAATCATACCGACCCCTACAGCTACAAAAATATTGATGCCAGACAACTGGAAGCTGAGTTTTTCTTTAAGGGTTTCATTATCGATAACGACAAAACGGTGCTTGTTCCTGATGACATCGCTGATAGGCTGGGAAAGCTCTTTGAGACGATGCCCCCAATGTTTCCACCGGGCCTTGAAAGATTGGATTTTCTGTTTCAGCTTCATTTATTCAAAAAAAGCGCAGCCGCAGTGGCTGCGCCTTTATTATTAATTGATTCTACAATATATCTTAGAAGAATTTATTGCGCTGGTCGATAATCTTGGCCTTGTCCTTGAGAACCTGAACCATACCGCGAACCTTCTGAGCGTTAGCCTGGCTCATGGAAGCACGGAGCGCATCTACATCGGCTACAGGCTGTTCGGAGGTAGCATCCACCTGAACCATATAAACGCCCTGTGCGCCCTGGATAGGTCCAATCAGATTGTTGCCCTTGTTGGCTGCGATAGCGGCCTGAACCTTAGGCTCCATACCGAAACGGTCGAAATAATAGTCAGCGTAAGTAACGTTCTCGATAGTATCCACGTTGGTAGCAAGTTTTACTGCGATAGAATTGATATCGTTAGCAGCCTGCTTTGCCTCGTTGGCACGAGCCATCAGCACTTCGGCCTTCTTCTCGATGCGAACCTGCTGTTCGATGTTAGCACGGAGCTGGTCAAGCGTTGGGCAGCCCACCTTATAGACTTCCTTCAAAGCTACAACGATGCACATCTCATCAGCTTCAAATACCTGGTCAGCAACCATACCAGCCTTGGAATCTTCGTTGAATGCCCACTGAACGATGCTGCGAGCGTTAGAGATACCAGGGAGATTGTTGGACATCATGTTCACCATACCGTTACGAACCATGAGGTTCTGTTCCTGTGCAGCAGCAACCAATTCATCATAGGTGCGGTTGTCGCCAGCGAACTTGTTGGCCTGGTTGTAGATATTACGTTCGGTAACTTCGCTTGGCACGATGTCGCGGGTAACGAGTGCTACGCGATATTTCTTCTGTGCAGGAGTCTTGTCGGTAACCTTTACGATGAAATAACCGACTTCACTTGGGTGACGAACAACAAACACACCATTTACAGGGGTATTTACAATGTCCTCATTCAGGAAACCGAAGTTGCCATCCAGCTGCCACTGCATATCGCCCTTGTTGTTTTCCTTCTGAGGATCGTCGCTATACTGTGCAACTGCATCTTCAAAAGCAATCTTGTTGGCTTTTACGAGAGCGGCAACGCTGTCAGCCAGCTGTTTTGCCTGATCATCGCTACGGGTTACGCTTGCCATACCGGCTTTGTCGTTGAAAATCCAGATGGAACTTGCGCGGAGGCTGTCAGGACGGGTAGTAGCATCGAGAACCTTAGCCATTACCCACTGGTTACCGGCTACGCGAGGTGCGATGAAAGTACCTTTTGCACTCTGGGCAACTACAGAATCGATAGGAGCAAACTCGCTTGCCTTCTTGTAGGTAGAATCGTAACTTGCATCGGACTCAGCATTTACGAAGAATGCGATTTCATCATCGGTAATGGTCTGGAATTCTTCCCAGGTCTTCTGTACGTCTTCTGCAATCTTGGTCTGGTCTTCAACGGTAGGAACCAGCGGGAAAGCGATATACTGAAGTTCGCGAACTTCTTCGCGCATACGATATTCATTCTTATGCTTGTTGTAGTAATTCTGGTAATCTGCATCACTCAGAACTGCATCTTCATCGCTTACGCTATGATAAGGAACCATAGCTACACGAACATTGGAAACCTGAGCGTTGATTTTAGCACGCTGTTCAGCCAGAGCCTTAGGCATATAGAAACCGGCATTGATAAGGTTAGCATATTTCTGAGAGAGACGATCTTTCTTTACGAACTTCTCGATTTCAACCCACTGCTCACGGGTAGCGGTGTCAAGCTGGTCAAAGTTGTTGGAGAAATAGTTCACTCTTTCATAGTCATACTGACCATTCTGAGGGTTGGTGAACACCTGACGGAGGTAAGGATGGATAAACTCACCGTTGAACATGTCGCTAACTTCGCGAGGGCTTACGCTCAAACCTAATTTTTCAAATTCAACTGCAGTAAGGGTTTCTTCCATCAGATTCTGCCATACCTGTTCACGGATCTGATATTCTACCTCGGATGGAACCTGAGCAAGACCCTGCTGAGCCTTGTAGTTGTTTTCCATCTCTTCTACTAATTCATTAAAGTGCTGTGCAGTGATAGTAGTGTTGTTAATCTTGCCCATATCGGGGATTCCACCGCGGTTTTTGGTCAAGTCACCAATAATGAATGCCACGATAGCGATACCTACTACGAGGACAGCTACCCACGAATGTTTTCTAATACTTCCTATAATTCCCATTTTTTATAGTTTTGTGTTGTCAGCGCTATGCGCCTTTTTTGGTATGTAAATTATATTATTTAATACAAATTTAAGACTGCAAAATTACGAAGAAATTTTAGTGTAAGGAAATTTTTTTGAAAATTTTCTTCACGAGAAAAACTATTCTATTGTCTATCAACACTTTTTGCAGTGTTTTTTTTTAGAATTCAGCAGAAAACGAGAAGGGTAATAAACTCTCTACGCCATCAAATCTACGGATTTTACCCCCTTCGAGGTAGGTGTATATTTTCATCGCACGATGGTGTCGCTGTTCGTATTCAGCCATTACCTGCCGGCAGGCTCCGCAAGGGGCAGCAGCCACCAACTGACCCTGTGGGTTACGTCCTACTACAGCCAAAGCATCAAAAAACGCATCTGGATACTGCGAAGAGGCAGAAAACATAGCTGTCCGCTCAGCACAAAGCCCCGAAGGATATGCTAAATTTTCCTGATTGTTTCCTGTGATGATTTTCCCATTTCCAAGCCGTAGCGCAGCACCCACATGAAATTGAGAATAAGGAGCATACGCATTGTCTAAAGCTGCGATAGCATGACGCATCAACTCTTGATCTTCAAGGGGCATTCCAGCAATGGAATCATACTCGGTATAAGAAATAATTAGTTGCTTTTCCATAAATTTCGTAATTTTGCATTCGCAAATATATACGCAGAAATTCCAAATTTATTGTAAAACGTGGTAAAAATATCTGATATAGAAATAGGCGAGTTTCCTTTGGCGCTCTCTCCGATGGACGACGTTACAGACCTTCCTTTCAGGGAGATATGCAAAGAATTCGGGGCAGATATGCTGATTACAGAATTTATAGCATCGGAGGCGCTGAACCGTGAGGCGGAAAAGAGTTACCGCAAGATGAAATTCTCCTCCAGACAACATCCTATCGGAATCCAAATCTTTGGGGCGGACGAAAGCGAACTCCTTCAGTGTTTGGAAATTGTAGAGGAACAAAAGCCTGATTTTATTGATATCAACTGGGGGTGCCCCGTAAAGAAGGTGGCCGGAAGAGGGGCAGGTTCGGGTATTTTGAAAGACATTCCCAAAATGATTCATATCACCTCCGAACTGGTACGCCATGCCCATCTGCCCGTTACCGTAAAAACCCGGCTCGGCTATGAAGAATGCGACAAACCTATCGTGGAGGTAGCAGAACGGCTTCAGGACGTAGGAATTGCAGCCCTGAGCATCCATGGGAGAACCAAAACCCAGATGTATAAAGGCTCGGCAGACTGGACCCTTATCGGAGAGGTAAAAAGAAATCCCCGAATGAGCATCCCGATCTTCGGAAACGGCGACATCACCACCCCGGAACAGGCACTCGAAGCCCGTAACCGCTATGGAGTGGATGGCATACTGATAGGGAGAGGGGCTATCGGAAATCCCTGGATCTTCGAGCAGACCCACCGGATGCTTAACGGTCTGCAACCAAGAGAAATATCCATCGAGGAACGGGTGGATATATGCAAGAAACATCTGTTAGCCTCAGTCGAGTTCAAAGGGGAACACACCGCCATTTTTGAGATGCGGAAACAATACGGAGGCTATTTCCGCGACATAGTGAATTTCAAACAATTCCGTATTCCGCTCGTTACCTACTCCACACTGGAAGAAATTCTGCCACTATTTGATGAAATCAAAAATTATTACAGGTAATATGTGGAATTTATAGAACCCACCCGCAATAAATAGAAAACTTCTGCGTTATAGGAGCATAATGGAAGAAAAGAACATCATAGAAATCAAGAACAAACGTGCGGAGCATGAGTATTTCCTCATCGATGAATTTGAGGCAGGATTAGTGCTTACAGGGACAGAGATCAAATCCATCCGCGACGGTAAAGCCAACCTCTCGGATGCCTATTGTGCTTTTTTAGGCAACGAACTGTGGGTAAAAGAGATGCACATCTCGGAATACCGCTTCGGTTCCTATCTCAACCATGCCGCTAAGCGCGACCGGAAACTGCTTCTCAACCGCAAGGAACTCCACAAACTCCAGAACCGGATAAAGGAACGCGGCTATACCATCATTCCTACCATGCTGTATGTCAATCCTCAAGGGCTTGCCAAACTGCAGATCTATCTTGCAAAAGGTAAGAAATTCTTCGACAAGCGGGAGAGTATCAAAGAGAAAGATACCCGCCGGGAAATGGACCGTGAACTGGCAAGATAAATCGACCATAGAACAATATAAAGTATTTATGCTATGAGAGTTTTCAAATTTGGAGGTGCTTCTGTCAATAGTGCAGCTGCCGTTCAGAATATGGCTTCCATCATCCGCAGACACTACGGAGACCCTATGGTGGTGGTGATCTCCGCTATGGGAAAGACCACTAACAAGTTAGAGAAGATGGTTCCCGGAGTCAGTACTGCCGGAGAACAGGAACAATACTACAATGAACTTGTGGATTACCACCTTCAGATTGCAAACGAACTCATACCCGAACCGGAGCACAAGCTATTTACCATACTATCAGCACTCTTCGGGCAATTGAGAGAAAAGATATCGCTCCCGCCTACCGACTATAATTTCGATTATGACCAGGTGGTTTCGTTCGGAGAACTTATATCCACTACCATAATCAGCCACTATCTCAACACTATCGGCATACAGAATGAATGGATAGATGTGAGAAAGATCATCACTACCGACACCAACTACCGTGAAGGGCGTGTAGATTGGACCCGGAGCCAGCAGAATGCGCAGTTTCTCCCCAAGATTCCACTCGTTATCACTCAGGGTTTTATCGCGGGAACCCTTGAAGGGACCACCACTACGTTAGGCCGTGAAGGGTCCGACTATTCCGCCGCCATTCTCTCCTATTGTCTTGATGCAGAAAGCATGACCATCTGGAAAGACGTGCCCGGATTCCTGAATGCCGACCCAAAATTCTTCAAAGACACAATCAAAATCCAGCAAATACCATACAATGAGGCCATTGAGCTGGCTTACTATGGTGCTTCGGTAATTCACCCCAAGACGGTAAAACCTATACAGAACAAGAATATAGAACTGCATATCAAGTCCTTCATCACACCCGAAGCAGAGGGCTCCATCATCGGCCCCTGCCGCCATATCATTCCCCAGACACCGCTCTATATCTTCAAGAACGACCAGGTACTGCTCTCCATCCTTCCGAAAGACTTCTCGTTCATTGCAGAAGACAATCTTCAGATTATCTTCGGATATTTCGCCCAGCTGGGCATCAAGATAAATATGATGCAGAACTCAGCCCTGAGCTTCTCCGTATGTATCGACAACAATCCTGTACTCCTGCCCAAACTCAGAAAACTCCTCCAGAACAACTTCCGCATCCGCTACAACGAAGGGCTGCAGCTGATTACCATACGCTATTACTCACAGGAAATTATCGACAGCATCGTAGGCGGCCGCAAGATACTGCTTGAACAGCGTAGCCGCACAACCGAACAGCTTGTGGTAAAGGCCTGATTCTAAAGTTTCAGCAAGGCATCACGCACCTCGTTCTCATCCACCATAATATCAATCACAGGTACGCCTATCTCCTGCAGCAGCACACAGAGGATATGTCCGTCAGCATTCTTCTTGTCCTGACGCATATAGCCCAGAAGTTCTTCCGTGTCCTTCAAGGAATATCTGGGTATTTCTACCATTTTCTTTACGATTTCACGATATTGGGAATAGACCTCATCAGAAAGCCCTAACTTCTTTGTTGAAAGATACATAGCGCACAGCATTCCCAATCCCACAGCCTCACCATGGCGCAAAGGCTTATGACACTTCATTCCATAACTCTCAATGGCATGGCCGAAGGTATGGCCGAAATTGAGTATATGTCTGATTCCAAGATCTGTAGGATCCTGCTTCACCACCGAATGTTTCACCATCGCACATTCCCGCACCAGCATATCGCTTACGTCCACATTGCCCTCCATAAGCGCGTTCATCAGCGAAGTATAAATCTCGGGAGAAGAAACCGCCATCGTCTTGATTACCTCAAACAATCCGTTAATCATCTCCTCGTCGGGCAAGGAAGACAGAAAATCGGGATTGAGGCAGACGATTTCCGGAGCATGGAAAAATCCCACCTGATTTTTGTTACCCTCCACGTTTACCGCAGTTTTCCCGCCTATGGCCGCATCGGCCATACCGATGAGCGTGGTAGGAATATTAATGTAGCGGATACCCCTTTTGAATCCGGCAGCCACAAAACCGCCTAAATCTGAGACGCAACCGCCTCCGATATTCACCAGAACCGTATTGCGATCGGCACCGCTTTCAAGCAAACCGCCCCACACCTGAGCCGCTATTTCCAGCGACTTGCACTCCTCCCCTATCGGAACTTCCAGAAATTCAGCCTCCTGGAAAGCCGTCACGCGGGACAGGATTTCGGGAAGACAATTGTTGTAGCTGTTCTCATCAACAAGGAGAAAAAACTTGATTCCATGGTATTTAGGACCATTCAGAATACGATTTAAGGTACTTAACGGAGATACCTTCCCGGGGAAAATCAATTTGCTTGTATTCATCTTATTTGAGATTTATCGTTGACGGCCGGCACACATTTCCTTCCCACAATTCCAACTGCAAAGATACACATATTTTCCCATATATGAAAATAAAAATTCCACCCATGAAAAATCTCCCTCACACCCCTCAATTTTTTCTCGGGCATTTTGTGGGTAAGGAGGGGCTTTCTGCGCCTTTTCTCCGCTCTTTCTCCGCTTTTTCTGCGCTTTTGGAGCGGAGAAAAGGCGCAGAATACTCGGAGCAGATACGGAGTAAATTGCCAGTTACCTCGGCACCGCATGCCCCATATATAATCTTTTTCTCATCAAAAAAACGACTCCCCCATACACTAAAAAACGGATTTTTCCGTTATTGAAGAGAAACCATAGACAAAGGTCACAGAAAAATCATGAAATACCTCGAACTGCTTTCGCCTGCCAAAAACCTGCCACAAGGGCAAGAAGCCATAAACCATGGTGCTGATGCCGTATATATCGGCGCTCCCGCATTTGGAGCAAGGGCCGGGGCTACCAACAGCATTGAAGATGTGGAGGCGCTGGTAAACTATGCACATCTCTATGGTAGTAAGGTATTTGTGACCATTAACACGCTGCTTTTCGACCATGAACTTGAACCGGCGGTAAAACTCATACGCCAACTATACAATATGGGAGTGGATGCGTTGATTATGCAGGACTTAGGACTGCTGGAATGCGACCTTCCCCCTATTGAACTCCACGCAAGCACCCAAACCCACAACGCCACCGTGGAACGGGTGAAATTCATGGAGAAAGTAGGATTTAACCGCGTGATTCTCGCCCGCGAAACCTCACTCGAAACCATGTGCGCCATGCGGGCCGCCACCCAGGTGGACCTGGAAGCCTTTGTGCAAGGAGCCCTATGTGTCTGCTACAGCGGGCAATGCTATATGAGCCAGTATCTTAACGAACGAAGCGGAAACCGGGGACAATGCGGACAGCCCTGCCGGGGAACATACGACCTCTACAACGAACATGGCGCTCTGCTGAAACATAAAGAACATCTGCTCTCGCTCAAGGACTTCAACGCCTCGCAACAACTTGAGAACATGATTGATGCGGGTATCTCCTCTTTCAAGATAGAGGGGCGGCTCAAGGACCTCAGTTACGTCAAGAATGTAACGGCATATTACCGCCAGAGTCTGGACCAGATCATGGAAGGAAAAACCGACTGCAAGGCGGCCTCTTCCGGAAAGACCAGATTCTTCTTTACCCCCGATCTGGAACGCACCTTCAACCGTGGATTTACAGATTATTTCCTGCGTGAGCGCCAGCACATTGCCTCACACGCCACACAGAAATCCATAGGGAAAATGGTGGGGAAAGTGACCAGTCTGACTCATGACAGTTTCACCATCAAAAGTGAGGAAGTATTCACCGCGGGTGACGGGCTATGCTTTTTTGGAAACGACGGAGAACTTAACGGATTCAGCATCAATCGCGTACAAGGTCATACCCTCTACCCGAACCATGCGCCCCAACTCCAAATCGGAACCTACCTTTGGAGAAACAACGACTTCGCCTTTGAAAAGGCATTACAGGGCAGAACTTCAGAGAGAAAAATAGCGATAAATATCATACTATCAGAGACCTCCAAAGGTTTATCCCTGCAACTTACCGATGAGGACGGATGTACCGCAACGGCAGAAATCCCATGCGAGAAAACCCCTGCCAATAATCCAGAACGCGCCGGCGAACAGATTCAGAAACAACTCGGAAAGTTAGGCGATACCATCTTTACCGCACAAAAGATTACCTCTAACTGCAAAGAGCCTTATTTTATCCCGAGTTCCGTTCTCAACGAATTACGAAGAACCGCAACCAAGGAACTGGAAACAAAACGGTTAGCATATTCCCGTCCCAAAGATTTCCACTTTGAACCTAACGAAGAGCCCTATTTCGAGACCCGCGTTGATTACCGCGCCAATATCATCAATCAGAAAAGCGAACAATTCTATCGCCGTCATGGCGTAACTGCCTTAGAACATGGACTTGAGGAGACTCACGACTATGAAGGCAAAGCCCTGATGACCACAAAATACTGCCTGAGATACGAGCTCAATCAATGCCTGCAACACAAAGCAAATAAAGAAGTCTCGCCGGAATATCAAGGCACGCTATACCTCAGAAACAACAAAAACCTGTTTCAGCTCCAATTCGACTGCAAAAACTGCCAGATGCTCATCAAGCCCGCCCAGTCAAAAAAATAAGACTTGAATTATTCCGCATTTTTATTGTAGAACTTTTTGGGAGAATCCCAGATACCGAAACGATACAGCATCTGTCCCGGAAGTTCCGACCATATAGCCTGAGAATAGGCAATCGGGCCCCACGTGGCAATTTTCCAGTCATGCTCCAGTTCGACAATATCCTGGTCGGAATTCTGTACCCGCACAATACCTCTGCGTTCCTGCTCATTATTCATCAGCAACAACGGATCATCCTTATCTTCCAACTGGAAGAAAATCATAATCGCAAGAACATACGGTACCGAGAAGCAGAAGCCCCACCTCCTGGAATGAAAAAGCAGATCAAGCACGGCACCCATGATCCAGTAAACCACTAAAAGCGTAACAGGAAGAATGGTATCGTAACGAACGATATAAGGCCGGTAATCGCGATATCCGCCTAAAGGGAGCAGCAACAGATAAACGAGAGCGAAAGCCCCAATCCAACGCAATTCCTTCCCCCAACGGTGCCAGACTTGAGGAAGTCTCCACCATAACACGAGACTGGTTACAAGCATAATACCCAACAGGAGAAGCCATGCCGGACGTTCCATCAGAATGTTCCATACCCCTTGCGGAAGCACCTTGTAACGTTCCCACAAAGGCATATCAACCCGCATACTGATCACATTATACAACCCCAGAAACAAAGAATAAACAGACCCTGCAGCCACAGGAGCAAACGTAAGCCACTCCAGCCGGGACGGCATTCTTTTTTCCCGTAACAGCCGTATTAACAGCAGAACACATATCGTCGCAATAATGCCAGGATTCAAAGGACCGCTCAACGTAACCACCGGAATCCATATCCACCATAGAATATGGAGCCATACGGGAAATGTCCGCTCATGGCGGTATGACAACCAGTACGGCAGAAAATAGATTATCAGCCATATACAAGGAAGCGCATAAAAGAAATCATACGTGACAGCAGGATCGATAATGGCCATCTGATGATGATACCCGTACATTTGGAAGAAAACACATCCAAATGCCATAGCAAGCAAGGTTTTATGATGCCAAGGGGCAGCCTTTCCAAACGCCATTACGGCCATAAGCCAAAGCAGCATAAGCTGCATGATTAATTTAGCCGAGGCGCACGCCGCATAAAGGGCATCCGTTTTATCCATATACTGCCCCAGCCACGGTACAGCAGCATTAAAATAGTGATATAACGACCAATGGGAGAAAAACCTATTGGGATTAGGATAATACTCATGGTGAGCTATGGCGTAAAATCCCAAAGGATGAGACAATACAGGCTTTACGTCTTTCGCCGGGACCACGCCCCCAGGCAGATCGCCATCCATAGGGGTAGAAAAGAACTGATTATAGCTTTGGATGCTGTCCCCGACAACTATTGCCAACGCAAAAAGGCACAAAAGAATCTTTAATCCTCTTAGAATATGTTTATTGACCATCATCTGCTGCTATGTCTTGCTTTACCTGTGTATTTAATCCAACTATAACATCTGCGATAAGAAGGGTAATCCAGATCATATTCCATCGCGTATGCTTCCCGCTCAAAACTGATATGATAATAGGCTTTAGTCCAATTACGGAACCTGATAAGCCCGTAGAGCCATTCAGCAAAATAGAAAAGATAGAAAAACAGATATAATAACTCGCGCTGCTGAAGCGTATGGATAAATTCGTGATTCTTTGCTTTATCGTTCAACCTGCCATGTTCCTTCCTTGCGAATATCAAACCACAGATATTGATGGCCCAATATCCTTTGGGAGGGAAACAGGAAGTGTATATTATCCGCATATCATCAGGAATAGCATTATATTCTTCTTACCTCATCAACACCTTCAATAGCACGGATACTTTCAATCAGTTTATTAAGGTTATCAAGACTATGCACATACAACATGATAATACCCCGCATCACGCCCTCGGAAGCCTCCAGAGTGATGGCACGCATATTGAGGTTCATATCCTGCGTAATGACCTGCGTAAGCTCTTGCAGAAGGCCTTTCTTATCGATTGCTGTTACGGCAATACCTGAGAGAAATGTGATATCTTCACCAGCCTTCCATTTTGCACGCACAATTTTATTCTCGTGGTTTGCCATTTCATCCATAGCCACCTTGCAATTGGTACGATGGACATATATCTTACCCTCATCCATTATACCCACCACAGCATCCCCTTGAACGGGCTTACAGCAAGGTGCCGGCTGGATATCAAAAGACTCAAAATCTTTATCCACCTGGAAATTGAATGGCGAAAGATGCTGACTTAAAGAGGATGGCAAAGAGGCTGGCTGCTGGGACTCGTTTTCACTCTCTTTATCAAAAATATTTTTATACGGTCCAAGGAAAAACATACTCGGGGCAGTCTTAGCCTTACCGAAACATTGCGCAAGTTCCTGCTCACCGATAGTATGGTTAGCCACCTGATAATAAAGGTCGTGTATAGACGTGATATTGAAGAATCTCTTGATACGAGCCAGTGTGGCCTGGTCATTTTTGAGTGAGAGCGCCTCAGCATATTGCTGCAACAACCGTTCTCCTTCATCCTTGAAACCTTTCTTGTGCTCACGAAGAAAATCTTTTATATGTTCCCTGGAACGGGGCGTATGGGCATGTTTTACCCAGTCTTCCGTAGGATAGGCTTTCTTGCTGGTAAGCACCTGTATCTGCTCTCCACTATGAAGAATATAACCCATAGGAACCACCTTGGCATTTACCTTAGCTCCTATACAATGAAGGCCCAACTCTGTATGAATGGCAAACGCAAAGTCCAGCACACTTGAATGGGCAGGCATCTTTACCGTTTCGCCCTTAGGGGTAAACAAATAGATTTCAGATGTATAAAGACTTTCCTTGAACTCCTCCACCAGATCCAAAGCACTCTTATCGGTATTTTCCAAGGTACTGCGAATCTGCTGCAACCATTCCTCTACCGGATTATTGTCTATATGCTCTTCCGGGTGGGCTTCCTTATACAAGAAATGAGCCGCCATACCCTTCTCGGCAATGGTATCCATACGAGTAGTTCTGATCTGGATTTCCACCCACCGTCCGATCGGAGTCATGACCGTAGTCTGCAAGGACTCGTAGCCGTTATTCTTAGGGGTAGTAATCCAATCGCGGAAACGATTGGGATTTGGAGGAAACTGTTTCGATATAAGGGCATATACCTTGAAGCATTCCTCCTTCTCATGCTCAACAGGCACATCAAGAATGATTCTCATGGCGTATAAATCGTAGATTTCATCAAAATCCACATGCTTGTTCTCCATCTTCTTCCAACAAGAGAACACACTCTTTATACGCGTTTTGATGGTATATTTATAACCATTCTGGTCAAGCATCTCGCGGATAGGCTGTGTGAGACATTCCTTGAGTTGTACCTCAGTACCTGCGCTGACATTAATCTTAGCAGCAATCTCAGCATAAATCTCAGGATTGGTATATTTCATTACCAATTCTTCAAGTTCGGTTTTAATGGTATATAAACCCAACCGATGAGCAAGTGGGATATATAGATACTGGGTTTCGGAGGATATGGCCAATTTCTTTGTATCCTTCATGGAACCCAATGTACGCATATTGTGAAGACGATCGCACAACTTCAGGAAAATCACATAAGCATCATTGCACATGGAGAGCAGAATCTTACGATAATTCTCGGCCTGCTTAGAAGCCACCTGCTGGGTTTCAAGAATATCACTTATCTTTGTAACTCCATCTACAATAGTAGCGACCCGCTCGCCGAAAATGCCATGAATCTGATCCAGCGTAATGTCTGTATCCTCTACCACATCATGAAGCAAAGCACAAACTACGGCAATTGGACCTAATCCGACCTCCTTTACGGCAATCATAGCCACGGCAAGCGGATGGAAGATATAAGGTTCTCCCGATTTGCGGCGTGTTCCCGCATGGGCATTCTTGGCAATAGAGAAAGCACGGAAGACATCCTCTTCCTCCTGAACGGTAAGTTTCTTGATATTATTACAAGCCTCTACAAGTTCCTCGTATTTGGCCTGTATCTCTATCTCTTCTCTTTCTTCATCAATGACGTACATGGTATGAATATAGCATTCTAAAAGAAAATGACAAACGGGGATACGACAAGACTTAACGGCACACTTGCACCAAATGCGAAGAATACCGAATTATTGATAAACTTCAGCCCAGCCAAGAAACTGCATAACGACCAGTTTCCTAATGCCCAATCCTTTGAACTGGCAATACGGATTCCAACCTCACCGCCTACATTATTGACATACGGAGAAGGAACATCCGAGAGTACCAATCCGGCATAAAGCTGCAAATCCGTCGCCAACGAATAGTCAGTAACCCTTACCACAGGGCCAAACGACCACCAGCTGGCATAATTGTTGAACGTGCCCGTAAGGTATCCTCCAATACGTTCAGGCACTATGGCAAACGTTGCTCCGCACGCTGCATCTGTACGACTGGTCATAAACTGCCCTTCAAGGAAAAATGTACTATAGGTATTTTTCAGAGAATAGCTCTTGTCATCATATCCATAACCATGCCAGGGACGATATTTTGTACTGTCATTATAATAGATAGTTTTACCTATCACATTCTGACACACAGCAACTCCCGCCACAAGAACGAATGCAAGAAACAAAAATGTCTTTTTCATAAACTACATTGTTTTATTCTTGTGAATTTCTCATTGCTTCACGAATCTGAGCTTCAAGTTCATCACAAAGTTCAGGATTATCCTTCAGCAGTTGTTTGACTCCTTCCCTTCCTTGAGCCAGACGACTATCATTGTAACTGAACCATGAACCACTCTTCTTGATAACATTCAGTTCAACACCGAGGTCAATAATCTCTCCAATCTTTGAGATACCCTCACCGAACATAAGATCGAACTCACAAACACGGAATGGAGGTGCCACCTTATTCTTTACTATCTTTACCTTCACGCGGTTACCCGTATTCTGATCACCATCCTTGATAGCCTGAATACGACGGATATCAATGCGGACAGAGCTATAGAATTTCAAAGCATTACCGCCTGTCGTGGTCTCAGGATTCCCAAACATAACTCCAATCTTCTCGCGTAACTGATTGATGAAGATACAACAGCAGTTGGTCTTACTGATTGTTGCTGTAAGTTTACGGAGGGCCTGGCTCATCAGTCGAGCCTGCAATCCCATCTTAGACTCACCCATCTCACCTTCGATTTCAGTTTTCGGCGTAAGCGCAGCCACAGAGTCAATCACAATAATATCAATTGCGCCGCTACGGATAAGGTTGTCTGCAATTTCCAATGCCTGCTCACCATTATCTGGCTGGGAAACAAGAAGGTCATCCACATTTACTCCTAATTTCTGGGCGTAAAAACTATCAAAAGCATGTTCCGCATCAATAAATGCAGCTATGCCTCCTTTCTTTTGAGATTCAGCTATTGCATGTATGGCCAAAGTAGTCTTACCTGATGATTCTGGGCCATAGATTTCAATAATTCTTCCTTTTGGGAATCCTCCTACTCCCAATGCGTTATCAAGACTGATTGAACCCGTAGGCACTACGTCTATAGACTCTACCGGACGATCTCCCAGTTTCATTATAGACCCTTTACCATAATTCTTCTCAATCTTATCCAATACACTTTGCAGGATTTTTTGTTTTTCTTGCTTTATTGCGTCAGCATCATTAATTTCTTTTGCCATATTTTCAACGTTAAGATATCAAAAAGAGTTTTCTTTTATGAGCATTTGCTTGCCCGCTATTTTATCAAGATAAAACAAAAGACCCTACCTTTAGAGGGCCTTTTGTTTATTTAGGATGCAATTATGCAAGTTTTGCAAGAGCTTCCTTAATACGACGCAGAGCTTCGATAAGGAGGTCTTCGCTGGTAGCATAACTCAAACGGATGCAAGTATCATCACCAAATGCAGAACCCATAACGGTTGCAACATTAGCTTCGTTCAACAAATAGAATGCCATATCGGTAGAGTTTTCAATCTTCTTGCCGTTGAAACTCTTTCCGTAATATGCGCTTACGTCAGGGAAGAAATAGAATGCACCTTGAGGTAAGGTAACCTTGATATCAGGAATTTCGTTGAGCAAACGATATACCAAATCACGACGTTTGAGGAAAGTATTTCTCATATCAATAACATCCTTGCTGGTGGTTGGATCCATCATCATGGCTGCTACAGTAGCCTTCTGAGCGATAGAGCAGGTTGCACTGGTTACCTGACCCTGGAGTTTATTGCAAGCCTTTGCGATGGTTTTGTTTGCAGCAATATAACCAATACGCCAGCCAGTCATAGCAAAGCCTTTAGCTACACCGTTTACGGTGATTACACGTTCCTTAATCTCTGGGAACTGCGCAATACTCTCGTGTTTACCAACAAAATTGATGTGTTCATAGATTTCGTCAGCCATTACAAAGATATTCTCATGGCGGGCAACAACATCAGCGATAGCGCGCAATTCTTCCTTAGTATAAAGCATACCCGTAGGATTACTTGGGCTGCTGAACATGATAAGTTTGGTCTTAGGAGTGATAGCGGCTTCGAGCTGTTCTGCTGTAACCTTGAAGTTATTCTCAATCTTAGTCTTTACATAAACGCATTTACCTTCTGCTACTCTTACAATTTCTTTATAAGATACCCAGAATGGAGTAGGAATAATAACCTCATCACCAGGGTTGATAAGGCACTGTACGAGCTGATAGATACTCTGCTTTGCACCAGTACTTACAACAATCTGATCAGGAGTGAAATCCAAATTGTTGTCGCGTTTCAGCTTCAAGCAGATAGCTTCTTTCAAATCTGCATAACCAGGAACAGGAGGATAATGGGTAAAGTTGTCGTCGATAGCCTTCTTTGCAGCCTCTTTTACCACCTCTGGAGTATTGAAATCAGGTTCTCCGATTGATAAGCTGATAACATCTTTGCCTTCTGCTTTTAATTCACGTGCTTTTGCTGTCATAGCTAAAGTCTCAGACTCTGCCATGTTTAAGATTCTATTGCTTAGAATTTCCATAATATATTAATTTTTATTTGTTTTTATCCTACATTACAACCTTCGGCCACTTTCTGGCTTGGAGTAATAAGTACCAGACGACCATCACGGTCTTCAGCACTCAGAATCATACCATTGCTATCTATGCCTTTTAATTTCTTGGGAGCGAAGTTTGCAATAAAGCAGACCTGCATTCCCACCAGCTTTTCCGGTTCTGGATAGTACTTTGCAATGCCACTCAAAATCGTACGCGGCGTTCCTGTTCCTTCATCAATCTTGAATTGAAGCAGTTTATCGGCCTTAGGAACCTTGGTGCATTCTACAACAGTTCCCACACGGATATCAAGTTTGCCAAAATCATCAAAACTTACGATAGGTTTCACCTCTTTAGGACTCCAGGCATTCAGTTCATTCTGTTTCTTAATCTCTGCCAAACGGTTTAACTGTGCCTCAATAGCAGCATCTTCAATTTTTTCAAACATGATTTCGGCTGCTTCCAGTTGTTTACCTTCTTCCAGCAACATTCCACCTGCTTCTCTCCAACCTAACTGTTCAATATTGAGCATCTTCCTCAATTTCTCAGCACTGAATGGCAGGAAAGGTTCACACAAGATAGCTAAATTAGCACAAATCTGAAGATTGATATTCATCACCGTTGCCGTACGCACCGGATCAGTCTTGATAAGTTTCCAAGGTTCCGTTTCTGTCAGATATTTGTTGCCCAGACGTGCCAGATTCATCATCTCAGACAAAGCCTCTCTGAAACGATAGGTTTCAATTGAACGGCCTATCTTTTCAGGGTATTCCTTCATCTCAGCCAGCACCTGTTGATCAAGTTCTGTCAAAGACCCTAAAGCAGGAACTTTCCCTTCAAAGAATTTATGCGTCAGCACAAGGGTACGATTTACAAAGTTTCCCAGGATAGCCACCAACTCACTGTTGTTCTTGAGTTGAAAATCTTTCCATGAGAAATCATTATCCTTGGTTTCAGGCGCATTACTGCATAAAGTATATCTCAAAACATCCTGTTTCCCCGGGAAATCTTTAAGATACTCATGCAGCCATACAGCCCAGTTTCTTGAAGTGCTGATCTTATCACCTTCAAGATTCAGAAACTCATTTGCAGGAACGTTCTCAGGCAGGATATAACTGCCGTCAGCTTTCAGCATACTGGGGAATATAATGCAATGGAATACTATATTGTCCTTGCCGATAAAATGAACCAGTTTGGTATCTTCACTCTTCCACCATTTTTCCCAATCATCGCCTTTCAGCTGTTTGGTAAACGATATATATCCTATAGGCGCATCAAACCATACATAAAGCACTTTCCCGTCGGCTCCCTCTACCGGAACTTTCACACCCCAATCCAAATCTCTCGTCACGGCTCTTGGCTGTAAACCTGCATCAATCCAGGACTTACATTGTCCATATACGTTAGTTTTCCAGTCTTTATGTTGCTCCAGAATCCATTCTCTCAGCCAAGGTTCGTCCTGATCCAAAGGTAGAAACCAATGTTTGGTTTCCTTCATCACAGGCTTGCTTCCACTCAAGGCTGATTTCGGGTTAATCAGATCGGTAGCGTTCAATGAACTTCCACATGCCTCGCACTGGTCGCCATACGCATGTTCGTTCCCACATTTAGGACACGTACCTGTTACATATCTGTCTGCCAGAAACTGATGAGCTTCCTCATCATACAACTGCTGACTTACTTTTTCTATGAATTTACCTTCATCATAGAGCTTCTTAAAATACGCCGAAGCCGTCTTGGCATGTTCTTCGCAACTGGTACGGCTGTAAATGTCAAAATTTACGCCGAACTCTTTCATGGAATCTTTGATGATGCCATGATAGCGATCAACGATATCCTGAGGAGTAACACCTTCTCTGCGGGCTTTTATGGTAATTGGCACACCATGTTCATCACTACCTCCGATAAAAGCCACATCTTCTCCCTGGCTTCTCAAATAACGAGCATATATATCAGCTGGCACATAAACTCCTGCCAGATGTCCTATATGTACAGGCCCGTTTGCGTATGGAAGTGCCGTGGTAACGGTATATCTCTTGTATTTCTGATCTTTTTCTGTGTATAGCATAACTCTTTTATTTGGTGGATAACGTCATTAGCCCCTACCGGGGATACAGTTTCCATTATTCTATGTAACGAATATCTTTTGCCGCACCTTCGCTCTCTATGATACATGTTGGGAACCCTTTCTCATTATAGTTGTAAGCCCAACTGTTATCAAATGAAATAGGGACACTCTGGCTGAGAGGAAGTTCAATATTCAAAATAGGGATAGTGACGGAAAGGTTAAAATCAACCACACCACTATTGTGCTCCGTCAAAGGATTGTTAATGGACAGGCTCTTTGCCATTGGTCCTTCTGACAGCATCATATAATAAGGATTCTTTTTGCTATCATAGGTATAGCTGAGCGTATCCTTAATGCTTAACACCAATGGAAAATCACCAGTCAGCATTGGAAGAAAACCAGCATAGTCACCTAAGATAGATTCCAAGGTTTCTTCGTCAATGATGGATGTAATATCGTTTACATTTATCGTTGAAGTAATGTTGGCTGATACAATCATCTGTTTCACGTTTTCGCCCTCCCATACATATTCCATCTGTATGTCCTGATTTGTCAGCTGGAATTTGGGTGTAGGACGCTTTGCACCGCTCATGAGACTTCCAAACAGTTCCATCAAATAGTCTGCATTCAGCGTAGCATTCATTCCGCTAATCTGATCATTGGCATTATGACGAATATCAGCTACAAGAAGATTCTTGTTGTCTGATATTATTGACAGTTTGGTCATCCAACCTTCTTCATAGGTATATTTCAACTGCTGGCTTTGTCCACCTTCGGATAGTGTGATAACACTCATTCTATTGCCATTATAGTCGAACGTAGTGGTTACCCCACGACCATCGATTGATGCCAGCTTGCTGCTTCCCCAATTCCATGTTTCATCAACATCGCCTTCGTCCAAGATACTGGCAATTTTCATTTCTGGAGCATAAATGCCTTCTTTGGAGTTACTCTGGTCTTCTTTTTCTTTATCTTTATTGCATGACACCGCACCAACCAGAAGTGCAACCATGGCCATTGAGAAAATCAGCTTTTTCATAATACAGTTTTATTCGTTATTTTCAGTCTTTTCTTCTTCCGGTTCCAGCTTGCCTGCATTCAAAAGGACATTGTACCAGTACAGCACCTTTTTCACATCAGAAGCATGAACTCTTTCAGTGTCATACTCTGGCAGAACTTCACCAAAATAAGCAAACAACTCTGCATTGGATGCCTTCTTTGGGTCAAATGCCAAAGCTTTGCCCTCTTCTTTTGCATATATTGCCTGCATTACATCCACCAAAGGTCTTTCGTCTTCATTGGTATAGATGCGTATTTCGCCTAAAGAACTGATACGGTCATTTCTGAAAACAGGGTATCTCTGTTTGGTTACAAGATTCATCACAATGGCACCGCCTTTCGTCTGGCTTACCAGTTCGCTCAAATCCGGTTTTCCGGCTACTACTAAGATGTTTGATAGATCCATTTTCTTGGGTTAGTTTAATTTTTGAATAGATTTTCTATTTTTATCAATATATGATAACGCGAAATATATGTTTTTAGTATTTATTACTCACATTTTTTATGATATTTTTTCAGTCCTTCCATCGGTTCCTTACAGATCATTCCTATTTCCGTATTGTGACGCTGTGCCAAGGTCCTCAGCACAGGCTCAAATCCGACTGCCACACTGCCTACTATATTCAGTCTCTCATGTTGTGTATCATATTGGTCAATCTGCTCTCTGAAAAAGTCTTCCATTACTTTTTCTACCATATTTCTCATCCATCCGTTTGCTATATTTTCGTATGCAAAACAGGCAAATTGCGCAAGATATCTGTTAGGATTTGGACGATGATATATCTGTTCTAAGAATTCCGTTCTTTCCATCGGATACTTTTCACGGAAAAGACTGCTGATTTCCTGAGGCATCCGGTCCCTGAAATAATTCTTCAGCAGTTGGCGTCCTATCGCATTTCCAGAACCCTCATCGCACCCTAAGGCATATCCCAGAGCCGCTATATTGCGGGTAATCTTTTCCCCGTCATACTGACAGGAATTGCTGCCCGTCCCCAAAATTGCCACTATGCCGGAATGGTTTCCACATGTAGCCCGGCAAGCGGCCAGCAAATCGCTCTCTATCTCAACACTCCTGGGTTTGAGTATTTTGTTCATGGATTGCCGTAATCTTTTATTAGCCGTCTCGCCCGTACAACCAGCACCATAGAAACAGATTTCCAATGCTTCATCCGTATGCACCATCTCTACCACCTTTCTGAAGGTGGTCTCCAAAACTTCATCGGAAACAAAATATGGGTTCAGACCTTCTGTTATCAGCCCTTGCCATTGCTCCCCATTCCACAATTCCCAATGGGTTTTCGTAGAACCGCTGTCGGCTATTAAAAGCATGTTCAGATTATGCCTATGATATCGTTTATATCGTTTATTCTATGGCGTCTGCAGTAATCCTCCAGCCCTTCGATGATCTTCACCGTCACCTGTGGATCCATAAAGTTAGCAGTACCTACTTCTACCGCTTTCGCGCCTGCCATAAGGAACTCTAAAGCATCCGATGCACAGGTAATTCCACCCAGACCTACTACCGGAATCTGAACAGCATGGGATACCTGCCATACCATTCTTACCGCAACAGGTTTTACGCAAGGGCCACTCAGACCTCCTGTTATTGTGCTCAACACCGGCTTCTGGCGTTCCACATCAATTGCCATTCCCAACATTGTGTTGATAAGGGAGACGCTGTCAGCACCTGCCTGCTCTACCGCTTTGGCGATATCCACGATACTGGTCACATTAGGCGTAAGCTTTACTATCAATGTTTTATGGTAAACCTTCCTCACCTCGCTCACCACTTGTGCCGCCATATCGGGATTGGTACCAAACCCCATACCACCTTTCTTCACATTAGGGCAGCTAATGTTGAGTTCTATGGCGGGAATATGTTCCAGTTCATCAATTTTCTCCGCAACTCTGCAGTATTCTTCTATGGAGCTGCCACTCACATTCACAATGATATTGGTATCAAGACCTTTGATTCTATCATATACTTTCTCACAGAAGGTATCTACACCCACATTCTGCAGACCCACGGCATTCAGCATTCCCGAAGGGGTTTCTGCCATTCTCGGGTAAGGATTGCCCTGCCGGCGTTCCCCCGTCGTACCTTTCACCACAATACCACCCAGACGGTTCAAATCAATAAAATCGGCAAATTCTTCCCCATAACCAAAAGTCCCGCTCGCCGTCATAACGGGATTCTTCAATTTCAGATTGTGTATCTTAACTTCTAAACTCATGATATCCGCGATATTAGTGTTTTACTTCATCCAGTCATCCAACAGATTTATGTCAAATACCGGACCTTCCTTGCACACACATTTATGGCCTTCATTGGTATCTTGAACGCAGCACAGGCAGGCACCGATACCACAAGCCATCATATTTTCAAGTGACACTTCACAACTGATTCCATGACTTTTAGCATGTCGGGCCACAGCCTTCATCATAGGCGTAGGACCGCAGGTGCATATCTGATCATAGTCTGCACCGAATCTGCTATGCTGGGTCACCATACCTTTTTCTCCCATGCTGCCGTCATCAGTAGCAATCAGCAATTCGCCATACTCCGCAAAAGGTTCTACTACAGGTATCAGTTCCTTTGTTCTGCCTCCAAGCAGAATGGTAGGACGGACACCTTTCTCCTTGTAACATTTTGCCAGATGCAGCAACGGAGCCGTTCCAGCGCCGCCACCTACCAGCAAAGGACGTTCCCCTTTAACAGAAAAGCCATGTCCAAGAGGATAAATCAGATTCAGCTGGTCTCCCTCCTTCAGCGTAGCAAGTTTTCTGGTTCCGTTACCCACTATCTGTATCAGGAGCGTCAATCTGTTATGTTCCTTATCTACGTCGTGAATAGAGATAGGACGGCGCAACATCACTTTGCTGCAGTCCTTAACCTCCACCTCTACGAACTGTCCGGGGGCAATATCCATCATCTTCCCCTCATGCTGCAAGACGAGCGCAAAATAATGTTCGCCCAACTGCTTACGTTCTACAATCTCAAAAGTATGTATTTCTTTCATAAAACTAAATTATCGGTTTTTATGCCATTCTTCCTGTTCATGTTTAGGACAAACGGTCAAATGGTATTCGGTTGGTAATGCTGCGGCCCAAAGTTATCTCGTCGGCAAATTCCAGATTGTCCCCTATCGCAATGCCGCGGGCAATGGTGGTAATTTTCACTCCCAGAGGCTGCAGCTGCCGGCTGAGATAATAATTGGTCGTGTCCCCTTCCATCGTGGTCGGGAGTGCCAGTATCACCTCTTCCACCGGGGAAGGATCTCCGTTCTTCACCCGTTCCAGGAGCGAATCTATATTCAGGTCATGGATTCCGATACCGTCGATAGGCGAAATCACCCCTCCCAGCACATGATATAGCCCTCTATATTGCTGGGTATTCTCAATTGCCATCACATCCTGGATATTTTCCACTACGCATACGATATGCTGCTGACGCTTGGGACTGCTGCAGATAGGACATACCTCTGCATCACTTACCCCATGACAATAACGGCAATAATGAATATCGCTACGGAGATGACTCAAAGCCTCGATCATACTTGAAGCCTCGCCTTCGGGCATTTTCAGCAGATGAAGCGCATATCGCAAAGCACTCCGCTTTCCTACACCTGGCAAAAGCCCGAAAGCATCCACCGCACGCTGCAATATGTTAGAATTCAAATCCATCAGCCCTCAAGTTCTTTTATTCTGCGCTGGATAAGAGCTATCTGTTCCTCCAGAAACTCTGGTGAATACTTGGAATCACAGAATCCGTTACCCCTTGCCACGTATGCCTCATCGTCGGCCTGATCCACCAGCAGTTCCTCCAGTGCCTCAAGCTTCTTCTTCAACCGCAGCAAGTCTGTCCCGTTAGTCATCATTCTCCTTTTCAGCTTTCTCTTCCAGACGTTTTCTACGGCGACGGAGCATCGAATTTATTGTGAAAAATATCACAAACAATACGAAAACTACCAATCCTACCACCCAAGGGGTCCACCCTTCAAGATGAAGTAATCTTGCGCTTAAAGCTCCTACTACGAGGGCTATCAGCAACGAAAAGAAACAGTTCCAGCCAGTATTCATATTTATGCTTATTTAGGTTACGAATTGCAAAGATACATATTTTTTTTATTCCTCACAAATTTTTTTTATTCCTGGTTCTTTTTCATTAGAAAAAGACATAATTATTGCTTGTCTGCCCACAATCCGCGCACCCTTTCTGCCGATTCATGTATCCGCCCGGCACTCAAGCGTCCTTCCGCCACCAGTTCCTTTATCAGCGCGATAGTTTCAGGTACAATCTCAGGATTATACTTTCCACTGTTGTTACCCAGACATAGCAGGTCCGCACCCGCGGAAATGGCTCTCCAGAGCGCCTCTTTGTAGCCATATTCATTTGCTATGGCCCCCATTCCCATATCGTCGGTAATAATCACACCTTCAAAGCCCAGACTGTCGCGCAGCAGTCCTGTAAGAACCTTCTCCGATAAAGTGGCAGGAAGACCCGAGGCATCCAACTGGCGGTTAATCACATGGGTAGTCATAATCATACGCACTTTCCCGCTTGCTATCAGCGTCCTGTAAGGCTCCAGTTCACAGGCTTTCCAGGTTCGGCTCACGTCCACCAGTCCCTGATGGCTGTCGCCGCTGGAACTTCCGTGTCCGGGAAAATGCTTAGGACAGGAGATGATTCCCATACTGTCAGAAACTTCTATCCAGGCTTGCGCCAAAGCAGCCACCTCTGATGCCTCACTGCTGAAACTTCTTCCCAACTTGCCGATAATGGGGCAATTGGGGTTCACATTTACATCTACACACGGGGCAAAGTTGAGGTTTATTCCCAATTCTTCAAGCATCTCTGCCGTAGTTCCTGCATAATGGCGCACCGAGTCTATTCCCCCTTTCCCCATCGCCTGGGCCGAGGGCAGCGGAGCAAAGCCTGCCTGACGCTTCAGCCGGCACACACTTCCCCCTTCCTGGTCTATACTGATCAGCAGCGGATTTCCGCGGCTGCCGAGGGCGTCAAAGTGCAACTCCTGCAACTGGGTACAGAGTTTCTTCACCTGGGCAGGGGTCATAATGTTGCGGTAGTGCCTCCCCGACGGAGCGTCATATTCAAACAGAATGACTCCCCCGATATGATAATCACGTATATCTCTTACTATATGGTTGTTATCGTCAAGGCTCATACCCCTGAATCCCACCAGGAGCATCTGCGCAATATCATCATCGAGACTGGGCACCG
The DNA here is from genome assembly GCA_045640985.1 of Bacteroidales bacterium. Classification (GTDB taxonomy): domain Bacteria; phylum Bacteroidota; class Bacteroidia; order Bacteroidales; family P3; genus Colimorpha. The sequence goes on from JAZUFZ010000017.1 coordinate 105,773, forward strand.
GCACTCCAGCCTGAATAGTATCAACAGCCTCTGCGGGAGTGGCTTTCGTGACCCCATGACAACTGACCATCATCAGAAGGGCACTTATCATCAACAGTAAAGATTTCATCATACAAAAGAATTTTTCTTTATAACGCAGTTTTGCCTCCATTTATTGCCCGAAGGCACAAAAAACTCAAGGGTGGCGCGAATGCCACCCTTGAGTCAATATACAGACAATGTAATAGATGTTTCTTTATTGGTCCGGTTCCCAGCCGTTAATCTGCCTCGTAGATAAGCAGCTGTCCGTCAGTGTAGAAGAAGAGCAATGGGTCTTTGTCGTGCTTCTTCATAATCCAGCATCCGCCGTTCTCACGATCGATTTCCATCTTGCAGTATTTCTTGTTCACCTGCTGTTCAGCCAGAAGCTTGTCGTTCTTGTCGAATACCTGGAGGTAGGTATGGCCGTCAGGATCTTCTATGAGGGCGTACATATACTCTCCACTTACTGCGTAGGCAATCATTTCTACATCATACTTTTCGTGTACATATTGTTTCACTACCACGAAGTTGGTTGGATGATAGTCGTACCAGTAGCTGTAGCAGTAATCCCAGAATCCATAGTAGTAGAAGTAGCGGAGTGGCAGTGGGTCCCAATATACCGGGTGGCAGTGGATCATGCAGTGGTGAACCGGGTGCCAGAAGTATGGAGCTGGATGGATAGGCACTGAGCTGCGTGGCATTACGCCTCCAGAAACACCTGGGCGGGCATAGGTTGAGTGAGGAGTTCCACCGACATAGCCTGCGCCGCCACGGCCGCCTACGCCTGCTGAAGACTGGCTTACAGGACCGTCGTTTGCCGGGCCGCCGTTTCTCGGACCCATGCTGCTGTTGCGACCGTCAGGTGCGCCACCGCGTACTCCTGCATTGCCGCCCATGGTACCTCTGCTTGAGGATACGGAACGCGGACTTGAGGAAGAAGGCTGATGACCTCTTGCGCTGCTACGGCTGTAGCCGCTGGTGGTACCGGAACTTCTTCCGTAGGAGCTTGAGGAGGAGGAATAACCGCTGGAAGAACGGCTTCCGCTATACCCCTCGCTGCGGGTTGAGTTGTGGGTTGGCGTATAGTTTCCGGAGCTGTGGCTGCCATAGCTGCTTGAGCTGGAACTGCTGCGACTGGAGCTATAACTGCTGGAGCTGCGGCTGCTACTGCCGCCACTGTAAGAGGAACTGCTGCTACGGCTGCTGCCGCCACTGTAACTGCTGTGGCTGCCGCCGCTGTAACCGCCGCCACGGCTGGAGGAACTTGCGCTGCTGTGGCTGCCGCCACCGCTGCGTCCGCCGCCACCGCCACCGCGCTGTGCCATGGCTGGATCTATACAAAGAACCAATCCTAAGATGATTGCGATTATAAGTTTGTTCGTTTTCATGATGAACTCCTTTCTTTTATTTTAATTGTGGTTTTTTTCTGATGCAAAAGTACAACCAATAATCCGGGGTTTTTCTGCGAAATCCCCCGAATTTCCCCACAAAACCTCAATGCGCACAATATCAGACATTTTCACAGAAATCCAACCTCAAGATTTTTTTATCTTCCGGTGTTATTCTGCGGAAAAAACATGGCATCGGACTCCCCGTCAGGCTATTCCGCCATCCATACCGCCGCCAGACTCGTGAAATGAAACTCCGGCAAACCCGCTCAACAACTGATCAGAAAAATCCAGTACGCCGCACATCGGAGCGATTTTAACATTTCATCTACCGGATTCTTCCCTGATAAATCTGAATTTTCTACGGGACTTCTCCGTATTTTCTCCGCCCTTTCTACGCTTTAAGAGCGCAGAAAAAGCGCAGAAAAAGCGCAGAAAAGGCGCAGAAAAGAGGGAGACACCCCAAAGATACCGGAAAGAAACCCTAAAGAAACCGGAGCCCCGTTCCAGAGACTCCAGCAACTTTTCAAACACGGAAAACACCCATGGATTTTAACATTTCCTGCCTGCCACGGGTGTCGGATTCCCCATATCGGGGGGCATACGATCCCGGACAGCACGGCATGGCATGGCAATCCATCAATTTTTCACAGGAAATAAGGTGAGATGCAGATTCTTTACAGGCTCCAAGGCGCTTTCTCCCGCGAAGCCGTATCCGTCGGATTCAATGCGGATATCCGCGGTCAAAGGTTCGCCTTTGCGATGAGGATACCAGTTGTCCTCACTCGGCAGCACGATAGTTCCGTCGGCAGCACGACAGTCGGCAAGAGGCATGGAATAGGAGAACTTTATCGAAACGGGATGGCCTGACAGTCTGATGCGTTTCCCCTTCCGGCGGTAGATTCCTTCGCCAAAGGACTCTATCCTGACGTTCTTTGATAACAACAGGGTATTCTTCCTTTTATATTTATAGGAGAAATAGCAGGTCCCCGCTACCTTGAGCGTGTCGCCTTCGATTCGGATGCGCATAAAGTATTGGTTGTAATCAACCAGATAGGGATGAATCACCAGGTCGGTAAGTTCATAACTCTTCATATAGGGTTCAATTGACCCGAGCCCCATCTCGTTTCTGCGCTCATTAAGGTTACGGATGTCCGCTATCGGTTCAAAAGCCGTGAAGTCGTCAATGGTCAGGAGCTGCGTCCCATACAGCTGCGGCTTTTCATTATGCGTTAAGTCGCGGTCGGTCATATAGGCAATCCACGTTTTGTCGAAGTCACCTTTATCAGCTTCAGGTAAGGCCTGTTCGAGATACCAGTGAAGGAACTCAGGGTTGCCATGCTGCGCCAGGAGCGAGGCGTGATTTACCCCGGAATGACCCACGTTGCGATAGGTGGGAAACCCATATTGGGCGATGAGTTCTTCCAGATGCTTGATGTTCAGGGAGTCCACGAGATGTATCTCCCGCCAGAGGCTATCGGATTCGGAAGCGGACATGTCATCCAGCAGATACCGCAACCGCTGATCTTCATCACACATTGCCTTGAGGTCCTTCCTGTATGCCTCATTCAGATCCTTGCGGGTCAAATCCCGGCTGTCGGCCATGGCTTTAATTACTTCAGGATTATAGTCCCCGCTGTCGGCTGCCGACAACGCCTGTATGAGATATGCGTCAAAAAACTCGTCAGGCATGAACTGAACGATATATGTGGCCATGTCATTACATTGGGAACCGACTCTGGTCAGCGTAGGGAATCCCCGCTCCTCGATCAGTTGCTTAAACTCGATATAATTGAGGGAATCAACCGCTTTTATCACAAGTGCCAGCGAATCCTGGTCATAGTGGCTGTTGAACTGTAATTGATGTGGCGCATAACGGGCCCGTTTCATCGCCAGCAGACGGTTCTGGTAAACCGTATCCTGATAACCGCGGGGAGAGACCATATTCACAATCTCATCCCAATAGTCAAGCGTATCGGTCTTAAATACTTCAGCTTCCTCATCCAGATATCTCATGTCGAACCATTTGCTTTCAGCTGCCCGGAAAAAGACCGTTTTCTCTGCCTCGCTGCCCGGGTTGCAAATGTGTGTGGTATATAGCAGATACATCAACGATATACAGTCGTTGGAGGTGATGCCATACACAGAATCCATCATACAAAGAATACTATAGGCAGTCTCAATGTCCAGATTCTGGTATGCCTTAATGGCAGACATTTTCAAGTCATAGTATGGGGGAATGACTTTCTTTTCATTATTCTGAGCCTGCGCCCCCATCACCACGGCCAGCAGGACCACGAAAATCAAGAATTCTTTCTTCATAAGACAATTTCTGAATATTTAATAATAACGGATTGGATATATAAATATTGCATAGAAACCCTAAAAGTCATCTCTCTTCTCAAGAAAAGTTTACTTTTGATGTAAGAAAAGAGAGGGGAATTGCGTTTACTTAATGAAAGTTGTCCGGAAAAACCGATGAAAACCGAGAAGTTCAAACATATTATCCTTACCTATCAACCAGCGATGCAACGGATGGCAGAAGCAATACTGAAGGATGGCGCGATGGCTGAGGATGCTGTGCAAGAGGCTATGATTGCCCTCTGGAACCATCGGGACACACTGGAAAAGCAGCCCTCGATTGAGGGTTACTGTATTTCAACCGTAAAGAACCATAGTATCACACTGTTACGGAAACTCCATCCGACTCAGGAAATCGACGAGGAGGTTTTGAGAATGTACGAACTGCCTTCCGACGATCTGGAGGAACGCTACCAGAAGGCTATGGGAATGATCAAGCAACTGCCTGAACTACAACAAAAGGCAATACTGCTACGCTACGAGGAGGAAAAAGGTACGGAAGAAATCACTAAAGAACTCCACATCTCTTCCTCAAACCTTTACACTACAATATCCCGCGCCTTGAAAACATTGAAAGAAATGATGGAAAAATGAAAGGAGAATACGCATGAAAGAGTCTCAGACAGATACCGAATTACAGCAGATGCTGGATGCCCTGACAGCACACGGGCGAAATGCCCGACGCCAGAAGCAGCTTATGGCTCAGATTGACCAGCTGGCAGGCGAAAAAGAGAAGCCTTCCCGCAAGCTGTGGCCCTGGATGGCTTCGGCTATAAGTGTGGCGGCCTGTCTGCTGATTATTGTGCTGACGGGGAAAGAGCCACAGAAACCTGCGTTGTCGGCCGCCCTGCACAACGATACCATTATGACAAACCCACAAATAATCTCTTCGGATAAAACAGCGGAAATCACAATGGGGAACGAAGCTAAGTATCATGTTCCAAGAGATATAGCACAACTTCAACCAAAGGAACAGATGTCTGTACCGGAGGGCCAGGACCTTCACGAAGATCCGCAGGAACCAGAAACGACATCCTTCACTCCCGTTTTGGAAAAACCGATTGAAATAGAATCCATATACGAGGAACCCATTGAAGAACAGGAAAGTCCACAAACGGCTCCTACCCGTAAAGTAATACAGACAAACACTATGGTTGCCTATAACCGCAACTCTGGAAACTCCAGAAGAAGATCCAGAAGAACAGATCCTGATGCCAATAACTTTATGAGCATTCCATACGAAACAAATCCTGAAAACATATTGCTGGCCATCAATTTATAAAACCCTTAGAATCATGAAGAAACTTGTTATTATTATGTTGGCGATGCTTTCGATGCAAGGCATAGCACAAGAAGTAGAAATACAGCAGACCATCAACGAAAAAATCAATAGTCTGTATATCGGCCGCGGCTGGGACGTGAGATTCATCCAACCACGGGACTCCTTAAGCGACAAAGAATTAAAAAACATTCCTACCACGATTTCCATCATCGTTCCAGAGGAACTGGCATCCAAAGCCCAGAGTGTCACCCCTATAGAATATGACTCCAAGGAGCTGAGACTGAAGGACAACAGCTACCTTCCTGAAAATACCATAGTAGAAATCAGGAGTACCTTCTACCAAATTAAAAATATAATACTGGAAAACCATGCCACCGTGACGGCTGACTATTTCATGCTTAATCCGCCGTCAAAAGTCTCAAAACTTATTCTCAAAAACGATTCAAAGATGAGTATAAGATATTGGGCAATCAATGTTTTCAATAAGGTCAGCCTACAGCCATATTCAACCTTGGAAATAGATACCATTACTGGTTCAGGAATAATCTCTACAAACAAAGGAAACCTGCAGATAAACACCTATATAGAGACAGATATAACTGTATATGAGGACTTTGCCCCAAACAACAACCTGAATCCGCCACTTATTCCCGAAGGAGAATACGTATCGGAAAAGGATCCTTTGGTTCAGTACGATTCCATACGGCGTTTGAAAATCTCGCACTTCGATACCTCATATTCTACAAAACTCAGCAACAGTACCCTCACGGTCTCTTTCGGATACTATCTGACAGCAACCTTTACTGGGAACGATGCCTATAGGCAAAGTCCATACTTTTCCAACAACGGAGTTGGCGTAAGAGTACCTATAATAATACATTTCCCACTCAATAGAAAATGGGATATCAACGCCGGTGTACAATATGACTTCTGCATCATGAATTTGTGGAATCAGGTAACGACAAACGATGATGGAAACCTTACAATGACCAATACCATACCCAGCAAACATAACAGTATATTAGGTCACTACATTGGGATACCCTTGGGAATATCCTTCCAGAGTGCCACTACCCGTCAATCCATTGGATTTGATATTACGCCGGCATTTCTTGTTAGCGAACGCTTTGGAACCGCAACCGTGGACTATAACTGGAAAGGCCAAACGGAGAAAACATCTCTGCTCAACCCCATAAAACTGGAGGCCAGCTTGAGCTGGACGATGAACATCTTAGGAAGATATTACGGATTCAGGTATTTTACCAACCTGCTGCCTCAGTTCCGGAAATCGACCGACGCACCGAAAACTCACACGTTCGGCGTAGAACTTATCTTCTAAATACAAGAAATCCCTAAAATCAAGCACCCCAACTATCGCGGTCAAGACTGCGATAGTTGATGGCTTCGGAAAGATGCGCCGTGTGAATGCGCTCCGAGCCCTCTAAATCAGCAATGGTACGCGCAACTTTGAGAATGCGATCGTAGGCTCGTGCCGAAAGCCCAAGACGCTCCATGGCCTTTTTCATCAATGAGGAGCCATCCTCATCAATCACACAATACTGACGGAGCAGTTTTGTGGTCATCTGAGCGTTGCAATGAATTCCCGGATAATCTTTGTAACGATCTTCCTGAATCTTCCGGGCCTTGATGACCCGTTCACGAATAGCCGCACTCGGTTCGCCAGGCTGGAGGTTGGAAAGATCCTTGAAAGGTACCGGAACAACCTCAAGATGAATGTCGATACGGTCCATTAAAGGACCTGACACGCGGTTCATATATTTCTTAACCGCACCCGGTGGGCAGGTACAAGGAATCGTAGGATGATTATAATACCCGCAAGGGCATGGATTCATGGCCGCCACCAACATAAAACTGGCAGGATATTCCACCGTCATCTTGGCACGGGAAACAGTAACTTTACGGTCCTCCATGGGCTGACGGAGCACCTCCAATACAGTACGTTTGAACTCAGGTAGCTCATCAAGAAAAAGCACTCCATTATGAGCAAGACTTATTTCCCCAGGTTGAGGATTGACACCACCGCCTACAAGCGCAACATCAGAAACAGTATGGTGGGGAGCCCTGAAAGGACGAACGGCAATCAAAGCATCTTCTTTCTTCATCTTGCCTGCCACAGAATGTATCTGTGTGGTCTCTAAAGACTCTTCAAGTGAAAGCGGAGGCAAAATGGACGGCATTCTCTTGGCCAGCATAGTCTTGCCACTTCCCGGCGCGCCAATCATAATCACATTATGACCTCCAGCAGCTGCAATTTCCAAAGCCCTCTTGGCTGTCTCCTGCCCCTTTACATCAGAAAAATCATATTCGTAGTTGCAAAGACTTCTGGAAAATTCCTCACGAGTATCATATTCCGTTAAAGGAAGCGTTCCTTCCTGATTCAGGAAATCAATTACCTGCTTGATATTATCGGCCCCATAAACCTCAAGATTATTTACAATAGCAGCCTCACGAGCGTTATCGGAAGGAAGAATGATACCCTTGAACTTCTGGCGACGAGCTTCTATGGCAATAGGCAAAGCCCCTTTGATTGGGCGGAGACTTCCATCCAAAGAAAGTTCGCCCATGACAACATAATGCTCCAGAAGATCAGCTTTTATATTACCAGAAGCGGCCAGAATACCGAGAGCAATAGTAAGATCATACGCTGTGCCTTCTTTTCGTATGTCTGCTGGAGCCATATTGATTACGACCTTCTTTCCCGGAATATGATATCCATATTGACTGATGGCAGTACTGATACGTTCACGACTCTCCTTTACGGCACTATCGGGAAGACCTACCAGCAAAAAATTCACACCTAAATCTACACTAACCTCTACGGTCACCATTGTGGCGCCGATACCAGTAATTGCACATCCATAGGTTTTTACCAACATAACTATCGTATTCTTTATATTACGAGAAAAATGCGCCGGAAACAGCCAAAACCAACAGCATCAGGACTGACAAAGCACACCATCTTTTGGGGCGTATATCAACTTTCTGACGACCAAGCATGATAGCCCAATAGCAGAAAACGAACAACACTACCAGCATCGGGATTGAAGAACGCCATAAATCAGTCTCAAAGAGGACCCGGAAACCTGCCCCTATTCCAATCAAAAGCATATTGATGCCTACAGCCACAGCAAGGGCGAAAATCGTTCCCCAATGCGATATGTCAAAAGCTGGTGTTTCTTTATTTCTACGGAAAACCTTAGCCAGCATACGGATGGCAACCAGCAAAAATACGCCTAAAAAGATAAGATTATCATAGTCTGGCATATCAAACCGCAAAAGATTACCTATAAGGATACCAAGTTCGAGCATAACCGTCTGGACAATAGCCACAACCAAAGCCACCAGAAGGCCTCTACTCAGCCGGATACGTTTTTTTTCTGCGCTATCTCTTATAACAACCAATGAGGAGATACCCAAGGCTATAGACAATACAATATATTCTAAAATGGTCATTTTTCGGAAAGTTTTTGGGTTATCAAAACAAAATCAGCAACCGACAATTGTTCTGCTCGTTTCTGTAAAAGGTCTTCTGGAATCATGTCCAAAGCCAAATTTAATGGTTTCAGGGCATTACGCATAGTTTTGCGACGCTGGTTAAAACCAGTCTTTACAACCTGAACGAAGAGCTTCTCATCACATTCCAAGGAACTTACATTATTTCTACGCAAACGAATAACCGCCGATTTTACCTTTGGTGGAGGATTAAATACATTCTCGTGAACAGTAAACAGATATTCCATATCGTAATATGCTGATAACAAGACACTCAAAATACCATAGACTTTGCTTCCCGGACCTGCCACGACTCTTTCTGCCACCTCTTTTTGGAACATCCCGACTACTTCAGGCACCTGATTCCGGCTTTCAAATACCTTAAATAGAATCTGTGATGAAATATTATAGGGGAAATTACCTATTACTGCAAAACTATCATGGAACAAAGTACTTACGTCCAATTTCAAGAAATCGCCTTCAATAACGTTTAATTCAGGATAATGCTCATGCAAATAGACTACTGATTCACTATCAATCTCCACTACCCAAAAGTTCAGTTCAGGCTTTGTTATCAGGTACTTAGTGAGTACTCCCATACCTGGACCAATTTCCAGGACATTAGAAACTTCACCAGTCAGACTATCAGCAATTCTTTTCGCAATGGTTTCATCTGTAAGGAAATGCTGGCCAAGATATTTCTTAGCCTTGACTTCATCTGAATTAGATTTTATTTTATTTGTTCCTTTATATTTCAATGTAATTGATTTTTCAATTGATAATAACGTTTTCTTGCCCTATCCACATAAAGACTTACAGGATAATCCAGAATTAATTTTTCATAACAGGAACACGCTCGTTCCAGATTATGAAGTTGGGTATCATTCAATTCCGCCAACATCATCAGCGCATCATCAGCAAGAATATCAGAAGGGTAGAAATCAATCAGTTGTTGCAATAGCGTGTCTGCCTCTTCATAACGCCCTTGTTTCATTCTGATTTTAGCCTTTTGCATCAAGACCTCATCAAATAAAGGATGGGATAATGCGCGATGCGATATGAAATCCAATACAGCCCATGCAGAATCCAACTGATTGCGATATAGCAACAAGTCAGCAGACGCATAATATTCTAACATATCAAATGTGCTATCCTCCTCCATATTGTCGCTAATCAACAATGATAATTCCATAGCATCATTGGCAATCAACTTACTCGTAGAGGCTCTTAGAACATCCAACTGAGATTTCGCCCAGAGAAAATCATTATTGTAATAGGACAGCTTCGCATTCTTGAACTTTGCCTGGGCACCGATAATATCATTCTTATTATCTTTCTCGACCTGCATATACAACAAAGAAGCATCCCAGACCTCACCCGCAAAAAGCAAAACATCTCCTAACTCCAATTTGGTTTCATCCACAATACTTTTCTTTATCCGTGGCATTTCTATAATGTCATACAGAATATCAGCTGCAGCTTGAACATCATCGGAATAATAAGCCATAATTGTTGCATAATTCCGCATCAAAGGGATGGTTTTTTCATTCTTTCCCAACTCTTCAAAAGCAGAAAGATAGGATTTCTCCATGGATGAGATTTGAGCCTGCGAAAGGGGATAATTCCGGTTTAATTGGGCAAATTCCGCTTTTAATACCCCTACCCTTCCCTCATAATACAGATTCGATTGAACCCCTTTCCTGACCAACAATTCATACCCTTGCTGTGCAGTCGAATAATCACCATTGGACATTGCGATATCCGACACTCTCAATATCTTCTCTGCCCCTAAATCGGGAAAACGGGCATCAACAGCCTTAGCCTGAGTCAGTGCAAATTCAAAATCTTTTTGCTGGAGCGAAAACCAGATCATCATCTCAAGGTACTGCTGATTGTCAGGATGAGCCTGGATCCGCTCAATCAGAGTATTCCTCAACCCATCCGCCAGACGGGCGTCAGATGCCTCATTCAGGGCCCGCTGAAGGGATATCTGGACAGACCCCATATTACCCGGAGCATTATCCATAAAATCAAAATACTCTCTCACCATCTTCTCATAATCCCCCATCCTGCCATACACACCGGCAAGTTCCATCACATAAGCATACCGGCTCTTGAGATTCTGACGAACTTGAAGATATGCCTTTGCAGCATAATCCAGGCGGGAAGCATTCTCAAAAGCCATAGCCAGATCTGAAAGCTGCTTGGAATCAGTTCCTAATTTCTCTACAGCCTGCTGATATGTCTTTTCTGCCTTTTTAGTTTCCCCCTCTTCCACTTGCAAATCACCCATATCCACCCACAAAGTCAAATCCTTCGGAAACTGCTTCATTCTTTTACTTACCAGATGTTCGGCATCCTTAAAGCGATTCAGTTTCAAATAAGAACGATACAGCATCTGATAGTAATATTTATTGCTACTGCGCTTATACATAGCCTCATATAGCTCAACCGCCTGTTCATACTCTCCATTCGCAAAATATTGCGAAGCCAACTGCTCCTGTGACTGATGCTGGGCAAAAGAAACCTCAGGGCTTGCCAGCCCTATAATAAAAACGCAGAATATAAATAATACGCGCTTATGCATTATTGATACAAAAAAGCCGGAAAATGGATTCCGGCATTTTTGTGACTAATCTGGGGCTCGAACCCAGGACCCCATCCTTAAAAGGGATGTGCTCTACCTGCTGAGCTAATTAGTCGATAACCACAATAAATCTGTGACTAATCTGGGGCTCGAACCCAGGACCCCATCCTTAAAAGGGATGTGCTCTACCTGCTGAGCTAATTAGTCCTACTCTCTCTAAAATGAGTTTGCAAAAGTACTACTTTTTTGAGAAACGACAAAACTTTTTTGAGAAAATTTACCACAACCAACATATAGAAATCTGAATGACAACAGATTAAAAAACTAAAATTTTAGAATATCATTGAGCAAATTGTGATACAAAATAAATCATATTTTGCATTGTTATGTAAAATTTCAAAGTATTTACATCTGGTAAAATGCAAATAAACCTACCTTTCCAAGAGTCGTTATTCGCTTTATTTAATTTTACTTGTGGTGCTCATGACCTCCCGGGAAGGTCAGTTTTCTTGCCTTGCCATAGTGAAAGCAGGTCTTTGCCGGGTCAAATTCATCTCTGCACTCGGCTGTCGAAAACGTTGAATATTCATATACCCGCTGGCGGAAGTAATCTATAGTTACATATTTTTATGGCAAAAATAAAAAAGTCCCCGAACAATTCCGGGGACAGTCGTAGGCCTTAGGGCCAAAAAAAATTTGTTGTTTAATAACCTCTTATGTGTTCGTGGTGTCCGCCACCGCCATAACTCGTAACAATTTCGAAATAGGTATCCGTGAAAATCGTCCCGTCAAGAATGGCGTCATCAAGGCAAGCCATAAAGATGTCAGCTCCTGTAAAGTCGGTGTCCGTCAAATTCATTCCGCTGAAGTCCGCAAAAGGCAGCTCCTCATACGACAAGTCGGCTCCTGCCAGCGTGTCGAGGTCTTCAAAAACCTTCAGCACCTCACCGTCTATGTTCTTAACAGTTACCATACCTTTACATTCTTTTACTATTAGTACGTAGAAATCACCATTTTATTGCACACAACGCAGAAAAAAATCCTCACAGTTGTTGCCGAAGGCTCCGTCGCCCCGGTTGATGTCCCCTAAAAAACAACAGTAATGACCCTTTCTCTGAGGGCTTGTTTCGCTGGCTTGAACCTGCGCGCGGTTGCTCCGCTCCGCGGTAACTCCCTTCTATCTTCTTTTTATCTTCTCTTTATCTTTTTTCTATCTCTTATTCTTAGAAAAGGAGATAAAAAGAAGTTAATATGGAGATAAAAAGAAGATAGAAGGGAGTTACCCCATACAAATGACTGTATCACAGCAGGGAAAATCCGTTTCTTTAGATGAGTCATCAACATATTAATTCATCCCACAGGTTATTTATATATAGTATAGCGCACATATCAAAAACCAACAATTATCGAATTCAAGAGAATCAACACAGATGTACCAAAACCATTGAAAAAACAAAAAAAAGAAAAAAATATTTGGAAACTCCAAAAAATCTATGTAACTTTGTTCAAAATTTCCGCACTGGGAATTAAAGAAGAACCACAATAAATACAACATTAAAACATTAAAAATCATGGACTTAGAAATAAAAATACACCAAGGGTTTGGCGATATTAAATTCGATATGCCAGTTGAAGAGGTTGTCTCAATACTTGGACAAGCAGACGAAGTTGAAAATATTGACAATGTTGCGGACGAAACCACTACTGTACTGCACTATAACGAATTAGACCTCACATTATTCTTTGAAGGAGAAAACCCGGTACTTTCCTGCATAGACCTTTCAAACGAAGACAGTACACTCTTAGGCGTAGAAATATTTGATCTTGGGGAGAAAGACTTATGCCAACTTATGATTAAGAATCAATATTTTGAACAAGATATTGAGAACGAAGACTGGGGAGAACGAAGAATATCCTTTAATGAAGGGAACATCGATTTCTACTTTGAAGATGATGAACTTTTATCTGTAAGTTACGGAAAATAAAATGGCACTATTCGCAACTGCATACTTCGGTCCAATATCGTACTACGCAGAGCTCATACATCACGAGAAACCAATCATAGAGCAGATGGATACGTTTCCGAAACAAACGTATCGGAATAGAGCCATTATACTCACAGCAAACGGGAAACTGCCTCTTATTGTACCAGTTGTCCGGACAAATGGGAACCACACTTTAACGCGAGACATTGAAATCAGCTATCGCGAAAATTGGAACATACAACATTGGAAAACAATAGAAACCGCATATAATTCTTCGCCGTACTTTCTATACTACAAGGATGGCATAGAAAAAATACTCATGACCCAATATACCCGCCTGATTGACTTGAATTACGACATACAGACATTCATACTACAAAAGCTCAAGATAAACTTAGACTGTGCGCATTCTACAGAATTCACTACGCCTGGAACCATACTGGAAGACTACAGATATCAGTTCTCCGTCAAAGAAACTTGCACTACATACAAATGTCCCGAATACGAACAAGTGTTCAGTACAAAGTTTCAATTTCAGCCCGATTTAAGCATCATGGACCTGCTATTTAATCTGGGCCCTGATGCAAAACGATATCTATTAAACATAACGTAAGAACCTTTATATTAAGAAATTAAAGGTGATGTTCCACGTGAAACATCACCTTTTTTGTATTCATATCCGCCCGTTTATACCCGCGTCATATAAATAATCAAGACAGAAACATCTGCCGGAGATACTCCGCTAATACGAGAAGCCTGACCAATTGTTTTCGGTTTCATCTTTGTCAGCTTCTCACGTGCCTCGTATGACAATGACTGCAGTGAGAAATAATCAAAATCCTCCTTTAATGGAATATTCTCGAATTTCAGAATCTTTCCAGCAACATCTTTTTCTTTTTCAATATATCGTTGGTATTTCAATAATATCTCTGCTGATTCACAAACCTCATCTCTGATACCCTCAGGAACTGAAGCTATCACCTCCTGTAATAGAGGTGATATCCCAACAATATCCGACAAGTCAACTTCCGGACGGAGAAGCAGATTAAGCAACTTTACCTTCTGTTGAATTGAAGGTGTCTGTAATGATTCCAACAGGCCGTTAGCTTCTGTAGGCGTTACAGGTGTCTCAGATATAAAATTGGCAAGACGTTCGGTGTTTTCAACTTTCTCCTTCACCCGATTCATCCTTTCATCTGAAGCCAAACCGATCTCATGTCCCAGTGGCGTCAAACGGACATCAGCGTCATCCTGGCGGAGAAGAATACGATATTCCGCTCTTGAGGTAAACATTCGGTACGGTTCATCCACTCCTTTCGTCACCAGATCGTCAATCAATACACCAATATAAGCCTGGGTTCTATTCAGAACAAAAGAATGCATACCCTTTAATTTAAGCGCTGCATTGATACCAGCCATTAATCCTTGACAAGCGGCCTCCTCGTAGCCCGTAGTACCATTTATCTGTCCTGCGAAATACAGATTTTCTACTCGTTTTGTTTCTAAAGTATAATTCAACTGCGTTGGAGGGAAATAATCATATTCTATGGCATATCCAGGCTTGAATATGCGAGCATTCTCGAATCCTTTTATAGAGTGCAACGCCTCCAGCTGAATTTCCATAGGCAATGAGGACGAAAAGCCATTCAGATAATAAGAATGAGTATCCCAGCCTTCCGGTTCCACAAAAAGCTGATGCCTGTCTTTCCCAGCAAAACGTTCAATCTTATCTTCTATAGAAGGGCAATATCGGGGACCTCGGCCTTGGATGCGGCCAGTAAACATTGGAGAACGGTCAAACCCGGTCCGAAGAATATCATGAGTGCGTTCATTTGTATATGCAAGATGACATGGGCGCTGTTTTGATAACGAAGTTGTAAGTGTGGAAAATGAAAATTTCTGAGGATTCTCATCACCCGGCTGAACATCCAAAACATCAAAATCAATACTTCTGCCATCAACACGGACTGGCGTTCCCGTTTTCAACTGAGCCACCTCAAAGCCAAGATCTCTTAATTGGTCTGAAAGTCCAATTGCAGGCCTCTCCCCTATCCTGCCACCAGTGAATGTAGTTTCGCCGATATAAATTTTACCATTCAGAAACGTGCCAGATGTAAGTATCACAGCATCAGCAGGAATTTCAACGCCCATCCTTGTCTTAACACCACACACACACCCATGCTCAACAATCACAGAAACCACCTCATCCTGCCATATACTCAAATTGGGAATATTCTCCAAAACATGGCGCCAGTTTAATGAAAATTTCATTTTATCACACTGTGCACGAGGGCTCCACATTGCTGGTCCTTTTGAACGGTTAAGCATTCTAAATTGAATTGCCGACCAATCTGTCACAATACCCGTCCATCCGCCAAGTGCATCAATTTCTCTTACTATTTGACCTTTTGCCACACCTCCTATAGCAGGATTACACGACATTTGACAGATAGTTTCCACCATCTGGGTTATAAGCAGCGTCCTCGCGCCCATAGTAGCGGAAGAAGCCGCGGCTTCAGCACCAGCATGTCCTCCCCCAACTACAACAACATCATAATGTTCCCAAATCATCGATTAATAAGTTCTTAATACCTTGTTCTATGATAGTTACATTGTCTGTTCCACGTGAAACATCTTATTTTGCATCCCAAAATAAAAGGGATGCGGCCTCTTTATTTCGCATCTGAATCGCTTCTTCATCGGTCTTGTCACCTTGACCCAGAAGATGATGAATACCATGGATTATCACACGGTGAAGCTCATGTTCAAACGGAACATTGAAAATCTTGGCATTTTCTTCTACCCTGTTTAAGCTTATCAAGATGTCTCCGGAAACCAAATTTCCTTTCACATAATCAAACGTGATAATATCCGTATATGTATCATGATTCAGATATTGAATATTAACTTTCAATAGATACTCATCACTACAAAATACATAAGAGATGTTCCCTACTTGCTTTCCAACAGAAAATATGGTTTCTTTTATCCAATTCTTAATTTTTTCTTCATTCTTCAACTCAAGATCCACATCCTCTATATTAAAATATATCGCCATATTAGAAATACATTAAAATTAAATTTCAATTACGTACACTTGTTCAGCTACAACTACACATATCACACTGCATCACAACATATTACACAATAAATTACAAAAATATTTAACATTATACAATCAATATTTCGTTTCACATAGTACTGTAGCTCTGCTTATCTCATTCTCGTCAACATATTCTTCTAAAAAAAAAGCGACCAACAATAGTGTTGTTCGCCTATATTTCATCTTACAATAATATTAAGCCAATACAGATTTTGCAGCATAAAACTTATCCATAACGGAACGACGTTCCAAAGAGTCGGTTGCCGATATACCGTCAATTTGAAATTCCAACCGAACCAACGAACCATTATTGAGAAACTCAACATTATCTGCTAAGGACTTCATCAAGAACAGCCCTTCACCTTTACCTTCCATCGGAAAATCACCATAACAATCATAATCAAACCCGTCGCCCTGATCCTCGACTTCAAAAAACATACCACCATGAGAATGCCCGCAAGACAGACGTACCTTCTTATTTATATCAAGTTTATTACCATGAATTATAGCATTGCTGACAGCATTTAATACAGCCACCGAGATTGTTGCAAAGTAATTTCCTACATGATACTCATCACATATATTAGAAATATAAGCTTCCACCTGCCTAATACTATCCATAGACGACTGTATTACAATATGTTCCATGATAATGTGATTTTATTAATAACTGCACAAAGATACTAAAAAATATTGATACTCTTACTATTTTTAACAAAATGTTTTCAACACCCAATATCTCATTCATTATTGTTTGAAGAAATAATCATCAACTTTTGATCGATAATATGGTGATAGGGTAGGGGGGACAACCCGGAATAGATCAATATTCTTTTCTTGTAACTTCTGGAATTTTTCCAAGTCTGAGGGTGTAGGTTGATAAATATCCTGAGCCTCATGGCTCTCTCTACGTTGTTCCTTTTCTCGTTCCATCTCGGCTTTCTCGTGCTGTAAAAGGCGAGTCATTATCTGCTGTTGGCGTTTGATTGTTTGCTGAGTAATTGTCTTATTCACCAGATCTGTCTCTGTCTGTTCCATTTGGCGCATCATTTCATCAATCTCTTTAGCCAATTTACTATTACCAGCATCCATAGATTTCATCTCCTGACCATACTCCTGCATCATTCTACGGATCATCTCTTGTTGGGCGGCCATTCTTGCAAATTGCTCACTTACAGCGCCTTGTTCCCCAATTCTTTTCCTTCCGCTTTGGATATTCTTGCCTTCTTTTTCAAGTTGCTTTTTCAGGGCTTCCATCTGTTTATTAAGTTCCTGCTGCATTTGTTTCATTGACTTAGCAGACGGCTTCCCCGTACCAGGATTAGAACAACTATTCTTGGTTTTCATGCCTTTGTTCTTACAATTCTTATTGCTTTTTTGCTGGTTTTGGCGCATCTGGTTCTGCATCTTATCCAGAGATTCGGCTAATATCAAGGCAAGATTATTGAACGAGGTCATACTATACTGCATCGAACGTGCAGAACCTGGATTCTTAGCATTTCCATAAAACGACTGATTCATATCCAATAACCCTTGCAGAGACTTTGTTAGATTACTGTTTATCTCTGATAATTCATTCGTAATACTTGAAGCAACAGCGATTTGACGTTTTGCCATAGTCCTTAAAGAATCTTCAACATTACGAAAATCTTCCTTTATTTTATTCTGATCTACAATAATCTGCTGATATTTAGGATCCTGTATATATGTATTATTCACCCTATTGATAAGATCCTCCTGATTAAACGAAAGCTGAACCAGATTCTTCAGAAGCTGACGAACCATTTCTGCATCTTCTGCCAGATCCGACTGCTCAATCTCCATCTGAGCCTCTTCCATCTGCTGAGCCAGACGTTCCATATCCTCAGATGCTTTATTTTGATCCTCAGAAGCCTCTTTGTTTTTTCCTTTGTTTATCTTTTGTTCTGAATTGGTTTGGTGCTGTTCAATAGACTGTTCAATAGACTTATCTACCTTAAAATCAATATCCTTATCTATTTCCTTATATTCTCTTTTAATTCCCTCAATATCCTTTTTAATATTTTGGAATTCTGAAGCTAATTGTTCTTGTTTTTCCAATAACTCAGCTTTATCTTTTGGCTTGGAATTTGCTGTTTCTTTAGCTAATTTATCCTGCTTTTCTGCCAGTTTTTCCGTCTTTGCAATCACATCCTCCACCTTTTTCTCCATTTCCAGGCGTTTCATCAGCTCCAGATTCTGGTCCAACTGCTTTTCAAGTTCTTCATTGTTGATTTTCAGATTTTCAAGTTCCTGTTGAACCTTTTTCTTGTCCGATTCCTGAAGCAATTTATCAATCTCTTTCATCATCTCTTTCATCTCATCAGACATCACTTCATTAAACAAACGGTCCAGTTCCCTTTGCTTTTCTATAATCTTTTCATTCTGTTCTTTATACTTTTGCTCCAGACGATTATTTTCATTAATCTGCTGTTGCATTTGCTGCATCATTTCTTTCACCTGCTCTTGCTTCTTTGCCAGCTCCTGAAGTTCTTTCTTATCTTGCCAGTTCAACTCCTTTTTATCCACCAGACGGCGCATAATATCGTTTATCTCCTCTTGGAGTTTCTTTAATTCGCTCATAGAACCTTCTGCACTTGAATAAGCCTCCTTCGTATTCTTATCCAACAACTGTTCCAACTCCTCTTCTGTAGGTATTTCAAGCTTAAACTGTTGTGATTTTGAACTCTTTGCGCCGTGAATACCATCATTATCCCACACCTCAAAATAATACAGGACCTCATCGCCTGGCATAAGATTCCATTCTTCTGTATTTACAGAAAAATAAAACTCCTGTGATGTTTCCTTGGTAATACCGATTTTCGTTATACTTGTATCTTTGGGAGACCCTTCCGATTTATTGCTTCGCACAACCCTGAATTCCAAACGGGTAAATCCATAATCATCCTTAATTCGCCCATGAAAGAAAAGCCTGTCACGATCTAAGGAATCTTCCATTTCCACAACTGCAATCATCGGCACACCATCTTCTATTACCGAAATATTATAACCCAATGTATCTATTATCTGTGTATAATGATTAACCCCATAAAACATATACGACATTGGACTCATAACTCTCATCGAATAAGAGGCCCTGCCGTTTGCATCTGGAAAGATTGAATTATCTCCAAAATATAGCGTATCCACATCTTTCATCTGAAAGATCCACTTCACAACAGCCCCCTCGGGCAAAGTCAAATCTCCTTCGTTTGAGAATGTTTCATTCTCTCTTCCAATATAGGACGGATAATTCACCACGACTTGGAAATTGAGAATTGCCGGCTTGGGATGCACCACCAATTCGTATGTTTCAGAAGTCACATCTGCTGCGGAAAGGGCGAACTTCCGCGACTTTTGAAGGTTCTTGAAAACATAACTATAATGCAATTTGTCAATAGCCTTCATCTTATAAATGTTGCCTTCTACATCAATAAAAACCTCATTCGGCATAGATTCTCCCGTTATCGCAACTTTCAGCTCATAATCTTCCTGTTGTAAGGCTTCAAGGGTATCATTTTCTATTACAAAATGAAACGGGGCAGGCTTCTCATAATAAGTACTATAATTTATAATACGTTTTGAAGGTTCCGTAACCAACGAAGGGCTGATAATCAAAAAAGCGACGACCAATACCAGAGGAGGCAAAGCATATTTCAGATACTTCTTATTGGATTTCAAATCTATCGCATTCAGGAAGGGGATAGGTCTTAACTGGCTGGTTTTTTGCCTGATACTTGCCTCCAACAAGTCCGAATCAATATTGTAGGACTGTCTCTGCAATTGAAGAAGATTCAACAATTTATCACTCACCTCTGGAAAATGTTCGCCGATGATCTGAGCTGCGTCATCATACGAAATTCTGTTCCCGAATTTATGCATTTTTAGCAATGGACGTACAACAAACCACCCTAAAATTACCACCATCGCAGCCACATATACCCAAAATATTACCCCTCTTATAAGTGTTCCGAAATAGCCAAAATGCTCCAATACTACGGCAATGAGAAACATCGAAACCAACAATCCCACAGAATATAAAATACCTTTAATCAGCAAGTTCTTATAGTACTTGCGGATAAAAGCATCCAAACTTTCTATGATCGATTCTTTCTCAGCCATTATACTAAATTTAACTTGCAAAGATACGAATAAATTTTGAAATAACAATATTTTTTACTTCATTAAAAAAAAGAGTGTATCTTTGCAAAAAATTTCTTCTTCATAATGGATAAAGTTATTCTTATTACAGGAGCTTCTTCCGGATTCGGAAAATCCACCGCAGAACTGCTTGCGAAAAAAGGGTATATCGTATATGGAACCAGCAGAAAACCAAGCGAGCACCCCACTATCAAAATGATTGTCATGGATGTGCGGAATCGAGAATCCGTACAAATGGGAGTTATGAAAATTATTGAAGAACAGGGCCATATTGATGTCCTTATCAATAATGCCGGAATGGGTATCGGAGGATCGCTCGAACTTGCTACACAAGAAGAAATTGACCTCCAGATGGGCACCAACTTCGGAGGATGCGTTAATCTTTGCCAGACTGTGCTCCCATATATGAGAAAACAACGCAACGGACGTATCATTAATTTCAGCTCTATCGGCGGCGTTATGGGCTTACCCTATCAAGGGTTCTACTCAGCCTCAAAATTCGCTATAGAGGGCTTTTCTGAGGCTCTGAGCGCCGAAGTAAGCCGGTTCGGCATCTCTGTCTCTATGGTAGAACCTGGCGATTTTGCTACGGGATTTACAGCTTCAAGAAAAAACTCAGAAACTACACTCAACGATCCTGACTATGGTCCCGTGTTCAAAACTGCATTGGGAATCATCGAAAACGAAGAAAATGGAGGCCTGAAACCTGAAGTTCTGGCAAAAACCATACTTAAGATTGTAGAATGCCGTAAGCCAAAACTACGCTATGTAGTAGCAAATCTGGAACAGCGTACCTCTGTTCTTCTGAAGAAGATCATTACAGGAAATCAATTTGTCGGAGTACTCCGGAGCTACTATAAAAGCTGAGAAAATCAGGCAAACTCTACAAAAAACAAAACCCACCTTTTCGGGTGGGTTTCTTTTTTATGCAACTATAACTTATATTGTCTGGCCGAAAACGGCACGGGTCATAAGTGGTTCTGCTTCATACTGGTTACCCCATATCTTGACGGCCTCATTACCGATAATCTGAGGGTTGCTGTATGCCCATTGCACATTATGACGGATAGCGGCGGCATTCATCTCTGCATAATAGATGGAATGAACCCCTCGTTTCTGCCATTCTGGATGTACGCCATTGAGCAACAAGTCGATAGTATCAAATTTATGAAGTGCCTTCAGGAGATGATACCAGCCGAACGGGAAAAGATGACCGTTCGCCTTTTTATAGGCATCATTCAAATCGGGAATCGACAAGCCGAAAGCCACCAGATTGTCGTCCTGATCTACGACGAAATTTGCAAATTCCAGATTCAGGAACGGAAAATATTCATTAATATAAACATCTATTTCCTTCTCCGTAAGAGGCACGAAATCATAAAGATCCTGAAATGCGTTATTCAACGTATAGAAGAATTTGCGGGCATAGGGATACACCTCTTTGCGCTTCTTGAATTTGAGCAGTTTGAGGTTGTATTTTTCAAGAATCAGACCATTGATTCTTGCCACTTTTTCGGGAATCGGCTGATTGGCCGGCATTTTGTTCTGCTGCCAGCGGCACTTGATTTCCATTCCGAAACGCTCAACAAAGCGGACATAATATTCCGGATTGTATAGTGTAGAAAGATTCTGGCGGGCATCGAAATTATCTATTGCCCAACATTCCTTATCCATGTCGGTAAATCCGAAAGGACCTTCTATCTCATTCATTCCCTTTGATTTGCCCCACGCTATAACGGTATTCATAAGGGCAACAAAGACATCATAATCTTCAATGAAGTCCATCCATCCGAAACGACATGCTTTCTTGTTCCAGCGCTCGTTGGAGCGGGGATTGATGATACCTGCCACACGTCCTACAGGTTTCCCGTCACGGAAAGCCATCCACATCTGAAATTCGCAATATTCGAGGGAAGGGTTCTTCTTGGTAAGGAGTGCCATTTCATCCCTCATCAGCGGCGGGATATACGTCGGCGCATCCTTAAAGAGATTCATCTGGAAAGCAATGAATTGTTTGATGTCTTGTCGGCTTTGAACTTTCTTTATGATTATCTCTGCCATAGCTTAGAGTATTTCTAATTGCTTGAATGTTTTATAAATATGATCCACTGCATAATCTACCTGCTCGCGGGTATGGGTGGCCATGAGTGCCACACGTATCAGCGTATCTTCTGAAGGAACTGCCGGCGCGATTACCGGTGTCACAAAAATACCCTGTTCCAGAAGCATGTGGGTCAGCAGGAAAGTCTTGTCATTATCGCGGACAAAGAGTGGAATGATAGGAGTTTCAGTGTTACCTATCTCAAAACCAAGGTCTTTGAACGATTTCAAAGCATAATTTGTGATGTCCCAAAGGGCCTGCTGGCGTTCAGGCTCGGAGCGCATGATATGGAGCGCAGCCAAAACTGAAGCCGTTGAGGCAGGGGAGATGGACGCCGTAAAGATATAAGGACGGACATTATGTTTCATCCAGTTGATGGTTTCCTTGTCTGAAGCTATGAATCCGCCCACGGAAGCAAGTGATTTTGAGAAGGTTCCCATCACGAGTTCCACATTGGGCAACTGGTTGAAATGGTCACAGGTTCCGCGACCTTCACGGCCGAACACACCCAATCCATGAGCTTCGTCCACCATGAGAGTTGCCTGATATTTATTACAGAGATCCACCATCTGCGGGATCTTTGCCACATCGCCTTCCATGCTGAAAACGCCGTCAGTTACAACAAGTTTCGAAGCTTCAACAGGACATTTCTGGAGTACGCGTTCAAGGTCCTCAAGATTATTGTGGCGATATTTGTAAGTGGTTGCAAACGTAATCTGCTTACCCTCCATGATAGACGCATGGTCGCGCTCATCGAAAATCACAAAATCGTTACGTCCAGTAACACAGGGAATCACACCCGAGTTTGCCTGGAAACCGGCTGAAAACAGCATCACGCCATCCTTGCCCAGAAATTCTGCCAGTTCGTCCTGCAGCTGGATATGAATATCAAGTGTGCCGTTGAGGAACGGAGAACCCGCACAGCCTGAACCGTATTTATCGATGGCGGCCTTGGCTGCCTCTTTGATTTTTGGATGGTTGGTAAGACCAAGATAAGAATTTGAACCGAACATCAACACTTTTTTCCCATTCACAAGAACTTCCGTATTCTGCTCGGATGATATAGGGGTAAAATAGGGATAGATTCCTTTAGCTTTTGCCTCCTGGGGAGTTGTGTATTGTGCTAACTTTTTCTGAAGAGGTTTCATCTTTTATTCAATAAAAACAAAATGCAAAATAACGAAAAATTTTCGGATTATTAATAATTTATTCTGTTAAAAATGAAAACAGCGTTCCCGTTATTCTGCTTGCTCCTATTCTAAAATATTGATTATTAATATAGTCATTCCCCATTATTTTTTTTGCCAAATGCATATATTCCAAGGCCTGAGCGGGGGTAGATATTCCTCCAGCGGCCTTAAAACCTACAATTTTACCACTTTTTAAGTAAAATTTTTTCACATTTTGAAGCATTATTTCGGCTGCTTCAAGGGTGGCTCCTAC
Source organism: Bacteroidales bacterium (assembly GCA_045640985.1). Lineage (GTDB taxonomy): Bacteria > Bacteroidota > Bacteroidia > Bacteroidales > P3 > Colimorpha. The sequence continues at coordinate 129,736 of JAZUFZ010000017.1, forward strand.
GGCGATTTTCCCCGTAGAGGTCTTTATGAAGTCCGCTCCTGACTCCATGGCAATCTCAGACGCCCGCGCAATATGGACAGGGGAGAGGAGTTCTCCCGTTTCGAGAATCACTTTCAGTTTCTTCTCCTTGCAGACCTTCCGGAATGCCGCTATCTCTGCTGCCACAGCCTCATAATCCCCTTCCAGGAATGCTCCGCGGGATATTACCATATCAATCTCATCTGCCCCCGATTCAATCGCGTATTCCGCCTCCTTCAGCCGGAGGGGTAGGGGAGACTGACCGGAAGGAAACGCGCCCGCTACCGAAGCAACCCTGATACCGCTGTTTTCCAGCACCTTATGCGCAGTTTCTACAAAATTTGGATATACACATACCGCCGCAACCGGCGCAATTCCCCGCGACAAATCCTGCATCTTGAGCGTATTCTCACAAAATTGCCTTACCGACCGCTGCGTGTCGAGAGGGGAGAGGGTCGTATTGTCAATACAGGTAAAAAGGGTCCTATAATCCTGATTTTCCATAACTTGTTATATGTCCGCTAAATAAAGTCCGCAGGAAAGACTGCTATTTGAGGAGCTGACTGATTTTTTCCACACGGCGGATATGGCGTCCGCCTTCAAATTCGGTAGTAAAGAATTCATTTACAATCTCAAACGCCAGTTCCTCGGAAATAAAACGGGCAGGCATGGCCAGCACATTGGCATTATTATGCTGACGCACCAGATGCGCAATTTCCTTCTCCCAGCAGAGACCGCATCTCACGTTAGGATACTTGTTTACGGTCATGCTCACACCTTCGCCGGAGCCGCAGATAACAATACCGCGGGCGTATGTTCCATTATTGATTACACGACCCACCTGATGCGCGAAATCAGGATAGTCACATGACTCGGTACTGTTTGTACCATAGTCAATTACCTCAAAACCTTTGTCCTCAAGAAGCTTCTTGACCTTCAGTTTCAATTCATATCCGGCATGGTCGGACGCCATAGGAATAATTTCTTTCATTTTCACGATTGTTGATAAATATTATGAATGCAAAATTACGAAAAAAATATAACATACTCATACAAAAGAATATAAACTTATGCACAACTTGCGAACAATAACGCATAAAATCCATAGAATAAACCATTTACCAAATTATCAACATCCCAAGTGTTGATAATTTGAAAACAGACTGTGGATAGCCCTGTTGATAAAAATCCATGTGGAAAACCTCACAAATTATGAGTCCAAATTCCACAGATTCCTACCCGTTTCAGCCCGTTTTTCAACAAAAACAGCCCCGAAAATTTTTCCACAAAAAACCAGTGAACAATCATCCGAACATAATGTTGATAACTCATCAAAATATTAATCCACAATAAATTAAACCATGAAAAACAAGTGATAACTTTTGATAAATAAATCCAGTTTCCCCCACTGAAAAAGTTATCAACCATATCAACACACTAAAAAAAAGAAAAAATACATTAAAATTAAAAGATAATTATTTTTTTTATTGGTAGAACCAATTACACGAGGCAGAGAAATTCATACAGAAAAGATAGAAAACAGATCTTATAGTTCCTTTTCAAGAGTCGTTTTCTGCGCTCGGCTTATTCGCTTTATTTAATTTTACTTGTGGTGCTCATGAACAAATTTGGTCTTTGTCCCACCGGGTCAAATTCATAGCTTACGCTCATGAACAAATTTGGTTATCGAAAACGTTCAATTTTATTCATATCCGTACTTTCCAGGCATTTTCAGAGAAAAATGAAATGTTAAAATTTTTGTCTTGCAACTCTTAATTTCCGTCTGAAATTTCACAGTCTTTCCGCTTTTAGAAACCGCCATCATCGGAAAGCGAAAAATCCATCTAATTTTCTCCATTTTTCCATAGTAAGGAGCAGTTATCTCCGAGGTATCTTCGTGTTTTCTGCGTCTTTTCTACGCTCCAAGAGCGGAGAAAAAGCGGAGAAAAAGCGCAGAAAAGGCGGAGAAAGGACATCTTTACCCAATTTTTAACTCAAAGGTAGCATAACCCACCAGGGTCGGATATTCCGGCCCTCCAGGAAGCACATCCAGCGCAAAATTCCGCCGCTGCGAAATGTTAAAATTCCCGCTGTTAAAATGTTAAATTTCCTCCAGAAAACAATATAATTTGAGAATAATTTCAAAAATATTTTGTCAAATCAAATATTCTTCCTATCTTTGTTCAGTTATTGCCGAGAGTTCAGGCAACATAATTTATTGAGAAAGCGCATTATAGCCTTATTCCTAAACCGTGAAACTTCGACACTTTCACCAAAAGTAATGCTGAAATAAATATGATGATCGCTCACCTTGTATGTAATCATAATATTCTCATTTTATGATACAACTCGGTGGAGCAATTCACCAACCTTATTTAGTATTACTGGGAGTCGAAGCCCAACGGTTTGAAGTGAGGTCGCACATGGATGGCTCCACTTTCTTTTATTATCTGTCATCATTATTCCCGAGCCGAAATAATCAAACAGTTGCGCCCGCCACGTATAAGGGAATTATAACATGAGAAAAGTAAGAATTACACTCTCTGCGTCAATGCTGGTATTGGTTCTGGCATTTGCCTCATGCACAAGCTTAACTTACAGCGAACGTACCATTAAGACGGTTGATCCTCAAACGAGTGCGCATGTAATGCCAGTTGTATCAGACCTTAATGTGTCAGATCAGAAAGCTACAACAACTTGCACATTCAATGAAAAACTCAGTCAGACCGACGTCAATTTGGGTCCTAACTCAAGAAAAGTAAAGGAACTTAAAGCCGAAGCATTGACAGAAGCTTCTAAGCAATTGAATTGTGATATCATTGTTGCGCCAGTGTATGAGATTGTTGCAATAGATCATCAGACAGTCGAAGTAAAAGTTAGTGGTTATCCTGCCAATTATTCTGGATTCCGTAAGGCCAGCTTATCGGATATAGAACTTTTACTGAAGAATGATTCTCTTTTATTGCTGTCTGGTAATTTTTCAGCCAGCGATTGGCAAAACACAAAAATCTTCACAAAATCATCTTTTAGCCGTGGTCCTGGATTTGACATTCGTATAGGCGCAGGGCTGTTACCAAATGTGTCCGTCGGATTTGAGTATTACTTGAGCGAAAAATTATCAGTTGGTATTGAAGGAGGATATGATTTTAGTGATTATTATAGCAGAATAATGGCTGCAATTGATGCGCGTTATTATTTTTCCGACAAACCATTTTCTCCATTTGTAGATTTCAAAGGTGGAGTATGTATAGATAGTAGTGTGGCATATAGCTTTTTTGGTCCATCAGTAGGTTTAAGTTACAAGTATCTCGATTTTTCTGCTGGCATATTATTAGTTGATTTCTATGAAATAGTCCCAACTATTGGATTAAACTACAATATTCAGTTAAAAAAGAAATAAGTTTTATTGTTTGATTCATTAGGCCTATAATATTTCTTAATTCTCCAGATATAGCGGCATTTAGAGGCCGCGATTGAAAAATATTATAATATTTGGGGAATTAAGAAATATTTTTCGTATCTTTGCAAAAAATTACAACTACTCCTATTTATGGAACAAAGAGCTTTGATGGATGAGATCATCCGTTTGAAAAAAGAAAAAAACGCAGTGATACTGGGCCATTACTACCAGAGAGACGAGATTCAGGAGTTGTCGGACTATATAGGTGATAGTCTGGCACTTGCGCAGGAGGCTCAGCGTTGCAACAACGATATTATCGTGTTCTGCGGGGTTCATTTCATGGCTGAAACGGCAAAGATTCTGAATCCCGGACGGAAAGTGCTGCTGCCCGATATGACGGCAAGCTGCTCGCTGGCAGAATCATGCAAAGGGGAAGATCTGGCCCGTTTCAAGGCGGAACATCCGGATCATATAGTGATTTCGTATATCAATTGTAGCGCCGAGGTCAAGGCACTTTCGGATTTGATCTGTACCAGCGGAAATGCCGAGAAACTGGTGCGCGCTTTGCCTGAGGATCAGAAGATTATATTCGCTCCCGACAAGAATCTGGGCGGTTATATCAATAAAGTTACGGGCAGAAATATGCTGCTTTGGGACGGCGTATGTACGGTTCATAATGCCCTTAAAGCTGCCACGGTCCAGAAACTCCGTGAACAATATCCTGAAGCCAAGGTTATTGCGCATCCGGAATGCAATAGTGAGTTGTTGAATGTGAGCGATTTTGTGGGTTCGACCAAGGCGATGCTCAATTATATTGCCAAAGAGCCGGCGAAACAGTTTATCGTGGCAACCGAAACGGGTATTCTCTATGAGATGCGCAAGAATAATCCCGACAAGGAATTCATAGTAGTTCCCAGCGGTCGCGGCTGCGCAGATTGCGGTTATATGAAGCTGAATACGCTTGAAAAACTGTACGACTGCCTGAAGAACGAGCAGCCGGAAATCCTGATGGATAACGAATTGATAGAGAAAGCAAAACGGCCTATCGTAAGAATGCTGGATATGTCCCGTGAGTTGGGTATTATTAAATAGTAGAAGAAACCTCTGAAAATATCCTGTTGATAACGCTGTAACTTGCTGTTAATAAGTATGTAATTGCGATGTTCCACGTGGAACATTCCGGAATAAAGATTTATTTGTCGAGATTCGAATGTGCGGTGAAAGAAAAAGAGAGGCATTCCGTTCTGAAATGCCTCTCTTTTTGGGTTTGAAAATGTTAGTTTCCGGAGTCGGGTAGGGGTGTCCCTTCTTCTGTTTTGGACTCTTCGGCCGATGTCTCTTCGGGAGCATCTTCCTCGGAAGTGAATTTCGGACGGCTGCTGTGGCGGCGAAGTTCAAAATCGCGTCCCAGGTATTTCGCTTTCACGTCCGGGTCGGCTGCCATTTCTTCCGGTGTGCCGGTATGGAGTACACTTCCTTCATAAAGCAGATAAGCCCGGTCGGTGATGGAAAGTGTTTCGTGAACATTATGGTCGGTAATCAGAATGCCGATGTTGCGATCCTTCAAATGGGCAACAATGTCCTGGATATCCTGAACGGCGATTGGGTCCACTCCGGCAAAAGGCTCATCGAGGAGCAGGAATTTGGGATCGTTTGCCAGCGCACGCGCAATCTCGGTACGGCGGCGTTCTCCACCCGAAAGCTGGATACCTTTGCTGCGACGGATCTTCTGCAATCCGAATTCGGTAAGCAGGCTTTCCATCTTTTCGTGCTGCTGCTGCGGGGTAAGGTCCTTGCGGAACTGGAGAATGCTCGCGATATTGTCTTCAACGGTCATCTGACGGAATACGGATGCTTCCTGGGCAAGGTATCCTACGCCCATCTGTGCCCTGCGGTACATAGGCATGGAGGTTATCTCCTGGTCATCGAGAAAGACCTTGCCGCTGAAAGGCTTGATGATGCCCACAATCATATAGAACGTCGTGGTTTTCCCGGCTCCGTTAGGTCCGAGAAGTCCTACGATTTCGCCTTGTTTCACGTTTACGCTTACCTTATTGACTACGGTACGCGAACGATATATCTTTACTACGTTTTCGGTTCTGAGTTCCATTAGATGATTCCTTCCCTGATGATGTCGTGGAGATGAAGCACGCCGAGATACTGCCCGGCTTCATCGGTAACGATAAGTTGTGTGATGTTGTTGTTCCGCATAAGGTTCATCGCATTCACGGCGAGTTCGGATGCCATGATGGTTTTCGGATTACGTGTCATGATGTCTTTTGCCGTAAGAGTCCCGGTCGTGGAACGGCAGTCGTCAATCGAAGTTCCTTCGTTGAGCAGCCGGCGAAGGTCGCCATCTGTAATGATGCCCACGGGCTGGTTGTTTTCCACCACAACCGTGCATCCGAGCCGCTGGGAAGATATTTCGAGAATCGTATTGCGGAATGAGGTCTCCGGAGTCACCATTGTGCGGGCATTCTGACGATAGAGGTCATCCACCCGGAGATAGAGTTGTTTTCCGAGAGCTCCGCCAGGATGATAGCGGGCAAAGTCCCGTGCCGTAAAGTCGCGGCATTCGATTAATGCTACAGCCAGCGCGTCGCCCATTACAAGCTGTGCGGTAGTGCTGCTGGTAGGGGCGAGATTGTTAGGGGTGGCCTCACGTTCAACGGTAGTGTCGAGTATAAGGTCTGCCTGTTGTGCCAGGAACGATTGTGTGTTCCCCACCATAGCGATGAGCGTATTTCCGAAACTTTTGATAAGCGGTACGAGTACCTTGATTTCAGGAGTGTTTCCGCTTTTGGAGATGCAGATTACCACATCTTCTTTCTGTACCATTCCGAGGTCTCCGTGAATGGCATCAGCGGCGTGCATGAAAAGGGCAGGAGTTCCTGTAGAATTCAGTGTGCTCACGATTTTTGAACCGATGTTGGCGCTCTTTCCGATGCCTGTCACGATGACCCTTCCATGGGATAAAAAAATAGTTTGAACAGCCTTTGTGAAGTCCTCGTTGATGAGAGATGCCATATTTTCAATGGCTTTTTTTTCATCTTCAATTACTTGAATAGCAATGTTTTTTATTTCTTCTGGACTTTTCACTTGAAAATTTATTTTGTAGTTTCAATAATATTTGCTAACTTTGAAAAATAATTCGAGTGGCAGGATATGTGGGTTTTGATAATCAGTTCGGCTTCCTGGCTCGAAAAGCGATGCAAAAATACATTAATTTTTTGAATTAGGAGACATAAATGAATATAAATGATGATTTTTCTAATCTGGACTTGACGCTAAAGCTGAAAGAGTATTTTGGTTTTGATAGTTTCAAAGGCGATCAGGAACAAATTATCAGAAGCCTTCTTTCAGGTCATGATACATTCGTGATCATGCCTACCGGAGGAGGCAAATCGATGTGCTATCAGCTCCCCGCCATGATCTGTGAGGGCACGGCCATCGTAGTGTCACCTTTGATTGCGCTTATGAAGAATCAGGTGGACGCTGTAAGGTTCAATGCCGGAAGCGACACCGTAGCCCATTTTCTCAACTCGTCACTCAACCGTCAGCAGGTGCAGGAAGTAAAGGAGGATCTTCTGGGAGAAGGTACCAAACTGCTGTATGTGGCACCCGAAACCCTCTCACGCGAAGATACCGTGGAGTTCCTCAAGCAGCTGCCCATCTCGTTTTTTGCCATCGATGAGGCCCACTGCATCTCGGAATGGGGACACGACTTCCGTCCGGAGTACCGCCGTCTGAGAAGTGCCATAGATGCCATAGGGAAAGGCGTTCCTATCCTCACCCTTACCGCCTCTGCAACTCCAAAGGTGCAGCAGGATATCATCAAAAACCTGAGAATGGAAGAGGCAAAGGTGTTCATATCCTCTTTCAACCGGCCTAACCTCTATTATGAGGTAAGAAGGAAACCGTCAGACACCCTCCAACTCCACAAAGAGCTCCTCAAGTTCATCTTTGAGAACAGTGGCAAGTCTGGCATCATCTATTGTCTCACCCGTAAAAGGGTAGAAGAACTGGCAGAACTCCTGCGCATCAACGGCATCAAGGCCCTTCCGTATCATGCCGGACTCGACTCAAAAGTCCGCTCCGAAAATCAGGATAAGTTCCTTATGGAAGAGGTAGATGTGATTGTGGCTACAATTGCATTCGGAATGGGTATAGACAAGCCCGATGTGCGGTTTGTAATACATTACGACATGCCCAAGAGCATCGAGGGCTATTATCAGGAAACCGGCCGTGCAGGTCGTGACGGCGGAGAAGGCAGATGCCTCGCCTTCTACAGCGACCACGATATTGACCGTCTTCATAAATTCTTTACCGACAAGAACGTCGCCGAGCAGGAAGTAGCAGAACATCTCGTAGAGGAAATGGTTTCATACGCCGAATCCTCCGTCTGCAGGCGCAAGAACATCCTTCGCTATTTCGGTGAAGATTATGAAGAGGAGAACTGCGGAAACTGCGACAACTGTCTCCATCCGAAACCGAAGGTAGAAGCCAAGGAAGAGATATGTCTTGCCATTGAGACCATCCTTGCCATGAAGCAGGCCTTCAAGGCCGAGGATGTCGTGGATGTGCTCCGGGGCACCTATAACGGAAGAACAAAATCCTACCGCCTCGACCAGCTTGAGGAATTTGGCGCGGGAAAAGACCAGAACGAACTCTTCTGGCGCGCCGTTCTGCGGCAGGGCGTTTTCGACGGGCTCCTCTCCAAGGAGATAGAACAGTTCGGCGTCCTGAAGGTAACTCCTGCAGGAAACAAATTCCTGAAGAAACCTTATTCTATTCTGGTAACATGCGACCATGACTACAGCGGCCTCCATTCCGATGAAGAGGATGAGGATGAAGTTCCGCTTCCAACCTCAGGTGGAGCTGCGGCAGGCGACGAAGCGCTCTTCGTACAGCTCAAGAGCCTCCTGAAGAGTATTGCCGCTAAGGAAAAACTCCCCCTGTATGTCATTTTCGAGGAACGGTCGCTCAAGGATATGACCATCCAGTACCCCTGCAACGTGGAAGAACTCTCCCGCTGCACAGGCGTAGGTATCAACAAGGCCCAGAAATACGGCGCGCCCTTCATAGAACTCATCAAGAACTATGTGGATGAAAACGAAATTGAACGCCCGCAGGACATTATCGTCCGCACAGCCGTCAATAAGTCCGTCAATAAGGTTTATATCATCAAGTCTATCGACCGTAAGCTTCCTTTCGAGGATATAGCACGCGGTAAGGGTCTCTCCATGGACGAACTCCTTACCGAGATGGAACACATCATCTCCTCCGGTTCTAAAATTAATATTGACTACTATATTAATGATATTATTGAGGAAGACCATCAGGAAGAACTTCTGGATTATTTCAAGGAGACCGAAAGCGACTCCCTCAAGGATGCATACGAAGAGTTCTGCTCCGACCCCGACTATTCCGAAGAGGAGGTCCGCCTCATGCGTATCAAGTTCCTCGCGGATTATGGCCATTAGGCGGAAACCCGCTCCCGACCCGCGCAGAACCCTCCCGCCCGTAGGAAAGAACAAACAAAAAAGGCATCCCGTTTCGGATGCCTTTTTCTTTTGTGGAGTATATCGGAATCGAACCGATTACCTTTTGACTGCCAGTCAAACGCTCTAGCCAAGTGAGCTAATACCCCATTTTATGACCACGGAACTCTCCCGTTTTTCGGCTGCAAAATTACACACTTTTTTTGAACTGGCAAAATTTTTTTTCAACAATGCACCAAAAAACTTCTCGTTTCCCCTGAAAATCATACGTCCCAGGTAAATCCCCTGAAAGGGTCTTCGCGGTCGAAATTTTCTTCCTGCGACCATTCCTGGAGCCGTTTTATCCGTCGTATTCCCCATTTCCACATCTTGATATCAAAGATGATAAACACAATCAGCAGCACCCCTTCGGTAATCATCAGGTCTTCCTGTGTTCCTACCCTTTCCGAGACCATCAGGAGCGAGTCGTATGTGCCGTGCATCAGGGCTGGAACGGCAAAAGCTTTTATGAGGTTCCGGCCTCTGTGCGGAGGGTCGAATTTCGCAAGTGAGAAGAAATATCCCATCATCACGCCGAACAGGAAATGCGCCGGAACAGCCAGCACACCGCGCATCACACCGGTAGAAAAGGCTGCATCAAATCCCGTCTGTCCAAACACATATCCTATATTTTCCACACACGCAAACCCCAGAGATACAAAGGTCGCATACACGATGCCGTCGAAATATTCGTCAAATTCCCTGCTTTTCCAGACTGCCAGCGTAAGCAGCAGCAGTTTCCAAAGTTCCTCGCTCACTCCGGCCACCACAAACCCCGTAAATAAACCGTCTGCAACCGGGTAGGAATCCCCGGGAGCAAAGACTTGCAGCACCCCCTCCATCAGTCCGGCAGGAATAACGGAAAGGGACCCAAGAAAGAAAGCCCGCAGCAGCAGCCCCAGCGGTTCTTTCTGGGTTTTGTCTTTTCGGTAAACGTAAAACAGCAGTATGATTACAGGCACAACGGCCACCCCGAGGAGTGTGATATCCATGATTTTGAAAATTTTTTGCAAAGATATGAATTTTTTTTGTAACTTTGCAAATTATTTTTTGCGTCTGATGACAGAAGAAACTCATACATATTATCCCTGGGGGAACTCTCGGCGGTTCTATTCCTACGCGCAGTATTTCAGGCGCAGGTTTGGCGGCAGGGTCCAGAAACTCTCCATCGATGCCGGTTTCTCCTGTCCCAACCGTGATGGACTTCTGGGTTATGGGGGCTGCACTTTCTGCAACAACGATGCCTTCAACCCCAGTTATTGTATGCCTTCCAAGTCTGTCACGCAGCAGCTGGATGAAGGTATTGAGTTTCATCGCTGGCGCTATAGCCGCAATCACGGCTATCTGGCCTATTTCCAGGCCTACAGCAATACCTACGCTCCGCTGGAGGTGTTGAAGGCGCGGTATCAGGAGGCTCTTGATCATCCTCAGGTGGTCGGACTCGTGATAGGAACCCGGCCCGACTGCGTAGATACCTCGAAACTGGATTATATCCAGTCCCTCGCGCGGGAACATTATGTTGCGGTTGAGTATGGGATTGAGAGCTGCTATGATGCCACTCTGGAACGGGTCCACCGGGGCCATACCATGGCCTGCACTCAGGATGCTATTCGTGAGACAGTCTCGCGGGGTATCCCTTGCGGCGGACATCTCATTCTGGGGCTCCCCGGAGAAACTCCGCAGATGCTGCTGGATCAGGTTCCGCTTCTCAACAGCCTCGGACTTACCTCCCTCAAGTTTCATCAGCTCCAGATTCTCAAAGGCTCGCTCATGGAAAAGGAATACCAGCATTATCCCGAGCGTTTCAAAAGCTTCCCGCTGGAGGAATATGTAAATCTTATAGCGGACATATTGGAACGGCTGAGTCCCGATATCGTCGTGGAACGCTTTGCGGGAGAAGTTCCGCCCCGCACCCAGGCGGACCCAGGGCGCAGCTGGTGCAGGCCCGACGGTCGCCTTATCCGAAACGAGGAAATCCCCGTTCTCGTGGAAAATGAACTTATCAGACGAAACACCTTCCAGGGGTTCCGTTATATCGAAAAATAACAATATATCATGAAAATAGCACTTTTAGGTTACGGCAAGATGGGGCATGTAATAGAATCCATAGCCCTGCAGCGGAATCATGAGATCCCGCTCATCATCGACAACCAAGAGGATTGGAACCTCAAGGAGCAGGAACTCCCCGCCTGCGATGTGGCAATCGATTTCTCTACCCCTGCTACAGCGGTTCATAATATCGAAAAATGTTTCAGCCATCATATCCCTGTCGTGGTGGGCACTACGGGCTGGTATGGGGCATACGAGTCCCTCGCTGCCCGCTGTACCTCCGAACATCAGTCCCTCTTTGTGGCAAGCAACTTCTCGATAGGGGTGAATATCCTCTTTGAACTCAACCAGCGTCTGGCGGCCATTATGAACCGCTATCCTGACTATTCTCCTTCTATCGTGGAGACGCACCATATTCATAAACTGGATGCCCCGAGCGGCACGGCTGTAACGCTTGCAAGCGGGCTCCTGCAGGAGATGGACCGTCTGGATTTCTGGGCACTCACCGATGCCGGAAAAGACGCTCCCGCCCCAGAGTCCCGCGTTTTGCCTGTTACCGCCATTCGTGAAGGCGAGGTTCCCGGCATCCATGAAATTACCTACGATAGCCCCTTCGATACCCTGACCCTCCGCCATAGCGCCAAGAGCCGTCAGGGCTTTGCTGCCGGTGCTGTCCTTGCTGCCGAATATCTCGTAGCCCATCCCGGTCTCCGCACCATGAAAGACCTCCTGCAATGAAACGCTATCCGCTTCTGCTGCTCATCCTCCTGCTGCTCGTCCCGCTTTCGGTGCTGCTCTGCTCCATGGTCGGGGTGGTGCATTTCAGGTGGAGCGACCTCTGGAGTTCTCCTGTGTTCCTCAATCTCCGTCTGCCCCGCATCGTGCTGGCGCTGCTGGTGGGTATGGCGCTTTCCGTGAGCGGCGCGGCCTATCAGTCGGTATTCCGCAATCCCCTTACCGACCCTTATATCCTCGGAGTGTCGAGCGGCTCCTCGCTCGGGGCGGCAGTCGCCATCCTGCTGGGCTTTGAGGCCTACCGCTGGGGGATAGGCTCCTTCGCTCTTCTTGCCGGGCTCCTCACCGTATGGCTTATCTACCGCATAGCATCTATAGGGAACCGTATGCATACCACCACCCTCCTCCTGACGGGGGTCTGCTTCACATTTCTTGCAACGGCGGTGATCTCGTTTCTTATGGTGCTGAACCAGGACAAGATGGACCAGATTATCTTCTGGACTATGGGCAGTTTCTCTGCTGCTTCGTGGGCCGACGTGCTGGTGCTGCTTCCTGTAGTGCTGGCGGGTACGGCCGTGGTGGTCTTCTACAGCCGCGACCTCAATATGCTCCTTGCCGGGAGCGAACAGGCGCAGAGCCTTGGCGTTGAGGTGGAAAAGGTCAGACGCCGCCTGCTGCTCGCTACCACTCTTATGGTGGCTTTTTCGGTCAGCCTCTCGGGGGTGATCGGCTTTGTGGGGCTTATCGTCCCCCATGCGGTCCGGCTGCTCGTGGGACCGGACAACAGGAGGGTTATCCCCCTCTCGCTCCTTCTGGGGGGACTTTTCCTGCTCTGGGCCGACACGCTCGCCCGTTCGCTCCTCGCTCCTTCCGAACTCCCTGTGGGCTGTCTCACCGCCCTTCTCGGGGCTCCGCTCTTTATACTCCTGCTCTACCGTAGAAAGAAAAATTACTGATGCTATGATACAACTCCAGAATCTCTCCCTGCGCTACGGCTCCCGCACCGTGCTCGACGGGCTCAGTCTCCGGTTCGAGGAGGGGGGCTTCTATGCTGTCATGGGGCCTAACGGATGCGGCAAGACTACCCTTCTCCGACTTATAGCGGGTTTGCTGCCTCCTTCGGAGGGGTCGGTACTGCTGGAGGGCAGGCCGGTTTCGCACTACTCCGCGCGCCAGCTGGCCCGCCGGGTCTCCTTCGTGCGGCAGCAGGTACAGACCGATTTTGAATTTTCCGCCTTCGAGACGGTCCTTATGGGGCGCAACCCCTGGCAGCATCATCTCCAGAACGAGTCCCAGGAGGACTGGGACCTTGTCTCCGAGGCGATGAGGCTTACCTCGACCTGGGACCTGCGCTTCAAGAAACCTTCCCAGATGAGCGGCGGGGAACTGCAGCGCGTCATGATAGCACGTGCCCTCGTACAGCAGACTCCTGTCATGCTGCTCGATGAGCCACTCTCCAATCTTGATATCAATCACCAGTTCGAGATACTCGGACTCCTGCGCGAGATCAACCGCACCCAGCACAAGACCATACTTCTCGTACTCCACGACCTCAATCTTGCCCTCAGCTATTGCCCCCAGCTCCTGCTGCTTCATCATGGCGAAGCGGTCTGGCAGGGACCCACAGCAGAAGGACTTACTCCTGAACGCATTCGGCAGGTCTTCCAGGTCTCTGCGCAATACTACGACGGGAACCTCCATCTCAAAGGGATTCCTCCCATAGAATAGTCATCAGGAACCTACCTTTATTTTTTTGATATATTTGTGAATATAGCTGCTGATGGTGGGGGAGATGTTGAGTTTCAGAAGTGCCCAGAGGGCGAGCAGGGCAAATACTGTAGTCTTGAGCCCTGCGTTAAGCAGTAAGGTAACTGTTCTGTTTCCGAGGGGGATATGAATAAAATGGTCCCACAGGGCGTTGAGCCCGAACCCGGCCAGCAGCAGGACAAGTATCGTTAAGTGCCCCCGGCAAAGCATACCGACCCCCATTTTCCGGTGCAGCACCCACATCAGGAGCAGAAAATAAATGATGTAGGCTCCGAGGGTCGCTAGGGCGCTTCCGTTGATGCCCAGGAGGGGTATGAGGTAGTTGTTGCACAGGATGGCGGTGAGGGTGAGTACCCCTATCAAGGGTAGCGCGAGCATATAGTGGGGCGAATAGTTGAGGATGGAGGTCCCGATGCTGAGCGAGGAATTGATGATTTTTGCTATGCCGAGGTAGAATACCACCCCGATACCGGCGCGGTAGGATTCCCCGTTGGGAATGAGCCCGAACAGCGGCTCAAGATTGATCCAGATGAAGAAGAAGAGGAGTGAGGCTACGAGGAACTGATGGAGCGAGACCTGCCGGGCGAGGCGGTTTACTTCGGTGAGATTGTGCTCTTTGGTGGCTTGCGCGATGCAGGGGCCTGCGATGGCTCCGAGGGAGCGGTAGGGGACCTCTACTACGTTTGCTATATAGGAGGCTATCGTATAGATTCCGGCGAGGGCGAGTCCTCCTTTGGCTCCGAGGAAGAGGGAGTTGATGAGCGGGATATTTCCGGCCAGCGTAGTGGCGGTCATGAAAAGGGTATAAATTCCGATTTCCTTCCCCAGGGCACTCTTGCGGAAATAGTCCCAGTCGATGCGGAGGGAGATTTTCTTCAGACTGATCAGATATATCAGGTTCAGCACCATGGCAAGTGCGTAGGAACTGCAGAAAAGTCCCACGAACAGCTCTATGCTGATGAGTCCGTGCCCATAGAGGAGATATGCTATCAGGTTGAAAAGCCGTATGCCTACCTCGCGCACCATCTTGGGTACGGTTATCCGCATCAGGACGCTCGCATGGGTCTCAAACACCGTGGTGAACAGCGCAAAAAACGTGAGCGGAAGCACCCAGTACATGTAGTCCCGGAACATGGGGGCGTTTTCGGCATACACTTGTGCTATGGGTTCTTTCATTAGCAGGAACAGGAGGACAAACAGCAATAGTCCTGCTCCCGGGATGAGCAGCGAAAGTCCGAAAAATCCGTGATCTCGCCCTTTCGCCGTACCGTGTCTCTCCTGTTCTTCCGTCCGGAAATAGGGATAGAACCTTACGATGCACGAATTGGACCCCAGCCCGGCGAGGCTGGAGAATAGGAGCGCGGCATCTACTAGCACACGTGTGAGCCCGATTTCGCTCTGGGTAAGGCAGTCGGTGATCACGCAGAAAGTGATGACAGCTCCCAGCGCTACTCCCAGATAATTGGCGAGTGCTCCCTTGATGCTTTGCTGTGCTATGGTTCCCATTATGGATTTTCTTTCTTTTTTCCGATATTTCCGGAACGGCGTTTGGGGTTTCGGTGTTCCGAAACAAAATGCAAAAGTACAACTTTTTTCTGATACCGATGGGGAAAAAACGAAAAAATTTGTGCAGGTCAGAAAAAAAACATATCTTTGCAATGATGAAAAAACTGGTCGTTTTACTGCTACTTGCTGTGAATGTGGGTGTTGCCCTGCTGATGGTGGGAGCCACGCTGGCCGGGGTGGTGGGACCTTCGCGTTTTATAGGCTTCTCTCTGCTGGGTTACGGCTTTCCGCTACTGCTGGGGCTGAACGTGGTTTTCCTGCTGCTGTGGCTGCTGGGTGGGAGACGGTTCTGGTGGGTGAGTGCCGCGGCGATAGTGCTGCGGGCGGGCTTCGTGCCGCTCTTCGTGCAGCTGGGCGGGAGCGAGGAGGCGGCCCCCGTGCAGGGAGAGGAATGCTTGAAGGTGATGAGCTTCAACACACATCTTTTCAGCGGGAGGGACGAGGGGCTCTCTGCGGAGGACCTCAAGACGGTAAGGCAGGAGAACGCGGGGCGGTTCCTCACGATGGTGAAGAAGGAGGGGTGCGACGTGCTGTGCCTTCAGGAGTTCTTCGACATCCGGAACCGGGATATCAGCGTGAGCGACAGTCTGGAAAGCTACGGCTACCGCTACAGA
Source organism: Bacteroidales bacterium (assembly GCA_045640985.1). Lineage (GTDB taxonomy): Bacteria > Bacteroidota > Bacteroidia > Bacteroidales > P3 > Colimorpha. The sequence goes on from JAZUFZ010000017.1 coordinate 145,425, forward strand.
TACGGGGTGGATATGAGCCGGGAAGGGGTTCCGCGCGGCGTGGCGCTGTTTTCGAGGTTCCCGATAGACTATGTATGCAACCTCGACACGGAGCGGAAGTTCTACGCGGACATCATCAAGGGTGGGAGCATCGTGAGGGTGGTATGCGTCCACCTGGCCTCGTACGGCTTCACGGAGAAGGACAGCCTGCGGGACGGAAGTCTCATTAAGGAACTGGAGGAGGCGGGGAGGCATCCCATGGATGTAGTAGCTGGAGCCAGAGCGGATTCCATAGCAAAGACCTTCCCCATCATCGCAAAACTGAGCCGTACCATTCTGAGCCACGAGCAGGAATGGAACGGCCCCCTGAAAAGCACCATCACAGCGTCGCCCCGTCCGATCCTTGTGGCGGGAGACTTCAACGATACCCCCGCAAGCTATATCTACCAGAAGATGCGAAGGCTGATGAAGGATTCCTACGTGGAGCAGGGCAGGGGATTCAGCACCACATATCACGGGATGTTCCCCAACTACAGGATAGATTACTTGTGGCATTCAGAGGATATAGAGGCGCTCTCCTACAAGCGCATCAGGACAGATGTCTCGGACCATTATCCGATTGTAGTAACCTTCAGACTGCCGTAATATGAGAAAAGAAGAGCGATACAGGTCGGTGATTGCCTGGTTTGAGCGCACGATGCCCGAAGCACAGACGGAACTGCATTACGGGTCGCCGTTCCAGCTGCTGGTCGCCGTGGTGCTGAGCGCCCAGTGTACCGACAGGCGGGTGAACATGGTTACCCCGGGGCTGTTTGCCCGATATCCCGATGCCCGCAGTATGTCGCAGGCCGGAGCGGAGGAAATCTTTACGCTGATAAGTTCCATATCCTATCCCCACAGCAAGAGTGAGCATCTGGCAGGGCTGAGCCGTCAGCTCATGGAACGCTGGAACGGAGAGGTGCCTCAGACGGTGGAGGAACTGCAGCAGCTCCCCGGGGTGGGGCGCAAGACCGCTAACGTGGTAACCGCCGTGCTCTACAATCAGCCCAATATGCCTGTAGATACCCATGTCTTCCGCGTCTCCAACAGGCTGGGCCTTACCACGGGAAGCAAGACCCCACTTGAGACAGAGCGTCAGCTTACCCGCCACATTCCTCCCGAACTGATCCCCAAGGCGCATCACTGGCTGATACTTTTCGGGCGGTATGTGTGTACGGCGCGCAGCCCGAAATGCGAATCGTGCGGGCTGGCAGAGGTCTGCAGGGAAAATGAACGGAAAAAGAAAGATAAAAAATTGAAATAAGATGCTGTTTACGAATCCATGGATGCTGATAGGACTGGTGGCGATAGGAATACCTGTTGCGGTGCACCTATTTAATTTCAGACGCTACAAGAAGGTGTATTTCAGTAATGTGGAATCTCTGGAGGCGTTGCAGAAGGAAACCCGCAAGCAGTCCCGGCTGAGAGAACTCCTGGTGCTTCTCGCACGGATTGCCGCGGTGGTGTTTCTCGTGCTGGCTTTCGCCGGCCCGGTGATACCCTCCCGCAAGTCGCAGCACATAAACCAGGGAGTGCAGTGGGTGAGCGTGTATCTCGACAACTCGTTCAGTATGGGCAATACGAGTCAGGACGGACTCCTGCTGGAAATCGGAAAACAGAAAGCGAAGGAAATCCTCGACGGCTATGGAATCTCGGATCAGTTCCAGCTGATCACCAACGAATGCAGCGGCGGACAATACCGCTGGATGAACCGCAGCGAGATGATGCTTGCCATTGATGCCGTGGATCTGTGCCCCGCAGCAGAGCCGCTCAGCCGTATGGTAGAGCGCCAGCAGAACTTTATCAGGCAGACTGCCCGCGGAGAAGCCCACTGCTACGAGATTTCGGATATGCAGACCGGAACGGCGGACCTGTCGGACCTCAGTATGGACAGCCTCTGCGAGGTGACGCTTGTCCCATTGGAAGGGGTGGAAATCGGCAATCTCTATGTGGATACGTTGGAACTGAACGCTCCCTGCTATCACAAAGGCAATACCCTTGTGGCGAAAGTGGGGATAAGAAACGAAGGAGAGGCTGATGCAGAGGCGCTCCCGGTAAATCTTTATGTGAACGGCCGGGAACGGGCTATTGCAAGTGTGGATATCCCTGCGGGAGACCGTAAGACCGTAGAGATGAGTTTTGTAGCGGATGAGGAGGGAGTGCTGAGTGGGATGGTGGAAATCGTGGATTATCCCATCACATTCGATGACCGGTATTATTTCAGCATAAATGTGGCGGACAGGAACAGCCTCCTTCTGGTGAATGGCGGAGATGCAAACCCTCACCTGCTGAACCTCTTTGCTTCCGACAGCAATATCGCCCTGCAGTCCGTATCGGCGGACGGGGCGGATTTCAGCTCCCTCGGACAATACGATATGGTGATTCTCAACGAGCTGAAATCCCTCCCGGGCGGAAGGGCTGAGGAGGTCGCCCGTTTCGTGGAGGCGGGGGGAACCCTCCTGCTGATACCTGCTGATGGTCTCGGCGTGGAGGACTGTAACCTCCTGCTGCAGCGGGTGAACGCCCCCCGGTTGGGGAAATGGATTCCAGCCTCTGCAACCGCTAAGGAAATCGTAACCGACAACGCCCTTTACGAAAATGTATTCAAAACCTCGGGCGACCGTTCCTCGCAGCACCTCGAAATGCCCGAAGTAAAAGGTCATTATGCCACTACTCTCACCGCCCCCGGTACTACAAAAATGCCACTCATCACGCTGGCTGACGGAAACGATTATCTTATGGTAAGTACTTTTGGCTCAGGCAGATGTTACCTCTTCACCGCTCCGTTGCGCCAGCCCTATACGAACTTCCCGCAGCAGGCCATGTTTGTGCCGACTCTCTACAATATGGCGCTTTTCAGTCGTCCTACAGGAAGACCGGCCTGGTTCCTCGGCGACCGTACCCCGATTCCGCTGCCTCAGGAATTCGGCAACAGCAAGGAGGTTCCTCATCTGGTGAATCTGGCCGGGAACATCGATCTGATACCGGAATTAAGACGGACCCAGCAGGGCCCAACCACGGAGATACCCAATACCCTGCAGGAAGCCGGAAATTACCTTCTGACCCTCCAGCCGGCCCATAATACCCGGGCCGCGACCTGTGGTCTTTCCTTCAACTATGGGCGGGAGGAATCGAAGATGAAGTTCCATAAGGCTTCCGACCTGAAAAAAACCATCCGCGAGATGAACCTCGGAGGAATTGATGTGGTAGAACACAGCGGGAAAGATATGGCGACCTATATCAAAGCCCAGAACCAGGGCACGAAACTCTGGCGTGTTTGTCTTGTGGGAGCGCTGCTGATGCTGCTTTGCGAGACACTCCTCCTGAGGAAAAAACAGCCCCGGAATTGAGGAGCAATACCACTCCGCCTTTCCGAAATTGAAGTTCTTGCGCCGTTGAGGGGCCGGAGGTTTTTATAAAAAAAAGAAAAAAAATTTTGCGGATTCGGAAAAAGGTCGTATCTTTACATCCCAGTAATGATGAAAGAAAAACGTTGGAATTTAAGAAAAGACTATGATTTAGAAGTTGTTAGCAATCTTGCGGTTTCTCTGGGTGTGGATAAAATTATTGCTACGCTGCTGGTGGAACGTGGAATTACGTCGTTTGAAGAGGCACGCCAGTTCTTCCGTCCGAGTCTGGATCAGCTCCACGACCCGCTGCTTATGAAGGATATGGAGCGTGCGCTGGCCCGTATCAATCAAGCACTCAAATATAAGGAACGCATTCTTGTTTATGGCGACTATGATGTAGATGGAACTTCAGCGGTAGCGCTGGTGTATTCCTATCTGCGTTCGTTGCATGGAAATATCGACTTCTATATTCCTGACCGCGATGCGGAGGGTTATGGTATTTCGTTTCAGGGCATTGATTATGCGAAGGAGACGGGAGTGAAGTTGGTAATAGCGCTGGACTGCGGCATCAAGGCGGTGGAACAGGTGGATTATGCTAACGGCTTCGGAATTGATTTTATTATCGGAGATCATCATCTTCCAGGTGAGGAACTTCCGAGAGCGGTTGCGGTGCTGGACCCTAAGCGGGAAGACTGTGACTATCCTTACAAGGAACTCTCGGGCTGCGGTATCGGTTTCAAGATTGTAGAGGCACATCTGGAACAGCAGCTGGGGGTGAAGGCGGGTGACCGGCTGGCTCCGGTGGAAACTTCCCGCTTGAAGAATCAGGAAGTTCTGAAACTGCAGCTGCTGCATTATCTGGATCTGGTGGCGGTAAGCATTGCTTCGGATATCGTGCCTATCACAGGGGAGAACCGTGTGCTGGCTTATTTCGGACTGAGGGCTATCAATACCAGACCGCGTCCGGGTATCGAGGCTATTCTCTGTTATGGCCACGTAGCTCCAAGGAATGAGTGCGGCCGTGGACCGGGTGCCAACAACTGTGTTCCGGGTAACTCGTATTTCAACAAGGAACTTACGATCAGCGATCTGGTGTTTCTGGTAGGCCCGAGAATTAATGCGGCAGGAAGGATAAGGAGTGCGTTTGATTCGGTGAGGCTGCTGCTGAGCGATGATATCGTGATAGCGCGGGAACTTGCAGAGGAAATCAACTCCTATAATCTGGAGCGCAAAGACCTGGACTCGCGTGCTACGGAAACAGCGCGGAACTATCTGGAGGAGCACAGGGAACTGCTGGAGCGGAAGGCCATTGTGCTGTTCGACGAGTCGTGGCACAAAGGGGTAGTGGGGATAGTGGCTTCCCGTCTGGTAGAGTCGTACTACAAGCCCACGATCATCTTCACCCGTTCTGCCGATAACCTGATTGTAGGGTCGGCGCGTTCGATCAAGGAATTTGACATCCATACCGCGCTGGAGCAGTGCAGCGACCTGCTGGAGCATTTCGGCGGGCATAAGTGTGCGGCAGGAGTTTCGCTGAAGCCCGAGAACTATGACCGTTTCGTAGAGCGGTTCCAGAGGGTGGTAGAGGAGTCGTTCGACAGCGAGGGAGCCATGCCGGAAATAGAAATCGATGCGGAGATCAGTTTCTCGAAGCATATCACAGCGAATTTCCTGAGGATACTCAAGCAGTTCGCCCCCTTCGGGCCGGGGAACATGATGCCGGTATTCCGCACGAACCATCTGGTAGATACAGGATATCCGCCCGCCCGGGTAGTGGGAAGCAATCACCTGAAGTTCTCGCCGATACAGATAGATGCCCGGTCGCGGAGCTATCCCGCCATCGGGTTCCAGTTAGGGGAGCATTATGAGCGGATGCGCAAGGGGGAGAGTTTTGATATATGCTACAATCTGGAGGAGAATTTCTGGAACGGCCGTACGGAAATACAGCTCAACGTAAAGGATATAAGATTCAACGGTGAATAGTGAGTGAAATCACATTCTACGGATTACAGAAAATACGCACATTATGGCAGATGACAAAAAAATAATTTTCTCGATGGTCGGGGTAGGGAAGCTGATACCACCCTCCAGGCAGATTCTGAAGGATATCTATCTTTCGTTTTATTATGGAGCCAAGATCGGCATTATCGGTCTGAACGGCTCGGGTAAGTCGTCGCTCCTCAAGATTATTGCGGGAGTGGATAAGGACTATCAGGGCGAGGTGGTGTTTGCTCCGGGCTATTCGGTGGGTTACCTTGAACAGGAACCTCATCTGGATGATACCAAGACTGTGAAGGAGGTGGTGCAGGAGGCTGTGCAGGAGGTTGTGGACTGGATGAAGGAATACGAGGAAATCAACAATGCCTTTGCTGAGCCGGATGCCGACTTTGATAAACTGTGTGAGCGTCAGGGCGAACTTACGGAGTTGTTGGAACAGCACGATGCCTGGACGCTGGACAGCCGTCTGGAACGCGCGATGGATGCTTTGAGGTGTCCGGATGATGACCAGCTGGTCAAGAACCTCAGCGGGGGAGAGCGCCGCAGGGTGGCGCTCTGCCGGCTGTTGCTTCAGGAACCGGATATCCTGCTGCTGGATGAGCCGACTAACCACCTCGATGCAGAGTCGATAGACTGGCTGGAACAGCATCTTCAGCAATATAAAGGTACGGTGATAGCAGTTACGCATGACCGTTACTTTCTTGATAAGGTGGCAGGCTGGATACTGGAACTTGACCGCGGAGAGGGAATTCCCTGGCAGGGAAACTACAGCTCGTGGCTCGACCAGAAGACCCAGCGGCTGGCCATGGAGGAAAAGCAGGAGAGCAAGCGACGCAAGACCCTCCAACGTGAATTGGAATGGGTGAGGATGACGCCCAAAGCCCGTCAGGCCAAGGGGAAGGCCCGTCTGGCCGCTTACGACCGTATGATGAATGAGGACGTAAAGGAGAAGGAGGCAAATCTTGAAATATTCATCCCTAACGGACCCCGTCTCGGCAACAAGGTGCTGGAGGTCTCGGGAGTGAGCAAGGCTTTTGGCGAGAAACTCCTCTACGAAAATCTCACCTTTAATCTTCCCCCCGCCGGTATCGTGGGAGTGATAGGCCCCAACGGCTGTGGAAAGACAACCCTGTTCCGTCTGATTATGGGTCTGGAACAGCCCGACAGCGGAACCTTTGCGGTGGGAGAGACAGTGAAGATCGGCTATGTGGATCAGCAGCATGTGAGTATCGACCCTGAGAAATCGGTATGGGAAGTAGTGAGCGAGGGAAATGAGCAGATACAGATAGGCGGCCGTCTTGTGAACTCGCGTGCATACCTTTCGAGATTCAACTTTACCGGAACGGACCAGAATAAGAAAGCCGGAGTGCTCAGCGGGGGAGAGCGCAACCGTCTGCATCTCGCCCTTACGCTCAAGAGTGAGGCCAACGTGCTGCTCCTCGACGAACCCACCAACGATATTGACGTGAACACGATGCGGGCGCTTGAGGAAGGTCTGGAGAACTTCGCAGGCTGTGCGGTGGTTATCAGTCACGACCGCTGGTTCCTTGACCGTATCTGTACGCATATTCTTGCTTTTGAGGGAGATTCGCAGGTTTATTTCTTCGAGGGCGGATATTCCGATTATGAAGAGAACCGTCGCAAGCGTCTGGGAGATGATACGCCCCACCGTATCCATTACAAGAAACTCAAGGCCTGATGCGCGGAATTGTTCATAGATTTCTGCCGTCGTTTCTCCGGGGGATTGTGCTGGTGGTGCTGTGGGCGGTGTTTCCCGATGTCTGTCCGGCACAAACCTACAGGACTGCGGTTCCTGACGGAGACGGGAATGTCTTTTGTGAGGCAGAATACGATGCCTCCAGCCGGTTGCTCCGCACCTTCCACTATATTTATGACCGTGAAGGCCGCAGGGCTGCCGCGGTAGTGTATTCCTACGGAGACTCCAGTTTCGTGGAGACCCGGACGCTGGAGCAATACGATTCTCATGGCCGGTTGTTGAAACGGTATCAATATACGGCCGACGAGATGCTGATTTTCAAGGAAACCTACTCCTATAACCGTCGTGGAGACCTCAGAAAGCGTGTGCAGATATCATACGAAACAGCGCAGCCTTCACGCACCGTAGAAACCCGCCGCTATTGCTATGATGCCTCCGGAGTCCTGATTTCTGCGCGCTATTATCTTGACGGCACACTTTATTATACCTACCAGACCCCTTGAAAAAGACTTTAATCTTCTAAATAATTTTAATCCTCTTGAAAAAGAAACAACAGAAATATTATGTCGTGTGGGTCGGAAATTCACCGGGAATATATACCGACTGGGAGCAGTGCAAGAGTGCTATTCTGGGCGTTCCCGGAGCACGATATAAATCCTACGAGGACCGGGAACTTGCCGCCCAGGCTTATTCATTAGGATATGAGGCTGCCCAGGCTCTGAATCAGACACTTCCCCAGGAACCTGCCCCCCAGGGACCGCCCCCACAGCTTGACAGTATTGCCGTAGATGCCGCCTGTAGCGGCAATCCAGGCGTTATGGAATACAGGGGCGTTGATATAGGCTCCCATACCCTTCTGTTTCATCAGAAATTTCCCGTAGGCACCAACAACATAGGAGAATTTCTCGGTATTGTTCACGGCCTGGCGTATCTCAAGCAGCACAATCTCTCCCAGCCGCTTTACAGCGACTCCGTGAATGCCATCCAATGGGTCAGGGCAAAACAATGCCGCACCAAACTTCCCTTCACTCCTGAGACGGCTCCCCTGTGGGACATCATCCACCGGGCAGAAGCATGGCTCCACAACAACACCTACAGCACCCAGATTCTCAAATGGGACACCTCCCGCTGGGGCGAGATTCCCGCAGATTTCGGCCGCAAATGAATACTACAAGTCTTCATATCCCCTCCAACCGCGTATGCGATATTGAGCGCTATATCTATGAGGAACTTTCCGGCCTTTACCCCAAGGAAGAGCTCCGTCAGTTCATACTTATGTTCTTCGAGGCTTTTCTGGGTTGGGACCAGGTCCGGTTTCTTCTCAACCGTCAGAATACCATTAACCAGAGCGATCTGCTGCGTTTCCATTGGGCTGTTGAGGACCTCCGGAACTATCGTCCTATCCAGCATATCGTAGGTTATGCCACCTTTCTTGATCTCCGGATTGAGGTGGATTCTCACGTCTTGATTCCCCGTCCCGAAACCGAGCAGATTGTGGCCTGGACCATCCGCAGTCTTCCCTCCCCGCCGTCCAGCATACTTGACCTCTGCACCGGGAGCGGCTGCATAGCTATAGCCCTCTCCAAGGCCTTCCCGCAGAGTCAGGTTATAGGCGTAGATGTCTCACCCGAGGCCCTTACTCTTGCCCGCCGGAATGCCGAGAACCTTTTGCCTCCCGGAAAGGACGGCTCAGCCCTGCGGTTTCTCCAATGCGACCTTCTTCATGATACGGACCGTCTGCCCCAGGGGAAACATGACCTCATCATTTCCAATCCTCCATACGTGGTTCCCAGCGAGAAATCCGCTATCGCACCAAACGTATTGCAGTACGAACCCTCGCTCGCCCTTTTCGTGCCGGAAGAAGATCCTCTGATATTCTATCGCATCATCGCCCGCCATGCCCATGGGCATCTTTCGCCGGAAGGAATGCTCGTGTTCGAGATTAATCCCCTTTTCAGTCGTGAGATGCTGAAGATGCTTGAAGATATGGGGTTCCGTCCTCAACTCCATGAGGATTTTTCCGGCCGCCCCCGATTCATAAGCGCAACCTTATAGCAAGTCTGTTGCCCCACCAGTTTCCTGGTTACTGTTCCGGATTTTGCCTGGGGAAGTATAAGGGGCGGGCTGTGGTAAGGCTCTGGTAACTCCCATGTATCTCCCATATAGGTTGCTCTTTTCGACAAAAAAACACAGCCCTACCAGAGAGATAATAGGGAGATACCCGGGAGTTACCAGAGCGGAGCCTCAGAGGCTTCGCGCCAAGCGCAGCGGAGCGACCGCGCGAAGGCTGGACCAGATAGAGATACCGCTTTGCCCCAGCAGACGTCTTATTGTTCTATGGGCATTTGAAGGAACTGGGTGGGGAAAATCTCTTTTGGGAAAGAAAATAAATTTGGTTATATGAAAAAGTTGTAGTATCTTTGCAGAATGTGAATATTGTATGCAACCGTTATAACTGATTGTAGATTAAGAGCTATACGGTTGCGGTTGAGTATATGGATGCGGTGGGCAATGGGTTTGATATTAAAAATTATATATATAAATTCAAAAAAATAGCAGAAGAAAGAAATTAATGTCTCGTAGAAAATAGGCTAAAGATAATGGATAACGGCAAGATGATATACAATGGCGAATGAAGTGCTGGTGTCGCACAAGGTTTTACCAGTTGAACAACTATGTGGAGGAAATTCTACACGACCAAAACGACATCAACCGTATGCAGGATGAGACTAACAATGAGCTGTCGGTGCAGATTGAGGCTATCAACGATGCCCTTGACCAACTGAGAGAGAAACCCGAGAAACCAAGAAAACGAATTGGGTATAAACCTGAAAAGAATGATACTGCTAAAAGAGTTGGAAAATAGAAAACCGCTGAAATAAAAGTGATATGAATTATTGGATTGTACCATCAAATAATAGATACTACCGCTTAGACGACAGGTTGTCTAAATATGATACTATTTCATGGCGACAAAGGCAAAACTTTGAGGTTGGAGATGTTATTTTCATCTATACAACCAAACCAACTTCCCGTATCACATATCAGATGTCTGTTATCAGTGCAAATCAAAGTTTTTCAAAGTATAATAATGACAAAGAATATTGGGTTGACCAAGAAGAGTATGCAAAGAGAGTAATAAATTTCAAGAGATTTGCTGAATTCAAACTCGTACGGCGCTTTCCTTCTGACGAAAGATTGACTTATGACAAATTAAAAGCACGAGGTCTTAACACAATACAGATGTTGCATCGTATAAATGGGGCACTTTTGGATTATATTCTTTCTTCCATATCGGATATTGACGCTGGGAATATATTTCCAGAGGAGATTGATGAGAAAGAAACACTTTTTGAGGGAGCAACTTCAAAGGTCCTTGTAAATAGATACGAACGGAACTTGGAAGCAAGAAAGAAATGTATTGAGCAAAAAGGATGTTGCTGTACTGTTTGCGGAATGAGTTTTGAAGACAAATATGGCGAAATCGGTAAGGAATTCATACACATACATCACACTACTCCAATTTCCACAATTGGCAAAGATTATCAAATTGACTACGAGAAAGACCTTGTGCCAGTCTGTCCTAACTGTCACGCTATGCTTCATAGAAAAAATCCTCCTTACACAATTGAAGAATTGAAACAAATAATCAATAAAATTCGTAATAAATCCTTAAACGTTTAAGTAATAAAAGCTATGTTGAAAGACAAAAAGTTTATGACATGTGATGGTAACTGCGCTGCAGCCCATGTGGCTTACATGTTCAGCGAGGTGGCTGCCATCTATCCTATCACTCCAAGCTCCCCTATGGCGGAGTTTATCGACGAATGGAGTGCTGGTGGAAGAAAGAACCTCTTTGGGGAAAGAGTAAAGGTGGTTGAAATGCAGAGCGAGGCTGGTGCTTCGGGTGCTGTTCACGGCAGCCTTCAGGCTGGTTCGCTCACCACAACCTATACGGCTTCCCAGGGATTGCTGCTGATGATCCCCAACATGTACAAGATGGCCGGCGAACTGCTGCCCGCCGTGTTCCATGTTACCGCCCGCAGTATTGCTGCCCAGGCTCTGAGTATCTTCGGCGACCATGCCGACGTTATGGCTACCCGTCAGACCGGTTTCGCTATGCTGAGTACCGCCAGCGTTCAGGAGGTGATGGACCTTGCCCCAGTGGCTCATCTCGCCGCTATCAAGGGAAGAGTTCCTTTCATGCATTTCTTTGACGGTTTCCGCACCAGCCACGAAATCCAGAAGATCGAGGCATGGGATATGGAAGAGCTCCGTCCGCTGCTCGACATGGAAGCCGTAAAGGCATTCAAGAACCGTGCCCTCAATCCCGAACATCCTGTTACCCGCGGTACCGCCCAGAATGGCGATATCTATTTCCAGACCCGCGAGCTGCAGAACAAGTACTATGATGCTATTCCTGACATCGTTGCCGGTTACATGAAGCAGATTTCCGCCCTTACCGGCCGCGAATATGCTCCTTTCACCTACTATGGTGCCAAGGATGCCACCGATATCGTGATTGCTCTGGGTTCCGTTACCGAGACCACCAAGACCGTCTGCGATTACCTGAACGCTCAGGGAAAGAAGACCGGTGTGATCACCGTTCATCTGTATCGTCCTTTCAGCGTGAAATATCTGATGGACGTGATGCCTAAGAGTGTGAAGAACATCTGCGTTCTGGACCGCACCAAGGAACCGGGCGCCAACGGAGATCCTCTGTATATGGACGTGGTTGAGGCCTTCAAGGGCAGAAGCGATGTGAAGATCATCGGCGGCCGCTACGGTCTCTCCAGCAAGGACACCACTCCTGCTCAGATCATCAGCGTGTTCAACAACCTGATGGGCGAACAGAAGAACCAGTTTACTATCGGTATCGTGGACGATGTTACGTTCCACTCTCTTCCCGTGCTGCCCGAAATCAGCATTCTGCCAAAGGGCACCTTTGAGGCAAGATTCTATGGCTTGGGTGCTGACGGTACCGTGGGTGCCAACAAGAACAGCATCAAGATCATCGGCGACAACACCGACAAATACAGTCAGGCCTATTTCGACTACGATTCCAAGAAATCAGGCGGATACACCTGTTCACATCTCCGTTTCGGCGACAGTCCGCTGCCCGCTCCTTATCTGGTAGGCACTCCCGATTTCGTGGCAGTTCATGTTCCCAGCTATCTGAGAAAATATGACTGTCTGCGCGGTCTGAAAGACAACGGTACCTTCCTCTACAACTCCCCATGGAGTGTGGAAGACACCAAGAAGCAGCTGCCTGACTTCGTGAAGAAGTATCTGGCACTCCACCATATTACCATGTACATCATCGACGCTACCAAGATCGCCGGCGAGATCGGTCTGGGCAACCGCACCAATACCATCCTCCAGAGCGCATTCTTCAAGATCAGCGAGGTAATTCCTTACGACCTGGCAGTAGAGCAGATGAAGAAGTTCATCGTGAAGTCCTACGGCCGTAAGGGCGAAGATGTTGTAAACAAGAACTACGCAGCTGTAGATCGCGGCGGCGAGATCGTGAAGATTGACATCCCAGCCGAATGGGCAGACCTTCCATGCACCACCGACTTCGTTCCTATCAAGGGAGCAGCCGACGAGCCGGAATTCATCACCAAGGTGATGCGTCCTATGATGGCACAGTGCGGAAACGACCTGCCTGTAAGCGCATTCCTGGGTTGGGAAGACGGTACTTTCCCTGCCGGCACCACCGCCTTCGAGAAACGCGGCGTGGCCACCGCCGTTCCACAATGGAACCCCGACAACTGTATCCAGTGCAACCAGTGTTCGCTGATCTGCCCCCACGCAGCCATCCGTCCCGTTGTGATGACCGACGCTGAGAAGGCAGCCGCCCCCGCAGGCATGGCCACCCTCCACATGCAGAACCCCAAAGAGTTCATCGGCATGCACCTCCGCATCCAGGTGAGCGTGCTCGACTGCACCGGCTGCGGCAACTGCGCCGATGTATGTCCTGCCAAGGAGAAGGCCCTCGTGATGAAACCTCTCGAAAGCCAGATGGCCGAGGCCGAGAACTGGGAATACAGCCAGCACAAGGTCACCTATAAAGACAACCTCATCGACATCAAGGCCACTGTGAAGAACAGCCAGTTCGCACAGCCCATGTTCGAGTTCAGCGGCGCCTGCGCAGGCTGCGGTGAGACTCCCTATCTGAAGAATATCAGCCAGATCTTCGGCGACCAGATGATGATCGCCAACGCTACCGGCTGTTCTTCAATTTATTCCGGTTCCGCTCCTGCCACACCTTACACCAAGAGCCTCCGCACCGGCCACGGTCCTGCATGGGCTAACTCCCTGTTTGAAGACAACGCAGAATTCGGTCTGGGTATGGCCACCGCTACCCGTCAGCAGCGCGACGCCATCCAGCACCTGATGGAAGCCGCCATCGAGAACTGCAAATGCTGCAGCGACGAACTCAAAGGCCTCTTCCGCGAGTGGATCGAAAACCGCGAATGCACCCTCAAGACCCGCGAGATCGCCGAGAAGATGATTCCTATGATGGAAGCCTGCGGATGCGACTACTGCAAGCAGATCCTCGACAAGAAGCAGATGCTCATCAAGAAATCCCAGTGGATCTTCGGCGGTGACGGCTGGGGCTACGATATCGGATTCGGCGGTCTCGACCATGTGCTCGCCAGCGGCGAAGATGTTAACGTAGTGGTTGTTGACACCGAGGTTTACTCCAACACCGGTGGACAGTCCTCCAAGGCTACTCCAGCAGGTGCTGTGGCCAAGTTCGCCACCTCCGGTAAGAAGATCCGCAAGAAAGACCTTGGTATGATTGCCAAGAGCTACGGCTATGTCTATGTAGCACAGGTTGCCCTTGGTGCAAGCCAGGCACAATATTTCAAAGTAATTAAAGAGGCTGAGGCTTACCATGGCCCGTCACTCATCATCTGCTACGCTCCTTGTATCAACCACGGTATCAAGATCGGTATGGGTCGCACCCAGAACGAAGAGAAGATGGCTGTTGCTTGCGGTTACTGGCACCTCTGGCATTTCAATCCCGCAGAGGAAGAAGAAGGCAAGAACGGCTTCCATCTCGACAGCGCCGAACCCGACTGGAGCAAGTTCCGCGACTTCATCATGGGCGAAGTGCGTTACAACTCCTTGATGAAGACCTTCCCACAGGAAGCCGAAGAACTCTTCGTGGCCACCGAACGCAACGCCAAACTGCGTTACGAAGGCTACAAGAAACTCTCGGAGATGTAGTATCCTCACCATGCGGGCTGCCGTCGCGACCGGATGGCCGCAACCCCATTAGCCCCGCATCGGTAACAGCAAAGGGTGTCCCCATCGGGCACCCTTTCTTTTTGCCATTCAAGATAACGCCATTTTTCTTTTAACGCCATTTTTTCTTTTGTCCCGTGTGCTGCGATACCATCGCAGCCCATTATTGCCCATTCTCCCCATCCTGCCCATTTGCCCCAATTTTCAATTCCAACAGCCTCCCTTCTGTATGGGTTCTACGTGGGTTCTATGTGCCTTCTTTGAAACCGCTATAATCACCACAGAACCAGTATTTTATCTATTTCATCCCCAAACCGCTGAAAATCAACCGCCTACCCCCAAAACCACCCATTATCTCCACCCCCCCCGTTTCTCGTGTACCCCAGCGGCAATCTTGCCGCCGCCATCCCCTTACCTTCGTCCCCGAAAAAAAATTCAGCAACAAACACCTAACAATCAGCCTTATCCAAAGACTGCCGCAAAAAATTTTCAATTTCCGTGTTACTTTTTCGTTATTTTTGCAACTCTCTATTATAGAGGGCGACCAAAGAGGAGCCAACTATCCGACAGGATGGCGACCAAGGAGAAGCCAATATTAAGCGACCTGCCGAGCCGCCCCCATAAAACAGAAAGGACTAATGATGGACTAAAGACTGACACAACCTGAATGAAAGTAGACGCGCGCCAACATACTGAATTCCTGAAGATGCTCCGCCACTGCGAGGGCACCTTGATAAAGGTATGCCTCTACTTCACCGACCGCAGCCGCGACGACTTCCGCGACCTCTATCAGGAAATCGCCTGCACCCTTTGGGAGGCTTGGCTCACCTTCCGCGGCGAAA
>JAZUFZ010000018.1:0-55425 GCA_045640985.1 Bacteroidales bacterium
CCCGAGCAACATAAAAATCATAAATTTCTTCATAGTTCTGGATTTTTGGTTATCATTTAATTTATTTTCGTTCAATCCGTTAGCGCGGTTTATCCGCGGAAAGAGGCGAAAACTTGCGGTTGTTTTGATTTTGCAAAGATACGTCTTTTTTTCGGATTTTGCAAATTATCTGCCGACTTTTTGCAAATTTTTCATCCACTTTTTTTATCTGAAGATTCTGCCTTTGCCCGAAAGGTCTGTCCGGGAGGCTTTTGTATTCCTTTAACATGTCTCCAGGGGCTTGTATCTCAGGCTTTTCTCCGCGGTAACTCCCTCTTATCTTCTTTTTATCTCCATATTATCTTCTTTTTATCTCCTTTCCATAGAATAAGAGATAGAAAAAAGATAAAAAGAAGATAAAAAAAAGATAGAAGGGAGTTACCGCGCACAAGTAACAGTATTACATAAGGTAAGGAACTCCGAAAAAATCGATCCGGCGGGCGGGGCGGCCTATAGGGGAGATGCTGCGAAGATACCATAGTGATACCACAGCCGGTTGGGTGGCGTGGCGGTAAGGTATGCGCTGCTTATTAAAAACATTTGCATATTATGGAAAATAGTTGTATCTTTGCAGTTCATTTAATGAATAAAGAAAGGTTTCGATATATGGATAATCAAATAAAACTCAATACGATAGAGGAAGCAATTGAGGATTTTCGCGCTGGGAAATTCGTGATTGTGGTGGATGATGAGGACCGCGAAAATGAGGGTGACTTCATTATGGCGGCTGAGAAAATCACGCCGGAGCATGTGAATTTCATGCTTCAGTACGGGCGTGGCGTGCTGTGCTGTCCGATTACGGAGGCGCGGTGCAAGGAACTGAATCTGGATATGCAGGTGCATGACAATACGTCGATGCTGGGTACGCCGTTTACCGTTACGGTTGATCTGCTGGAGGGATGTACTACGGGAGTGAGTATGCACGACCGCGCGGCTACGATCAACGCGCTGGCAAATCCTGCCACCAAGGCGGGAGACCTGGGGCGTCCGGGTCATATCAATCCGCTGCGGGCGAAGAACGGCGGTGTGCTGGTAAGAGCGGGCCATACGGAGGCGGCTGTGGATCTGGCGCGTCTGGCGGGTATGCAGCCGGCGGGGGCGCTGATTGAGATTATCAATGAGGACGGTACTATGGCGCGTCTGCCTCAGCTGATGAAGGTGGCGGAGCGCTGGGGTATCAAGATTGTGACGATTAAGGACCTGATTGCCTACCGGGTGGCGCACGAGACGCTGATCCGTAAGGAGGAGGAGGTGAACCTTCCTACCCAGTGGGGCGATTTCAGGCTGATGGCCTATACGCAGCTGGATAACGGGGCTACCCACATGGTGCTGAGAAAGGGGGAATGGAAGGCGGATGAGCCGGTGCTGGTAAGAGTGCATTCGAGCTGTGCTACGGGCGATATCTTCGGAAGCTGCAAGTGCGACTGCGGGGACCAGCTCCACAGGGCGATGCAGATGGTGGAAGATGAGGGCAAGGGTGTGATCGTGTATATGAGTCAGGAGGGCCGCGGTATAGGGCTGGTGAACAAGCTGAAGGCCTATCATCTTCAGGAACAGGGGTTCGACACGGTGGACGCGAACCTGAAGCTGGGGTTCAAGGCGGACGAGCGCGACTATGGTATCGGGGCTCAGATTCTGCGTGACCTCGGAGTGAGGAAGATGCGTCTTATCACGAACAATCCGGTGAAACGCAGCGGTCTGGAGGGCTACGGTCTGGAGATTGTGGAGACGGTGCCTATCGTGGTGGAACCGAATCCGCATAACGAGCGTTATCTGAAGACCAAGCAGGAACGTATGGGACACGAGCTGGGGTTGAAATAGCGGGAAAGACTTTAGTTTAGTTTTGCACATAAAAAATGTATGATATGAGTAGTAGTATGATATTGATTCTGGCTGCTGTCGCTATTTTGGCGATCTGCTTCGGGTATCTCAGAATGATGAAGAGATATATGGATAATCAGCAGAAGGAGATGATGCTTCAGATGAAGATGGATGAGCATAAAGAGTTCCAGAAGACGGTGATACCTATCCGTCTGCAGGCATACGAGCGTATGGTGCTCTTTCTGGAACGTATCTCGCCCAGCAGTCTGATTATGCGGTGCTACCAGCCGGGAATGGACCTGAAACTCCTTCAGGGCGTAATGACCAAGAATATCCGCGACGAGTGGGAGCATAACCTGAGCCAGCAGGTGTATATCAGCAGCGCTTCCTGGACCTTTATCCGTGAGGCCAAGGATGAGATGATCAATCTGATCAATGCTTCAGCGGTAAGTCTTCCTCAGGAGGCAGATCCTGCCACGCTGGCGGCCGCTATCTTTACGAACGCGGTCAAGACACAGGCCCCAACAGAACGTGCGCTTGAGGTGCTGAAGAAAGAGATCAACGAAGTGATGGGATGAACTGAGAATTGAGGCATCCGGCCGTTGCTTACAAAAAAAGATTGAGATATGATTCTGGATTTCCCCTGGTGGTTTGTGGTGCTGTGCCTGGGTTTGGGTGCGGGGTACGCCTGGCTGCTATACTGGTGGAGGAATAAGAATTCAGAATTACCGGAAGGGGTACGATATCTTCTTACGGGACTGCGCTTCGTTGTGGTGTCGGGAATCGCGCTGCTGCTGCTGGCTCCCGTGGTGAAGAATGCCAGCCGTGAGAAGGAAGAACCGGTGATACTGGTGCTGGAAGACCAGTCGGAATCGGTAGGGAAAGAGGCGGACCTGGATTATGATTTCGGCAGAAACTGTCAGGTAGAGCGGATTCCTTTCGGAGGAGAATCTACCGATATAGCGGAGGCGCTGGAGACCGCCTGGAACCGGTACGAAGGCAGGAACATAGGAGCCATAGTGCTGGCAAGTGACGGCATACGCAACGCGGGAAAAGATCCGCTGACCCTTGCCCCGAAAATCACGAGTCCGATATATACGGTGGCGCTGGGCGATACAACGCATTATCCGGATGCGGCGATAGGATATGTGCGATACAACAGGATTGCCTATCTCGGCAGCCGCTTCCCCGTGGAGGTAACCGTGAATGCGTTCGGGTTAGCGGGTATCAGAAAAAGACTGGATATTTTCTGCGACGGACAGCGACTTGCGACAGAAGAAATCGCCTATAATTCTGACTATTTCACAGTTACCCGACCGTTTCTTCTGGAGGCAGAGAAATCGGGAGCGCATCCCCTGAAGCCGGGGGTGCATACTTACCGGATTGTGCTGGAAGCCGACGGGAAGGAAAGCAATCTACAGAACAACAGCTACAGTTTCGCGGTAGAGGTGCTTGACGGACATCAGAAGGTGGCAATCGTGGGGGCTGCCCCGCATCCCGATATGGCGGCACTCAGGCAGGCAGTAGAGGCCAATGAGAATTTCGAGGCTGAGGTGTTTCTTTATTCCGACATCAAAGGCAGGGCTCAGGAGAGCGGCTCGGAATCCAATAAGAAACTGAAGGACTATGACCTGCTGATACTGCATAACCTCCCTTCGGAGCGGGCGCATCTGGAACTGCTTGCAGGAAAGCAGCCGATTCTTTTTGTGGTAGGCTCCAAGGTAGATCTCCCGATGTGGAACAAACAGCATCTTGGAGTGGAAATATATACCAATCTCAAGAAAACCAACGAAATTCTACCCGTATGGAATGAGGGGTTCGGTGCGTTTTCTATGGATGAGGAAGCTGTAAAATCCTATTCCCAGATGCCTCCGCTAACCGCCCCATTCGGCGACTACAAGACCACCGAAAGCTGCCGCACGCTTTTCTATGCCAGGATAGGAGCCGTGAAGACCGGTCAGCCGATGATAGCCCTCAACACTCAGGAGGGAAGGCGTTATGTCTTCGTGATGGGAGAAGGCCTGTGGCGTTGGAGACTGCAGGATTTCCAGCAGAACGGGAGCCATGAATATTTCAACAGCCTTGTCAGCAGGCTGGTGGTATGGGCTACAGGACAGTCAGGAAGCGACCGCTTCCGCATCAACGCCGAAAAGATATACCGTAGCGGTGAGCCCGTAGTGATAGAGGCAGAACTGTATGATCAGAATTTTGAACTGACCAGTCAGCCCCCTGCAGAGCTCACGCTGGACGGAAAGAAATACAGTTTTGCGCAGTCGGGCAGCCGTTACAGGCTGAACCTCGGAACTCTGGAGCCGGGCACCCATAGCTATACAGCCCAGACAACCCTTTCCGGTGAGACTTTTACCCGCACGGGAGGTTTTGTGGTAGAGGATATTAATCTGGAACAGATATCTCTTGTGGCAGACCACACCATGCTCCACACCCTATCGAATCTCACAGGCGGAGAGATGGTTGCCCCTTCGGAGATGGACCGTCTGAAAGAACTGATAAATTCCCGTGAAGAGATAAAGCCCGTGGTATATACACGTTATTCCTACTCAGAACTTTTCCACCTTCCATGGGTGCTGGTGCTTCTGATAGTACTCTGCGGGACCGAATGGGTATTGAGAAAATATAACGGAGAAATATGAGAACCAGTAAGTTCGTGAAGGATGCCGGAATGCTCATTTCGGGCAACGTATGGGCACAGGTGGTTGCCTTGGTTTCGTATCTGGTGCTTACGAGGCTGTACAGCCCGGAGGATTTTGCCGTTTTCAACGTCTTCTACAGTTATGTGGAAGTCCTCATTATACTCTCCACTTGCAAATATGAAGCCGGTATCGTGGCAGCCCCCACACTGCGTGAAGCAACCGCACTCTCCCAGGTGGCTGGCCGGCTCAACCTTATGGTCTCGCTGGCTGTGCTGGCGGTAATGGGTGTTATCAGCCTTTCGCAGAGACCTCTTGATGCGCAAGGGTGGACGATGCTGATACTGCTTCCCCCTATGATATATTTCTGTGGCACGTCAAGGATATATTCGGGTCTCTTCAATCGGGCACGGCAGTATAAGGAAATCACCACCTCGGAAGTGGTGAATTCCACGTCGGGAGCCCTTCTCAAGATAGCCGCAGCTTTCCCTGAATGGGTGCATTCTTCAGGACTGCCTTTAGGAACCGTGGCAGGACGTGGCCTCGGAAATCTATGTTACAGGAGAAGGCTCGGACGGCTCAATCTCCCTGACGGAATTACGCGGGAGGAACGTCGCACCATAGCGCGTAAAAACAGGAATTACCCCCTTTATGCCGCCCCCAAGGACCTGATAAACAGTTTCTCCTATAACCTACCGTTTCTGTGGCTTGCCGCTTGTTTCGAGAAACCCGAAGTAGGCCTGTTTGCACTTGCGCTTACCTTCACCTTCCGTCCCGTAAATGTGTTGAACAATGCTTTTGAGAAAATCCTATATGCCCGCTTCTCCGAGAAGGTCCGCAGCCGTCAGCCTTTAGGGCAGGATCTCCGGCGTTTTCTCCTCTTTGCAGGGCTTGGCACGCTGCCCTTGTTTGTGGCAGCATGGATATTTGCTGAACCCTTGTTCGGGTTTGTGTTCGGCAGCAGATGGACAGGAGCCGGTTACTATGTGCGGCTGCTGCTCCCATGGGTTTATGTGGCCCTTATGAGCACCTCACTCATGTTCCTGCCCAACATTTTCAGCAAGCAGCGGACAGAGTTCTGTTTTTATCTTGTGATGCTGGTGGGACGCGTGCTTTCCATGGTGGCAGGAATCATTACCCATAATTTTGCTACAGGTATCCTGTGGTTTGCAGTTTCCAGTATGGCTGTGAGCGCGCTTCTGCTGATCTGGTATCTCAGCATGGCACGACGGTACGACAAGGAAATTCTGCGATAATCAACTCTTTAGGCGTGGTTGTTGAAAACTTGCGAAAAAAATATTCGTGAGAATTCCTCTACTATAAAAATATTTATGTATCTTTGCACTGATTTTTGTGTCATATATGCTATGACCCGAAATAGTGGAAATCAAATAGTGAATTAAAATATATCATGATGAAAAAAGGATTTTTTGCTTTCGCTTTGTGCGCGATGCTGCTGATAGGCGGCGAGTTTTCGATGGCGTGCACGAATTTTTTGTTTACTAAGGGTGCTACCAAAGACGGCAGCACGATGATCAGTTATGCGGCAGACAGCCATACCCTCTATGGTGAACTGTATTACCGCAAGGCCGCCGATTATCCGGAAGGCACGATGTTCATGCTCGTGGATTGGGATAGCGGCAGACCGCTGTTTGAGATTCCTCAGGTGGCTCATACCTACAGCGTGGTGGGCAACATGAATGAATGCCAGCTTGCAATAGGTGAAACTACGTATGGTGGCCGTGAGGAATGCTGGAAAGATGAAGTGAAGGGTATTGATTATGGCAGTCTGATTTATGTAACTCTCCAGAGAGCCAAGAATGCCCGTGAGGCCATTTACTGGATGACCAAGATGGTGGCTGATTACGGCTATTGCAGCGAAGGGGAGAGCTTCTCTATCTGCGACCCCAACGAAGTATGGATTCTTGAAATGATTGGTAAGAGAGGTGCGCCTGTGCAGGCTAACCTTGCCAAAAGTATGAAATATCAATACAAAGACGGTGCAGTGTGGGTAGCACGCAGAATTCCCGACGGCTATGTGAGCGGTCATGCCAACCAGGCCCGTATCACCCAGTTCCCTCAGGAACCCAAGAAATGGAACAAGGCCAAGGGTAAAGGACTTCACAGTGTAATCAGCAGTGCCCACATGGATTATCTGTATGAGCCGGAAGTAGAATGCGTATATGCTGAAGATGTAATCAATTATGCCAAGGCTTGTGGCTGGTACAAAGGAGAAAACGAACAGTTCAGTTTTGCAGATACCTATTGCCCGCTAACCTTCAGTGGCATCAGAGGCTGTGATGCGAGAGTTTATGCTATGTTCCGTCGCGTAAACGGCGGTATGGAGCATTATGAGACATACGCTATGGGAGACCCGAATGCAGAACGTCTGCCTTTGTGGATAAAGCCCGACCATAAGATTGACATTCTGGAAGCTATGAGTCTGATGCGCGACCACTATGAGGGTACCTCCATGGATATGACTCAGGATGTGGGTGCAGGTCCTTTCGCATGTCCTTACCGTTGGAGACCTATGAACTGGGAAGTAGATGGCAAGAAATATGTTCATGAAAGAGCTACTTCTACCCAGCAGACCGGTTTCAGTTTCGTGGCACAGTGCCGTGGATGGCTTCCTGCTAAGGTTGGTGGTATCATCTGGTTTGGTGTTGATGATACCTATAGCACCTGCTACTGTCCAATGTATTGCGGTATTACTGAAATTCCTGAATGTTTCCGTGAAGGTAACGGCGATATGCTGAAATACAGTGAGACATCTGCATTCTGGCTGTTCAACCGTGTGACGAACTTCGTTTACAGCCGTTATAAGGATATGATTGTGGATCTTCAGAAGGTGCAGAACGGTCTGGAGAAATCTTTTGTTGAAGAAGTGAATCGTTTTGACGGACCTGTGAAGAGTCTCGAAGGGGAGGCCCTGACCAAGAAACTTAACAGCTTCTCCAATTCCCAGGCAGAACGTATGATGAAAGAATGGACCGAGTTGGATCATTTCCTGTTGGTTAAGTATATCGACGGTAACGTGAAGAAAGAGGTAAACGGCAAGTTCCAGCGTACCGCTACCGGAAATGCTGAGTTCCCCGACCAGCCTGAATACCCTGCATGGTTCTACAAGCAGATTGTTGAAGACCATGGCGACGTGGTGATTGAAAAATAGCAAATTGTAAAATAGCAGATTGTGAGTTGCGCCTATGTGCCAATTCACAATCTGCATAAAACCAGCAATATGAAACGTATCGTAATTCTTGGAGTAATTTTATTCTGGCAATGGGGTGTTGCTGTGGCTTGCACTAACTTTCTGTTCTCGAAAGGTGCAACCAAGGACGGTAGCACGATGATTACCTACGCGGCGGACAGCCATACAAGATACGGTCAGCTGCGCTATTGTCCTGCAGCAGATCATAAGCCAGGCGAAATGCTTAGAATTTATGACTACGGTTCTTTGAAATATCTGCTCTCCATTCCACAGCCGGAACATACCTACAACGTGGTGGGTTTCATCAACGAATTCCAATTGGCAATAGGGGAGACCACCTGGGGCGGTATACCTGAATTGGAACAGGGAAATAGTACCGGAATTGATTATGGTAACCTCATTTATGTGGCTCTGCAGCGCGCCCGTAACTGCAGGGAAGCAATCGTTATAATGGATGAACTCACCCGCACCTACGGTTATGCAAGTGGTGGCGAAAGTTTTTCGTTATGCGACCCCAATGAAGTGTGGATCTACGAAATAATAGATAAGGGTAAAGAGCAGGGAGCCGTATGGGTAGCACGCAGGGTTCCCGAAGGATATGTATGCGGACATGCCAATCAGGCTCGCATTACCCAGTTTCCGCTGGAGTCCAAACAAGCTTCCAAATCGGCATTCGGGAAAGGCTACCACAAAAGTCTTTCTTCTCACAATCTGAAATTCATAAACGATCCTGAGGTGGAATGTGTCTATTCCGAGGACGTAATCTCTTTTGCGCGCAATAATGGATGGTATCAGGGGAGTGACGAACAGTTCAGTTTTGCAGATACTTACAACCCTATAACCTTCAGCGGCGCTCGGGCTTGTGATGCGCGGGTATATGCTATGTATAACCGTGTTAATCCCGATATGAAACGCTATGAGGCATACGCTATGGGTGATATTCATGCTGAACGGCTTCCTCTTTGGATACAGCCAGACCACAAGATTGACGTTCACGAAGTAATGAACCTAATGCGTGATCATTTTGAGGGAACACCCATGGATATGACTCAGGATGTGGGTGCAGGTCCTTTCCATCTGCCTTATCGCTGGAGACCCATGGATTGGGAGGTGGATGGCAAGAAATATGTTCATGAAAGAGCTACTTCTACCCAGCAGACCGGTTTCAGTTTCGTGGCACAGTGCCGCAGCTGGCTTCCCAACGCGTTGGGCGGTATCATCTGGTTTGGTGTAGATGACACCTATAGCACTTGTTATTGTCCCATGTATTGTGGCATGACCCAGATTCCCATCTGTTTTGAATATGGGAATGGCAGCATGACGGAATACTCCGAAACGGCAGCCTTCTGGCTGTTCAACAGAGTGACCAATTTCTGCTATCTCCGTTACGATTCCATGATAAAAGATGTGCAGGACGCCCAGCAGGAACTCGAAACCTACTTTATCGGTCAGGAGGCGAAACACGCCGACCAGTGGGCGCAGACAGATAATGCCTCCCGCCTTACCGGTGAGCTGAACCGTTTCAGCAATAACATGGCAGAAAAGATGATGCGCCGCTGGAAAGAACTGGATAATTTCCTTCTGGTGAAGTATATCGACGGCAATATCAAGCATGAATCCAACGGAAAATTTGAGACTACCGAAACAGGTGTGGTAAAATTCCCTGACCAGCCCGAATATCCCGCCTGGTTCTACAAGCAGATTGTAGATGACCATGGCGACATCATCTTAGTAAAATAGTAAGTTATTATATATTAATCCTTAAAATTTCATCAGTCATGACAACATACGTTGATCCTCGTACAAGAAAGACCGTCATTTGGGCCATAGTTGCCCTTGCGATTATCATTATTGGCTCCATGGTCATCGGACCTGTCTATCGCGTCTGGCAGCAGGAAATGACCGGTAAGGCGGAATTTGCCAAAGCCGAACAGAATCGTAAAATCAAGATTGAAGAGGCCAAAGCCAATCTCGAAGCCGAAAAACTTAATGCACAGGCCGAAATTGAGCGTGCCAAAGGTGCGGCAGAAGCCATTCGTATCGAGAATGGTTCTATCACCCCGACCTATATCCAGTATCTCTGGGTACGCCAGCAGAACCTTGCAGAAAACAAAATCATTTATATTCCAACAGAAGCCCAGCTGCCTATCTTGGAAGCTGGAAACCGTTAAAATTGATTTATTATGAAAAAGATTTTTCTTATTGCAACTCTCCTTATGTTAGGAGCATTCTCAGCATCCGCCCAGGTGGTAGATACTGAAGAACAACAGAAGCAACAGCAAGCGCTCCAGCAGCAGCAACAGCTGGAACAGCAACAGTTATTGGAACAGCAGCAGGCCGAACAGCAGAAACTTCTTGAACAGCAGCAAGCCGAACAGGAAAAAGCCGCCAAAGCCGAGCAGAAAGCCCAGGAAAAAGAGCAGGCCCGTATAGAGAAAGAACAGGCCAAAGCCGAAGCCCAGGCCAAGAAAGAGGCAAAACAGCAGCGCCGGGAGGAACTCGGTCGTGGCATGCGTTTCAGCATCGACCCCTATCTCGGAATTGCCGACCAGACTCGCGCACTTCAGCGTACCGACATCTACAACCTTGAAGAGTCCTACCTTCTCGGAGCCAAAGTGATGGCATATTATCCCATAAGCAAGAAGTGGGACCTCGCTTTCGGACTCGGTTACCGCTTTACCTTCTCCACCTTTTACAACTCTGTAAAGCCCAACAGCGACAATACCGACCTTGAGCTTTACCCCATGATGGAGTCCTACCACCACGAAGCCCAGCTCAGCTATAGCGCCATTGAACTTCCCATCTACCTGCGCAACTACAACAAAGGCTACCATATCGGCTTTAACCTCGGATATGTAAACACAAACTTCTTCAACTACAATACCCTCAATGCCGACAATACCCGCACAGATGACATCGCAGATCAGGAAATGAACAATATGAACAAATTCCATCTGAATGTGGTTCTTGGATTTGATGATCATTGGTTCCTTTTCAATACCGGTGTAAGTCTCTATTTCAATCTCCTTCCGACATACGTTGATGGCACCAACGGCAATAACCTCTTACATGAGTTTGGTATAATTATCCAGCTATAAGCATGAAAGAAGAACTTATGAAGCTCGTTTTCGACAAGAGCGAGCTAAAGCAAAAGGTCTATAAAACCACAAAAGAAGCCTTTGAAGACTTCCGTACAGTCACTCGTGGCATCATCGAAGAATTCCAGGCACAGAACATCGCCCAGGGCAGAAACGTAAGGTTTGAGTTCAACAACCGTGGCGACTTTGAGTTTGAAGTAAAGTTCGCCGGTGATGTCCTCCTCTTTATGATGCACACCAACGTCTTTGAGTTCTCCCGCGATCATCAGGTCATGAAAACACCTTATATCCGGGAGGACAATACCCGCAGCTATTGTGGCGTAATCCATATCTACAACTTCCTCGCCGATTCGTTCCTCTATCAGCGCGATAACGACCTCGGGTATCTTATTGGAAGAGTGTTCGTTAATAGCGAGAAGCACTACTTTATCGAAGGTAAGCGCGAACTGGGAATGTTGTATAATAATTTCGGTAACTCGTTGATTTCCAGCGAAAGTGTGCAAAGTATAGTGGAGTCTGCCATTGAATACACCACCAATTTTGACCTTTTGACCCCTCCATACGATGAAATTAAACTGGTTAGTGTAGGGGAGATGAGGGCAAATCTTGATAAAAAATCACTTGTTACAGGAAAGCGCTTAGGGTTTCGTTTTCAGGCAGATACGGACTAAATGGGTGGTGCGGTTGATAAAATTGTTGAAAAAAAATTTGGTCAGTTGAAAAAAAGTGTGTAATTTTGCACCGCTTTTCAAGAAAAAAAGCGCAGCAAAAGATGCTCGGTTCGTCTAGCTGGCCCAGGACGTGAGATTTTCATTCTCAAAATCGCGGGTTCGAATCCCGCACCGAGTACAAAATAGAAACAGAATAAACGAATATTTAGAAATGGCACATCACAAGTCAGCAAAAAAAAGAATCCGCTCCAACGAGAAGAAAAGAGTTGAGAACAGATATTATGCCAAAACCATGCGTAACGCATTGCGTGATTTCAGAGCTCTCGAAGACAAAGCAGTTGCTACCGAACGTCTGCCAAAAATGCTCAGCATTATCGACAAACTGGCTAAGCGTTCTGTAATCCATAAGAACAAAGCTTCCAACCTGAAGTCCAAACTCATGAAGCAGGTTAATGCAATGTAATTCCGCTCAGCACAGACATAAAAGAAGCCAATCCTCGTGATTGGCTTTTTTTGTGTCCGCTTGTTGCATTTAATGAAGGTGGCAATGCGGCAATTTTACGTTTTTCCATATCTTTATATTTCCGGAAATCGGCTTGGAGTATTCCGGTGATAAATATGGGGTAACTCCCAGGTATCTCTCTGGTAACTCCGTAGTGTCTCCGTGATGCGTGGGGAATTCAGACGTTATTACTTTCACGTTTTATGCTACCTACTCGCTCCCTATATGCTCCTTACCCGCTCCCTACCCGCTCCTTACCGGAACCTGATATGGGGAATAAAAAAATTTGTCTGGTTCAAATAATATTCGTATCTTTGCAAAATAAAATCCACCACATAAAGAGAGGGAATTTTTTTGTTTTCATCACGAAATAACGAAAAATAATAATTGACAAATGGAGAACATAGGAAAACTGTTTGACGGAATTTCCAATAACTACGACCGATTCAACCATCTTTCGTCCATGGGAATAGACCGACGATGGAGACGGCAGGCGGTAGAAACGCTGCCTCAATGCTCAAATATACTTGATGTGGCTACCGGTACGGCCGATTACGCCATAGAGGCGATTCTGCGTGCCAAGGCCGACCATGTGACGGGTATTGATATATCGGACGGAATGCTCGCTCTGGGGCGCAAAAAGGTGGCGCGGCGTGGAATGGAAGGCAGGATTGAATTGCTTCATGCCGACGTGGCGGCGCTCCCTTTTGAGGACGAAAGTTTCGATGCTGTCACCTGTGGCTATGGAGTACGCAACTTTGCAAAGCTCCAGCAGTCGCTCGCCGAGATGCTGCGTGTGCTCAAGCCCGGCGGTCAGCTCCGTATCCTTGAATTTACCTATCCTACAAATCCTGTGGTAAAATGGGGCTATAACCTCTACTTCACGCACGTCATGCCCATCATCGGACGCAGTCTTACTCACGACAAAGAGGCTTTCAACTATTTCATGCACAGCGTCAAGTCATTTCCCAAGAGGGAGGCTTTCGTGGAAATACTCATCCAGGCGGGGTTTGGTGAAGCTACATATCGTTCACAGACATTTGGAATATCCTCACTCTATACCGCAAGCAAGATTTAGTGTGTTTATCTGTCGGATTATGCGGCGAAACTGGTGAATCGGAAATCGGCAGAGGTATAGTTTCTGTGTGTATATTTTGCAAATCAGCAATTCATTTGTTAATTTGTAAAAAAACATTTGTACGTATGAGGGAAAAGTTGTATATTTGCATTTTGTTATAAAAACCTCAAAAAGATATATTATGCCGAAATTCATACATTTACATGTTCACTCTCATTATTCGATGCTGGATGGTATGTCGAAGGTGGGGGATTTGGTGACGAAAGCGAAGAAATGCGGTATGTATGCGTTAGCGCTTACGGACCATGGAAATATGTTCGGCATCAAGGACCTGGTGGATACGGTGAAGAAAGAGAACGGCAAGGTGAAGGATAAGATCAAGGAGTGGGAAGCGGTTTTGAATAATGACGGCGCTACCCCGGAGGAGAAGCAGGAGGCGGAATATCAGATTGGGGTGCTGAAAGGTCAGATATTCAAGCCTATTATCGGCACGGAGGCTTATTGCGCGCGCAGGACGCTCTACGATAAGGATTCTAACCTGAAGGAGCGGAGTCCGGAAACCGGGCGGGAGCATGTGGTGGATATGAGCGGCTACCACCTGATACTGTTGGCTAAGAACAAGAAGGGATATCAGTCGCTGTGCAAACTGGCATCAATTGCCTATACGGATGGATTATACCGTACGCCGAGAATTGACCACAATGTGCTGGAGCAGTATAAGGAGGGTTTGATTGTGTGCTCCGCCTGTCTGGGTGGAGAGATTCCTCAGCTGATTATGAAAGGTGACCTGGAAGGTGCCGAGAAGGCGGTGCTCTGGTTCAAGGAGCGTTTCGGAGAGGATTATTATATTGAACTGCAACGTCACAAGACTGATAAGCCGAATGGCAACCGCGAGACCTACGAGCGTCAGATGGAGGTGGAACCGGTACTGATTGAGCTGGCACGGAAGCATGGGATAAAACTGATTGCAACGAATGACGTGCATTTTGTAGAGGAGGCACACGGAGAGGCGCATGACCACTTGATATGTATAGCTACGGCAAGTGACTATTTCGATCCGAACCGTATGCACTACAGCCAGCAGGAATGGATGAAGAGTCCGGAGGAGATGGCTCAGGTGTTTGAAGACCTTCCGGAAGCGCTGGAGAATACGCTGGAAATTGCAGAGAAGGTAGAGGTATATGATATAGACTCGGACCCTATTATGCCGATGTTCGACATTCCAGAGAGTTTCGGACATGAAGAGGACTGGCGGAAGCGTTTTACAGAGGAGGATCTTTTCAACGAGTTCACACGTAACGAGAAGGGCGAAGTTGTGATGAGCCGTGAGGCAGCTGAGAAGAAAATCAAGAAACTGGGCGGCTATGACAAACTTTACCGTATCAAGTTTGAAGCGGATTACTTGGAGAAACTGGTGTGGGAAGGCGCTCACAAACGTTACGGAGAGACCTTTACCGAGGAACAGCGGGAGCGTATCGTATTTGAACTTCATACGATCAAGACGATGGGCTTCCCGGGATATTTTCTGATTGTGCAGGACTATATCCGTGCCGCGAGGGAAGAACTGGGAGTGAGTGTGGGTCCAGGCCGTGGTTCTGCAGCAGGGAGTGTAGTGGCTTACTGTCTTTGGATTACGGATATCGACCCTTTGAAATACGATCTTCTGTTTGAACGTTTCCTGAACCCTGACCGAATATCGCTGCCCGATATCGACGTCGATTTCGATGATGCTGGGCGCGGAAAAGTGCTGGAATGGATTACGCAGAAATATGGAAAGGAGAAGGTGGCGCATATCATCACATACGGAACCATGGCAACAAAGTCTGCAATTGCGGACGTAGGGCGCGTGGAGAAGGTTCCGCTGGAGACGGTAAGCAAGCTGAAAAGCTATGTGCCAGAGAAATCGTTTCCCGACAACATAAAGGATGAAAAGGGGAAATCGCCTAAGGTGAACCTGAAGAACTGTTACAAGTATGTGCCGG
The DNA here is from genome assembly GCA_045640985.1 of Bacteroidales bacterium. GTDB lineage: Bacteria > Bacteroidota > Bacteroidia > Bacteroidales > P3 > Colimorpha. The sequence goes on from JAZUFZ010000018.1 coordinate 15,051, forward strand.
AGTTGAAGGATATTATGGAGGGACCGGAGTCGGATATCAAGAAGATGCTGACATACGCGGGTGAACTGGAGGATACGAACCGTCAGGTGGGAATCCACGCCTGTGGGGTCATCATCGGTGCGGATGACTTGACAAAGTTTGCACCAGTATGCACAATCAAGGATAAAGAAAGTGGGGAAAATGTACTGGTGACGCAATATGACGGGCATGTGGTGGAGACCGTGGGTCTTATCAAGATGGACTTTCTGGGGCTGAAGAACCTCACTATCATCAAGAATGCGATAAGACTTATCAAGAAGAGAACAGGCGAAGAGGTGGATATAGACCATATCCCTATAAATGACGAAAAGACATATAAGCTCTTCTGCGAAGGCAATACTGTAGGAACATTCCAGTTTGAATCTGGGGGAATGCAGAAATACCTGAAGGAGTTAAAGCCGAGTGTGTTTGAGGATCTGATAGCCATGAACGCGCTTTATCGTCCAGGTCCTATGGATTATATACCCGACTTTATTGACCGCAAGCTGGGGCGCAAGCCTATAGAATATGATATCCCCTGTATGGAGACCTATCTGAAGGATACCTACGGTATTACGGTATATCAGGAGCAGGTGATGCTTCTGAGCCGTCAGCTGGCAGGATTTACCCGAGGCCAGAGTGACACACTGAGAAAGGCTATGGGAAAGAAGCAGATAGAGAAGATGAACGAACTGGAGGTCCTGTTCTATGAAGGAGGTGAGAAAAACGGTCATGACCGCAAGGTTCTGAACAAGATATGGGAGGACTGGAAGAAGTTTGCGAGCTACGCTTTTAACAAAAGCCACGCGACGTGTTATTCTTGGGTAGCCTATCAGACGGCCTATCTGAAAGCCCACTATCCAGCCGAATATATGAGTGCTGTGATGACCAGCGCGCTAAGCAGCAGCGAGCGTGTATCGGAATTGATAGAAGACTGCCGTACGCGCAACGGACTGGAGGTGCTCTCGCCCAACGTGAACGAATCGGAAAGCGACTTTTCGGTGAACGCGAAAGGCCAGATAAGATTCGGTCTTCAGGCAATTGTGGGAATGGGAGAGTCAGCTTCGGAGGCAATCGTAAAAGAACGTGAGGCGAACGGACCATACGAGGACATCTTTGATTTCCTGTCGAGGGTGGATATGCACGTCATAGGAAGGAAGAATGTGGAAGTGCTGGTAAAGGCGGGGGCATTTGACGGAGTAGGAACCATGCACAGGGCTCAGTATTTCTACAGGGACAGCAAGACGCCTGACAGTCCCACCTATATTGAGAAACTGATGCGCTGGGCGCAGCACAGACAAGAATCCATATCTTCTGCCCAGATGAGTATATTTGATATGAGTGACGACCTGAAGGAGGAGGACCATCCTACGATACCTGTATGCGATCCCTGGAGCAATATTGAAAGCTGTTTCTTTGAGAAAGAGGTGTTGGGATTGCATATATCCTCTCATCCCCTTGACGATTTCAGATACGAAATCAACAACTTCTTTACCAATACGCTGAGTTCGCTGAACAATCTGGAGCCTTACATAGATAAGAATATATTCTTCGGAGGTATGGTGACTGCCGCGAAGAACGGAACTTCAATGAAGAACGGGAAACCCTACGGTATCATGACCATAGAGGATTATACGGGAACCTACGAAATCAGGATGTTTGACGATAAGGTTATGACATATAACAGTTTCTTCAAGGAGGGTATGTTCGTAATGTGTAAGGGTTTTGTGAAACAATATACTAACCGGAATATGAAGACGGGAGTTGTGACCCATTCTGCGCCCATACTTGAAATCATCGATATTATGATGCTGAGCGGGGTGATGGACCGTATGGCGAAAGGAATTCAGTTTTCCGTGGAACTGGAAAATATTACTGAGGAATTCTGCCAGGCTATAAGAACTCTCGGAAATGAACATAAAGGCAACGTACCAGTAGATCTTTTCGTGGTGGATCCTGAGAAGAATATGAAACTTCACATGAAATCACGTGATTTGAGGGTCTCTCCCAAAGATTTCTTAGTAGGACTCGCTGCAGTCCATGGGGTATATGATGTCAGGATTATCAAAAAACAGTTTTAGCAAGATGGAGCTGCAGACCAAGGTTAAAATATTGCCGGGAGAACCCAAAATCCACTACGGAGACAAGATATTGCTCATCGGGTCGTGCTTTACCGAGAATATCGGGAAGCGGCTGGAAGCAGGTGGCTTCGAGGTAAGGATGAATCCTTTTGGAATACTCTATAATCCTATATCCATCGTCCGATGCCTTGATATGTGCCGGAAAGGAGAAGAACTGTGCGGAAATGAACTGGTAGAGCGCAGCCACAGATGGTATTCTTGGTGGCATCATAGTGATTTCTCAGGAGATACCCGGGAGGAATGCCTGGAACGGTGCAATCGCGCCATACGGGAGACTTGCGCCTATATGCAAGGAGGGGTAACGGTTATCGTTACGCTGGGAACGGCATGGGTGTATGAGTTGGAGAACGGAGAGGTTGTAGGAAACTGCCACAAGATGCCTGCGGGAATGTTCCGAAAACGGCTACTCGGAATAGATGAAATCGTAAACGCCTTTCAGGGAGGAAAATTCACTCCGGAAGACAAGATAATCTTTACACTGAGCCCGATACGCCATTGGTCTGAAGGGGCACATCAGAACCAGCTCAGCAAGGCAACGCTCCTGCTCGCTATAGAGAGGATTCTGGAAGAACGGGGAAGCTATTTCCCTGCATGGGAAATCATGATGGATGAACTGCGGGATTATCGTTTCTATGAAAAGGATATGCTTCATCCGAGTGAGGTGGCGACAGACTTGATATGGGAACGTTTTCAGGAAGCCTATTTTGAGAAGGATACCTGCGGGAAACTCAGGAAATACGAGCAGCTCTACTTTATGGAACATCACCGGCCAAGATTTCCTCAAGATGAAGAAAACAGCAAGTTGCAAAAGAAAATACAACAGTTAAAGAAAGAATTAAATACATAAATAATCATGAAAAATATTGCCTTAGTCATGGGTGGCTTTTCGGGAGAATATGAGATCTCCATTAATTCCGGAAACCAGGTTTATGGAATGCTGAACCATGAGAAATACAACGTTTACAAGATCATTATCGACCGCCAGAGCTGGTATTGGGTGAAAAATGACGAACGGCAGGGTGAGGTAAATAAAAATGACTTTTCGATACTTGATAACGGTTCCAAGGTCACTTTTGATCTGGCTTTTATCATTATCCACGGAAACCCGGGAGAAAACGGAGTTCTGCAAGGATACTTCGATATGCTGGGCATTAAATATACCTCCTGCGGGTTCTATACCTCTGCGCTCACCTTCAACAAAGGCTACTGTAATGCCGTAGTGCGGAACTATGGTATCGTAAACGTGGCTAAATCCACCATTGTTTACGGTAACAGAGGTATCGATACCGGGAAAATTCTCAGTGAGCTGTCTCTGCCTGTTTTCGTAAAGCCGGCATCTGGAGGCAGCAGTGTGGCCACAACCAAGGTAAAGACACCGGAAGCATTGGAACCGGCTATTCGGGAGGCACTCAAACACGACAGTGAAGTGATGGTTGAGGAGTTCATCAGTGGACGGGAATTTGACTGTGGTGTGCTGGTGGCTGGCGGAAAGAAATATATCTTTCCTATTACCGAAATTATTCCCACGGGCGGCCATGAGTTCTTTGACTATGAGGCCAAATATCAGGGATTTTCCAATGAAGTTACCCCCGCAGAGGTTGAAAGTTCCATCAGTGATGAGATCAAGCAAGTTTCTGGCGAACTGTATGATCTTCTCAACTGCAAAGGAGTCGTACGCTTCGATTTTATCTACGATCTCTCGAAGAAATCCCTATATTTCCTTGAGGTAAACACTATCCCAGGACAGAGCGCTGAAAGTATCGTACCCAAACAGGCTCGCGCTATGGGTATTTCAACACAGGAACTCTACGAAATGATTATCAATGCCTCACTTTGATGATTGATACATACAAAACAGTAAAAGGATCGGCTGAAGGGCTTTACAAGGATAAAGGGAGCAAATTCATCTCCTTTATAAACCATGTAGAGTCTGAGGCTGAGATAAAGGCCCACCTCGAAGAAATACGCAAAAAATACTTCGATGCCCGCCACCACTGTTATGCCTATATTCTCGGTCCTGAAGGCAAGGATTATCGTGCCAACGATGATGGGGAACCCTCCGGAACTGCAGGCCGCCCGATTCACGGACAACTTGTTTCTTTTGGACTTACCAATACGCTCATCATCGTAGTACGATATTTCGGAGGCATCCTCCTTGGAACGTCAGGACTTATCACCGCTTACAGAGAAGCCGCCCGGGATGCCATTCAAAATGCTACCATCGTGGAGAAAACCATCAACGATACTTTTGAAGTGCGTTTTGATTATCCAAGAATGAACGATGTAATGCGAGTACTTAAAGAATATCAGATTTCTCCTGGAGCCCTGCAATGCGGGCGCGACTGCCAACTGGAAATCTCTATCCGAAAAAGTCTCTCCGAAAGATGTTCCACCCAACTCGGAAAAATCTACGGAGTAGAAATAAATAAAATATCATAACTGTTTATCGGAGGCTGACGCACACCACATTTGTCAGATTACTGGTTACAGTTTACAATTTACAAAAAAAGAACCATGTCGGAACTCTTAGACCAATTGAACGAACCCCAGCGCGAAGCGGCCTCCTGCACCGAAGGTCCAGTCATGATCATCGCAGGGGCTGGTTCCGGTAAAACCCGTACCCTCACTTACCGCATAGCTCACCTCATAGAAAAAGGGGTTGATTCATTCAATATTCTTGCGCTTACCTTCACCAACAAGGCAGCCGCCGAAATGAAGGAACGTATCATTCAACTGGTAGGCTCCGAGGCGCGCAACATCTGGATGGGAACCTTCCACTCCGTATTTGCTCGCATTCTTCGTAGCGAAGCCTCACGAATAGGCTATATCCCCACCTTTACTATCTACGACAACGAAGACTCTAAATCCGCCATTAAGCAGATTCTCAAAAATCTCAACCTTGACACCAAAACTTACAATCCTGGATATGTCCTCAGTCGTATCTCCATGGCGAAAAGCAACCTTATCAGCCCTGAAGAATATGCCCAGAACCCTGAGATCCAACAAACCGACCACGACTCCCACAAACCACTCATCGGTCAAATCTATACCCTCTACAATCAAAGACTCCGCAATGCTATGGCTATGGATTTTGATGACCTGCTTTTCAACACCAATCTGCTTCTCCGTAACTGTCCCGACGTACTTCTCAAATACCAGAATCGCTTTCGCTACATACTCGTGGATGAGTATCAAGATACAAACTATTCTCAGTATCTCATCGTCAAAAAGCTCGCTGCCCGACATCAGAATATCTGCGTAGTAGGAGATGATGCGCAAAGCATCTATGCCTTTCGCGGGGCCAACATACAGAATATTCTCAACTTCCGACGAGACTACCCCACACTCCATCTTTTCAAACTTGAACAAAACTATCGTTCTACGCAGAACATCGTCGAAGCCGCAAACTCCATCATCTCCAACAACAAAGACCAAATACCTAAAACCATCTGGACCGATAACGGTAAAGGCTCCAGAATACGGCTCCTTCGTTCCACTGATGAACGTGATGAAGCCCGTCAGATAGCCGAATCCATCGTTAATGCACGGCTTGATTTCGACCTCAACTATAAAGACTTCGCCATACTCTATCGTACGAATGTTCAGTCACGCGCCCTTGAGGAATCCCTTCGCAGACTTAATATTCCCTACCGCATTTATGCCGGTATCTCCTTTTATGGGCGCAAGGAAATTAAAGATGTTCTTGCCTATCTCCGTCTCGCCGTAAATCCCCATGACGATGAATCCCTTATCCGTATTATTAATTATCCTGCCCGGGGTATCGGAAATACCACCATGGATCGGGTGCGCCTCGCTGCCTCTGATAACGGAGTAAGTATCTTCACTTTGTTGGAGAATCTTAAATCCCTGCAACTCGGTATTTCGCCTAATGTATGTGCTAAAATTGAAGACTTCACTACTATGCTTAAAGTTTTCAACTCCCAAGCTCCTACCACCGATGCCTACACTCTTGCAAAACAGATTATTTATAAATCGGGTATTATCACCATGCTCAAGAACGATGACGATCCCGACAACCCCAACCGGATAGAAAACATCGAAGAACTTCTCAATGGTATCAAGGAATTCTGCGACTCTCCAGACTTTATCCCTGGTTCACAAAACACTCTTGACCAGTTTCTCCAGCAGGTACTCCTTATGACCTCCGAAGATAAAGACAAGTCCGATCCTGACAAAGTCTCCCTTATGACCATCCACGCTGCCAAAGGGCTTGAGTTTCCTTCCGTATTCGTAGCCGGAATGGAAGAAAATCTTTTTCCTTCGTCGCTCAGCATCACCTCACGACAAGAACTTGAAGAGGAACGACGGCTTTTCTACGTTGCCGTAACCCGTGCTATGCAACAGCTTACACTTTCTTACGCACTTACCCGCTACCAATACGGAAACTCCTCCTGTCAGGAAATCAGTCGTTTTGTAACCGAGATTTCTCCGCAATACATCGAAATGCCGCATAGTCGCAAGGATTTCCCCTCAATTGGTACACTTCCTCCTGCTTTCCGCAATGTCGGCAAACCACAAGTACCACCCAAGCAATTTCATAAAGTCGCTCCAGCCGCTGATTCTTCTAAAGATCAAGGCCCGACCCTGCCTCCTTCCGACATAGATGCCATCCAGCCAGGAGCCACTGTATTGCATGCTAAATTCGGCACAGGAAAAGTGCTCACCATCGAAGGCTCCGGCCCCGACCGCAAAGCCATCATACAATTTGAGACTGCCGGACAAAAACAATTGCTCCTCAAATTCGCAAAACTTACCCTCCTCCCATGAAGATAGTTATCCAACGCGTCCGTCAAGCCTCTGTTACAATAAATGATGAAACTGTCTCACAGATACCCCAGGGTATGCTCATCTTACTCGGGATTGCCCCCGATGACACCGAGGAAGATATTCTCTGGCTCACTCGGAAGATAGTATCATTACGTATATTCGATGACGACCAAGGGGTGATGAACCTCTCGATCACCCACTTACCCGAGGCGCAGATTCTTGTCGTAAGCCAGTTCACATTAATGGCAAGCACTCGGAAAGGTAACCGTCCGAGTTATATCAATGCTGCGCCACCCCAAATCGCACAACCGATCTATGAGAAATTTGTTGCTCAGCTGGAACGCGACTTCGGAAAGCCAGTCCAGACCGGGCGCTTTGGGGCAGATATGAAAGTTTCGCTCATCAATGACGGCCCGGTTACGATAATCATTGATTCCAAGAACCGAATATAATCCTAAAATAGTCCCCAGAACTCGTATGCGAGGCGCGCCTGGGATTGCAGCATAGCATATCCGTTCCGGGCAATAGCGCCGTGGGTCTGAGCATCTTGTAGCAGTCGTGTGACAGGTGGATTATATACGAGGTCGTATATAATATGTTGTGGCGTAAATACTTCTGGATGTCGCCATGGGGTTTCCCCTTCCAAAGGCGGCATACCAACGGGGGTAGCATTGACGAGTATCTGGAACGGACGCTTACAGAGGATATCCTGCTGGGTAGATATCTCGTAGTGAGAAACTATATGATGCTGGATATCCAGTTCGCGAAATGCCCATGATACAGCTTTGGATGCCCCGCCATCTCCGAGTACGAGGGCCTCCTGATGATAGGACTGAAGCAGCGGCCTGATTGTGGCGAGAAACGCCGGACCGTCAGTATTGTGCCCTATGAGTTGTTTTCCCTGCACGAGAACGGTGTTCACGGCCCCTATAGCTTGTGCCTCGGCGGTAAGCCCATCGAGGAGGGGAATTATCTGTTGTTTATAAGGAATCGTGACGTTGAATCCCGAGAGGTCGTTTTCTTCTATGATTCGCCCGACCTCTGTTATAGACGGAATTTCAAATAGAGTATAGGTATGGCCGCCTTGCGGAAAGGTCTGGGCGAAAATCTCGGGAGACCAGGAATGGCCGAGTGTTTTTCCTATGAGTCCGTAGTGTGACATATTAAATTATTATTTGTACCTGTCGGAAGAATCCATTTGTTGATAATTTCTTTCCTTTTCAAGAGCTGTTTTCTCGTGTTTTTGTAGTGAAAATCATACTGATACAAACTACCGCCGCCATATACAACTTTGCAAAGATACAAAAGCCGAGCGAAATGGCAAAATTTATTTTGACATTTCCGAGGCCGGTATCTTCATGAGCGCAGCGAGTAAAGCCCGCAAAAATTCCCGATACAAGCAAAAAGTTTGGCAATTATATACTATACATTCCTACCTCCATAAACATCCATGTAAGGTATTGTGTAATCAAAATCATCAATAACAGGAATATTATATGTATTTCCATCATGTCTTGAATAAATCATCGCTGCTTCATATTGAATCTTTCCGTATAATGGTCTTTTAGAGTTATAAGCATTCTCAATATTTGCTATACCCACAGACAAGGTGTGATTATTTCCTGATAATTCACAAAGTTTATTCCACATTTGTCTAAACCATATTATGCTATATTCTTTTTGGAAATTATTTCTAACATCAAAGTTTCTAATATAAACATCATATAATGTCGCAAATGCTCTATCGTTAATAAAGACGAACCATTTTTGATTTGTAAAATTGGGGGATTGTGCAGGCACAGGCATTATAAATTGTATTTCCCCTTTATTTCATGAAGGGTTGAGTACCCTAAAGATTTCATATATTCAAATATGTTATCAGCCGCAACAATCTGTTCATCAATACCCCCTGTCAGGCAATCCCTTTTAATGAGATTCTCACATTCTTCAAGCGTAAAATTCCTTCTCTTTTCAAATTCTTTTATCAGTTCATCATTTGATATCATGTCAATAACTCTTAAATATTAATATCATTATTTGTTGCAAACATACAGCATTTTTTTCAATTTCTATCAAAAATCTCAATGTGATATACAAATTTTACTGTCAACAGGTATATTATCACCTGGGCTAATCATATTGAGCATTCTTTTACAATATACTATAACAAAAAAATACCTTTTATATTACATTATTTCAACAATTTATAGCCTTTTTGAGGTAAACACGTATATGGTTCCCAAAAGTTTTCAAAAAATCCTGTAAAGGAACAGAATTCTTCCTGCTGTAATATAGTCACTTATATCGGGTAACTCCCTTCTATCTTTTTTTTATCTTTTTTTTATCTTTTTTCTATCTCTTATTCTAAGGAAAGGAGATAAAAAGAAGATAATATGGAGATAAAAAGAAGATAAGAGGGAGTTACCCCAGCAAAAAGCCTGAGAAACAAGCTCCCGGGGAAAGGATTATTACTGATGTTTTAAGCGGAGGCCATCATCTGAAGCAGCGGAGCGACCGCGTGCAGGCTGAGCCCAAAGGATTCTCAAAATGATTTTACCTCGTAACATATTAACAATCATATCAAACGAAAATAAAGCAAGAAAAATATTGGAGATGAGGGCAATAAATACGGTGATGAAGCGTTTTTATAGTGTAAGAAAAAAGGAATATGAATCGCAATGCTCATAACTCGTTGATTTTCACCCCCCCCAGCGAAATACACAAGTAACCGCCGGGATTCTTTCCTCTTTGTTTTTAATTCATTTGCCTTTCTCTGCCGTAATGTTGTGGCGGTGGCGGTATGGTTTTGTTTTCAAACTAAACAAATATGGACAACAATAATACACTAAAATTAATCAGCCAAAAACCGCTGAAACAACTTATCCTTGAACAAGGAGAGGAATTAAAACAAGTTGTAAATCCCAAAACAGGAAAGTCTTTTTTTGTTTGCGGTACAATACGAGGATACATATCCCCGGCTGCCGTAAAGAAACTCGAAGATAAAGATGCGTCTGTAGATGATTTTAAATATGCTTTGGTGCAAAAAGAGGGAGAATCTCCGGTTCCTTGTCTTTTGGCGGTTGGAAACAGTAATTTTGAGCTTGTCCGGACATTCGAAATAGCCGCTGCTTTAGTACCAAATCCAGCGTTTCCTGCGGGAGATTGTGAAGATGATTTGCCATTCTAACTTCTTAATTTATCGTAAAAAATGGAAGAAAAGCAATACAGAGTAATGGAAATATCCGAAGGGCAAGATAGCCTTTTCGGCAAGGTTTGGATAATAAAGGCAAACCCTGTAGAAACAAATCCATTGTCGAGGGCTTCATTCATTATGTCTGATTTATATGAAGGGACAGAAACATTTATCCTGCCTTACGATAATGAAATTGTTGACGAAGTTGAAGAAATTGCAAAAGCCAACAAATTATGGACACCCGAAGTTGATGAGTGGAAAACAGAATTGGCTTTCGATGAAAAAGCGGGACAGAGAAAAACCATTCACCGTTTCAATGAGCAAGATAGCAGTGAGGGAATAATACAATCGGGACGGAAACCACTGAAACAATTTCTATTGGAACAGCGTAAAGATATTTTTATTGTTAAACGTGTTGAGACTGAAACACTTTATTTTGAATGTGGGGAAATAAAAGGTATTGTATCTCCTGCTGCATCATCACGAATAACAAATTTTAATTGTCCAATTGATGATTTCTATTTTGCGATGGTCTCAAGGCAAGGAGAAAAGGCAATTCCCTGTATTTGTTTAGCCAAAGATTCTATTGGCGATAATAAAGGAAAACTAGAGAATACGTATTTTTTAAATCGTTTTGCTCAAATTTATCACGCATTGCTCAAAAATATAAAAACGAATTATGTAATAGAGACTCCTGGCGATCTTGAATTGTTTGATGCGTCATTTCTTCTTGATACATTAACACTATTACATCTACCAAAAGACAAAACGCTTGGTCTTTATAGAAGGCAGGATGATATTGTAGACCGTTCATTTTTTGCCTCTCCCTACGTGCATAATGCCAATGCCGACAAATTATTTGAGCCGATAATAACTCCCGTAAAGAAGACGTTTTTGCAAAGAATAGGCATGGCTGGAGAACCCAATGATAAGGAAGAAGTCAAAATATCCGAGTTTTATGTACCAACATATTTGATAGAAGGTGTTTTAGACCGCAGAATTGCACGCATGATACCGAGACCTTCGTTCCACTTTACACTTGACAACAGGAATCCCGAAGCAGTTTGGGAAATGTTTTTACTTGATAACATTGAATACTTCCTCCCAAAATTTGACCATGGTGTATATATGGAAAGGAAAATAATTTGCAAAGAGACGATAAAAGAACTGCCATTCGAAGTAAGAAGAGGTGCTCTTTCACTCGAAAAAGAATTGAATCCGGATGTATTCATATGCGATGACCTTGCAATAATCAGATGCTGCTATTTTAATATGTGGAAGGGAATTGTAAGATGGAGCGCACAGTATCATTTTGAGTCTGGCAAAATTGAGTATGTGAAGAATTCCGATGAATATAAAGTTCTTGTAAAGTACGACTGCGGAATGAGAATATAATTGATAAAAAAACTACAGAAAAAGCTCTCGCAAGTCCCAATTTTTTGGGAAAGGGGTAAAAAGAGATTTTTCGACCCTCCAATATTGAATTATGGATGCAATCGAAAACGTTCACTATTTTACCAGGCGGTGGAGCAGGCGGAGTTTTGTTTGTGCTTTGGGTCCGCTGTAGGGGTGTTCGCGGAGGGGTAGGTTGAAGCGGGTGCTTCCCGTGAGAACGGTAGCGGGGTGGGTGAACTCGCGGAAGCCCCAGATTCCGTGGTATGCTCCCATGCCGGAATGGCCTGTTCCGTTGAAGGGCACTCCTTGTACCATAAGATGTATGCAGACTTCGTTGATACAACCTCCGCCATATTGGAGGGTCTGCATAGTGCGATTGGCCCAGTGCCGGTTGCTGGTGAAGAGGTAGAGGGCAAGAGGGTGCTGCCGCCTGGAAATGAGGCTGAGGAGGGCGTCTATCTGAGAGTCCTTGAAAGGCACAACGGGCAGAAGGGGAGAGAACAGCTCGCGCTGCACGATGGAATCATCAGGGGAGACGGGGTAAAGTATGGTTGGGGCATAGCGGAGATTTTCCCTGTTCCCGTATCCTCCGAAAACGATCACGTTCCTGTACTGGTCTGCCCATTGGGCACAACGGTCGTATGCTTCCTTGGTGATGAGTCGGGGGTAGTCGGGGTTCTCCAATGGGGTAGGCCCGATCTGGCGGAGAAACTCCTGCTGGAGGAGGTCAATGAATTTATCGGCTACTTCTTCGGCTACTGCCACCTGATTGATATTGATGCAGATCTGTCCTGCGTTGAGGAGCTTGAAGAAGGCAATCTTGCGGGCGGCATCGCGAAGGTCGGCATCTTTGCGGACGATGCACCAGTTCCCGGTCTCACCTCCGAGTTCAAGTGTTACGGGGGTAAGATGGGGTGCGGCTTTTTCCAATACATGTTTTCCCACCGCCGGGGAACCTGTATAGAATATTTTATCGAATGTCTGGTCGAGGAGTATGTCTGCCACATCATGTCCGCCATCGAGGAGGGTTACATATTCCGGTGGAAAGACTTTAGCGATAAAGTCTTTGAGTACGGCTGTGCTGGCGGAGGATTTTGAACTGGCTTTTATGACCACCGTGTTGCCTCCCGAAAGGCTTGCTGCCACTACGCCAAGGGTGAGGAGTATGGGAAAGTTGAAAGGGCTGATGACAAGGGTGACGCCGTAGGGCATCTTATACACGCGGGTGATGAGACTGGGAAAGCACATCAGGCCACTGAAATGGCGTTCAGGACGGGCCCAGCGTCTGAGGTGTCGTATCATCTCGTTGATTTCGACTATCAGGGGTGCTATATCACAAAGGTAAGCCTCCGTCTGGCTCCGGCCGAGGTCCTGTCGCAAGGCTTCTTCAAACAGGGTCTCGTGTTCGATAACGGCACGCTTGAGCCTTTTGAGCTGCTGAATGCGCCATGAAACGCTGAGGGTGGCTCCTGTATTAAAGAACTGCCGCTGTGCAGTTACGATATCGGATATCTGGGCTTCTGTATATGACATAACTATTTACAAATTAACGGCCGAACATGGCGCGTTCGCTGTTGAAAAGCCGGGTGAGTACCCATACGGCGAGGCCTGTATAGAAGAGGTTGGAGATGATCGTGAGGAGTATGGGCAGGGTCTGGATATTATAAGCAAACACACAGCTCATGGATTCTACACTGTTGTAGAAGGGTATAAGATACATTAGCGGATTATCTTCCGTGCCGCCGCTGATCATGGGTATGAGGCCGACTACTATGACAATCAGCATCAGGGGGGTAATCATAGTGCCTGCCGATTTCACACTCTTCGCCAGGGCGGAAAGAATACTTACGATGGCTACCAGTACAAGTACCGTAACCAGTATGATGAGCAACAGGAAAAGATAGTCGTTGAAAGTGTAGGCCATACCGCTCAGTTCCACATCGCTTTCTCCTGCTAATAGTTTTGGGAGCGAAAGTATGATTCCAAGGAAACTGCTGAGACCGCTGAGAAGTGCTATGAAGGAAAGGGCAACAATTTTACCTAAAGCCAGCTGGCTGCGTTTCATGGGAGTGACCAGGAGCGTTGCGATAGTGCCGCGCTCTTTTTCGCCTGCAATTGCGGTGGGTGCTACAGCCATGCAGCCCGAAAACAGCAGGGTCATGATAAGCATAGGTATAAGGCTGCTGAGGATGTTTCCTATTTCCTCTGCTTCGGAGGCCTGGTTGAAACTGGCATCCTCGCTGTCGGATCGGTTTACATCGAACTTATTGCTCATATTGTCTTCGTACTGTTCCAGAATCCCGCTCAGCATCATATAGGCTCCGTTTGAGCCCTCATTGGTGGAGTTGTAGTAGATTTCTACATTGGGGGCGGGTTCTCCTGAGGCAGAATTATAGGCTGTTACTAAGGAATCGAAACTTTCGGGGAAGACCACTACGGCTTTATTGCATTCGCGGCTGGAGAGTTCCTCCCTGACGGCTGCTATCTCGAAATCTTCTTCCACCATAACTACGGGAAGTTCCCCAAGCATAGGACTGAGGCTTTCGGGTTTATGGGAGACATAAACGGTGGTAGGTTCATCGGCATTTTCCGTCATCATGCTTGTCATGCTGGACCCCATCACTGAGTAGATGAAATAGATGAGTAGTCCGGGCATGATGACAGTAGTGAAGAATAATGCGCGGTCACCGAAAAAACGGGACAGCTCTTTTCTGATTATAGTCCAGGTCTGGTTTTTCATAAGGCTTCTCCCTCCTTTCCTATAGTTACATCTTTGTAAATTTCAAAAAATCTATCTTCCAGCGTCATTCCGTCGCATATTTCCTCCAGAGTGCCACACTTTACCATCCGGCCATCGATAATCACTCCCACGCGGTCGCACAGACGCTCTACCAGCGAAAAGATATGGGTGGAAAGGATGATGGTTTTCCCCTCCTGACGCAGTTCCTGAAGATAGTCAGTCACCACACGTGCCGTAAGGACATCCAACCCGTTGGTAGGTTCATCAAAGATGATGATGTCAGGATTGTGCACCAGTGAAATCACCAGCGAAAGTTTCTGCTTCATACCCGTAGAGAGGTTCTGAACCTTCACCTCGGCGAACTTATCAATACCGAAACGTTCAAATAGCGTCTTCTTGCGTTCTCTGCGTACCGACTCTTCAACCCCGTGAAGGTTACTGAAGAAGTCGTAGAGGTAGTTGGGGGTAAAGAAATCTTCCAGTTTCAATTCGCTGGTAAGAAATCCGATTTTCCCACGTACCGCTTCCGGATTATTTACTACGCTGCTTCCGTCCAGCCAGGCATCCCCTTTGTCGGGATTGATGAGCGTGGCAAGAATGCGTAAGGTTGTGGTTTTCCCAGCTCCATTGGGCCCCAGAAGACCGAATATCTCGCCTCGCTGTGCGCTGAAACTCAGGTCCTGTACAGCAATCTTCTTTTTTTCGTGTGTGCGCTCAATTCGCTGCTGTTTCTTGGTAAGGGAGAAGGTCTTCCATAAACCCTCAACCCGTAATATCGTTTCATTTTCCATATTCATCTATTTTACAGTTGTCCCACATTTCAATTGATTTTACAACTTCATCGCAGGTGGTCATTACTTTTTTGTTCATACGCAATCCGACGATGCCGCCGATAATGGCACCTATAGCCCCGCCAGCAGCCATACTTATGGCAACAACCTTTTTATCTATCATCTGGATTATCTCCCCGAACATCCCGTCAAAACCCGAACATTGTCTATCTCCAACTATTCCACAGACCAGGAATATCTCCCAGACCATCCAGCCATACCACAGTATCCCCAGAGTAATACCCCATTTCGTCCATTTGCGGTAGGTATCCTTTACCCTTTTCATGGTTTTTGCAATGGTAAGCAGGTCTCCGTCCATTGCCCTATGGTTCACGCCCCGGTGTATAAGAATTGTATAGATGCAGCACCCGGTCATAAGTATTGTAGTTCCCATGCAGAAAGCTGCGGAGAATCCCCTTGGGAAAAACCATATCCACATCATAATTATCGCAAATATCCCGCATACCACGCTCCACACGGCCTCATTGTTTATCCGACGGGCCTTGCTGTGGAACGACTCTCTCAGCAGATGGTCGTTTACGATTTCTTCTTTGTTCAGACGCCCTTTCAGCATATTCAGCTGACGGCGCATTTCCTCAAGTTCATTAATTTCTTCCATCATAATCAGGTGCGGTCATTCCGCTTTTTTGAATGAATTAATCAGTTGCTCTTTTATCCTTACCAGTTTCACACTCACGTTCTTTACGCTGATACCCATAATCGCACCAATCTCCTCATAGCTCATATTCTCCAGCCACAGCAGCACCAGTGCCCGGTCCATTACTTGCAATTGGTTGATTCTTGCCTTGAGTTGTTGAATCTGCCGGCTTTCGTCATCGCTGTCGGTGAAAAGATCCGAGGCCATTTCCAGCGGCACGTGCTCCCCGCGGCGGCGTTTCTTACGGTCGTTGCTCAGACAGGTATTGAGGGCCACTCTCCATATCCACGTATCTGCCTTGGATTCACCACGGAAATTCTCAAATCCACGCCACATATTGATAAGTGTCTCCTGAAACAGATCTTCCACCTCGTCCTTGTCCTTCGAGAACATATAGCACACCGTATATATCGTACCTTTGTGCTGCCTTACAATAGCTTCAAATTCTTTTTCGGTGATATTCATACCATTCTTGGTTTTTCAGCCTACAACTATTAGATGCCGCAAAACTCAAAAAACTACAGTTTCTCCTGATTTTTTTCATTGAATGGGCATCTGCTCCCTACGCATTGGTTGTTCCTCTGGCTTCGGGTGCATTTTACCTCCGACTTATCCATCTGTATTCCAAGATTCTCTGCCACGAAATCCACCGCATTCAGCACCGACAGATAGGAGTCCCGCTTGCAGCAGCGCGGGCCGCCCACTGAGCCGATTTTCACCAGCGCCTCACCCGTCATACGGTTGCACAAACCCCATTGCTCCTTCGCCAGCGGAGAATTCTGAGTCACTATCGAAAGGAACATTCCCGAACTCAAAGCTGCCCCACACGAGCCCCAGTAACCACAGGCACCGCCCGGAACCTGCTTACCTCTGCGGATCATCTCGCCAAGCGCCTGGCGCAGGTCTGGAACCTCCCCGCCGGCATTCCTGTATGCCGTAATCAGCGCCGCACCAACCAGCACATGATGCTCCGGTCCGTGCATGTGACAGAAATCCATGTTCATCATCTTTTCAAGAATTTCAATCGGATTCCCGCTCTTTTCCCGCATACACAGCGCCACAATGGAATCCAGACCTGCCGTGTGGCAGTCGTCACACACATAATGACCATTCACGCAACGCGTTTTGCTGAGCTCCATTCTGTGGCACAGCTCACATTCCATCATAGTGTCCTTCGCCAGATATTCCAGCGGGGCACCGCAGATCAGACATTCTTCGTTTTTCATAATTGTTGTATTAGTATTGTTACGGCTCTCAGCCGTTCCCTGGTTACAAGCTCCCATACATACAGTCATTACTGCTCCTAATAGTATGTATGCCATTTTTCTCTTTATATTCATAATATTAAAGTTGTTAATTTCTATGTTCTTAATTGTTGATTTTTCCCACTTCACGCTCCAGCTCTTCCAGAAAAGCCACCAGAAAGTCATGTCGCCGTTCCGCCTCCCGTTTGCCCGCTTCACTTTGCATTGCCCCTTTCAGCAGGAGCAGCTTCTCGTAGAAATGCCCCACCGTTGTAGCCTCCTCAGACGCGCCCGGCTCCTGATTATTTTCCTCTGTCGGTTGCGGTTTGTAGAGTTTCCGTCCCTTCACCGCCCCGTAGGCAACCGCCCGGCAGACTCCTATAGCTCCCATAGCGTCTAACTTGTCAGCATCCGAAAGCAGACATTGTTCAATTCTATCAAACTTCGGGTGAGCCCCGCTCACACTGAAACTCACCGCCCCGATAGTTTCCACCACACGCCGTATCTTCAGCGGATCCACTCCCATTTTATTCAGGAATTTCTCTGCTACATGTCCCCCAGGGTTAATCTTGTGGTCATCCACATCGTGCAGCAGAGCCGCCAGCTCCAGCACCAGCATATCCACCTCACCTTTGTCTGCTGCCATCTCATGGCGGGCCGCTTCCCAGACACCCAGTTGTTTCGCCGTTTCCCACACCCTCAGCACATGATCAGGACCGTGCCCCGAGCAGTCATTCGCATGATACTCATTCACAAACCTTAGCGTTTCCTTGACGATATCCATAACCAGTTACTTTGAAATGCAAAAATACACATATTTTTTGAAACAGGGAAATTTTTTTTATTTTCCATATCGGGTTCCGGTAGGGAGCGGGTAAGGAGCGGGTAGGGAGCGAGTAGGTAGCATAAAACGTGAAAGTAATAACGTCTGAATTCCCCACGCATCACGGAGATAACAGGGAGGTATCAGGGAGATACCAGGGAGATACCTCCTGGAAAACCATTTCCAGGATCCGTTTCCAATGTCAGGGGAAAGAGGGCTTAGTGTTTGAGAATGGTAATGGTGACGCGGCGGTTCAAGGCGCGGTTGGCATCGTTGGTGTTGGGCGCGAGAGGCTGGCTTTCTCCGTAGCCTTTGTGGGTAAGCCGTTTGGGGTCAATATGCTTTTGTTCAAGGTATTGCCTTACAGCGAGCGCGCGCCGTTCCGAGAGTTTTTCGTTGTGACTGATGCTGCCTTGGTTGTCGGTGTGTCCTCCGATTTCAATTTTGATTCCGGGGTTTTGGTTCAGTAGTTCCAGTAGTTTCTGCAACTCGTTGTAGGACTGTGGCAAAAGGGTACTCTCGTCGGTATTGAAATAAATGTCGTGAAGTACAATTACGTCGCCGGTCTGTGGAGTTGTTTCGGTTTGGGATACGGTTGTCGTGTCAAGGGGCAGATTCTGGCAGTCGAGGCAGGTTACGCTGACCTGGTCGATATAGTAATAGGCTCCGGGAAGGATGCTTTCGGGCTGGTCAAGATCTACAAAATGCGATTCCCCGGTCGGAAAGAAGTTGCCGATAGTGAGGAATTTCTCGCCTCCTTGAGCTGTGAATTCGCCTTCGATGAGCATCCATTCCTGTGTGTCGGAAAGGAGCCGGTCATAGAGGTTCACTACTTGGGGTTGATAATAGGTGGCGAGTGTCTGTGAGATATTGGGTGCGAGGCTCTTAGACTGCTTTTTCATAAGAATGGTCGCGGTAGTGTCATGGATGCGGTCAGGGGTGAACAGACCACCCAGAGTTGCCACCATGGCAGGGGAACGCTCGGAGAGGCTGACGTGGAATTTCAGCCGGTAGGTCCTTCCGGCAATGAGAGGATGCTTGAGCTGGGTCTGGAGATATTCGCGGTAGAGGTTCTGGGAGCAGTAGATACCGCAGTAACCATCACCGTCATAAGGGAGCTGGATGCCGAGTTTGTTGTTGGGTACGCCACATTCGCGTGAGCCTGTGCGGTTGAAGTAGTCGGCGCTTCCCTTGGTGGGCTGATACCAGGCTTCAACGGTGGTGAGTATTCCAAGAGCATCTATCTTTCTGGGAGGAAAGAGATACTCTTCAAACGAGGGGTTAAAAACCAGATTTTCGGATTCTGTAGTGTCGGAAAGAACCTGTCCAAAGGTAAGGAAAGGGCTAAGAATCAGCAGAAAAAACAGAACTTTACGCATTTCTTGGATCATTTTTGTCTGCTGAATGGGTTTGCGCGGTCGGAATGTCTATCTGCATGAGGCTCTCCCAGAGCAGTTGGGAGGTATGGTCCCAGCTGAATTTCTGTCGTTGGAGGCGTCCTTTCTTGATGAGAGTGTCGCGTAAGTCGGCATCGTTGGTAATTTGGTATAGCGCGCTTGCCAGTTCCTCAACGCTGTAGGGATTGATGAGCAAGGCGGCATCTCCGGCTACTTCGGGCATAGAGGTGAGATTGCTGGTAATTACGGGGGTATCCGTGCAGAAGGCTTCGAGGATGGGAATGCCGAATCCTTCGAAGAACGAGGGGTATGCCAGTGCGAGTGCAGATCCCATAAGTTTCGCAAGTTCAGCGGCTTCGACTCGCCCGAGGAAGATTACATCGGACGCATGACCGAGCTGATTATAGGTGTTCTCCAGATCACCATTCCAATCAACATTCGCTCCGACTACAAGGAGTTTCGCATTTGTAGTGTCGTTTATTTTGAAGCGGTCGAAAGCAAGGAACAGGTTGCGGAGGTTCTTTCGTGGAATTATGGAGCCTACGAAGAGAAAATAAGGTTTTCCCTGGGTGTATTTTTCTTTGGTTTCTTGCTGCTCCTCAATGGCGCAAGGACGATAGTATTCATGGGCGCCATCATATACGACATCTATTTTTTCAAGGGGAAGATTATAGGTGGCAGCGATATCTTGTTTTGAGAACTCCGATACGGTAGCGATGCGGGCTGCATTATGTGCAAACCGAGGAAAGAAATACTTCATATATGCCTGATAGACAGGACGAAGATTGTGGGTATCGTGCTCAAAATTCAAGTCATGTATAACGTCAAGTGTCGGGGTGTTGGTGTGGAGTGTTATCCATCCGTCGGTGGAGAGAAAAAGGTCGATATGATAGCGTTTCAGGGCATTTCTTACGCTCCATTCAAAGAAGATATACCATAGGATAGGATGCCGTGCGGGGGGATTGAGTTTTATGGGGTGGGCATTTGCGGGAAGCGGTTTCCAGCCGTGGGGAAGGTCGGGTTTGCGGTCGAAAAACAGATAAAATTCATGCTCAGGATGCTGGTGTATCATCCTTCTGACCGTTTCGGCTGTGAACCAGCCGATACCATCCAGCCGGTCCGCAATTAGCAACCGTGTGTTGATGGCAATCCGCATCTATTTGAGAATAGTTTTTTCTATGACAACAGGGAAATGCTGGTATTCCAACTGGTGAACCCTCTGGGCAAGGGTTTCGGCATCATCGGTATCAAGCACGGGGCATTCTGCCTGGAAGAGAATGGGGCCGCGATCATAGTGGTTGTCAATAATGTGGATAGTGATGCCGCTTTTGGTTTCCTTAGAATCAAGGACTTCCTGATGAACTTTGAGTCCATACATTCCGGGACCGCCGTGTTTGGGAAGGAGCGACGGATGAATATTGATGATCCGGTTAGGAAACTGATCTAACAGATTCTGAGGAATGAGCAACAGAAACCCTGCGAGTATCACATAGTCGATTTTGCGCTCTATGAGATAGTCGAGAACGCGGGAAGATTCATAGAAATCTTTCTTATTGAAATATTGTGCCTCGATGCCGAGGTTATGGGCTCGCTGGGCGATGAAGGCGTCTTTCCGGTTGTAGATAATGCAGTCGATGATGATATCCTTGTGGCCGGAAAAATATTCGCACAGCCGCTGGGCGTTGGTTCCGTTGCCAGATCCTAAAATAGCTAAACGTGTCATAATAATATAATGTTATTTATTATAATAACGTAAATACGGTTTGAAAATTGTGGCAGGCATAAAAAAAGATGACCTTGAGCTCAAGGTCATCTTTTTTATGTTAGGCTAATGAATTAGTCCATGTTAGCATAGAAGGAAACGCGACGGTTGATTGGGAGCTTGATGTCGCCATAAGCAGCACCCTTGCCTTTCCAATCGCAAGTCAGACGGCTTTCGTCAATACCATACTTGTTAACGAGGGCTTTCTTTGCATTTTCAGCACGTTTCTGAGAGAGTTTCATGTTGTACTCGTCAGAACCAGTGTAGTCGCAGTAACCAACGATGGTGAAGTTCATATCCTCGTTGTCTTTCATAACCTGAGCGATAGCTTTGAGTTTGCTTTCTTCAGATGCAGGAACGTTGTATTCATCTACACCGTAGAGGATAGAGAATGGCAGAGAGTAGAAGTTACCCTGGTTAGCCTTGATGTTGTTGATAACGTTCTGGAGGCTGTCAGCAACAGCGCTGTTGTCAGTCTGAGGACGATTCTTGAGTTCAGCAACTTCGTTTTCGAGTTCATTAACGCGGTTCTGGAGACGCTGTTCGTTAGCTTTAGAGTTAGCGAGTTCGTTTTCGAGGTTAGAAACGCGGTTGTTAAGAGCGTCGAAGTTTTCCTGGGTAAGGAGTGCGCGAGCTGCGATGAGTTCACGGTCAACAGCGGTAGGACCGAAGTTGAACATCCAACCGAGGGTACCAAGGAGGTGAGTGTTAGAGAAATCTCTCATAATGTCGCGATCAATGTCGCCTTCAACTTCAACGAAAAGAGTGCTGTGTTCGCACACTTTGTAGCTGAAGCCAAGACCGAGGTCAACCATAGGAGCGAATTTACCATAACCTTCGCCATTGTTGTATTCAATAGTTGAACCAGCACCGCCAAAGAGATAGATAGAACCGCGACGTTCAGGTTTGTAGTAACCTCTGAAAGCATCGTTCAGAGAGAGTTTGAAATCGATGGTCAAGGTTGAGTAACGAGCCAATGCATTGTAACGAGCGTCGGTGTAGTTAGTCTGTACATCCTCTGCACATTTCCAGAAAGAAGGCATGTTGTAGCGTAAACGTGCGCTCCAAACATAGTTGAGTTCTTTCTCGAATGCAATGCCCATACCAGCGTTACCAGTGTGACGGAATGCGGTTACTGC
Source organism: Bacteroidales bacterium (assembly GCA_045640985.1). GTDB lineage: Bacteria > Bacteroidota > Bacteroidia > Bacteroidales > P3 > Colimorpha. Next base: position 37,179 of record JAZUFZ010000018.1, read on the forward strand.
ATTGTCACCGGTGAACAATGGACCTTGTTCCAACTGCCAGTGGTAAGAACCAGACAGTGCAATTGACCAATTGCTCCAGAAACCGTAGTGAGGATACTCAGGAGTATACTCTTTCTGTGCAAAAGCGCTTGTTGACACTACCATAAGTGCTGCAAGCATACCAATCTTAGTAAGTTTTTTGAACATTGTTTGAGTTTTTTATTTATTATTAAATATTAATTTTGTTGTGTCGATGAGACCACACGAATTATTTTGCAAATGTACGAAGTTTTTTTTAATTGAAAAAATAATTTTATAAAAACTTGTGTTTATTGCTATTAATTTCGGTCAAATAGGATATATATATTATTTATCAGTGTTGTATTCTACCTATATAATATATTCATTTATTGTATAATACGATCTTTTGCGGAAAAAGTTTCCTTGAAATCAAAAAAAATCTAAAAATATTATTAGGAATGTTATTTTTTTATGTCTTTTGTGAGTTTTTTTTGTCCAATTGAGAAAAATTAGTATCTTTGCATCATCAAAATATTAGGGAAATGAATCAAATTAATGTACAGTGCGAACACTTACAGCGTTTTGTGTCGCTTAATGAAATGCAGGAACTGCTTCCGGAATTGCTGGCAGCGAAGAAAAAACTGCTTGAAGGAACTGCTCCGGGGAATGACTTTCTTGGTTGGATTGACCTTCCCGAGGAAATCGATGCTAAGATTCTACAGGACATTAAGTCTGACGTAGCTCGTCTGACACCAGAATCCGAGATTTTTGTGGTTGTAGGTATTGGTGGCTCTTACCTTGGGGCTCGTGCGGTTATTGAAGCGCTGCAGTCTGAGTTTGCGTCAATGTTGCCCAGCCGTCATCCTTATGTCGTGTATGCAGGTCATACGTTAAGTGAAGATTATTATCATCAGCTGATGGAACTTTTGGAAGCAAAAGACTATTCGTTGGCTGTAATCTCTAAATCAGGCACGACCACCGAACCTGCTGTCGCTTTCCGTATATTGAAATCTCATCTTGAGCATAAGTATGGCAAGGAGGAGGCAAGTCGGAGAATTATCGCCATTACGGACCAGAAACGCGGAGCCCTTCATGAAATCGCGGTAAAAGAGGGCTATCACACATACGTTATTCCTGATAATGTGGGTGGACGTTTTTCAGTGCTTACCCCTGTAGGTTTATTGCCTATAGCAATGGCTGGTTACGATGTAGAGGCGTTGCTTCAAGGAGCTCGTGCTATGCGTTCAGTCTGCCTTGAAAGTGATGATCTGCAGACAAATCCTGCGTTGATGTATGCAGCTATACGCAATATCCTCTATCGCAAAGGTAGAAAAGTTGAGATGCTGGTGAACTTTCTCCCTAACCTGAAGTATATCAGCGAGTGGTGGAAGCAACTATATGGCGAGAGTGAGGGTAAGGGGCATAAAGGAATTTTGCCGCATAGCCTGAGTTTCACTACTGACCTTCATTCCATGGGACAGTATGTTCAGGATGGGGAGCGTCTGATGTTTGAGACGGTGCTGAGTGTAGAGCATCCCCACAACGCCGTAAAGATTCCTTATGACGGGCAGAATCTTGATGGTATCAACTATCTGCTGGAGAAAAGTCTTACCCAGATCAATCAGAATGCCGAGTTAGGCACTATTATGGCTCATACGGATGGCGATGTACCGGTGTTGCGTATCCAGGTTCCTGAAATTGATGAGTTTGTCCTGGGACAGTTGATTTATTTCTTTGAGTTCGCCTGTGGTATCAGCGGTTATACACTTGGCGTAAATCCTTTTGATCAGCCTGGCGTAGAGGCTTATAAGAGAAATATGTTCCATCTTCTGGGCAAGCCCGGATATGAGAAATAGAATAATTCAGCAATAAAAGAAAAGGTGCCTTGTAAGGCACCTTTTCTTTTGTTGTTTCAGAAAGGAAGGTCTCCCATCGGAGCCGTCGTATCATTTAATATTGAAGCGAGCGGATCTACGTTTTCGTTCTGTTCATCAGGACGTGGTGCCCGGTTTGCCAGAACTGTAAAATTGTCAGCCACCACTTCTGTAATGTATCGCTTGTTTCCGTCTTTATCTTCCCATGAACGGGTCTGGAGTTTTCCTTCTACATAAATCTGGGTGCCTTTTCTGAGGATTTTCTCGGCGATTTCGGCCAATGATCTCCAGCACACAACGTTGTGCCATTCGGTCTGTTCGATTTTCTCACCGTCGCGATTCTTGTGGAATTCTGTTGTGGCTAAGGGAAACGATGCTTTTTTCACAACGATGCCGTCATCACGGCGAGTGTCTTGTGGAAATGTTACTACATCCGGGTTCTTACCTAAATTTCCAATTAAAATTACTTTGTTTACTCCTACCATAATTTGTATTTTGTGTTTATTTTCGTATCATTTCGTAATGCAAAGATAACATTTTATTCCAAATGCAAAAAGAAAGTTTTTCAGGTTTTCTCTAAATATCTATCTATCAAACGCGAAATGGGTAATTTTTTTAATTCTCCACGGGTTATCGGTCTTTCATTTTGCAGTATTCGGGTCGCTTTTTCCTGAATTTTGACTTTTACAAAGGTCGCGTTGATGGTCTGGTGGGTCAGTTTATGCACAAATTCCTGATGTTCTTCTATTTCTATGTCGTCTCCCAGTAGTTTTCTGATATCCGTGTTGAGCTCTTCCTCAGTTTTCTTTGTGTCATATTCCAGCAAGGGAAATTCGTACAGCCCCTTCCAGATATCCTTGGAGTGTCGCTGGTGTACCATCGTATAATGTTCGTCTTCCGCCGTCCAGTCCACATCGATATACAGGAGATACCTCGGCCTTACCACGGCCTTACTGCCTTTGATTGGGAGCAAGGCGACTTTCCCGTTCTTGAAGGCGTAGCAGTATTCCGAGAAGACGCAGTTCCCACATTCGCATCCGGTAGGCTTGCACACGGTCGCCCCATAATCCATAATTGCCTGGTTGAAGACATCGGGGGCTACCTTATCGATATTCTTTTTCAATATGGACTCAAATTCCTTGAATGCCGTGTCGGTTCCGATGGGTGTATGGATGCCATACAGGCGTGCCACGAATCTATATACGTTTCCGTCAATCACGGGGTAGGGGAGCTTGTATGCAAAGGATGCAATTGCTGCTGCTGTATATTTCCCCACACCTTTGAGTTTCAGGATTTCTTCGTAAGTTTCAGGAAATTTTCCTCCGAGCTGTTCCACAATATATCTGGCGGCAGCGTGCAGGTTTCTCGCACGGGAATAATAGCCCAGTCCCTGCCAGCATTTCAGCACTTCTTTCTCGTCGGCTGAGGCAAGGTCTTGTACCGTAGGAAAAGTCTCAAGAAATCTGAAATAGTATTCCCGTCCCTGCTCCACCCGAGTCTGCTGTAGGATTACCTCCCTCAGCCAGATGTGGTAAGGGTTCGAGGTCTCTTTCCAGGGGAGTTCCCTCCGGTGATCCCAGTACCAGTCTTCAAGAATCCTGTCCAGTTCCATATTAGAAGCAACCCCTTCGGTCGCTTGGCTGAAGGGGTTGTGAGATTAGATTCGTTTTAGCGGTTATTCTTGTATTTTTCAATTTGGGGACGGAGCGCATCAATACATTCTCCGACGGCCTGCTCAAAACTGTCAGCCTGCTTGCTGATGAACAAATCGTTTCCAGGAACAGCAATGCGGATTTCTGCAATCTTGTTGTTGTCGCTTTCCGGTTTGTCAACTTTCAGGGTAACTTCGCATCCTGTGGCATTGTCTAACATACGATCCAATTTGTGTACCTTCTCAATAATGAATTTCTCCAGTTTTTCGTCTGCGCGAAATTTCACTGCATTGATTGTTGTGTTCATGATAACTCCTTTCTTTATTAGGTTGTTTGATTTTCCTTGGTTACTTTCCCCTTTAGGGCTCTCGGGTGGGTGTGGAGATAGGTCTCTTTCAGGTGCTGGCGGGTTACATGGGTATATACTTCTGTCGCCATCAGGTCGGTATGCCCCAGGAGCTCCTTCACGGCATCTATGTTTCCTCCCTCATTGAGTATGTGCGTCGCAAACGTGTGTCGGAACACATGCGGGGAAATCTTATCCTCCATACATATTGGAACCATGTATTTTTTTACTGCGGCATATATCTGCTCCCCGCTCATGGCCTTTCCTTTTTCGTTCGTCAACAACGTTCCTTCTCCAATCCCTTTCACCCTCTTTAACGCAATAAAGCGCAAAATATTTTGTAAAAGTTCATTTTCTATAGGAATAATTCTTTCTTTATTCCGTTTTCCGAGTACTTTGATCTGACTTTTCCCCGCATCGACATCTCCTTCCGTTAGCCCTGCCGCTTCCGATCTTCGGATGCCGGTCTCGTATAATAGCCTCAACAAGAGTTTGTCCCGTTCTCCTGTGAATCCCTCATCAAACATTCCTGCCTCGTAAATCTTTTCTACTTCATGTTCCTTGAAGAACACGGGAAGCTTTTTCTCCATCTTTATTGATGAAATCTTCTGGAAAGGGTCTTTCTCTGTCCAGCCCTGCATCCGGCAATACTTCATCCAACCTCTCAGCGAGCATAAAGCCCTGTTCGTATCGCGCGCGGAGTGTCCTTCCATACGCTCCATCATCCAGTCCCGGATAATCCGGTCATCCACCTCTGATATGTCCTCTACATGATTCTCTGATGCATATCCGGCGAACGCCGTCAGATCGGCACCATAGTTCCTGACCGTATATTCCGACATGCGACGTTCGGTCTTAATATATATGGTATAGCGTTCTATGGCCTCACAGATGTTCATTTAGTCATTCAGCCTTGTATAATATTTCCACCACAGGTCCGGAATCTCGTTCTGCATAGCCTGCTCATAGTCCCGGTATTCACAGGGGATCAGCAGATGCCTGTTGTAGCGGTTTCTCCGGTCATCATCGGCACAGGGCACCTCAACCCACCAGCGGTCGCTCTTCTTGCTTTTGTGGAATACCAGTTGCAGGTCAGGATTCTTGAGTTCCACCATAAATCGTTTATAGTTCTGCGTGTCGCGATACGGAAAATCGTAAAGCCGGTTATAGAATCCCTCAATAAAGAACCACACCGCATGAGCAATCAGATGTGCTGTCTGGGAATGGCTGTCGAATTCCGGGTTCATCTCGTGGAAGCCTATGCAGGAAGTTTTGTCGCTCATTCCCGCAAAACGCGAAAGCTGGCACAGCTGTTCCCCGTAGAAACCGTGGGGGGATGGATAAGCGTTGGCTGGCGCATCGCTCTGGCGCACCGCTCCAATATCCACCGTTACCACGTCGGCATTCCTCATCAGAGGTTCCGCGCGGAGCATATCTCCCTGAATGGCACCAACCCTATAGGCATCAAATTTCAGGTCATCCATAAGTTTTATGAACTCGTTCCCCACAAAATAGGTCTGATAGCCGATATTGGTAAAGTTGAACAGATAGTTGGGGTCCTGCATGATAATATTGTTCAGGTAACTTGAAGAATTCACCTGGTCTCGTGAGTCCATCAAATCGAACCTTGAATCAATGGCACAGATATTCACAATCTTCCCCAGTATCTCGTAAGCCTTATATATCGCAAACGTCGTGTCCTGCCCTCCGCCCAGAACGATAACCGTCTTATGGCCCTCAAGCAGCTTATATGCCACATTGGTAATAGCATAATGGGTATCTTCCAATTCGTCACCTGTCACGATGTTTCCCAGATCTGCCATCTTCATACGGTCGTTAGGAGAAGCCAGCCGATACAGTTTCCTGCGGATTTCGTCAGCCGCCAATCCGCATCCCTCATTTCCTATGGAACCGCGCCCGTCGCATACCCCCATTATCACCAGGTCAATCCCTTCCAGATCGGGAAATCCCTGCTCCTCGGTATAGGATACAATCCGATTTGCCAGCGTATTGAAATTTCCATAGCCGTTCTGTACAATAACTTCTTCATTCAAAGGTTGCAGATAGTCAGTCCAATCCATATATCATCATGTTTTTGTGGTTTCTTTTCAAGAAACGTAAAACTCCCCATATTATTGCCCCGTAACAAAAAAAATTTGCCCATCTCGTAAAAAAGTCGTAACTTTGCACCGCATTTCTTGAAAAGTGAATTTATGGATCCATTAAGCCCACTCTGCCTCATCATCGGAGCCGTATTCGTAAACAACGTAGTGCTCTCACAGTTCCTCGGAATATGTCCCTTCCTCGGCGTCAGCAAGAACGTCAGAAGTTCCCTCGGTATGGGTGGCGCAGTCCTGTTCGTCATGCTCCTCGCCACGCTGGTAACGTATCTTCTGTATTATTATGTGCTGGTACCGCTCAATCTCGCCTATCTTCAGACCATAGCCTATATTCTTGTAATCGCAGGACTCGTGCAGATGGTCGAAATTGTACTTAAAAAGAGCGCCCCCGCCCTCTATCAGACGCTCGGAGTATTCCTGCCCTTGATTACAACCAATTGCGCCGTATTGGGCGTATCGCTATTCGTTATCCAGAAAGAACTCAATCTTCTCCAGAGTATTCTTTATACTGCCGGAATAGCCGTAGGCTTCACGCTGGCACTTGTTATCTTCGCCGGACTTCGGGAGCAGATGGAACTCACCGGCGTTCCCAAAGGCATGAGAGGAGTGCCCATAGCGCTCGTAACTGCCGGCATTCTCGCCATGGCATTCATGGGTTTCAACGGAATTGTTCCTACGCTATAAACCCATAATATCCATAAATTTCAATCATTTAGGGCCGAAATGCAAAACAACAAAATCTGATAACGTAAAAAAAATGCAAATTTATAGCGTTGATATTTAGTGTGTTATAGATTTTTTAAGGATTTTTCACATATTTTATTTTTCTTAGTCCCGAAAATAGTACTACTTTTGCACTCCGAAATTAATAAGACAATTAATAGATAAACCTTTAAAAATTATCAAGAGATGAAGAAAGTAATGTTTGCATTGGCAATCGCCGGCATGTTCTCATTTGCAGCTTGCAACAACAACAACGAAGCAGAAGCAGTTGAAGATACCGTAATCGAAGCTGTTGAAGAAATCGTTGAAGACACCATGGCAGTTGAAGGCATGGCAGAAGAGGCAGTAGAAGCTGTTGAAAATGCAGAAGCAGTAGCTGAAAACTAATTATTAGTTCACTACGAAAGAAAAAAGGCTCCATCGATGGAGCCTTTCTTTTTTTATTTGATTTCATCTGATTATTCCTGTTGTAATATAGTCACTTATAGTGGGTAACTCCCTCCTATCTTCTTTTTATCTCCACTTTATCTTTTGTTCTAAGAAAAGGAGATAAAAAAAAGATAAACTGGAGATAAAAAGAAGATAGAAGGGAGTTACCGCAGAGCAGAGCCCTCGGTAGTGGCTCTGCGCCAGTGCAGCCTCAGCGACCGCGCGCAGGCCCAAACCAGCGAAACAATCCCGGAAAAGGATTATTACTGATGTTCTGAACTGAGGCCTTCGCCTGGAGCTGGAATAACCCACTCACAGCCAAGGATTCTCAAAATAATTTTCTTTATGTAACTTGCTGATAATCACCCCCCCCGGAAATCCGGCAGGAAAAACGTGGAAAACAGCATTGTGATTAAAAAAAATAGTGTATCTTTGCACCGTGTTTCCAAGCCGAAGCATAGAGGACTTATGCGCCAAGCCGAAGCGCTAAAACCTTAAAAACTGAATTTATGTGCGAAGCGGCTAATCAGGCTCACCGCCGACCACACGCGAATAAAAAGTTGCATCTTCAGGGCCTGCTAAAATAATTTAATAAAATGAAAAGAATCTGTACGCTTTTTCTATTGTTTCTGAGTGTCGGCGCCATGGGGCAGAATTTTGTTTCCAATGGCATCGTGTATGGTATCACATCGAGCAATACTGTAGAAGTACTGCCTTATTACGTAATGCTGGGCAGTTCCTATAGCGGTGCAATTTCCATCCCTCAGACGGTGGAGAACGATGGCACAACCTATACCGTTACGGCTTTGGGCGAATCGGCTTTTGAAGGTTGTGGTAATGTCACCAGTATGGCCCTTCCGGCGACTGTCCGCCGCATCGGCTCCTACAGCTTCTACAACACAAACTTTACCTCGCTCCATCTGCCCGACTCGCTCCGCAGCATCGGCGATCACGCCTTTCTGTATTCCCGCGTGGGTTCAATCCACCTGCCTGCCGGTTTCGAGGAATATGGCGAATCAGCCTTCTGGGCCAGGAACCTGACCAGCATTACCGTAGATGAAGCCAATCCCTATTACCGATCCATCGGAGGTTGGCTCTATAGCAAGGACAGTCTCACGCTCTGTGTGGTGCCCGACGGGGCATCGGGAGCTGTCAGCGTTCCCTCGTATGTGCGCCGTCTCGGCGATATGGCGTTCGGTTTCTGCCAGAATATCACTTCGGTGTCGCTTCCCGAAGGACTTAGTTACATTGGCTCCTTTGCCTTCAACTGCTGTGCAATCATCAACAATGTCGTCATTCCCTCTACGGTGTCGAGTATCGGTATCTGCCCGTTTTCCTATTGTCCGCAACTCACCAGCCTCAGCGTAGCCTCTGGCAACAGCCATTATGTGATGGACGGGCTGATGCTCTATAGTGCTGGATACGACACTTTGATATCGTGCCACAAGTCGAATGCCACCGTGACGCTGCGCCCCGGCGTGAAGGTTGTCGGAGGCTTTGAGAATAATTCTTGGGTGAGGAATATCGATTTTCCATCCAGTGTCACCGAATTGAGCGACAACTGCTTCAACGGCTGTTCTTTGACAACGATAGCCTTGCCTGCCCACATGAATAGGATTGGCTCTTTGGCCTTTGGTGAAAACAAGAAGCTTACCAGCGTTACCATGCCGCAAACCCTGTTGTCGATGGGTGAAGGGGCTTTCTCTTGGTGCGAGAAGCTGACAGCCGTTGTTATTCCCGACTCGCTCAAGATCATTCCCAAGGAGGCCTTTAACTCATGTCCACGCTTGGCCTCCGTCATCTGGGGCAACGCTGTAGAAGAAATAGGCTATGCCTCCTTCTGGGCTATGGCTGCCACCGACCTCGTGTTGCCCGAAACCTTGAAGAAGGTCGATGACATTGCCTTTGCGGCTTGCACCAACAATCTGAGGCGCGTCTCTTTCCGCGGACAGACGGATACGATTGGCGAGGCTGTGTTCCGCAATGCTAACCTCAATTATGTGCGTTTTACGTCTGTCGTTCCACCCACTATCACAGGCAACGGACCTCTCTCCGACATTGGCCGTCTTGACAGCATTATTGTTCCCTGCGGCCATATCAACGACTACTTGGTTGATAGCTACTGGGGACAATTTGCCGACCTGCTTGTAGAGGACTGTAATCTGAGCGTGGAGGAAGTGTCAGATGCCAAAATCGAAGTCTATCCTAACCCAACCACGGGTAAGGTACAGATACAGGGTCTTTCTGAAGGGAACTGCACTATCGAACTCTTCGACATGGCGGGACGCTCTCTCGCGACCTATCATACTGCCGCCTTCGACATCAGCCACCTGTCACAGGGTCTTTACATCGTCAAAATCCATACCTCTAAAAACCAGGTACAGCACATAAAACTCCTCAAAAAGTAACATCCTTGATTGTGTTTTGTGGTGTTGCTTACCAGTAGGGATATCCTGCTATGCCGTAGCCCCAGGGATTTCCCCATCCGCAAGGTGAATTAAATGTGTCGTATAGCAACCATGGAGGCAGCGTGCCTGCGCGGTCTCTTATGATGTTGAAGTCGAGCGTTATCCAGTTTCGGTCGCCTACCTGTAAGTTCATTGCGGCATGGAATCCGAAGGCATCTAATGGCAAGGATCCGGAGGTGGGAAGCAGCAAAGGACTGTATGCGCCTCCGATGTAATACAGGTCTGCTGCCAACTGCAGGCGAGGGGAAACGTTGTACATTATGCCTGCCTCGGTTGCCATGGCAAGTGTGTTCCGTCTGCGGGGGGCAAGGTCTCGGGTGCGGGTTGAGACGCCTTCCAATACAGTAAATCCGACGTGTACTTTGAGCTTGGAGTTGATTTTATAGGTGAAGTCAGGCGCGAACAGTGTATAGCTTCCAGTTGCGGGTCCTATGCTGAATACTCCTGTCTGGATGGTGAAATGTGGGTCGAAGGCCGGGCTTTCTTCTGAGAGACGGACGTTGAGACTGTCGGGAGAAAGGAGTCTCATACGACTGTATCTGCCATCCGGCAATCGTGTCCCGGCCGTGTCCGGCAGTTGCGCAGACAAGGTTAAGGGCAGAAAAAACAGCAACAGTAGTATTCGTTTCATGATAGTGGATTTATTTTTCTTTGTTTTCTTTGCCACAATGGCATTGGTGGTTCTCTTCATCACAGTGGCATTCATGGCCCTCTTCATCACAATGACATTCGTGTTCTTCCTCCTCGTAATCCTCTTCGTCCATATTCATCTGCTCAAAGGCTGATATCCAGTCTGAGACCTCTTCGTCCTCATAGTCCTCCTCTTTGTCGCAGAATCTTGCTCCCCAGTCCAGATCGTTGCGGTGGATTAAGTCTTCTTCGGGTATCTTGGCGGGGTCTATGAAGATTTCCAGTAGTTTTGCCTCCCCTTCCGCGTGCAGTTCTACAAAGTCGGAAGTGGCAGGAACGAGTATCACCTCTCCCTCATGGAAAGGAACGATATGGTCGAGAGCCTTCACGGCGGCTATTCCCTCTACGCAAAGGTATGCTACAAAGGAATCCAATTTCCGGAAATCCTTCTTCATCGGTTTCGTCAGGTTGAGGATATTTACCTGAAAATAGTCGCAGTCTGCAATTTGAGTGGTGTGGTTGGGCCGGTAGCTGTAATGGGTCTTTGCGTCCTTCACGGGTTTGAAGGAGAGGGCATCCATGGCTTCCTGGGTATGGAGTTGCCGCAAGTTTCCCTGAGCATCCTTGCGGTTGTAGTCATAAAGGCGGTAGGTACAGTCGGAGGTCTGTTGTATCTCCGCCAGCAGGAGCCCTTCACCCAAAGCGTGGGCCCGTCCGGCGGGAATGAAGAAGACATCACCGCGCTGTACATTCTCGTGGTGCATGATCTCCTCAAGGTGGTCCAGAGCGAGATACTGCTGGTATTCCTGAGGGGTTACCTCTTTCTCAAATCCTGAAATCAGAGTGGAGCCTTTTTCGGCGTCAAGAATATACCACATTTCGGTTTTCCCGTTTTCCATGCCGCGTTCGCGGGCCAGACGGTCATCGGGATGTACCTGGATAGAGAGTTTCTGTGCGGAGTTGATAATTTTCACAAGCAGGGGGAATTCTGTGCCGTATCGGTCGAAGAGTCGTTCTCCTATCAGTTCTCCCATATAGATTTCGAGTAGGTCTGTGATAGTGTTCTCGGCGAGGAATCCGTTTTCCACTACTGACTCGTTGCCAGGCAGGGCGGAAAGTACCCACATCTCACCACAGTTTTCAAGTGGTGCATAGTCAAATCCGAGATCTTTTATCTTGTTGCCACCCCAAAGGGTGTTTTTATAGAGAGGTAGAAATTTTAGTGGATAAAGTGTTGTGTCTGCCATGGAAATTATCAATTATGAGTTAATAATTATGATTTATCTTTAAGGATTATGAAACCGTCCATTCCGTTTCAGGGAGTGTGGAGAATCCGGGGAATCTGCCATTCCTGGAATCCTCGGGCGAGTATGGTGTTGTCGGGCTGGAGGAGAAACCGGTAGGGAAGGTGGGGGATCATCAGTTGGTTCATGAATGGGGTATCCCATCCCTGAGGTTGCTGGTCGAGGTATATATTGAGTACCATAAGGGAATCTGCTGTCTGGGAGTCCGATAGTGGGGATAGGTAACATGTATCGAGAGTTTTACCCTGTGGAAATATTTGTATCAGCAACATTTGTCCTGGGTGACTGAGGGAGTCCAGATGGATCGTGTCTCCTTTGGTGTGTGCCATACGTGGAGAGGTAATGAAGGTGAAGTCCTGCATTTTTGATCCGGGAAGAGATTGTTTTATAACAGGAATCTTCTGTGTCAGCATTTTGTAGTGCCAGGTATTGCGGGCTTCTCCGTCCAGGAGTGAGAACAGATGTTCAATCTGCGGGAAATCCCATTCCATTAGGTAGCTGTATAATAGGAATGGGGCAAATACTGATTGCGGATTATGTTCAATATATTCTTGAAGGCATGTCCCTTGCGACTGACAGTCCTCTATCAGAATCCTATAGCTGCTATTGGACCGTGAGCCTCGGAGTGGGCTTTGTAATAGGGCAAGTGCTCCTTTGGTTTGAATCTGTTCGGGGGAATTCGGCTGGAGGTCGATAGTGATTTTTGAGGGCTCAATCCAGAAATATTGAGGTCTCGGGATGGCGGAGCCTTCAAGGCTGGCTATGGTAGGACCTTCTACGGTTCCTTCAAAGAATGCTTGTCCGTGTCTTATGGCTTTCTTTTGCTGATGGGTTGTCCCGTCAGAGAGATAAACTGTAAGAGTTAATGGAGCGGATGAGGGAGAGGTCACCGCAAGCGAAAAATTCTGTGCACAGACACTACCTCCTGCCCATAGCAGAAGGCCTGAAAGAATACCTCTCCAGAAACTCACAATTAATAGGTGCGGTAGGTAGAACGATTCTTTTTATTGTTGCCTCTGATTTTGTAGTTTTTGTTCACTACGTGTGAGCGCGAACTTTGAGAAGTGTACATCTTTTCTCCTGTTTTTGAAGTGCTCTTGCAGCTCGTTGTGGAACCACAAACTACTACCAATCCTATCACCATCATAAACATTGTGAGAAGTTTTACTGCCTTTTTCATGGTTTCAGAGTTTATATGTATAATATTGATATTCAGTTATTTTATTCGGTTTTTGTGTCTTGAAAAGACATACGAATACGAGTACAAAGTAACAAAAAAAAATTGGAAGCCACAAATTTTTTTAATATTTTAGCAATAATTTTATTGATATTTCGAATTTTCTTTGTACCTTTGCAACTCGAAAACGAGTCGAATATGAACACAAAAACGACAATAAAAATCTATGAATGGGCATCTTATATCTGTATAATAGGTGCTACCGTATTGTGTATTCTTCATGAAGTGCAGTATCTTGTTTTTGCTGCTTTGCTTCTGGCGGTAGGAATGTTTATGAGAATGCTGATGGAACGGACTCGTCGGCAGGACTGTGAAGCAGAAATAGATGAACTGCGGGAGGACATGAGGCGTCTTACGCTACTGCTGGCTCAGGAAAAAGAGAAAAAATAATTTAATCATTCATACATATTTATTTTTATGGCAACAACCACTGATATTAAGAACGGACTTTGTATTTTTTTCAACAACGATATCTACTCTATCGTTGAGTTTCTCCATGTGAAACCTGGTAAAGGTGCCGCTTTTGTTCGCACCAAGATGCGCAGTGTGAAAACCGGTCGTATTCTTGAAAATACCTTCCCTTCAGGTGCAAAGATTGATATTGTTCGCGTAGAACGCCGTCCTTACACTTATCTTTATAAAGAAGGTGACCTTCACATGTTTATGCACACCGAGACTTACGAGCAGATTGGTATAGAAGAGGCTATCATCAATGCTCCTCAGTTCCTGAAACCTGATCAGTATGTGGAAATTACCGTTCAGGCTGATACAGAAACACCGCTGCTTTGCGAACTTCCTCCTTTCATTGAAACAGTTGTAACTTATACAGAACCTGGTTTCAAAGGCAATACGGCAACTAACGCTATGAAGGACGCTACTGTTGAACCAGGCGTTTCTATCCGCGTTCCGCTGTTTATCGAAGAAGGTGAGCGTATCAAGGTAGATACCCGTACCTGCGAATATGCTGAAAGAATAAAATAATATCTTTTTCATAACTGCAAATTGATAGGTACCACTCACCAGTGGAACTTATCAATTTGTTTTTTTGTCTGTCTGTCCATGAAAAGATTAATTATGGTTTTGTGTGCGGCTTTGCTGGTCGCCGGATGTTCCCAAAAGAAAGGAAATACTGTTGCTGGGTCCTCAGCCAAAGATTATACACAGGTACAAGTTCCGGATTTCTCTGCCGACTCTGCGCTATCGTTTGCCAAGGCTCAGCTGGATTTCGGTCCTCGAACCCCCAACAGTCAGAGTGCGTCCCAGTGTGAACAATATCTCGTTTCCCAGATGAATCGGTGGTGCGATACTGTAATTGTACAGAAGTTCTCAACGACCTTATGGAACAATACCGTCGTGAACGGCTCCAATATTATCGGATCTATCAATCCTGCCCATTCTACCCGTATTCTGCTGGCAGCCCATTGGGATTCCCGCCTTTGGGCTGATCATGATTCTGTTTTGGCTAATCAGAAAAAACCTATCCTCGGAGCTAACGATGGAGCTTCCGGTGTGGCTGTGCTGATGGAACTGGCTCGTGTTATGGCTTTCGATACTCCCGATGCAGGAATTGATTTTATTTTCTTCGATGTTGAGGATCAAGGTATCCCTGAATGGGCAGATGAATACAAGGACAACACCTGGTGCCTGGGCTCTCAATACTGGGCTCAGTATCCTCATGTGCCGTTCTATAAGGCAATATATGGCGTACTTCTGGATATGGTGGGAACTCCCAATCCCCGTTTCACCATGGAGGAGGTCAGTCGTAAATATGCCCCTCACATCTTAAACAAATACTGGAATGCAGCAGCTTCTCTCGGCTATTCCAATATCTTTGTCAAGTCTGATACTGACCCTATTCTGGACGACCACTTGTATGTAAACCAGATTGCGGGTATTCCTACAATTGACCTTGTGCAGAACACTCCGGGGAGTTCCTTCTTCCCTTACTGGCATACGATGGGCGACAACTTTGAGGCGTTGGATGCTTCCACGATGAAGGTTGTGGGCAATCTCTTATTGAAAGTCATCTATGGCGATTATGACAAATAGAGTTTTATTCGTTTTCCTGGCTGGTATCCTGCTTCTGTGTGGCTGTAAGGATCAGGAGCGGTGCAATACCCCTATCGGGGATGCCCGTTGCACCATTGAGCCCGACTCTCCGCTCTATCATTCCCTTAACACGGTTGGGGGATATGAATATCTTATAGGCGGGTATCGCGGGCTGGTGGTCATCCGTACGGCGCTGAATGACTTTATATGTTTTGAGCGGGCATGTCCGGCTTGTCATGAGGTGGCGGTTGAAGCTTCTTCCGACTGGGGGGCAAGTGTATTGGAGTGTCCGCAATGTGGAAGCCGGTTTAGTTCTTACACGGATGGAATCCCTCTGGATGGAAGTGCTACCCGGTGTCCGCTCAATCAGTACAGTACCACCTTCGACGGCAGAAGTCTTCATATTTACTAATCCTCGTATAGGAGGAATTTTGCACGTACGGCCTTGAATTTTTCGAGACCGTCCTGCCAGCTGGCACGTATTTCCTTTTCAGAAGTGTTGCTTTCCAGCTGTTGCCTGAGTTTGCGGGTTCCGGCAAGTTTATCGAAGAAATTGTTCTTTAGGAAGAATTTCTCCTTCGGTGTGTTGCGGTACATCCTTATCAGGTATTTTAGATTTATGGAATCACCAATAGCGGCCTCTCTCAGGTCCAAGCCGTAGCATGTTATGTTTTTGAATGGAGGATTTTCGCTGACTCCCTTGATCGCCACTGGGGTAAAGGTGATGTTAGGGTAAGGGTAATCGGGGGCTCCCACCACCTCAAAGGGGTATTCCGTGCCGCGTCCCACGCTGATGTTGGCACCTTCAAACCAGCAGAGGCTGGGATAGAGGCTTATCGCCTGTTCGGTTTTAAGGTTGGGACTTGGGGCTACGGGAAGCACATAACGGTCGCCATGTTTCCATCCCTGGAGTTTCACGATATTGAGTTCATATCCTTCTTTCGCAGGAGCATGTTCCTGGTCAATCATCAAGGCATATTCTCCTATCGTCATTCCGTAGAGTATCGGCGTGCCGGGGCGCATTCCTACAAAACTTACCAGCTCTGAATCCAGTACAGGACCGTCGATTCTTCCGCCGTTGGGGTTTGGCCGGTCAAGCACTATCAGCTTGCATCCGTTTTCTGCACAGGCCTCCATCACATAATGCAAGGTAGAGATATAGGTATAGAACCGGCATCCTACATCCTGAAGGTCAAAAACCACCACATCCACTCCCTGCATCTGTCCGGGAGTAGGTTTCTTGTTGCTGCCATAGAGTGAGACCACTTCCAGTCCGGTTTTTTCGTCGCGTCCGCTGGTAATGGCCGCTCCGGCCTCCGCCTGACCGCGGAAACCGTGTTCAGGACAGAATATTTTTTCTATTGCTATGCCTTCGGCAAGCAGCGTATCTACCAGATGGGTCTTCCCTACAAGGGAGGTGTGGTTTGCCACTACTGCCACCCGTTTCTCCTTCAGGAGGGGAAGATAAAGTCCGGTACGTTCTGCGCCGGTCTTCAAGGTAGTCTGGACGGTCGCGCCTGAAGGAACTGGTTTCTGTCCGGTGGCGTTGCAGCCATAAAGACAGCTTATCATCAGAAGGCAGAGCCCCAGAATATACTTTGGCATCATATAGCGTTTCTTTTTCATATTATATTTAAGAATAGGGAACCCGATTCCAGAGGTTCCCTATAATGTATTTGCTTTATATTATAAGGAATTCAGTTCCGGTATCCAATTACTTTTCTCACTTCGTCAATGGTCTTGCGGGCGCTTTCGCGGGCTTTCTCCTTGCCCTGGTTCATGATCCGGGTAAGGTAGGCCTCATCGGCGCTCAGCTCCAGAATGCGCTGGCGGAAAGGTTCCACGAAATTCACCATATCTTCGGCCAGCTGCTTCTTCATGTCGCCGTAGCGGATCTCGCAGCGGTTGTAGAGGTCGTTGAAATATTCTACCGTATCGGGCTTTGAAACCACTTTCATCAGCGTAAACAGATTTTCAATCTCTTCGGGCTTCTGCTGGTTCATCTCGGTAGGACCGGAATCGGTCTTGGCGCGCATGATTTTCTTGCGTATTACGGAAGGCTCATCCACAAAGAATATCGCGTTGCCTTCACCTTCGGATTTTCCCATCTTTCCGCTGCCGTTGAGACCGGGAATCTTCACGAGATTGTCGCCGTAGTTGAATGCCTGCGGGAGCGGGAATGTCTCGCTGTGATACATACTGTTGAATCTTCCGGCAAAGGTGCGGGTCATCTCAAGATGCTGCTCTTGGTCCTTTCCCACGGGCACCTTCGTAGCCTTGTGGATGAGGATGTCGGCAGCCATAAGGGTGGGGTAGGTCAGCAGACCGGCATTTACGTTGTTGGGTTGCTGGCGAACCTTGTCCTTGAACGAGGTTACGCGCTCCAGTTCTCCCAGATAGGCGTTCATGTTCAGGAACAGATAAAGCTCTACGGTCTCGGGCAGGTCGCTCTGGAGATAGATGGTAGCCTTCTCAGGATCGAGGCCGGCAGCCAGATATTCCACCAGAATCTGACGCGCATTTGCATAGAGATGCTCCGGAGTCGGGTGGGTAGTCAGGGAGTGATAGTCGGCAATGAAGAAGAAGCAGTCGTGCTCCTCCTGCATCTTCACAAAGTTGCGCAGCGCGCCGAAGTAGTTGCCTAAATGGATGTTTCCGGTAGGGCGGATTCCGCTACAAACGATTTCCCTTTTCATACAGGATATTCAATTACATTAGTGTTGCTTCGCGAGGCCTCACGGCTTTCGGAAGAATTCAGTTCAGAAAGAGTTTTATTTTCACGTCTTTTACGTTCACACACTGGCAGCAGCGGGCGAAATTCAGGATATTCTCCACCGCCTTCATCGAGGGTCGTTCAATAGTGTTAGCCATTCGGGTCGCATCCTTGTCTGCCACACCTTTTGAAGCGGACTTCATGTTTGTTACTTCATTATTAGAAGACAATTCGTAGTCTTGCATCATACGCAGGAAATTGGTTCTACAATAGGTTTCTTAAGCTGTTTTCACCCATATAAACTGCAAAATTCTATTTTTATTGTGCAAAAATGAAAATTTAACATTTCAGCCCCTTTTCTCCCTCATTTCAGCCGCCCCTTAGGGCCGGGATAGTATCTCCGAGGCAATGCCGCGGCATTTCCCATATAGACCGACCTGCCCGAAAAATTGATTTTTTTAGGATTTCTTTCCGTATGTAATACAGTCACTTGTATGAGGTAACTCCCTTCTATCTTTTTTTTATCTTCTTTTTATCTTTTTTCTATCTCTTATTCTAAGGAAAGGAGATAAAAAGAAGATAATATGGAGATAAAAAGAAGATAAGAGGGAGTTACCGCAGAGAAAAGCCTGAGATACAAGCCCCTGGAGACATGTTAAAGGAATACAAAAAGCCTCCCGGACAGACCTTTCGGGCAAGGGC
>JAZUFZ010000019.1:0-68738 GCA_045640985.1 Bacteroidales bacterium
GTGTGCGTACACTCGTGGTCTGACACACCCATCATATGATATAGGAAGCTGGTCTGCATAACGTTTACTTTTGGTGGTACATTATAAACGTCTTGACCGGCTTCTTTATTTGCTCCTATCTACGCATTTTTATGAAGAACCGGTTCCTTCCGATTTAGGTCAGAAAAGAGGAATTTAATTTTTCTCGCAAATGCCCCGAAAGGGGAAACAACATCGGAGTTATGGGTTCATACATGTCTTTCTGGACTAAAAAAAGGAGCTTTTTGATACACTCAAAGCTCCTTTTCACCATAGGCATTGGTGGCACTTGTGGTTTTGTAATGTCGTATTTTACTGTAGTTGTGCTTTTTAGAGAAATTAATCAGGTTAAGCGTTACAGTGTTACAGCGTTACAATCCGATTTTTGAGGGTATCACTATTTCTTCAAACACTATATAACTATATATATATTAGTTAATTAAGTAGTATATAAAGAGGGTTTGTATATCCATTTTTTGGATTGTAACGCGTAACGCTGTAACGTTTGGTTTTCGGTTACTCTTTTTCTAAGAGGCTATCGAGAGCGTCCTTCCCCTTTCCATCGCCCACATAATGTTGCGCAAAGCGAGCGTAGAACAAGCTGCTTGTTATGCCGAGCCAAAGCAACCGACCAAGGGAGGTCATGAGCACCGCTAATCAAATCAAATTAGCGAATAACGTAGATAGAATCAGCCAGAGCAGCATCTTGTACAGACAAAACGACTCGCCCCACCTTCATAATCGGACAGCAAATCCTGTCCCCTCTCATTTGTATGTGAAGTATCTATTCTCCGTGCCTCTACCGTTGTGCGTCCACTTACCATCTGCCCCACCCATCATCTGATATCTGCTCCTATCTACGAATTATTATGCAGAACCACGATATCTTCTATTCCATGTTTTTTTTAAGGTTCTAATGTTTTTACTCTTACATTTAGAAGACCTTTCATTTTCCCATCCGTTTCATGAACCCATGGCATCATTTCTTCCGAAATATTCTTCGGCATTCCATGCGAACGTATAGAAAATATAAAGGATTCCCAGAGTTTATCCACAAAGTTACTCTCATCATAATATATCCATGTGGATGTATCATTAGGATTTCCTACAGATAGAACGTATTTTGCTGGTGCTGATGAATCACGTGTCCCAGTACCCTTAAATGTAAAATAGTTGATTAACGGTTTAAGTACAGGAAGATTTGAATTGCCATTTTCATCAACACAGAAGGCATTACTGCGGTGATCAGCATTGTTCACATCTTCAGTACCGCCATTTAATCGGAAAGCCCAATATCTATCAATAATTCTATCTAACGGGGCAATGGGTTCGTGCAAAGCATTCATCACACGCAATATTCTGTTACGTCCTGTTTGATTGATAATAGTTGGAGCAGCACCTCTTCTTGACTTTATTGAAATGCCAATATGATTCACGAAAACGTCAGCTTTATCAAATGCTCCAGCTTTACCCGCATTTATGCTATTGCAAATATAAACTATCATCTTTGAACTTTGTTCGTGCCAATTGAGAGAAATAGATGGATTAGAATATTCGCCATCTTTGTTGCCAACCGAGTACACAATCTGACTTTCATTACCAATAGGTACAGGCAAATGTTTCTCTCTACATTCAATAAGGAATAGTTTTACCAGATACTCATCAAGTTCGCCTCTGTTTACACGAACTTCTTCAAGTTCCTGCTTAAACTTGTTTTCAAATTGTGCTTCAAAATCTTTTTTGTATCTGCTTGCGTCAAATTTCTTTATGCGGATATGAAGTGTCCCTTTGTATTTTCCGCCCATTTCACAAACCCAAGTACGTATATCATCATTCTCTGGAAGAAACAAGTCTTCATCGGATGGCATACCTTTTTTATCTCTCATTGAAAAGCATAAGCAATTCCAGATGGAGGAAAAATAGTTTATAGGAGTATATATTTTCCAAGTACTTTCATCCCATGGATCCACATAATCAATAATCTGGTCAATGCGTTCAGCAATAAAATTCTCATTGCCAGCGTTTTCAAAGTCAAATGTATTGAACGCCATGAATGTAAGGAGTTCGCCAAGATAATCCTTCTGATCCAGAAAAGGATTAAGCGAAGAGTACGGATAACAATCCTCATTAAATATACCCAGTTTCCGGCAAGTCCAATAATCACGCACCATTTTATCCAATGGAACTATTGAGAGTCCAATGTAATCACATACTGCTTCGTACTTTCTTCTATGACTATGATTAACAAGAGCCCTGTCTGTATAATCAAGGCAACGGACACTACAGTTTTTATTATTAAGGGTAATATCGATCTTGCTTACTATTTTACTTCCATCTACACATTTCTTGCGAATGTATCCTATACGCTCTGCTATGGTTTTAGCTGTATGCAAGTCGGTATGAGCAAGGTCTAACCCAGACAGTTGATCTAAAGATTTTAATTCGATGCCACGGTATTTTACTGATGAAATAGTAAGGCCTTTACCACTTCTATTATAGCAATCACGCAGTTGTACTAACCGCAAAATTACGTAGTACAATTCGTTCTGTAGCTTATAGTCGCGATGCTGCTCCATT
This sequence comes from Bacteroidales bacterium, assembly GCA_045640985.1. GTDB lineage: Bacteria > Bacteroidota > Bacteroidia > Bacteroidales > P3 > Colimorpha. The sequence continues at coordinate 2,596 of JAZUFZ010000019.1, forward strand.
ATTACAACTTATGGTGATTCACAAGCACGTCAAGAAGTTGATTGGCTGTCGCTTGTATTGCAGGAACAGCCACACTATTACCAAACTGCTTATAGGCAGATGCGTCAGAAACAATAATTTTGAAATTGTCAGGATAGCCTTGCAAACGAGCCCACTCACGAGGAGTCATTCTTCTTATGCCTTCGGTATTAACTACGCCTTTTATTTTCGTTGTTGGCGTCAAATCTGTTTGCCTCGTATCAATTATCAGATTGCGTTCACGCCCCATACCACCTACTACGATAGCATTTGCCACCCCATCGTCAGGGATTATTTCGTATCCGAACCCATTACCTTTTGCAGCATGCCGGGCTTTATGATTAACCAATGTTTGTACATACGTTGTCGATAAATAATATTTAGCCGGAACAGGATTTTCTTCACGGATGTCAATGAAATGACGAGTAACTTCATTTTGTACAGGATACTTAAAATCCTCCTTTGTAATACCAAGGTCCTTGCGAAACCCAACGATGTAAATCCTTTCTCGATGCTGAGGTACACAAAAAAACATTGCATTAACAATCTGTGGATCCGGTACAATATACCCCACTTCATCCAAAGTATTTAGAATCGTCTTTAATGTTTTTCCCTTGTCATGAATCGCAAGTCCTTTTACGTTTTCCAAGAAAATTGCTTTTGGTTGCTTACGTCTAAGAATTTCTGCAACATCAAAAAACAAAGTACCTCTCGTCTCTGCAAAACCAAGCCGCTTGCCTGCAAGAGAAAATGCCTGGCAAGGGAAACCAGCACAAAGAACATCAAAATTATCTGGAATGTATGATTTGGTACTTTCTTTCGTAATGTCACCGAATGGCACTTCGCCATAGTTTGCATAATAAGTACGTTGAGCTTGTTCATCCCATTCTGAAGAAAACACACACTCGCCACCAAGATTCTGCATAGCCATACGGAATCCACCAATGCCGGCAAACAAATCTATAAAGGTAAATCGTGGATTCGGCTGAGGCGGGAATGGTGACGAATGAACATCATTGAAGAGATAAGTCATGTATTGTGTTGAACTCTCTGCAACCGCACGAGCCCGACTTTTTTGTAGCTGACCTTCTATGAAATCCTGCCAGAGTTGAAGTAATTGTTCGCCTTTATTCTCGTATGGACATACAAACTTTCCACTATTCTGCAATTTCAAGTAGTGAGTAATTACCGCTGCTTGATCAGCAAATGACATTATCGTTCCATCTTCATTAAGGCATTCTTCACCATAGATTCCTGTTATATTGCCAAGACTTTGCCGTTTCACAAAGTCCAAAAGTGTAAAACTATTATTTGCCACTTCTCGCTCTATCGTCAAATAAAGCGTGGGGGAACAAAGCAAAAAGCCGTTCGGGTTCTGACCAACCCTGTTTGATTTTATGCAATGACCACCCACGCTGTGATTAGTAATTAATTTTCACAACGGGACGTCAATGCATCATTTCCTCAAACAAGTACTTGATTAGTCAGATCTGAACGGCGAAGAATGATGTCTTACTATCAGTCGAGTTTGCTACCTATAGGGATAGCGGCCTGAATTAATTTTGTATTACATTTTTTGCGTTTTTTTGTGCGCGTGCTTATCATTCTGGGCTTACGGGCAGATTCTAATGACCACAAAAAAGACGTGAACTTCACGAATCCACGTCTTGAGGCCCTAGGATGCCCGTAATGTCTGATAAGTGCAGTCCACGCTTCGCGCAGACGTCGCAACTTATTCTTAGACATTACATCAATTGAAATTTCCTAGGTTTCAAGACTGTGCCGAATAAATAGCAAACGCTATATTAATTATGTCAATTATCTATTTTTATGATGTTCGATTTTTATGATGTTTTTTCGTTTATTGAATATATTTCTTTTCTGAATCGGAAGTTTTCCGTATATGTTGAATTGCAAAAATCCGATTATTTCTTCAGATAGGTGTCGAACCAGTCGATGAAGTTACGGTGCCAAAGAAGGCTGTTCTGCGGACGGAGTACCCAGTGGGTTTCATCCGGGAAATAGAGGTAACGGGCATCAAGTCCGCGGAGTTTGGCGGCATTGTAGGCAGCCATACCCTGGGAAGCCACGATACGGAAGTCAAATTCACTATGAACTACGCAGATAGGAGTGTTCCACTTGTCGATGAAGAGATGTGGCGACTGTGCGAAGGACTTCTGTGCCTTTGTGTTGGATTTATCCCAGAAAGGACCGCCGAGATCCCAATTTACGAACCACATTTCCTCAGTCTCGCAATACTGCTGTTCGAGGTTGAACATACCGTTATGGGCAAGGAATGCCTTGAAGCGGTGGTTTTCATTGTGGCCGGCAAGCCAGTAGATGCTGAAAGCGCCGAAACTTGCACCGCAGGCTCCGATACGTTCAGGATCGATATTGCTGTTTTCGCGGGCAACGACATCGGTTGCCTGCATATAGTCCTTCATGCAGAGTCCGCCATAATCGCCGGAGATTTCCTCACACCATTCCGTACCGAAACCGGGACATCCGCGACGGTTGGGAGCAATCACGAAATAGCCGGCACCGCTCATCACCTGGAAATTCCAGCGGGTGCTCCAGAACTGGCTTACCATACTCTGGGGACCGCCTTCGCAGAAGAGCAGCGCGGGATAGGTCTTGGTGGAATCGAAATCGTAAGGATAAATTACCCATACGAGCATTTCCTTGTTATCAACGGTCTTGATCCATTTTTCTTCAACCTTGCCCATACGAATCTGGGAAAGAAGGTCATCGTTGATAGTAGTGAGTTTGGTTCCTTCCACCAGAGAATCGTTCAGCGAATAGGTATAGATTTCAGCCGGATAGCTGATGGACACCTGAGAAGCATAGAGCTTGTCGCCGTGCAGCTGATAGCCGTTCACATCGTGATAGCCGTGGGAAATCTGACGCACGGCGTGGTTCTCAGGATTGAATCCAAAGAGTTCATTCATACCGCGATACATCACAACAGCAATCAGCTCGCTGTCGTCCCCGGTCCAGGAAATGGAACTTACGCCATAATCAAAACCATCCGTAAGGTCCTGTATTTCGCCGGATTCGAGGTTCATCACCATCAGGCGAAGCTTGTCGCTCTCGTAGCCGTCGTGTTCCATGCTCTCCCAGGCGATGAACTTGCCGTTATGGCTGAATACGGGATTCTGGTCATAGCCCATCATACCTTCGCTAAGGTTGCGGGTTTCGCCTGACTGGATGTTATAGGTATAGATATCGCTGTTGGTGCTGAGCGCATAATCCTTGCCGGTAAGTTTGCGGCAGGTATAGGCTACGGTAACGCCATCGGGAGAATAGTTATACTGCTCTACCCCACCCCAAGGACGCATAGGGCTTTCGTAAGGTGCGCCTTCGAGAATATCGATTGCGGTGGACATATTATAGGTGTTATCCTCACGGCGGGCAGCCACAAAGATATGAGGGATTTCATCTACCCAGTTGTCCCAGTGGCGGTACATCAGGTCTTCGTTGATGCGGCCGGTCGTCTGGTCGAGACCTGCATAGATATTTTCGAGATGGTCGGGACGTTTTACAGGAATGGTTGCCACGAATGCCATACTGGAGTTGTCGGGAGCCAGTTTGAAGCCCTCAAAACCGCCTTCACGTTCTGCCACAACGGTTTCCTTCATCGTAGTAATGTCCAGACGGATAATCTGAGTGCCACGGCAGAAAAGAAGCGTATTGTCATCGAACCAGGCAGGATTGAACTCGCCGTCAGGAGTGGTGGTAAGGCGTTGTTCCTCGCCGGTTCCGTCGGTATTGCGGAGATAGATTTCGGTATTGCCGCGGTTCTGTGACATACTCACATATTTCACGGTATAAGCCACCTTCTGGCCGTCAGGGGAGACTGCCGTTTCGCCCATCTGACCCAGCGACCACATCAGTTCCGGTGTAAATCTACCGTCGGTGCAGGTTACATCGGGTTTTCCGATCACATCTTCACTGACGGCTGCTTTTTTGTTGCATCCCACAGCCAGAAACATCATGGCCATTGCTGCTAAAAGTATTGTTTTCTTCATATTATATAATTTTTTTAATCTTGAATGGAAATGCAAAAATACATATTTTTTTTTAACCAGCCAAATTATTTTGGCAGAGGATTGCATATTGCTCCGCCGACTGACCCATACCTTGCCCCCGTAACCGACTGCAGGCAATTGGGTTTCCCCTCATATCGGAGATACCCCAGAAGGGCAAAAATTATCGCTTCCTTATATTCCAGAATCTGCTCCGTAGGCACCTCAATATCCCACCCGGAGGCGTAATGCTGCAGGCGCGAAAGCAGATACCCGTTCCGCGCTCCGCCGCCGGTCACGAGCAGCACGGATTTTCCCGTATGCCTTTCCGAAAGCGCCCTCGAAATCTGATATGCCACATGTTCCGTTACGGTGGCTATCGCCTCGATAGGCGGAACGGAAGAAAGAAGCGGAAGAAACTGTGATACAAACCACTCTTTCCCGAGAGATTTAGGCGGCTGGCGGTGATAGTAATCCAAGCCGTTCAGAGCCGCTAAGAGTTCCCCGTTCACCCGACCCGAAGCCGCCATAGCGCCCCCTTTGTCGAAAGGCGCGCCCATCAGCCGCGCGAGATGGTTCAACGCCATATTGCACGGGCTCACATCAAACGCCGTACGTCTCTCAGGATCAGCCGTATGGTTGAACGAGATATTGGAAAATCCGCCCAGATTCAGACATGCCCCGTATGCGCCGAAAAGCAGTTCATCTCCAATGGGAACCAGCGGAGCCCCCTGACCGCCCAGCGCCACATCGAGCGTGCGGAAATCGTAAGCCACGGGAAGCGAAGTTTCGGCCGCTATGGCTGGCCCCTGCCCTATCTGCGTAGTCAAGCCCTTCTCAGGCTGGTGAAAGATAGTATGCCCGTGGGAAGCCACCAGATCCACCTCGCCCGGATGCCGCTCACGGAACGCATTGATACACTTTCCGAAATAATGTCCCAGTTCCACATCCGCAAGCGCGTATTCCAGCGCGGAAGCCCGTTCCAGATTCGAGAGCCGGCTGACCCATTCTTCAGGATAGGGAACCGTCTCAGCCGCAAGCAGTTCAAACCTGCGACCGCCTTCCGTGATGGACGTAAAGGCAATATCCAGACCATCGAGGGACGTCCCTGACATGAGCGAAATGATATTCATATTACCAGTTTCTTCAATTAAAACATTCTATCCCATAAAAATCAACACTTTAGAAAAGCATTTAATCATGAGAACATTTTGCAAAGATACAAAAACCAAGCGAAATAGCAAAATTTATTTGATATTTCCGAGGCCGGTATCTTCATAAAACCGCCCCTTCTGCCCTGTTTCCGGCTTACAGATATGTAGTAACCCACTCCTATCTTCTTTTTATCTTTTTTCTATCTTTTTTCTATCTCTTATTCTAAGAAAAGGAGATAAAAAGAAGTTAATATGGAGATAAAAAGAAGATAGAAGGGAGTTACCTCTATATCAACACGCTATTTTCTCGCTCCGGTTTCATCAGGACGCTTTCCATAATGAGATGCTCCGACATGTTGTAACAAGATGGGTAGGACGTTTATCGCCAGACGTCGATGTTGTTGAGAGATACTTCCTGCCATAGCGTGGCTATGCGGCGGAGGGCGGCAAAGGATGCCATGCCGCGACGTATTTCGGAGGAGAGGCTTTCGTGGTTCTGGAGTTCCTGAGCAAGGTCGAATACCCGCTGGTTCGCCATCATAATCCATTTGATGCGTCCACGGGTAAGGGCTACGTTCAGGCGGTTGGCGCTGTAAAAAAATTCCAGCCGTTCCATCTCTTCAGTAGAGATTTTTTCCGTTATTTTGGTGGTATCTTCTATGGGATTAGGGTTGGCGAGAGTATATAATATATAGTCCCGCTCCTGTCCCTGGAGCCGTTCTACGGTATCAACGAACAACTGGTCCATGAGATTTTCGTTGACGATTCCCTGTTCCCATAAGGTTCGCTTGATTTCCCGCACCTGGGCCCGATAGGGGGTCAGAATGCCGATATGGTTGAGAGGAATGCCGTTGTTGAGGAGTTCACTTACCCATTCACTGATGATATATGCCTCGTAAGGGGAATGCCCCATGCCGTCAAATTCGTCGTGGAGCATAAGTATGCCTGCAGCGGGGGCTTTGAGGGGGCCCTGGTGGTGGGTGTGGTAGTGAAAATCGGTATAAGGCTTTATTTGTGGAACTTTGGAATGGAGCTTATTGCCGTAGAAGAGCTGGTTGGGAATTGACAGCAATTCTTCGCAGAGGCGGTAGGAACAAGAGAGAAGGGTTACTCGTGAAGGATAGAGTAAGGCAAGATGCTGGAAGATGCTTTTTTCAAGTATCCAATTGCCCGTGTTAGCTGGCTGTATGGGACACAGCTGTTCAGGATCGCCTACCCAGATAATTCTGCGGCATCGCATCATCAGCACAATGGCCATGGGAATGCTCAACTGAGCGGCTTCATCTACGATGGCATAATCGAATTCCCAGCCGGCCATACGGGTGGTGGCGGGCTCGCAGAGGGTATAAGGGGTCGCTCCTATGGCGATTCCTTGCTGGTTTAGAATGCGATCGGAGTTGTATTGGTCTTTGGAGAGGCGCTTGCGCCGGCTGATTTTGTGCTCATCTGCCAGTTCATCTGCCTGGTAGTGTTCGCCGACCTTGACCACTTTGCCGCAGTCGTTCACCTCTTCAGCGATAGTATTTAGACAATGGTTTATGGCAGTATGAGTAGGTCCGCTCACCATCACCTTATAGCCTTTCTCTATGAGCAGCGCACCGATACGGCCTATTGTATAGGTTTTGCCTGTGCCCGGAGGTCCTTGTATGAGACAGAAGTCCCGGCATCCTAGAGCCTGACTTACGGCCGTGTTCTGGGAATCGTTCAGATCTGGGAAAGGAGGAACTTCATTATCAGAAGAGGCTATTGATGCCTTGCCGAGCAGAATATCTTCCACTCTTGTGGTGGTGGATTGCATCTCAAGAAGTTCCATCCAATGGGCAGTAGCCATCAGCATTTTGTAGGTGATGTCGGTCTCGATATAATCTACGTTCCAATTGAAGGTAGGATAGTCCTGTATTTCAATCAGGCAGTTCTCAACTTCCCACGGATTAGGTTGCAGAATGAAGTCCATCCCCGAATCCTGCACAACTTCCATACGGAACGAATGGTCGCCGTGAGAGAGCTGTACCGAAGAACCCACACGGAACTTGGAAAGGTTGTTTCCACAGTGTACATTTACCTTCTGGATATGTCCCATACCTTCGGGTGGAGTGCTGCATCGGTAGTTTGGAGGGGTTGGGTAGAAGTAGATAGATACCCTGGCGTTTCGTATGGCGTACCCCCGGGTTACCCGGTCGCCTACCGGAAGATGCGCAATGGTTTCCATCTCGTTCTGCTGGTGGCGGTTCTGGATTTCAAGGGCTTCTATGTATAGGTCTAAAAGGTTCAAGATTATTTGCTGATTTAATTTTATAATGTCCTCCTTTTCGGAATTCAGATATCTGGGTTAATTTACCTGTAGGCTTTCCAGGAGTGCCTCAACTTCACGTTTGCGGTAATTCTCCAGTCGAATAGTATAGTAGCGGTCGTATGTGGGATGCAGCACGCATAACATCATCTCTTCCACATGGATTCCGTATTGCTTTTCAAGGATATATTTGTAGGAACTCTGTTGAAGTTCGTAGTGGTAGTAGCTGGAGTCATCAAGGTGTCCCATAATGGAGAGCCCCCTTCCGATGCCGTATTTCTTGATCTTACCGTCACCGATGATGAGTTGCCTGCTGCGTTTCCAGTCCACCATGATATAGGCCCCGTCGCGTTTGCGACGGAAAAGGGAATCCACTGTGCCCGCCACTCCGTAGTCTGGTAAGCTGATCATTCGTTCTGCATCCACGAAGTCGAGATAAGGAAGCAGAATATCCTTATGAAACTGCAGGAAATAGTCCCATTCAGGCGCGTTGTAAGGTTCTGAGGGTTCTCCTTTCAAGAAATGCTCGATAGCAGCATGGAGTTCTGTACCACGACCCGAAGCGTCCTGTTGGATATGTTCCAGTTCCGCGCGTATTTCATCCTCGGGGCGGTGTTCTTTGCGGACCTTCTGTGCGATAAGAGTTTCGGTGTCAAAAGGGAAAAACCTGCCAATCAAGGTTGTTACGGAAATATAATCCGCTCCACCGTTAGGATTGTGCTGGGGAGCGTAGATATGGGAGGCCTCGTCAAACGTAAGTTCTCCGATAGGTTGGTTTACGAGAATTCTACTACTGAAATCGTAAGGCTCAAAGGATTCAATTCCAAGATATTGTTCACGGTAGTGTTCCTGTTCCCAATGCAAGGCCTGCGAGAAGTTCCAGCGCGGTTCAGCGGCAAGTAGGTTGAACCGCTGGCTCTGTTCGTTGGAGGCACTTGTGATGATGTCTTGCAGGTATTGCAGACATTCTTCCGGCTGGTAGCGAATCTGACGTTCGCTGAATCGCACCACCATCCAGCCCATAGCCGCCATACTGCGGTCTCGCCGGAGGTCCCGGATATCTTCTATCGTATGGGTCGGGAACCGGTAAATGCCGTCGTAGGGAGCATCTATCTCTATGTCAATTAAAAGATTTCTTGTAAGGTCGAATGCTATTATTTCAGGCTCGATGGCTTTGCGGCTGCAAGGCACGGCAATATGGCATTCGTTGCTCACGTGTACTCCAGCCAGATGGGATTTCAGGTAGTTGTAGAATCCTACCCCGAGCCATTGGTGTACCCGTGAGCGTCCTCGCCGGGGATAGGTGACAGCGCATCCGAACTGTGGCATTACAGCCAGTGGATAGCCATCGGATTTCTCATAGTATTTGTCAATAATCCAAATCGCCTTTTGCCCCTCATCGGAGGTTTTGCTGGGCTGAGATTCAATAATCTCCACTTTTCCTAAGCTTCCGGGAGCCCCCGCTTGCTGCCAGTCCACGGTAAAGTCGCGTCCCTTTTTGATGAAGGTTTTTGTCAGGTCCGCCATCTGGCGTTGTGCCCGTTGGTGTCCTGGTTGAGCGGAGATTACCTGCCGGAAATAAGGTATGGCTTCTTGAATGTGTCCCAGTTTGCGGAGTCTGGCGCCCTGGCGGTAAAGTGCCTCCGGGCTTTCCTGGAGCGGATTTCCGGACAGGAAATAGTCCTGTATGCTTGTTAAAAAGGGAGACATATTTTGCGGGCATACGATGGATAGCCGTTTCCTGGCACGCGAGAGTGCTACATAGAGTTTCCTCGCGTCTTCCTGTTTCTGTCTGGTTCCATAGTTCCTAGGGGTCGGATAATACTCGTTGCTGGCTCCAAACACCACCACCGAGTCAAATTCCAAACCTTTTGCCTTGTGGACGGTAGAGATAAAGAATCGTTCTCCCACCACCGAACTGCCGCACAAGTCTGATTCTTTCAATGTCATCAGGTCTCCCATGTATCGTTCCAACTGGCTTTTTAGGGTCGGGTATCCTGCAGGTTGAATCAGTTCCTGGGAGAGATAATCTTTCACATAATGGAATTTCCTGATGGGGTTGAGCCCCATATTTGTTGTCATAAATTCATAGCATCGCTGGAGTTCGGTCACGAGAACAGGTTCTTCCGATTCTGGAACAGACTCTTCATAGAGCCGGGACTGGGTCGCTGAATACAAAGGACCGTAATGTTCCCGAATCCTGGATGCGATGGATTTTATGCGGGGAGTCTGGCACAGCTGTTTCTGTCGTTCCAGCCAGACATTGCTGTGGTCGTGACAGTATTTCAGCAGTTCCCATGTGGCGAGGATATCATCGTCAGCCCTGTGGCTGTTTTCTCCTTCTAAGTTGAGTTGAACTAAAAGCCGTTCCAGATTGTAGTGTCTCAGCCGCGGTTCAATCAGCCGGATATATTTTAGAGTATCGTAGCGTTCGGGATGCAGGTGCTCCAGTTCCACCTCCGGCAAGTCGCGACGGAGATTGTATTTCAGAATATGATAGTCATATTCCACATTGTGCCCCACCAGAAGGCATCCCTTACAATAGTCCAGAAATTTCTTCAATCCCGCCGCACGGGTCTCGTGGGGATGAACTGCGTATGCCTCCACCATCGGGTTCACCCGGTCACCTTTCAGCACTGGTGGTATTTCCTTCGTGATTTCAAGAAAGATGTTGAACTCGCTCCCCGGAACCCGCTCCCCTTTCCGCACTTTGATGGCAGCAATCTGGATGATTTCATCCTCTCTCACGTCCAAACCAGTAGTTTCGGTATCGAAAATCACCAGATCTTCCTCCTCATAAACCCGGGCAAATTCCGCCAGATAACTGCTTTCTTCGTAATGTATGAAATCGGTGGGAAGCATTCCGCATCTTCGCATTTCCCTCATGAAGTCGCGTGCTTCCGTGTATTGCGGCACGATTCCGGTATGGAAGAGCAGTTTTGCCCACGAAGTGAATCCACCTTCGCCCTGTGCGATGTTCAGATGGGCGAACAGTGCCTGCACTACCGGTGAGGCAAACAGGTCAGAACCTGAAATCTTGAAATGTGGAATTTTCAGCGCCTCAAGTTGTTCACTGAGACAGTCGGCGTGGCGGTTATAGGGCACCAGCAGTGCCACCCGACCATCATCTTCCCGTGCCAGCCGCAACGCCTCCTGTACCGTGGCAGTATATGATTGTCCGATGTCAGGAACCGTGATAAGGTTCAGCATTCCTTCGCCTCCCGGTTCCTCGTGGAAAGCTTGCGGAAGCATCTGAGGGCTGATATTGAGTTCCCACACAGCGTAGGCGTTCATCACGTCAAGCAGATATTTGGGAGAACGGTAGTTGCGTTCCAGCCGGTGAATATTGCCGTAGCACCGGCGTTTCAGCACCTCCAGGGTTTCCATCTTTGCCCCGATGAACGAAAATATTGCCTGCTGCTCGTCTCCGAGATACACCACCGTAGCATCCTCTGCCGTCAGGCAGTCGATGATAGCCAGTTGGGTAGGGTTCATGTCCTGCACCTCATCCACCTGAATCCATCTGTAGCGCCTGTGATCTCCGTCTGCCGACAGCACTTGCAGGCATACTACCAGCAGGTCATCAAAGTCCAGCATATCGTATTCCTGCTTATACACCTCGTAGGCGCGCGCCATGCGCAGGTAACGGAGGTTCTCACCATATATCGGGTCTTCTGCCCGCAGGTAGAGTTCCTCTATATTTTCGTATATCTCACCGATATCCCTGCCTGAAGCCTTGCGGAGCAGGTCCAGCACGGGCAGGTATTGTTTTCTCATTTCTTCGTGCAGTCCCGTTTCTGCGCTTACTCCGTCCGCCCATTGGCGCATACAGTGCTGGAGCTGTGCCACCCGCGGAACATTTACCTGAAGTTCATTCGCGGAAGGAAATTTTTCTTTCCAGAGTCCTCTCACTATGCTCTCCACATCCCCTTCGTCTATTACCGCCGAATGCCTTGGAAGCATACTATTCTCGAACAGATATTGTGCGCAGAGCCTATGCACGTTCCCTACGAAGAGGTCTCCTGGAACCGGCTCACCGGACAGACTGCATACACGTTCCTGCATACCTCTCGCGGCACGGTTGGTGAACGTAAGGCAAATCATATCTCCGTATGCCACTCCCTGACTGTGTGCCCAGGCGATGCGGCGCGCCAGAATATCCGTCTTGCCGCATCCCGGTGGTGCAAGTACCAGATGATGCCCTCCAGAAGCCTCTATGGCCTTTTGTTGTGATATATCCTGATACATAGTCAGATGAAATTAAATATAGAGCCGATAAAAGAGATTTTTTTCTACTGCAAAGATACGACAAAAAATTAATAACGAAAATAAAAAATCAATTCCCGTTTACGTCGCAGGCGATTCCCTTGGAGATATTGGCGATTTTAGGCCGTTGAACACAGTTGAGTGTAGATGCTCCGCTGAGTTCAGCCGTAAGCCATTCCACACAGTTGATATCCATATTCGATGCCCCTGAAAGTTCCACATCTCCTATCTGGGTAAGCAGGTTCGTTCCCATCAGAGCAGCGGCTCCGCTAAGGTCGGCTTCCAGCCGTCTGGCTTTGCCCGAGATTGAGAGGGTAGAACTGCCCGATAGGTCGGCCTCGATGTTCTGAACTGTGATCGGAGATATGATGCCGTGAACCGCTCCGCTGAAATCGAGGTCGAGAGACCTGATTTCCCCGTCAAACAGGAAATGAGAAGCTCCGTTTGCCTCTATCTCTACTATGGCGGATGGATTTTCTATTTTGCAGGCAAGGAGGGATGACCCGCTGAGGTCTGCCTCGAAAGTCCTGCTTGTGAGTGGCGTATGAATATGAAGGTCTGCACTTCCTTCAAGTTCTACCGATTCCAGTTCCTGAAAAGGAATAAGGACTTGGGTGCGTTCGTGTTTGTTGATCTTTGATTTCGGCTTGTAGGTAACAAAGAGTCTGTTGCCTTTCTGGTGGATGTCGATATAAGGCATCACATCCGCCTCGCATTTTACGATAACGTTGTCGGTTTGGGCATCCATAATGATCTGCATATCGTAGTTTGCGAAAAGTTCCGTATAGTTGCCTTTGATGTGGATAGTGCTGTCTGCCATAGGACCGGCCTCTCCCTTCTTGATATTGACAGTGGTTCCTCCAGAAGAGATTTTCTTCGTGTAGTTGTCGTCATCAGGGGTGATGTTGATTCTGATGCAGCAGGAGATCAGCATCGTAAAAATAATAGCCGTAGTAAATCCGAATATTTTCATTTTCATGGTAATGTTATTTTTATTATTTAGGACTAAAAGGTAAAACCTAAAGTAATTTCTGTGGTGACTTTTTTCTGCGGTAAGGCCGAGGTAGGGAGCGGGTAACTACGGAATGGGGCGCTTCCGCCTACGCTGAAAGTAACACGGCTGACGTTGAAACCCAATTCCCATGCCAGCCCTACCTGATTCTCGTTCAGACCCGACATTCGGTCGGTCCCTTCACAGCTGGCGGAGATCAGACGGCTGTAGCATCCGCCGAGTCTCAGCCAGAGCCCTGTTGTGGGGGTTCCGGCATGCCATTCTGCCATAAATGGAACCGAGAGGCATTGCTCTTTTCCCTCTTTGAAACTGGCGAACGGGTTGGCCTCATCTGCCAGATAAAGTCTGTCGAAATGATAACGGACACCGGTAACCAGAGCCCAGTTGCGCGAGAAATTCCATTTCAGATTCAGCCCACCAATAAATCCGCCACGCTGACGGCTGTAGAGTTTCGCATCGGGATAGGAAAGATGACAGTTTGATCTGCCGATGAGCAGTTCCGGTTGCAGGGCAGGAAATTCGTTGCGGTGCTTATAGGCCACGTGGCCGGATGCTTCAACATAATGTTCCCCGTCTGCCAGATTTTCTACGAGGTTCGTGAGATATCGGGTTACCAGCTCCATCCCTTCATAGTCGATAAGGTCGGCATCGTCCTGGGGTTTGTGATATGGGGATTTCAAGCCGGTGGTTACAGCGAGGGTAGGCACCTGAAGTCTGGCGAAAGGCTCAGTATCGGTTGCGGTTACAGGAGAACCTTCAAATCCTACGGTCTTGATATGGATAGTGGTGTCCTCCATTCGGGCAAGGTCGTGCATTATCCTGCGCCCTTTTTCAAGGGTTTTCACGCCTGCCAGTCGCAGGAATCCGCTTTGGGAATACCAACCCACCATGTCGATGCTCATCATGAGACGGATATTGGGAATGAGGTTCATCTTGTTGAGTTTGCGGCTCAAGGCGGTGGAGCCATGAAGTCCAATCTCTTCGGCATCGAAAGCACAGAAGATGACGCTATATTTGAGCGGCTTCTGGGCCAGCATCCGTGCCATCTCAATCACGGTGGCACTACCCGAGGCGTTATCATCCGCTCCGTTGTATATCTCATTGTTTTTGACTCCGAGGTGGTCATAATGGGCACCTACGAGGATATACTGGTTCTTGAGTTCGGGGTCGGTCCCTTCAATCCAGCCCACCACATCGCGATAGGTGGTCGCGGTATCATAACCGAGATGAAAGTCGTAGAACCAATTGTCGAAGAAGGGTTTCAATCCTGCCTTTTCATATTCCCGGGCAATATAATGGGCCACCTTATTGGCGTCCATACTTCCTGCCTTGCGCCCGTTGAGTGAGTCCGCAGCCATATAGAATACATGCTTTCTCAGGTTCTGCTCGGTAGTCTGGGCATGGGTTCCCAAAGCGGTTGAAAGGAAGAGTCCCAGAAAAATGACTGAATTTATTCGAAGAATCCGGCTTTTCATTTCTTTGTATTGTTGATTGCTTTTTTACCTTGGGATAAAACCTCTTTACCGGCGTCAAGAGCCGCCATACCGGCATCAAGGGCTTCCATACCAGCGTCAAGAGCCTCATCTGTTGCCTCGTCAATATCATATATTTTCGTACAGCCCTGTACACCTGTTTCCTCATCAATATCATATATTGTCGTACAGCCCTGTACATCGTCGTCGTATTCTATGATGGACCCGCCGTAGGCGCTCCATGTCTCCACATGATTTTGTCCGTCTTGGGTTTCGCAGCGATAGTGGTGGAGTTCCCAAGGATAGCTGTAAGGCATATAGTTCTTAGGCATGGCATCATAGAACTCATGGGCTTTCATGTCCTGAAGGATTTCCTCGAATGCCTGTGAACTCAGCGAGTCTGGTTCTACACTTTCATTTTTAACAAAGGGAGTGAACCGGGTGTAGAGTCCGACGATTCCCGATGCGTCTTCCTTGCAAAACAGAAAGTATGTGCCATGGCTTGATCCGAGAGCGAATGAATTGAGTTTTATATCGTATGTCGTTGTGTCTGCATCGTCTCTGTAGCGGCAGCATTCGTCGTGATCCAATCCGTTGGAGTGATAGTTGAACAATCTGTGAGAACTTGCTTTTACCTTCAGCACCGTAGGAATGCAAGTGGGCACTTTCCGAAAAGAAACTGGGTGTTTCGGCATACGAAGCGAGATGATGAGCTCTTTGTCTTTGTTCACGCGGGGGTTGATGGCAGCAAGAATATTGCTGTCGCAGGTGATTTCCACGAAGGGGGTTCCTTCGGAGGGTGTATATTCAATTTCCATAGGAATATCAAAAATGATATTCTCAAAGTCACCGGGTTCAATTCTCTGGGTGATGACGTTGCCGTCGCCTTGAAGCGGTTCCAGCTTGTATCGGTTCAGGTTACAGCTGCATATCAGGCAGCACACAGCGGATATAAAAATGAATTTTTTCATAATCTATTTGAATTTTAGTTTTTTTGCTTCGTTTATTTCTTCTTCGGTGATGCCATACATCTCGATTTTGGCGAGCATCACGGGGAGTTCTTCCATGAGAAACTCGCGCCGTTTCATGTCGAAGATACATCCGGTTGCATCATCGGCCACATAATATCCCAGACCGCGGCGCATGTGGATGATGCCAGCCCCTTGCAGGTGGTCGAACGAGCGGAGAACCGTATTGGGGTTCACTCCCAGTTCGGCGGCAATGTCGCGCACCGATGCCATCCGCTCGCCTTCCTTCCATTCGCCCGTCATGATTCGCTCGTTGAGCGATTCGGCAATCTGGAGGTATATAGGTTTTTGCTTCTTGAATTCCATAATAATAGTTTTATATGTGATTAATTCCCTTAGGTGTTTATTTTTAGAGAATCAGTATTTCATATTCTTGAGTCTGCGCCATGCCCAGAAATAGAGCCCGCCCACGATAAGGGTAAGTATTCCATTGATGGCCCAGATGATATCTCTTCCGAATCTTTCAATGTTGAAATATTCCATAGATTCTTCCGCAATGTCAAATGCGAATTCCGGTTTCCCAGAGGATATCAAGGCAATGATAGCCAGCGTGATGACAAACACGATGGACACACACCAGAGGATGGTCTTGGAAACCTTGTGTTTCTTGAATATGGTATTAGTCCATATAAACAGCGCATTCTGGAACAGGCTCATAAGAATTCCGAAATAAACAATGGCAAATCCCATGTGCTTGAGGAAGTAATATAGTTCCTCATCATTATTCAGATTTCTGATATCATCAATCGAGAGATTGTAGCCATAGAAAATCGGGAGAGGCTCCTTGTATGCTCCCCAGGGAAGGATATAGAGCAGCATGTCCACGAGGTAAGCTGCAAAGTAATAGAGATATGGGCATATTATCAGCGTGAGCAGAATCATGCTGAGAAACTTTTCGAATTTCGAGGCGGGAAGCATGGCAAATCCGATGCCTTCTTTGCGGATGTTGCAGGTGCGATAGAGGCGGGATGGCCCCATGATGGCTACGAATATCATCAGCATACTGATTGCGGCGAGACGGGTTGTGGGGGCAAAACTCTCTCCTCCGAAGGTGCCGTTGGGCATCACGATATTGCTGATCCAGAACCCTATGGGCAGCATGATAAAGGCGATCAGAGTAGAGCCGAACATCGGCATAATATTCTTGATGTCACTTAAAAGTACATGGCCGAAACGTTTGATGTTAAATGTATTATTCATATTGAGCCTCCTTTCTGATAGAGTTTTCTTCTGCCGGTGTGGCGAAAAGTTCCTTTATTTCGTTTTTGTGGTGCAGCACGGCATTGAAGAGCGCCTCGATATTCACTTCGCTTTCTGCCCCTTCTGTATTCTTCACTACGTTGAGGTATCCGCCCGGACGGGCCTCGCTGTAGTAGGCATCCTCACGCGCGTTGCCATTATATTCAAAGTTGAGACGGCGGGTGATATCCTCAATCGAGGCATTCAGCAGCAGTTCTTCTTTCGAGAGAATCATAATCGGGTCGATGAGGTTCTCCACATCCTTTACCTGATGGGTTGAGATGATAATGGTACAGTCCTCGTTGATACGCTTGCTCAGAATACTGCGGAACTGAGCCTTGGATGGAATGTCCAGGCCGTTGGTAGGCTCATCGAGAAGTATGTACTTCGTACCTAAGGAAAGTGCGCAGGCAATGAGCGATTTCTTCTGCTGGCCGCACGACATCTCCTTGAACTTCTTTTCCGGATCCACCTCCAGCTCCTGCATCAGGTGAAGGAACGTGCCGTAAGCATAATGAGGATAGAAAACTTTCAGGTGGTTCACGTATTTGAGCGGGGTAGAATCGTCGGGGAGCGTCACCTCATCGGGCAGGAAGGCGATTTCCTGGAGCATTGCAGGCTTGCGGTCCTGGCTGAAGAACTCATCCACCACGCATGACCCCTTTTCGGCGGGTAGCAGACCACAGATAATTTTCAGTAATGTGGACTTTCCCACACCGTTTTCGCCCAGCAATCCGTAGATATTTCCGGGCTTAAATTGCAAACTTATGTCCTTGAAAACAGGATTCCGTTTGTAGCCAAAAGACAGATTTTCAATGTTTATCATAGTATATTGTATTAGTGTTCTACTGAACTAAGACACTGCAAATATACAACCATTTTCTAAACCACCAAAATTTTTTTTCAAAAAAAGTGAAAAAACTTTAATTTTTTGACTTCTCAGGATTGATGTGGACATTCTCATAGATCCGCCCATATTACGCAGAATAGGCCTTCTTGAAACTCCGAGATTATCCGAGCATAGTTAAAAATTAAAGATGACTTAGAATCTATTCTTTTATAACAAAGATAATGTCAGCTAAACTCTTATACTTATTTTTCTTGAATGTGAAGTTCACGACTTTAAGAGATTCGTCATTAAAGGAATCAAGATAAGGTGTAACCTTGTTTTCAATCAAGTCAATGGCACGTTTCATCTTCCATGATTGCTCAATGTCCGTTGAGTCAACAAGAACTACGAACAAACGATTCTCAGCACCGAAACGCATCTCTCCTTGATTTGCATAAAGCC
This sequence comes from Bacteroidales bacterium, assembly GCA_045640985.1. Taxonomy (GTDB): domain Bacteria; phylum Bacteroidota; class Bacteroidia; order Bacteroidales; family P3; genus Colimorpha. Next base: position 20,391 of record JAZUFZ010000019.1, read on the forward strand.
ACGTCATCAATTCCATTGGATTGTTCTTTGCTTCAAGAACAACTTCCTTTTGCGCAGTCCTAACTTCGTTGATAACGTTATGCAATCTACGCTCGGTGAATTTCTCTAAAAGGACATATTTTAACTGTGAGTCAGTTAGATTCTTATCAAAACCTATTTTGTGTTCTTTTGCTTTCGCTTTTAGCCATGCAACCTCTTTCTTCCCACCCAGTTTTGACTTGATTTTCTCATCCATATACTGGTTTGGAAAGTAGGTAACCTTCAAATCTACAGGCATGTTTCCAATGAAGAAATCTACACTTTTGATTTCACCTACAGCAGAAATCACTTTCGGGTGACGTTTGAACAGCGATTCTATAAGGAAAGATGTCCAGTTGTTGTACCAACTTGTTTGAACGTAGTTCCAAGCATTTTCGGCTATTTCGCCTTGTCTGCTAACAAGTTCATTATATTTACTGATTACCTTGACGTATCTGCTCACAAGGTGTTTGTCCAACGAGTTATTCTGATCACCACCCCAAGCATAGTATTGAACCTGATACAAATCCTCTTTCAGTTGAGGAACATCTATGCCCATAGCTTCGTACCACTCGTTATTTCTGTCGCGTAGGTACTTATCGAGCATAGTCATTGCTCCTTCTGTCTGTTCAAGCAATTCAAACAGTTCTACATTCTGTTCTGCTATCTTCTTTTTGGTCAATGTCAGATGATTCTCTTTCAAGAACTTGTCAATTTGTTTGCCACGGCATACTGCGCGAACCTTCAACCAAAGCAATCCGTTATCGTCATTATTGAATGCAAAGAGATTCTGTGCGCGAAACTCTTTGTCCCATTTTTCAAAGTTTGTCATATTTCAAAAAAACTATCGAGGTTTACATACTAATAAAATTTCACTACTGCCGGCAACACTTCCCTTACCTCCGCGCCCTGAGCTATAGGTCTTGCGTTCAACGCGCACATTTCGGTATGGTTCAATCATGCCAACCATCGTATCAATATCGGGATAGCTACGGTCATTATAACTAACAAGCCATGTAGGAATGTGTTGTGAACGCTCAAACATCAATCGCAGATTGTCGATTGCTTCACTATTCTTGTCAAATCCACTATAGCGTTTCGGTTCGTAACGCTTTGTGCCATTTATAAACTGCTTGTCCTTCCAGTACTCCACGAATGTTTCCAGCAAATGATAGAACGACTGATAATCGGCATGACTGTTACAATAGGGCGGGTCAAAGTACGCAACATCAATATCCGTCAGTTGCGGAAGCAGATCAAGGGTATTTTCATTATAACTCTGGTTGTCTTTGGCGTTGTCAAAAACAGCTGCATTATATTCTGGGAGCAACTCCAAAAAGATATCCTTCAACGGGCGAATGAGGCTGCGGTTTCGCTTGATGCGTGCAGGATCTGCAGCATAGACAAGCGCTTGAGTGTGGGCGAAATGTCCCATTGTAACCTTGCGTGTCATGCTCCGGCACATTATTGCCAGTGCCAAAGATTGTTTGTAGGCATTGTCCAAACGCAAAACATTGCTGCGGAAACTATCTGCAAATGCCGCTTCTTCCTGTGTAAAGAAGAGATTGGCAAAGAGTGTCTGCATCAGGTTGAACTCCTCGGGATTAGCGTTTTCTGCAAAGAGTATGTCAGTATCTTCCTTCGACAATGTAACACTTGGATTTTCAATCAATGCTTTGCCGATTTGATTATTGAATCCCATAAAATCATTGGTAACCGTTTTCTTGCCCAATTGTTTGAACAGATATGCAATAGATTGTGATCCTCCGAATGCGTCCAACGCTACGGAAGAATCACTTGGGATAAACTGCGCAATCCATCCACGATGTATGTATTTTGCTCCAAGATACTGTGGCTCAGGAAAATTATAGCTTAAATAATCGTCTTCTTCAAATAAACTCTTCATGTTTTTGCTCGCAATTATGTTAGCTGTATATTACATTTGTGTCTTCTACCATAATGATTTCTGCGTTATCAGTAGTAGCGTCTGCTATGCTGGAGTGTGAATTCATTGCGAATGCAAAATTACACTTTTTTATTCATATTAGAGGATGTTTTCTGATATTTTTATTAACAATTTTTCAAAAATATGATAATCAGGATGTTGGAGCGCAGCATACGGAGTTGCGGACGTTTTTTTGCCGTGGGGAGTTCGTCAATTTTACATATCGGAGCATCTCATTATGGAAAGCGTCCTGATGAAATCGGAGCGGGAAAATGGCGTGTTGATATAGTGGTAACTCCCTTCTATCTTCTTTTTATCTCCATTTTAACTTCTTTTTATCTCCTTTTCTAAGAATAAGAGATAGAAAAAAGATAAACTGGAGATAAAAAGAAGATAGAAGGGAGTTACCTCTTACAAAAGAGCATTGTATTGCCCATAAAGCGGCTTGGATTTATAACAAAATAGGCAAAGAATTACAACTGGGAGGAAATGAGGTCCAGCATCAGGCGGTTGGCTACCTCCTGGCCGACGCGGGAAAGATGGTCGGAATCGAAATAATAAAGCGAGTCAGGACCCGGCATCGGAGGCAGATAATAATAGGGGCCGAACGTCTGCATTTCCTGCTCAAACTGCGGATGGTTGGTATAGGATTCCCTGAGCGCATTGCTGGCGGGAACTTCCACCAGAATATAAGGTATATGACGGTTCTGGAGCAGCTGGAGACACTCCGTCAGGGCTTTGCGCTGGTGGTCCTGGATAAGGATTTCCTTTGGTGGCAACGGCTCGGAATGATATGCCGTGTCAATCAGCGGGGCCACAAAGCCGCCGGGGAAATATTCAAAGCCTTCCAGAGCGGCGGGTTCCTGATAAGTATCGAGCCTGTGGAGAAGATGATCGCTCATAAAGGCATACATCCAGGTATTCAGCACTTTGAGATTACGGAATTTCAAAGCCATACGGGAGACATTTCCCGAAACGGGGACATTGGAAAGAAGATCCACGCCCCCTTCTACCCCATCGTTCGACATAATATCGGGATGAACCTCGAAAACCACGAGCCGGGGATTGAGCACGGGAAGATAATCCTGAAGCAGCGGAAGCGTCTGGACCGGAGTCTGGTTGGACGATCCGAGGTTGAAAGCCTTGTAGCCGTGGGCTTCAAAGAAACGCGGGTCGAAAGTGCGGTAACTGTGCGAGGACCCAAGAAACAGCACATCCACATCGTGGGTCTGTGATGCCTCCCTGACACGCGAAAAAAGATGTCCGTAATTGCCCAGGCGGTAATTGACCGTAGGCAGAAGGCGGCTTCCGCCAGACAGCAGAAGCAGCACCAGATAACCGGCTGCGGCAACGGGAAGAAATAGGGCGATATGTCGGAGAAAACGTTTCATGTTCAGAACTGGAAATAGATAAACGGCATCTCAGAAGTCTGGGCGCAGGTAAGTATGAGAAACAGCACAAAAATATACAGCAGCCAGCGAAGAAAACGGCTGCGGATGGTCAGCGCAAAAGGATGAGGCTGACTGCGGTTGGCCCATTCGACCACCAGAAGCAGCAACAACGATACGGCAATCACGACCACGTCCCGGGGATGGGTAATATACGGCATCTGGAACAGCCCTTGGGTAAAAATACCTTTAAGGAAACCGAAAGCCCCGGAAAGGGTATCGGAACGGAAAATCACCCAGCCGAAAGCCGCCAGAAAAAAGGTGGAAATCATCTGGAGCAACTCCTTGAAAGAGGGAATCATACGCGTGGCGGCAACGGTATCCGTATAGCGGCGGTTGCGGCCAAGAAGAATGAGCGGAAGAAACAGCACCGCATGATACATTCCCCACCCGAGGAAAGTCCAGTTTGCGCCATGCCAGAACCCGCTTACAAGAAAGATGATGAAAGTGTTGCGGACCACCTTGATCCGGGAACAGCGGCTGCCGCCGAGCGGGATATAAAGATAGTCGCGGAACCAGGAAGTCAGCGAGATATGCCAGCGCCGCCAGAACTCCGCAATATCGCGCGAGAAATAAGGCACGTTAAAGTTCCTGCGGAGCCGGATGCCAAAGAGTTTCGAGCAACCGACAGCAATGTCGCTATAGCCCGAAAAATCGCCGTAAATCTGTATGGAAAACAACACGGCTGCCAGCAGAAGCGTGGCCCCGTTATAGGCAGAACTGTCAAGAAAGATACGATCCACGTAAACGGCACAGGAATCGGCCACTACGACTTTCTTGAAATAACCCCAGAGCATCTGCCGCAGGCCGTCCGAGGCCAGAGCCTCATCGAAACGGCGGGGCTGGAGAAACTGGGGCAGAAGTGAGGTTGAACGCTCGATAGGACCCGCTACCAGCTGGGGAAAGAAGCTGACGTAGGCGAGAAATGCGACCACATCACGGGTAGGTTCAATCTTGCGGCGATAGACATCAATACTATAGCTCAGCGCCTGGAAAGTGTAGAAACTGATGCCCACTGGCAGGACAAGGTTGAGCAGAAACGGATCGGAGATGGAGAAAAGGCTGGAAAACGAGCGTGAGAAGAAATCGAAATATTTGAAAACGGCCAGAATGGCGAGGTTGAGCAGAACGTTGGCCCACATAATCAATCTTGGGCGCGAAGACCTGACAATAAGAAGGCCGCTGGAATAAGAACAGACAGAGGTAAAAAATATCAAAAACAGGAAACGCACGTCCCACCAGCCATAGAAAATATAGGAAACCGCCACGACAAAGAGATTCTGGAGACGAAAATTTATGCGGTTCAACAGCCAATAGAGCGAGAACACTATCAGCAGAAACAGAATAAATTGCAGAGAATTGAACAGCATATCCTGATGGGGTTTGGAAATGCAAAATTACATAATTTTTAGATTTTTTCCATATAATTGAAAAAAAATGCTTATCTTTGCAAAATCTTTTTGAAGAAAAAACATATAAAATATATTCACATGAACAAAGTCATCAACACAGAAAAAGCTCCAAAAGCTATCGGACCTTACAGCCAGGCTATCCTTGCCGGCAACACACTTTATATCAGTGGACAGGTGCCAATCGACCCAGCCACCGGAAAAATCGTTGAAGGCGGCATTACCGAACAGACCGAACAGGTGATGAAAAACATTGAGGCAATCCTGACAGAAGCAGGTTTCACCTTTGCCGATGTAGTAAAATCGACCTGTCTGCTCGACACCATGGACTATTTCAAACCCATGAACGAGGTATATGCAAAATACTACCCGACCAACAGCCCAGCCCGCGCAGCATTTGCAGTAAAGGGACTTCCAATGGGCGCCATGGTAGAAATTGAAACCATCGCAGTAAAATAACGCAAACTCCGAACAACGAACAGAGAATAAAACAAAATAATATATGGATTTTAGCATATCAAAAACAGAAGAACTCTTCCTGCAGATGATTCGTGAATTTGCAGAGAAAGAAGTGAAGCCTCTTGCAGCCAAAGTAGATGAGGAAGAAATGTTCCCTATGGAAACTGTCAAGAAAATGGCTAAACTTGGTTTAATGGGCATTCCCGTACCCACCCAGTATGGCGGAGCCGGTGGAAGCAATATCATGTATGGTATGGCAGTAGAAGAACTCTCAAGAGTATGCGCCACCACTGGCGTTATCCTGTCAGCCCACACTTCTTTGTGCTGCGCTCCTATCATGGAGAACGGTACCGAAGAGCAGAAAATGAAATACCTCCCCAAACTTGCCAGCGGAGAATGGCTGGGCGCATTTGCCCTGACCGAACCCGGTGCAGGTACCGATGCAGCAGGCCAGCAGACTACCGCTGTGCTTGACGGCGACGAATGGGTGCTCAACGGAAGCAAGATTTTTATCACCAACGGTTCTTACGCCAATGTATTCATCATCATTGCAATGACCGACAAGAGCCTCGGAACAAAGGGAATCAGCGCCTTCATCGTGGAAAAAGGCACCAAGGGCTTCTCCATCGGAAAGAAAGAGAAGAAAATGGGTATCCGCGGAAGCGCTACCACAGAACTGATATTTGAAGACTGCCGCATCCCGAAGGATAACCTCCTCGGACCTCTGGGCAAGGGCTTCGGCATAGCCATGAAGACTCTGGACGGCGGCCGTATCGGTATCGCAGCCCAGGCTCTGGGTATTGCTCAGGGAGCAATCGATGAGACCGTAAAATACACCAAAGAAAGAAAACAATTCGGACGTTCCATCAGCCAGTTCCAGAACACCCAGTTCCAGATGGCAGACCTCGAAACCAAGACTCAGGCCGCCAGACTGCTGGTTCGCAGCGCACATTACAAGAAAGACCACGGTATGCCCTACTCCGTAGATGCAGCCATGGCAAAACTCTTCTGCGCAGAAACCGCAATGGAAGTTACCACCAAAGCCGTACAGTTCTTCGGCGGCTACGGCTACACCCGTGAATATCCAGTAGAACGCATGATGCGCGATGCAAAGATCACCGAGATCTACGAAGGTACCAGCGAAGTTCAGCGAATGGTAATCTCTGGCAAACTGTTTAAATAATCCAAAATTTGAATCGAATGAAAATAGTAGTTTGTATAAAACAAGTACCCGATACCGCAGAGGTAAAAATCAACCCTGTAACCGGTACGTTGATTCGTGAGGGCGTACCCAGCATTATGAACCCCGACGATAAGGGCGGTTTGGAATTTGCTCTCCAACTGAAAGAACAATATGGCGCCGAAGTAACCGTTATCACCATGGGCCTTCCTCAGGCTGACGCAATCCTGCGCGAAGCATTTGCAATGGGCGTGGACCGTGCCATCCTTTTGACAGACCGCAGACTGGGTGGTGCTGATACCCTGGCAACCTCCAGCGCAATTGCCGGTGCATTGCGCAAACTGGATTATGACTTGATTATTACCGGCCGTCAGGCAATCGATGGCGACACCGCACAGGTAGGTCCTCAGATTGCAGAACATCTGAATCTGCCACATGTTTCTTATCTCGAAGACCTCCAATTCGACGGCAAAAAGACTTTCACCGTTCGCAAACAGACCGAAGAAGGCTATCAGATGCTCCAAATGGATGCACCTTGCCTGGTAACCGTTCTGGCAAGCGCTGTAAAGCCTCGTTATATGAACGTTCGCGGTATCGTGGAAGCATACGACAAGGAAGTTGAAATCTGGAATGCCGATATGATTGATGTTCCAGCAGAACATATCGGAAAAGCAGGCAGCCCCACCAGCGTGGCCAAGAGCTTCCCCAAGAGCCTCAAACCTGCCGGAGAGACTTTTGAAGTAAGCCCCGAAGAGGCTGTTGAACTCATCATCAACAAACTTAAAGAAAAACATATCATTTAATACGAGAAACCATGGATACTACACAATATAAAGACGTATATGTATTTGCAGAACAAAGAGATGGTGCTGTTCAGAATGTAGCACTCGAACTGTTGGGCAAAGCACGCGAACTGGCTGACACCCTTGGTGAAAAAGTGGTAGCCATACTTTTAGGAAAAGGTATCAAAGGTCAGGCTCAGGGTTTGATTGCTGCCGGTGCTGACAAGGTATTGGTTGTTGAAAACGACATCCTTGAGCATTACATGACCGAACCATACGCTGAGGCAGTAACCCAAATCATCAAGGAGCAGAAACCTTCTATCCTGATGATTGGCGCCACCACCATCGGCCGCGACCTCGGTCCAAGACTTTCCGCACGTAACCGCACTGGTCTGACTGCTGATGCAACCAAGCTGGAAATCAGCGAAGAGCGCGACTTCATGATGACCCGTCCTGCATTTGGCGGAAACCTGATGGCAACCATCCTCTGCAAGGAACACCGTCCACAGATGTCCACCGTGCGTCCTGGCGTAATGCAAAAAATGAAAGCCGACAATACCCGCAAAGGTGAAATCGTGGATTACAAGATTGATTTCAACATGGAGAAAATCAACCGTGTAAGACTCGTGAAGGTCGTAAAAGAAGATAAGAGTGTAGCCGACATTTCCGAAGCCAAGATTCTTGTAGCAGGCGGACGTGGCGTTTCCAACCAGGAAGGCGTCAAGAAACTCGAAGCACTTGCAAAAGAACTCGGTGGAGAAGTTGCAGCAAGCCGCGCATTGACTGATGCCGGTATTATGGATCACGACCGTCAGGTTGGCCAGACCGGCAAGACCGTTCGTCCAAGCCTCTATATGGCATGCGGAATCAGCGGTGCTATCCAGCACCTGGCAGGTATGGAAGAAAGTGACCTCATCATCGCTATCAACAAGGACAAGACCGCGCCTATCTTCAAGGTTGCTGATCTCGGAATTGTTGGAGACTTGCACAAAATCGTTCCTATGCTGACCGAACGCCTTCGCAATATGGAAAAATAAACATCAGGAACATCATACCTCAGAAAAAGGCCTCCAACCGGAGGTCTTTTTTTGTTTCTTCACAAAAATGCGTAGATAGGAGCATCTATCAGATAGGCCACATACCTCACCGGGGACTTCTCCGCGAAAGAGTTCACCAAAGGACTCAACAAGGAACTTTTTGCAATGGGTTTCCAAAGAGCTTGCTCTTTAGGTCGGAATAAAAAAGTCATGAGACGATAGTCGAATAGATCAGTCAGGCTCTCAACAGCCTCTTAGACAAAGAGTAAGCGGACAGACAAACCTGACACCTGACAACTGACAATCCAAAAAATGGATATACAAACCCTCTTTATATACTATTTAACTAATTAATATATAGATAGTTATATAGTGTTTGAAGAAATAATGATACCCTCAAAAATTGGACTGTTAGTTGTTAGTTGTTAGGTTTTACAACTCAAACATTTCTCTAAAAAGCACAACCACAATGAAATACGGTATTACAAAACCCACTTCCCCCAAGATGTTGGAGCTCGACAAGGGGGCAGAATGCCTCAAATTGGGGTCAGAAAAGGGCACATAAAGGGAGAAACGCTCCAGTTTCAGGTTCGGCTTCCCATTTTTGTAAAAAAACAGGCGTTGAAAAATTTTCAACAATTGAGGGCAATAGGCCAATCTGCGGAGGATAGTGGCGAGGAATGGAGTAAACTGTCCTATCTGGCCGCGGAAATCCGCAGAGATGTTTCGTGACTTGACACCGCCGCTGTTTGGCCCGCCTTCGCGCGGTCGCTCCGCTGCGCTTGGCGCGAAGCCTCTGTGAGGTTCCGCTCTGGTATCTCCCGGGTATCTCTCTGGTATCTCCCTGGTAACTGCCTACGGAACACGAAAGATATACGGCGTTACCCCGACGTTACTCCGACGGAAAAACGGAGTTATCCGCCTATTGTATCATCAAAGGGTCTGACCCCTTGATGATACAATAGGCACCAAATTGGCACTGAATAGGCACTGAATGCGGACAAATGCGGACAAATGCGGACAAATGCGGACAAATCGGCATCTGATGTCGGAAAGAGTTCGTAACTTTGCATCCGAAATCAAGACGGGAAAGCCGGCCCCCCGCACGATTTCGAGCGTTCATCGACATATTGTGTAAAGATTCAAGTTTTCAATCAACCCCTCGCCGGGGACCTGCGCTGAGGACTAAGAGAAACAACTCTTGAAAAGAAAAGGGGGAGCGTATGACGATCAAGACTAAGATATACGCATTTTATGAAGAACCTTTTTTACAAAAAAAATTTTGCCATATATATTATTTTTCCTATCTTTGCAAAATATATTATATTAGTATAATAATCATTAATAGATGAAAAATCAATATATTAAAAAGATTATGACGAAACGATATTCTCTTTTTTCAATATTTGCGGTGATGATTTTGTTGTTTTCATCATGTAAGACAGCTGAAAAAGTAGTTTATTTTCAGGATAGAGACTCTATCAACAATTTTCAGATGGAAGTTCCCAAGCAGGTAAAGTTACACCCAGGGGACAAAATCATGATTGTTGTAAAATGTGAAGACGCCCAAACCTCAGACCTGTTTAACCTTGCCTATACGTCAAGAGTGATTGGCTCAAGCAGCAAGGCCTTCAGTGGGAGCGGTCAAGGTGTTATGGGATATACTATCGACTCCAATGGCGACATTATGTTTCCCACATTAGGGAAATTACATGTTGCTGACATGAGCCGCGAAGAGGTGCAACGACTTATTACCGATCAGCTGTCAGCGCAAGGCCAGTCCCAGAATGCAATTGTTACCGTAGAATATATGGACCTGAGTATTCAGGTATTGGGTGAAGTCCGCGTGCCTGGGAAATATTCCCTGAATCGGGATGTCGTTACAATCATGGACGCCATAAGCATGGCTGGAGACTTGACAATAGACGGATGCCGCGATAAAATTGTCGTGATGCGCCAGAACCAGGACGGCAGCGTTACCGCCTATAATCTCAACCTAAATTCAGCAAGAGAGCTTCTCTCCTCCCCTGCCTACTATCTCCAGCAGAACGATATAGTATATGTGGAGCCGACCAAGAAAAAGGCCCGCAGTTCCACCGTTAACGGCAACAATATTCTATCTGCATCTTTCTGGCTGTCGCTGGCCAGCACAGCGGTAACAATCTTCACCTTTGTGTTAGCACTGAATAGAAATGGCAAATAACCTGACAAAAAAATTTCAACAAAATGGTAGATCAGAACAATAACAATACTCAGATACATGGCACCACAAACGAAATATCCATCAAGGATATCTGGTATATCGTACTGGCCAATTGGAAATGGTTTGTGTTAGCAGCCGTTATAGGTATATCAGCAGCCGTATTTTATCTTCTTAAAACGCCAAAAGTCTATACAAGAGGGGCTCAACTGATTATCAAGAATGAGCGGCAGGGCGCATCAATGAGCAGGAACGATTTCTCAAACATGGGACTTCTGCAGGTAAGCTCTGATGTACAGAATGAAGTTTACGCGTTCAAATCGTCTGACTGTATGAAAGAAGTCGTGCTAAGACTTCATGGCGATGTGAATTATACTGCTGACGGAAGATTCCAGCCCGTCACATTATACGGAAACAACCAGCCATTGATGGTTTCCTTCATAAACCTTCCCAATACCTGTTCGGGCGCAATGGACATCAGAATCAGCGATAAAAACACCTTATCGCTCACGAATTTCGTCTGCAATGGTGAGAAAATCAAAGGGGCACAGATTGACTGCAGGTTTAATGATACCACCAATACGCCTCTTGGCGATATTGTTGTTACCCCATTATATAAAGACTTCTCGCAAGCCCCGAAACTCATTCATGTCAGACGCAGCACACTTGCAAGTGCCACCAACGCTTATCGGGCAAAAATCAATATTGCATTAGCCGACAAGCAAAGCGATGTGATCAATATTTTCGCACAAGACATTTCAATACGCAGAGCTGAAGACATCATCAATACGCTTATTGATGTCTATAATGAACGATGGGTTGATGACAAGAACCAGATCGCCCGCGCCACATCCGCCTTCATTGACGAACGACTGGAGGTTATCCAGAACGAGCTCAGCAATGTCGATGGAAGTATTGCGGGATACAAAAGTGCCAATATGCTTCCTGACGTGAATTCCGCAGCAAGGATGTATATGAGCCAGAGTTCAACCCTGTCGCAGCAGATGTTGGAACTCAACAACCAGATCAGCATTGCGAAGTATATCAGGGAATATATGACGGATGCATCAAAGAAAGACCAACTGATACCTGCCATATCCGGACTGGGAAGTTCAAGTATTGAATCTCAGATAAACGAATACAACAGCAATATGCTGCAACGCATCAACATTGTTGCCAATAGCAGTGTAAAGAATGCGTTGGTAGTAAGTTTGGACCGTTCGTTGGACAATATCCGCCAAGCCATCATCGCGTCTATTGATAATCATGTTTACGTGTTGAATGCACAGATGGAGAACCTTCGTCAGAACGAGAAGAAAGTAAACTCCCGCATTGCTGACAATCCGACACAAGCACGGAATCTGCTTTCTGCAGAACGCCAACAAGCCGTGAAAGAGTCCCTGTACCTCTTCCTGCTGCAGAAAAGAGAGGAAAACGAACTTTCACAAGCTTTTACAGCCTATAACACACGCGTAATCCAGACTCCCAATGGTTCCAACAGCCCGACAGAACCAAGATCCAAGGTAGTCCTGCTTATCGGTTTACTTCTCGGTTTGGCAGTACCCTCCGTAATTCTTTTCATAAAGGAATCCACGAACACTACGGTTCGCGGTCGCAAAGACTTAGAGAAACTCACCATTCCATTCTTAGGGGAAATTCCATTCCATGGTGTTGAGCCCAATTCCGCGAACATCAAAAAGAAGATTGCCAAGATTGCCAAAAAGTCAGCATCTGTACGACGTATTGTTGTTGCAGAAGGCAAACGAGATGTTTCCAATGAGGCATTCCGCGTACTCAGGACCAATCTTGAATTCATGACCCAAGGCGAACCCTGCACAGTATTCCAATCAACCTCTTTCAATGCAGGAAGCGGCAAGTCATACATCACAATGAATCTGGGTGTATGTATGGCCCTCAAGCATAAGAAAGTGCTGCTTATTGACGGCGACTTGCGCCACGCTTCACTCTCCACATTCGTCGGATCCCCACACAAAGGCGTAAGCAACTACCTTAACGGGCAGATAACCAATATAGAAGATATCATCATCAAACACGAACAATCTTCGTTAGACATTATTCCAGTAGGTAAGATTCCACCAAACCCGACCGAATTGGTTGGAAACGGTATGTTCCAGCAAATGATTGAACAATTAAGACAGCACTACGATTACATCTTCATCGACTGTCCCCCAGTTGATATCGTTGCCGACACACAAATCATAGCCAAGATGGCTGACAGGACGCTCTTCGTCATTAGAACAGGACTTATGGAACGCAGTATGATCAATGAAGTTCAAGCCATCAGCGATACCGGACGTTTCAACAACATGGTTATCATTCTCAACGGAACCGGCTATGAAAAGGGTAAATACTACTACCACCACGGCTATGGGTACGGTTATGGCTATGGTTACGGATACAGCCACAATTACTACACCGAATCATAAAAATGCTATTTTTCAAAAAAAACACAACACTTGCAAAAGCCGACCTACTCAAAGGCATGACTGATTACCACTGCCACATTCTGCCGGATGTGGATGATGGAATAAAACATATTGAACATACACTCCAGGTTTTAGCGTATTATGAGCAAATCGGCATTCAGAAAGTCTGGTGTACTCCACATGTGATGGAAGATGTACCAAACACAGCAGCACACCTGAAAGAACGCTTTGAAGAGCTTAAAAATGCCTATCACGGAACCATAAAACTGAATCTTGCATCGGAATATATGCTGGACAACGGATTTATGGACTATTTGAACAACAGAAAACTGCTTCCCATAGGAGACGACAAGGACATGATACTTGTGGAAACAAGGACATTCAGCGCCCCTCGTAATATGGAATCGATATTCAACCAGATAAAATCTGCCGGATACTTTCCTCTTTTAGCTCATCCCGAAAGATATATCTACATGAATGAGGACGATTATCAATATTGGAAACGGAACGGCATCAAGTTTCAGCTCAACATACCATCATTAGCGGGTGTTTACGGAAAGGAAGAAAAGAGAAAAGCTGAGTGGCTCATATCAAACGACATGTATGATTATTATGGTTCCGATTTACATAATGCCCACCATATTGCAGAGTCAAAATTCCCATTCAGCGAGTACCCCATCAAGAAGAAAGTGGTTCCACATTTTCGCAAATTGATAGAACAAGCGCAATAAATAGCAGAAACATATTTCTACAGCATATAGGGAAAGCCGGGAATCTGGCTTTCCTTATTTTGAAATAAATGATTCCAACCCATTGTCGGTATGAATCTAAAATTATTCCAGTAATCCTTGGTCCTCAGGCTCTGCGTGGTCGCTAAGGCTACACTTGGCGCAGAGCCTCTGTCAGAAGCTCCGCTCCGCGTTAACTCCGGTCTATGTCCCAATATAAAAGACTTCGGCATAATCAAAATATTTTGACTATGCCGAGGTGAGGATATGTCTCTTGTTAAGGAAAGAGATTATTAACAGATTAATTCATCCAACAGTTATTCTTATTAGAACATATAGCCCATCTTGATATAAAGGTTACTGAACTTGTAGTTGTCCTGCTCATTGAGGGCTGTTGCCCAGTCAACGCTAAGGACAAAATTATCATTCATAGCCACCTTCAGACCACAACCAGCACTCAAATGTAACGCCTGTGCATCGGATTCAATTCTGATATCCGAAATGGTTGCATTGTTCAAGTCGTATGGCTGCAACACTTCACCGCAATCCAGGAAAGGATTGAGTCCGATATAGAAATTCTCTTTCCCAATCTTGAATTTAGCCACCTGTAATCTAAACTCAATATTTGCATACGCAAATCCATTAGCGAGAACTCGATTACGCATGATACCACGAACCGAATTTGCGCCGCCGATTCCTTCATATATTACGCGCTGCATATAGAGTTGATTGATATAGGTGTTGAGATAGAACGGAGCTTGTCCTGCAACGTTAAGTTGAGTACCCAGACGATAAGCAAATGTTATCCGGTTTGCGATCGGCAGATAATGTCTCCATGCAGCGTTGAACTTCAAATTATTATAATCAGACAATTCTCCGAAAGCCGCATTATACTGAAGGAAAGCATCTGCATGTATGCCTTGTGTTGGGTTCTGCTGACGATTACGCGTATCGAAAGTCACACCGCCATGGAGATACGGATGGAAACCGCCGTGGGCTTCTGCTGCGGAAATAAGACCATCTGCAACATACTTATCATACAAAGTTGTTGCCCCGACGGGGAGCGTATTATCTGGATTTTTAGTGTAACGGTTGAGCGCCTCGACATCGACAGTTCCAACCGTGTAATTCAAAATACCAAGACCTGCATTCCAATACCAGTGTCCATGGATAGAGCCTTGCAGGTCAGCACACGCCCGGAAAAGGTCGCGTTGCATCTTATAATAGGCGCGAGTGATATAATCCGCACTTACGTTATCAATGAAATTTGCATCAAAGAAAGTCTGATATCCATTATAGCCATAGAAGTCGCACATTTTGTCGGGCATATATGCCACATCTATACTTAAACGATGTTTGGGAATGAGATATTTTGAATCATAACTCAACCGGAAAAGGCCATAATGGGTGGAAGTTGTTGCGGCCTCTGCATAAAAAGAGTGATAATATTCAGGATAGATATCACCAGATCCAAAATAATATATATTTGTGAGAGCGCCTAATTGCAGTCCGAGGTCTGCATCGTAACTGAAACTGGGCAAAACTCCGAATGTCCAGCCGGTACGGATATCATTCTGCTGGGCAAAAGCAGAGAGGCCGCTTCCTGTTAAAACGCCACAAAATGTCAATACGGAAACTATTGAAAGAGCCGATGAGCGTAAACTGATTAAAATCTTTTTCATGATTATTTGCGTTTTTTGAATATTTTTTTACGGAATATAAATCCTCCATAAATGAGGAAGATTACCAACAACAAGATTAGTGTTACCATGGTATTATGCAGACTTTGTGGCGCATATCCCATGAGCAACAGTACGGGGAAACCGAAGAGTATTGCAGTTAGCGTCTGCAACACAAGGTTGTTTGCGGCGGGAGTTTCATATTTGGGGTCAATCTCACGAAGAAGAATCATACCGTTAGAGGCTGTTCCTGTGAGCATACCAAACATTGAAAAGAAGCCTTCATATTCATAACCAGGATATAGATGTTTTGCACAACGGAGTACATAACAAAACGTAACGATAGCGCCCAAAGTACATACGAGCAACAATGGAAGCCAGATATTACGCAAATTGTCGAAACTGATTGCGGCTGTACCAGCAACAATCATCACATCAAAACAGAGTCCGCTAATACGGTCCAACATATAGTTATTGATATATTCCCTTTGTATGATTTTCACTTTCTTGAATCGATTCATAACCCATTTCACAAATACACCAATCAAAGTACCCCAAAGGAAATTGAACCCCCAAGACATAGGTTTAAGTGTTTTAGTTCCAAAAGTACCTAAGTCAGCCTTCTCAATGCCATACATCAGAAGAAAAACGAGAAAATACACCAAAAGAACAAGACAAATCTGAACGGTAAGTTTGTCTATGCTTTCCGTGTTGGGGATTTCATTTTCGGACTCATAGTCGCGAAGAGTATTCACTTCCTTATAATTTTCAGTCTTACGGCGAAGTTTGCCTTTACGGCGAAGGATATTCATATAAATAACTCCCACGACACTACCTACGATAAATCCAATTGCAGCAATAGAAAGGCCAAAATCCACACCGGGAAAATGAATTCCTTGACCTGTAGCCCATCCCGTAAAGATCTGACCAAAATTCAAAGCTTGTCCTGGACCTTGACCATATCCCATAGGCAGCAGCAAACCTGCACTATAGAAAAAGTCTGTTTTATTCCACCAAATAAACAATGGAATTGTTATCACAAGTCCGCAAATCCCTTGCACAATATAAGAGCTTGCTGTTACCGCACCAGTCTCCACCACTGTCATGGCAGAAGATCGGCTTTCAATCTTATTATTTTTAAGAGCCAAGGCAACAAAACCTAAACCTAAAGCATGGTAAGTAATAATCTCCATGGAAGGTTTATGGATAAACGCATTAAAATCAGGAATTGATTTCAACAACAGAATGAGCAATCCAGCCAGCAAGGCGGAAGGAATAAGACTTTTACTCAATAGTGGAACTTTGCAGCGGATGAGGTTGGCAATAAGTAACGATACTGCAATAATAAAGAATTGCACGAGCCACGACCACGCTGTCGGCGTTGCGAATGATGTTACAAGTTGTACGGTTTCTTCCATATAAATATATTTAATTAATCCGTTGCAAAAATACAAATATTATTTTGCATATACAACATATTTAACAAAATTATATTCTATAGGATGTATGATATATTGAGAGAAATACATAATGTAAACTATATATCAGAAACTTATATTGATTTGTAGGTTATTAATTGTGAATAGTAAATTTGAAACAATCTAACGCACAAACAAAAATGCAATAAAAAGTGGGGAGGATTTTAACATATATCCTCCCCACTGAAGTCTTTGTTGTAAGACCTGTTTCAAATAAATTTTAATACATTCCGCCCATGCCCGGGTTCATTGCTGGAGCTGCTGGAGTTTCTTCCTTGATGTCACACAATACACATTCGGTAGTCAGAAGCATACCTGCGATTGAGGCGGCATTTTCAAGAGCTACGCGTGTAACCTTAGCGGGATCAATAACGCCCGTTGCGAAAAGATTTTCAAACTTTTCGGTACGTGCATTATATCCGTAATCACCTTTACCATTGCGAACTTCATTCACAATTACACTACCTTCAAGGCCTGCATTTTCCACGATCTGGCGAAGTGGTTCTTCTACAGCACGACGGATAATTTCAACGCCAAGTTTTTCATCTTGATTTTCAGGAACCACCTGATCGAGTTTCTCGATAGCACGAATAAGTGCGGTACCACCACCTGGGATTATACCTTCTTCAACAGCTGCACGAGTTGCATGGAGAGCATCATCGAAACGGTCTTTCTTTTCCTTCATTTCAACTTCGCTGGCTGCTCCGACATAAATCACAGCTACACCACCTGCGAGTTTGGCGAGACGTTCCTGAAGTTTCTCACGATCATAATCACTGGTAGTTTTCTCAATCTGAGCCTTGATCTGGTTTACACGAGCCTTAATCATCTCACTGTCACCTTTTCCGCTTACGATAGTTGTATTGTCCTTATCAATAGATATCTTCTCGCTCTGACCGAGAAGGCTGAGGTCTGCATCTTCAAGTTTGTAACCTTTTTCTTCACTGATAACAGTACCACCAGTAAGAATTGCGATATCTTCAAGCATTTCCTTACGACGATCGCCGAATCCAGGAGCCTTAACAGCCACAATCTTCAAACTGCCACGGAGACGGTTTACAACGAGAGTTGCAAGGGCTTCGCTATCCACATCCTCAGCAATAATCAAAAGAGAGCGACCTGTCTGAACAACCTTTTCAAGAACAGGGAGCAGATCCTTCATTGTTGAGATTTTCTTGTCATAAATAAGGATGAACGGAGTGTCGTATGTGCATTCCATCTTCTCAGTATCGGTCACAAAATAAGGGCTGATATAGCCACGATCGAACTGCATACCTTCAACAACCTTAACGGTGGTATCGATACCTTTTGCGTCTTCAATGGTAATCACACCATCCTTGGTAACTTTCTCCATAGCTTCTGCGATAATGTCACCAATATTGGCATCATTGTTTGCGCTGATGGTAGCCACCTGACGGATTTTCTTAATATCACCACCCACTTCCTGTGCCTGGGCCTTGATATCCTTTACAATAACAGCAACAGCTTTATCAATACCGCGTTTCAGGTCCATTGGATTAGCACCTGCTGTAACGTTTCTCAAACCAGTATTCACGATTGACTGAGCCAGAACGGTAGCAGTAGTAGTACCATCACCAGCCTGATCATTAGTCTTGGAGGCAACTTCTTTTACCATCTGGGCACCCATATTCTCGATGCCATCTTCAAGTTCAATTTCTTTTGCCACGGTTACACCATCCTTGGTAACATGAGGAGCACCGAATTTTTTATCGATAACCACATTACGGCCTTTAGGTCCGAGAGTAACTTTTACTGCGTTAGCCAATGCATCAACACCTTTGCGAAGTTGTTCGCGAGCGTCATTATTGAAAACTATTTCTTTTGCCATGATAAATCAAAATAAAGGGTTAATTAGATAATAGCGTAAATATCGCTTTCTTTCATAATCATATAAGTCGTGCCTTCTATAGCGATTTCTGTTCCGCTATATTTACCATAAAGCACCTGATCGCCAACTTTTACTGTCATCTCATGATCTTTGGTACCTTTACCAACTGCAACAACAGTACCGCGTTGGGGTTTTTCTTTTGCGGTGTCGGGAATAATGATTCCGCTTGCTGTTTTCTGCTCAGCCTCTGCCGGCTGGATAAGAACTCTGTCTGCTAATGGTTGAATGTTCATAATATTGTATTTTTAGTTATTTATCAATTTTCAATTATGGTATATCAAAATGTGTGCCAAACTGCCAAAACTGACAATTGTTATGACACACGAACTAAGCATTACCAATTAATGTATAGTATATGTCAGGCCTACGAGGAACTGAAACCTATGACTGGGATAATTCATCCAATAGAAATACCGTTGTGCAAGTATATTGTCGAAACGGGCAAAGAAACTGAGTGCTTTGTTGTGACGGTATTCAAATTCCAGATTTAGTCCTGTGCGCATAGGAAGTTTTGAATTTTCATCTACCTGAATATCGCTCCACGGCACAGTGGGGAAATACTGGTCGTATGCATACATACTACCGAGCAGAACACCTTTCAGATGAGCATATACTTTATTATTATAGTTCAAAGATACGTTAAGATGGGCATCATAATCGGGTCGATACATTCTATACATGTCTCCATCCAACGCCTCTGTAGATGGTTGATATATATAGTAATTTCCTCCAATTCCAGCTGTTATCATTTCATCATTTATAAAAGTAATATCAGCTCCGAATGTTGCCTGATTCAAATCTACAAAATAAGGGACAAAAACATTATGAAGGATTGTCGCATCACCGACAAAGGTGAGATCATCGCGAAGGAAACTGTATTGCGCATGAGCGTCAAGACGAAGTTTTTTGTTGAAATTCAACCGCATCTTTGCCCATAAATCATAATGGGAAGTTGCCGCAAAGGTTTGATACCCTGGGTAAATATATGGATTAACTAATCGGATGGTCTGCCAACTGTTTGCGTCCAGATTGCCTGTTGCCCCCAGACTGATATTCAAATCTTCACTCATGAAAGACTTGCTGATTACAACATCGGGATAAATATGGAACAATTGTGGTGTTGTTTCGGTTATCGCATTAGTCGTATCACTACTGTAACCATCAAATCCAAGCGTAAATCCGGCATGAAAATTAAACGCCTTGAAGATAAAATCCACGTATGGATTTACCCGCACGAGGTTCCGCACATTTACGAGCGTATCCGTTGAAGGATATAAATTTACCACGCCTAATGGCAGTTCTTCGTTGATATAGTTGTTCTTGTAAGCCTGCCAGTCAGCATGAAGGTAAACTATGCCTTTGTATGTATTCAATAAAGGAAATCCATAATGAATATCACCACTGAGATTAAGATTGAACTCATTCTGGCTATAGCTTCCAATAAGGTCTGACACCTCTACATTCGCCACATATCCTAACTTATTCACATCTGTCTGGAGGTTCCTTATGCTGGCCGTCCAATCAATATAATTATATACCGAACGATACTGACTACGGGTAATACTGTCATTCGTAGGAAAACCCGTCGCATGAGCCAGGCTATCATTGAAGCCGTAATAAAGATTATAATCATTATTATAGTTCAGACACGAAGATACCTGCACCTTATCTGCAACAATATATTTTGCGAATGCACCAAGATTGGTAAGCGACCAGTGATTGGGTCCATAATAGTCAGCGTTATAAGGAATGGAATCCACCTTCCTGCCTATTGTTCCCCAGGATGATTCATGAGTCAGATATGCGCCGTAATTCAATTTCTGGTTGCGGGTGCTGTTGAAATAGGCTTCCAAAAGTGGCGACCAGTTGTTTCCCATACCCAGACGGATATAATTATTGTACAACTTCGTTGAAGGCTCTCCTATTACTCTGGCCGCCTTGATTCGGGAAGGAATAAATAACGAGGTGAGACGCTGGGGAGTGATTCCGTATGTGAAATTATGTTGCAACAGAGTGGAAGTATCGGTGAGTGCGGGAACCACATTCATCTTGTTCATTTCCTCCAGAACGGGCTTATAGCTTCCCATAACAATCACATTCTCATTATAAGCGTTATTAAGCGTATCCTGCTTCTGCGCAAACATATTGCCGCACAAGGCAACTGCCATTATTATAGTGATGATTCTTTTCATATCCGTGAATTTATTCTTCGTTGATATCAATGATGAGTTCTTGTTCTTCCTGCTGCTGTTCGGGAGCTTCTGCTGCCAGTATGGCATTTCTTTTTTCTATGGCCACGTTAATCAGTTCCTCTCCGTCGTAATTGTCAATAATACTCTGGAGGGTCTGCTTGGCCTGCAAAGCGTTTCCTCTTGCATAATATATGTCAGCCCAGAGAATGAAACTTTTCGCCAGCCAATAATCGCTGTGGGGGTCTGATACTATGGATTCAATGGCCTTTTCTGCTCCAGCAAGATCTTGTTGATCGAAAAGGATTTCAGCCAGGATATAGCAAGCTTCTCCGTTATAATCCCCGTTGGAAGAACTGGTAAGCTGACGATAAAGCATAGCCGCAGTATCCGTCAGCCTGTCAGCATAGTAACTGCGAGCCTTGCATATCAAGGCCTCTTCCTTGAGTTCTTCGGTTATCTTTGATTCTGACAGCAGATTATCTGCAGCATGGGATATGGAAACTCTGTCTCCAATCTTCACATTGCAACGGAGTACACCTATCCTACTCTGGAGCCGGCTATTGTCTCCTTCTGAAGTCTGCATCAACTGGGTATATAGGCTCAACGCCTTACGGTAATCGCCAAGACTATAGGCTATATTCGCACCATTATACAATGACTTTTCCGTATATTTATTCTTTCCCGTAACAGCCACTGCCTCATAATGTGGCAGCGCATTTTCATTCAATCCGGTTCTGAAGTAGCTGTCTGCTAAATAATAATGAGCCTGAACCGCAAACAGTCCATTGGGAAAATGTGAAAGATAATTCTCCAGACTTGTGATTGCCTGCTCATATTCTCCTTCTTCGTATCGGGACTGAGCTGCCATGAAAGTAGTGCTGTCCTGTTCAACAGTTGAGATACTCGTTTTGGTGGTTTTCTTCACGTATGCGAAATATTCATCCACACGGTTCTGACCTATGTATATGCTTTTTACGGTACTCAGCGCGTCACGCGCCTCATCGGTTCCCGGATATTGGGTAAGCAACTGATCAAAACTTGCCAGAGCATCGTCGTCCCGGCCGGTATTGTAGTATATCAGTCCCCGGCTGAGCAGTGCTTCTTTCACGTATGCGCTATTGGGGTACTGCTTCAGAAAATTTCCATAATACAGCAACGCCATATCATTATTATCGCACACCATATAAGTATTGGCTATTTCAAGCATCGCCTTGCTGCTGTATTGGGAGCCTTTGTATTTCTCAAAGATATAGTTGAGCTGTACGAGCTTTTCGGGGTTCTTTCCCATAGCACCAAGACACATTGCTTTCTGATAGGTAGCATAATCCGCATCCTTATCTACAGCCGTTATCACGCGGTCATAATATTCTATAGCTTCCTGGTATTCTCTGCTCACGTATGAGCAGTCTCCCAGACGGTTATATACATCATACGACTGATGGCTGTATGCCTTGCCCTCTTCTGTCTGAAGAAAGCGGTTGAAATTCTCAGCCGCGTCTGCATAATGTTCGCTTCTCATATTGAGATAGCCCGATGTGTAAAGTCCCTGCGCATAATATGACGATTTGGAGGCATGGCTGCTCAGAAGGAACCTGTCGATGTTCTTGGCGGCTGAACTATAGTCTCCGAGACGGTATTGCGTTTCTCCCAGAAGATAATTTGCGTCTGCCGTATGGCGGGGCATCACGTTCAGTTTTACGGACTTGGCGAAATAAGTACTGGCTTTCTTATACTTGCGGGCATGGAAGAGCTCTATACCGTAGTTGTTCAGACAGCGCTGATACGCCTGATTCAGCGCCGCATTACGCTCCGGAAGTTTTTCTATCAGCGAGAGGGCATCCTTATAGTTCCTCGTAGTGAGGTACAACGAAGTCAGGATTTCCTGAATCTCGGTCCTGTGGGTGGTCTTGGGGTATTTCTTCAGATAATTTTCGAATGAACGTATGGACTCATTATACGGATTCATGTTCAGTTCACAGGACAGTTTTGCATAATTGAACAATGCGTCTTCCTTGATTTTCTCATTGAAGTCCATCTTGGAGGCCTGAAGGAACATACTCCTGGCTTCATTCTTTCTTCCGAGTCTTACGTATGTGTCGCCAAGCGTATAGAGGGCATTCTGCGCCACACTGTCCATACAGGCAGTCTTACGTTCCAGATATACGGCTGCCGAATCATAGTTCTGGAGCATATAATGACAATAACCTATCTGGTAATAGTTATCCTGTGGTGTGCAGACTTTGCTGTCTCCTCCTTCACTTTTCGCTCCGGGTGTCTCGCTCATAACTCCCTCATAATACCGTAGTGCCTTCCTGTAATCTCCGCGGTTGAAATACACCTCGGCCACCATCTGGGATATCTCATCTCTGCGATACGCGTCACGTTCTTCCAGCAAGTCCGGAGCTATCCTGAGCAGGTCTTCTTCTCTTCCAAGATAGTAATAGATCCTTGCTATATAATTGGGGACGATTCTGGCAAACTTACGGTCGGACTGCAACTTCTCAAAATTTTTCAATGCCAGTTCATATTCCCGGTCCATATACTGGATATGTGCATAATAATAGAGGGCTGAATTTTTGTATTTAGACTGACCTGTCAGGAGGCGGGAGAAGCAGCTTTTGGCCTGGGATTCATATCCGTTCACAAAAAGACTATAGCCCAGTTTGAAATCATACTCGCTTCTGTATCCGTAATCCACCTCGTTGGAGTTCACCTTCTTGTAGGAGTCCAGTGCTTCGGCATATTCTCCTCGTGCATAGTGATAATTGCCCTTATAGAATCGGGCCATATTGCACCGGGCGCTCTGGGGATACAGTCTCATGAACTCTTCCAGGCGATAGAGTGCATCATCGTTATCCAGCTTTGCTGAACATACTGCCGCATAATAACAAGCCTCTGCATCTTTCGGATTCTGGGCCAGAATTTCATCATACACGTGCTGGGCGGAGGCATATTTTTCCTTCTCAAAAAGATCTGCCGCCTGACGCTGGGCATCTGTCCCGCCTTGGCGACTCAATGAATTCTGGGCATACAACACGGTCGATTCTGCCAGAATCATCGCCACTATCAAAAGTTTTTTCACGCTTTGCATATATCAAGAGTATTACGTATTTTTCAATTATTCGGGTTTAGTTTCCAATATAAAACGGGGTTGCTTCTTCTTTTTTCTTTTCCTGCCATGGCGGGCTCAGCAGAAATCCGCTTGCCGGGGCGGGGGTTACATTATACTGGAGTTTTCCTTCCGGATTGATGAGCAGGAACGTCGGGTATGTTACCACCTGATATTTCTCCAGCAGTTTGAAGTTGTTGTTGAAATGAAGCCATACCCAGTTGTATCGTTCGTTGTGACGGCTGTTCTTCAGGAAATGATACATCTTCTGGAATTCCCGGTCGCATACGATAGTCACAAACTCCACGTTATTATCTGCGTGTGCATAGATGCTATCCTTGAAATGCGCCAGGGTTTCTATCTCTCCTATCGAGTTAGGGTCTCCTACCCTTACAAACGAAAGATATACCCACTTCCCGGCGAATGAATCCAGACGCACCAGTTCCTTATCTACATTGGGCAGCTCAAACTCTGGAACTTCTGCCCCTTTCACCATCTGATTCAGCCCTTCCAGCAACGAGCCTGCCAGACTGGCTATCTGCGTGAATTTCGTGGTGTTCTGCATCTTCCGCACCATCTTCTTCACCTGTTCGGGATTATAGAACCTGTTGTTTCTATAGGCCTCTTTCAGCGCAATCAGCGCGGCCAGTTCTCTTACCTGTTCGTTTCTCAGAAGGGGATCCACTCCGAGGGAATCTCTCATCACGTCTATCATCTCATAGTCTATCCAGTAACTGAACTGTTCCACACTCACATACCGGCTTCCCTTGGAGATGCTGTTTCCGTACAGCGCTTCAAAAAGGCTCATATAACTCTCGTCCCAATACAGCACGGGCTGATCCTTGATATAAGTGTTAATGAGATTCCTGCGGCTTTCCAGACGCATGTTCAGTTTTATCTCTGCCAGTTTGTAACGTTTGTAGCGCTCTACAAATTCATCTCCTTTGGGCAGTCTTTGTTCTACCAGCAGGACCAGACTGTCATAATATTTCCTTTGCGGACGGAACTTGAGGTCGAAATAATAACGGTTTGCGCTGATAAAACTATCTACGAGGGCATCAAACTCACTTATCTGCACGTTGATTTCCCGTTCATCCACATTCATAAATTCTACCGGCAGGGCTTCCGGACTCAGAAAAATGTTCTTCTTCTCATCCAGATTCCAGTCAAACCGTGGAATATATACTTCATAATTCCTGCCTGCCTCCACATAGAACGACTGACTGTAATTCTCTATCTGCACGAACATCAATGTGGGATAATTGGCGTATGCGGTCAGTTCAAACTCCTGATTTTCATCTATCACATCACGGCTTACAAGAACCTCGCGATGCGACAGCGGGTCGCTGTATTTATAGAGTTCTATCTCCTTGCCGGCTCCTCCTACCACCATACCGCTGATTCTTACATTGGTCTGACCCATGGCACTCCACGCCAGCACAAGCATCAGCATTATTGTTGCAATTTGTCTCATTTTTAGTATATTTTTACACTAATAACGCAGAAGCGTTAAAAAAATTATACCTGACTGAAATTTTTTTTGCAAGGGCTGACATTACTGCCAATACTGCCATTTTTCTGCCATCACAGTATTCCGCCTGCCCAGTGCACCAGAAAACACACCACCCAAGCCAGAACCAGTGAATGTACCACCGTAAAGACGGCCCATTTCCTTCCGATTTCCTTCCCGATCGCCCCTACCGTGGCCAGACATGGGAAATACAGCAGCACGAACAGCATGAAGACGTAGGCCTCAAGCGGCGTGAATACACTCCGTTCCCGCAGCGTGTCCGAAAGTTTCTCTTCGCCTCCGTCATAATACAGAATTCCCATCGTACTTACGATAGCCTCCTTGGCGGGGAGTCCCGTCAGGATACACACGTTCATCTTCCAGTCGAACCCTAAGGGTCTCATCACCGGCTCCATCCATTTTCCTATCATCGCCAGTGCTGAATGCTCCCGCTGAATTCTGTCCCGCTCCATATCCAGGGCCGCAATTTCCGCCTCAGCTTCCGCTCCGGAAACGGTCTCCAGAACCGCTATCCGCTCGGCATAGTCGCTTGTGAGATGTTCGTTTCTCGGGAAATAATAGAGCGCCCATATTACTACGGATGCCACCAGTATCACCCCATAGACCTTACGCAGATAATCCTCACAGCGTTCCCATATATGGTTTGCCACGGCCTTGAAGGTTGGCATACGATACGGGGGAAGCTCACTCACATAATCCTCCTCTTCCTTCCTGAACCATGGGGTATGCTTCATCATCATGGCGAAGAGAATGGAAAGCCCCACTCCTACCAGATACAGCGACATCATCACCAGTCCCTTGTGCCGCGGGAAGAAAGCATCCACCAGCAGCATATATACCGGCAGTCGGGCCGAACAACTCATGAACGGTATCATCAGTATCGTAAGCGTCCTGTCGCGCCGGTTTTCTATGTTCCGGGCGGCCATGATGGCGGGCACATTGCACCCGAACCCTACCAGCATCGGTATGAACGATTTTCCGTGCAGTCCTACGGTGTGCATGATTCCGTCGGTGAGATAGGCGGCTCTCCACATATATCCGCTGTCCTCCATCAGCGTTATGAAGAAGAAGAGTATCATGATATTGGGCAGGAAACTGACGACCGCGCCTACCCCCTGGACCACTCCGTCGGCGAGCATACTTCCCAGCCAGCCCTGCGGCAGCGCGTCTTTCAGCCAAACGCTCAGCGCATCTACCCAACCGGCTATCCACCCCTGCGGGTAACCTCCTATGGTAAAGGTACATTCAAACACGCCGTACAGTATCAACAGCAGCAAGGGAAGCCCTACCCATTTATTGGTCAGCAGTTTATCTACCCTTTCCGCAATCGTGTGTCCTGTATCGTGACGGCGATGGTGGAGCGTAGCCTCCAGCGCGCCGTGCACGAAACCGTGACGGCCCAGATGGATCACATCTTCCGCTTCCTGATGATAGATCTCACGGATATATCTCCGCCATTCCTCCACCTCGCGGGCAATCTCCGCCCGGTTGGGCGCATCGGAGATCTTGGCGAGACTTTCCTCTGGATGTTCAAGCAGTCGGATGCACAGGTCACGGCGCGAGAACCTATCCCTAACATTAGGTATTTTTTCTACCAGAAGGGTCAGCTCATCTATGGCGGATTCTACATCGGGGCCGTAATCTACGTGCAGATGACGGAAGCCTTTTTCCCCCGTTTCCTGCGTCCCTTTCTCCGCATCGCGGCGATTGGCGGAGACACGGCCGAGCAGTTTATAGAAGTTCTCTACGGAGGCCTCATTTCCCGCCTCAACGCTTATCGCCTGCAGTCCCATCAGGAACCCTAACCTATTGAAATCCAACTTATGACCTGTAGCCTTCAACCGGTCGTACCCCAGCACGGCCACCACTACCTGCTCGTGCATATCAATCAGTCGTGGCACCATCACCAACCCCTCTTCCAGGTCCATGGCATCTGCGGTCAGTACGACCACACGTGGTCCCGGCTTCGTGAGCGCTTCTATGTCCCGTACCTGTTGCAGTTCCAAGGGGTTCTCGCGCACGTTTTCTGCCGTTCTGCAGAGCTGCTCAATAAAGGCGTAACCCTCTGCATCCGACGGTGTTATAACGGCTATACGATGGTCTGTATTCTGATGATTCATATTGCAAATTTACACATTTTTTTCCATATCCCCTACCACTATAATTAAGTATTTTATACCTCCCGCGCCTGCCGGTGGCAGCGGACACGCCTTTTTCATACCGCGGGAAAGCCACTATATTCCGCCCGGCGGACGGTCCCTTCTGCCATTTTCCCCGCATTGGAACCGTTCAGATATCGGGGTAACTCCCTTCTATCTTCTTTTTATCTCCAGTTTATCTTTTTTCTATCTCTTATTCTTAGGAAAGGAGATAAAAAGAAGTTAATATGGAGATAAAAAGAAGATAGAAGGGAGTTACCACAGTAAAAAGCCTGAAAAACAAGGCCCGAGGGAATGAATTATTACTGGTGTTTTAAGCAGTAGTCTTCAACTAAGACAGGCTCAGCCCCAGCGAGCGTGCGCTGGCTGAGGGGCTGGGATTCCCGGAAATAATATATGTGTGATTCTACATTAATTTCGCTAAAGATAATTAATGTGTAGCAGTTCCGAAACTTCCGAGGAGAAATACGGTGTTCCGCTTGTGGAGGTTAATCTGGAGACGATTCTTTTTCCATTGTGCGGCGGTTCTGGAGAGAATCTGCTGGGTCGGAAGCGTGAGGTCGGTGGCGACACAGATCATCGTGTCGGGACTGCAACTCTCGGCAAGGGTCTCAAGCATCTGGTTGTTGCGATAAGGCGCTTCGATGAATATCTGGGTCTGGTGTTCCCGATGGACACGGATTTCGAGATTGTGTATGGCTTTAATCCGCTCGCTTCGGTCGATGGGCAGGTAGCCGAGAAAGGCGAAATTCTGGCCGTTGAAGCCGCTTCCCATCAATGCCAGCAGGAGTGAAGACGGCCCTACGAGTGGCTGAATTTCAATACCCAGACGCTGTGCGCGGCTGGTAATCATGGCCCCTGGATCGGCGACACAGGGAAGCCCGGCCTCGGAGAGCAGTCCAATGTTCTCACCTTTGAGTGCGGGCTGGAGATAATCCTTAATTTCAAGTTCAGAGGTATGTTCGTTCAGGACAAAGAACTGGGTGTCGTCAATGGCATGGATGTATCCAGCCCATTTGAGGAACCGGCGAGCGGTGCGAAGTTCCTCAACAATGAAAGTATGGCAAGTATTGAGGAGCGAAATGTTGAAGGAAGGTAAAGAAATTGAGATATCTTCAGCCCCGATTGAAACCGGGAAAAGTATTAATTTTCCGTACATTATGATGATTGTTGATAAATATTTTCGGTGCAAAGTTACGATTTATTTTGCTTATAACAAAAAAATGTGTAATTTTGCAATTTGAAATTATTGATATTTGAACGTTTTCGTTAAGCCGAGCGCAGAGGGAAAGAGCTTTCACTATGCCGAGGCGAGAAAACGACTGTTTTAGATAAACTAACAATAAAAATATATAGAAAATGCAAAAATTTGATCCCGCAACAGCTATCCAGCGTCTTGATGGTCGCGACGCAAACCGTGGTGTAAACCCCTCAATCAGTGACTCCGCAACCTTTACCTTCCCAAAGGCAAAGTTGATGACCGACACTTTCCATGGTGAAACCGAAGGTTATTATCTCTACAGCCGTCACTGGAATCCTTCAAACTTCGCATTGTGCCAGGCTTTGGCAGCAATGGAAGGTACTGAGGCCGCTTGGTGCACCGGTTCTGGTCTGGCAGCAATTACCTGCGCTCTTCTTCACGAAGTAAAGAGCGGTGACCATATCCTGAGCTCCATGACCACCTATGGCGGAACTTTCGCTTTCATGGCCAACTATATGAAGAAATTCGGCGTTGAGACCACTTTCGTAAATATGCAGGACCTCGATGCAGTTAAGAAAGCAGTTCGTCCTAATACCAAGGTTCTCTATACTGAAACCATGAACAACCCACTGCTCCGCATTGCCAACGTTCCTGAACTGAGCAAGATTGCTCATGCAGCAGGCGCCAAGCTGATTGTTGACAACACCTTTACTCCTATGATTTTCAGTCCATGCAGACTGGGTGCCGATGTTACGGTTTATTCTATGACCAAATATATCAACGGTACTAACGACTGCGTAGCAGGTGCAATCTGCGGAAGCGCTGAATATATCAATAGCCTGATCGATGTAAACAACGGTACCTGTATGCTCCTTGGTCCGGTTCTGGATCCACATCGCAGCACCAGCATCCTTAAGAACATGCACACACTGCACCTCCGTATGCGTCAACACAGCGAAAATGCTATGTATCTTGCAAAACGTTTCAAAGAGGTTGGTTTCAAATACAACTATCCCGGATTGCCCGAACATCCTGATCACGAGCTCTTCAAGAGCATGATGAACGAAGGCTTCGGCTTTGGCGGTATGATCAGTATCGATATGGGTACCGCAGAGGCAGCCAGCAAGATTATGGAAATCATGCAGGAGAAGGGCGTTGGTTATCTCGCCGTATCTCTGGGTTACTTCAAGACTCTGTTCAGCAACAGCGGTAAGTCAACCAGCTCAGAAGTTCCTGAGGACATCCAGAAGGAAATGGGTATGAGCGAAGGTCTGATCCGTTTCAGCATGGGTCTCGACAACGATATTGAAGCCACCTTCCAGATGATTAAAGAATCTGTAGAAAAAAGCCGCAGATAATCAAATACTTGAATCTAAACTGACGGTAAGGAAACTTGCCGTCAGTTTCTTTTTAATATTGCTTATGAAGAAAATTGCTGTAATTCTTTCCGGTTGTGGAAACAGGGATGGAAGTGAACTTCAGGAGACTTTGAGTGTATTGCTTGCCATCGATAAAATGGGCATGACCTATCAATGTTTTGCTCCGCAGGACGATTTTAAGGTTGTCAGTTACCTTGATGGTCAGGAAACTGGTGAGGTCCGTGGTATTTTTGAAGAAAGTGCCCGTATTGCCCGTGGCAATATCTTAAGTCTTGAAACATATTTGCCAGAGGATTATGATGCTTTGGTTCTGCCAGGAGGAATGGGAGCGGCCCGCAATTGGAGTTCCTACGCATTCAAGGCTGAAAAAATGACGGTAATACCTTTGGTTGAAAATGCTGTTCTGGAAACCTATAAGGCAAAGAAACCTGTCTGCGCCATGTGTATAGCCCCGATGGTCTTGGCAAAGGTTTTAGGACCTTATCATGTAACTATCACACTTGGGGATGATAGTAATACGGCATCTCAGGTTGCACGGATACTGGGCGCGAAGACACAATCCTGCAAACCTACCGAAGTATGCGTGGATAAAGAAAACAAGGTCTTTACAACTCCCGCATATATGGTAGCCACTCATATTTCGGAAATTTTTGCCGGTGCTGAGAATATGATAAAGGAACTTACTTTATATTCAGAATAAGTTTTATCTTATCAACATCGTTGACTTTCTTCAGACGTTGATTGATTGCGGAGGCATCCTGTGATAGGAATGCCTCTTTGAATATGCTTTGGGCGACAATGTGCCGTTTCTGGTTCTGGATATAACTGTTGAGGTCTTTTACAGAGGTAATGGGCGTTAGATAATCATAGGTCTTTGCGACTTTGGTATATGCTTTTGCCAGATAACTATAGGTATGACCTTGAATGGAAATATCGTTCTTATCCTTTTCAATCTGTTCCTGATTGTGGATGGCATATATGCAGTTGTTTTGCATATTGATGATTTCGTTCAGTTGGCCGATATATTGCTTCCCCTGCTCTATGGTAGTGAAATTGGGCGCAGTATTGGCCCCTTTCTTCAAAAGTTTGTAACCTGTGATGAGTACCCGTTCAGCCCCTTTTGAATTCAGAATTGTATCATCTTTCTGTGCAATAGTATTTCTTAAATCGACAATATCAAAGTAGAATGACTGCAGTGTCTCAAAATTGTCAAGTTGTTTGCTGTAGCTTTCAGATTCCTTTTTTGTTCTGAAAGTAGCCACAAAGTTTGTTGAAGATACCAGCGCTCTGTAGGAAACCACAATGTCATAATGCTTTTTCAAGCAATT
Organism: Bacteroidales bacterium; assembly: GCA_045640985.1. Lineage (GTDB taxonomy): Bacteria > Bacteroidota > Bacteroidia > Bacteroidales > P3 > Colimorpha. The sequence goes on from JAZUFZ010000019.1 coordinate 52,009, forward strand.
CTGAATGATAGTGTCACCATTCAAGTTGATGGATTCAAGGCGTGCAAAGTTTGCAATATAAATGTCCTGAACTTCTTGAAAACTATGTAATCTTGCCAGAAATTGCTCACTTTCCTTTAATGTTGTAAAAGACGGAACAACATACATCTCATTGGCAATAGTTTTATAAGCATTGCTGGACTCTTTATATTTCTTTCCGTACAAATCGACAATGGTATTGGTCTTAGTGTTGATCTCTTTGTATGTATCAATAACCTGCAGATATGCCTGTTGTACGGATATGATATTCTTTAACTGTTGCTTATATTGTTTATATGTTTCGAGATTTGTGAAGTTTGCCGGGACCGAAGGATGACGGAAAATCCTAGTATAGGATTTGTAAATATCGCTGAACTCTTTGGCTGTCGCATTCTTGAGATCGTCCTTAAACTTGTCAATCTGTTTCAGATATGATTGTTCACCTAATATATTTTCCAACAAATCATTCTGGAAGGCATTGAGTTCCGAAAGTTCATTATATAGGGCTGGAGTAAATTGAGTGGTGCTGGTGTTGTATTTGTTGTATATCACCAGATAAGAGTAATAGATGTCTTTCAGTTCTTTGAGTTTTGTCTTATCGCTGATGCCCGTGCCATCGCAGATAGAGGATATATGCCGGTTCTGCTCGATGATCTGCTGTTGTAGTACCTCGGCTTGCTGTGCCAATTCTGCCTGCTGTTTTCTACGGTTTTCGTTTTCTATTTCACGGGCTATCCGCTGTTGCTCCTCCTGCCTTAGAAGTTCCAAATGCTGATAATGGTCAGCAAGTTGTTTGGATTTCTGGATTATCTGCTCTAAGGTATGTCTGACTGTATCAAAATCATCAATATAATGGGTTTCATCCAGCCATACCCTGCCGTTTCTGTAATCATGGGTAAAATCGTCAATCATGGATTGAGCCCCGATTGCAAATTTCTGGCATGTCCGATATAGTGTGTTGTAATCGCCACTCTGTTTTTCCAGATATGTAGCTATAGCTTCGCTATCATCGAAGAACATGGATTCCAGGCTATAGTTCTCGGCGAGGTCTTTTGTCTTGAGAATGATAGTATCATTCTGGGCAATAAGATGAGTATTACCCAACAACAGCAGTAAACCGAGTATCAGTCTGAAATATTTCAAATGTGATGAGTATTAGTATGAACTCCCATCAAAACAATGGGTACATAGTTTTTCTTTAGGAAGGCCAATAGCATCAACAACATTCTTCAGGCTGTTGAACTTCAGCGTGTCCACCCCAATACGCTGGCGGATAAGTTCCACCATGTTGGCATATTCTTTTGTGGTTTCGTCACGGTAGGCTTCAATATTACGGATCTCACCGCCTTCCAATTGCTCGATGCAGCGTCTGGTAATCAACTCCATATCATTTTTCGAAGCAGAGAAGTTCAGGAATGTACATCCATGAACCAGAGGAGGACAACTGATGCGGATGTGAACTTTCTTTACACCGCATTCATACAGCATCTTCACGTTGTCCCTCAATTGAGTCCCGCGCACAATAGAGTCATCACAGAATACCACTTCCTTTCCATTCAGCATCTTCATGCTTGGAATAAGTTTCATTTTAGCCACCAGATTTCGGGCCTCCTGGTTTACTGGCATAAAGCTGCGCGACCAGGTCGGCGTGTATTTCAGAATACCTCTCTTGTAAGGAATACCCTTGCCCGAAGCGTAACCAAGGGCCATTCCAATTCCAGAATCGGGAATTGCGCTCACATAGTCAGCATCGATGTCATCTTCTTTTCCCATCATATATCCCATCTGATAACGGGCTTCTTCCGCATTGATTCCCTCATATTCCACGCACGGATAGCCATAATATATCCATAAGAATGAGCATATCTGCATTTTCTCATTGGGTGCGATGAGCTGTTCTATTCCGTTTGTCGTGATTTTAACGGCCTCGCCAGGTCCTACGAATTTGCAGGTGACATAGTCAAGGTTTATGTAACTGTGGCTTTCGCTTGCGATAGCATAACTGTTGTTTTTGCGTCCGATTACGATTGGGGTTCGTCCAAGATAATCGCGTGCAGCAATAATGCCGTCGCATGTCAGAATAAGCATGGAACAGCTGCCTTTGATGTTTCGGTAAACATTCTGGATACCCTCAGTAAAGTCTTTTCCTTGGGTAATCAGCAGAGCTACAAGTTCGGTTGGATTAGTGCAGCCGCCACTCATTTCCGTAAACTGCTGTCCTTTATCCATACACATCTGTTCCAGTTCTGCAATATTGTTGATTTTTGACACAGTAACAATGGCGAAACGCCCAAGGTGTGAGTTTACCACTATAGGCTGTGCTTCCGTATCACTAATGACACCGATACCGATGTTTCCGGTCATCTCGGGAACATCAGAAGCAAACTTGGTTCTGAAGTAGGAATTAGTTATGTCGTGGATGTTCCGGTGGAACTGGTTGCCGTCAAAAGTTGATAATCCAGCGCGTTTTGTTCCTAAATGAGAGTGATAATCTGTACCATAAAACAGGTCGGTAATACAAGGCTGGGGTGATACTATGCCAAAGAATCCGCTCATATATTTTTAGTTATTAAGTCTTTATGTTGAATATTGTTCTATGAATTAAAAAGCAAAGATACGCATAATTTTTCATTCGTCAAATGAAAAATTATCAACAATTGTTAAATCATTTATTTCAGTCTCTGTTATTGTGTTGGCTTCGTGGCTGGAGGCGGGAGCCTGGAGACGGATATAGTTGTCTGTCCAACCTTGTATCATACCGTCCCGGAGAGTGCTTTCCCATAGTACCGGACGCGTTTTTCCCATTTGTTCCTGAATGAATTGATGACGTTTCGTATTGCTGAGTTGGTGCATGACTTCGCTTCTCAGTCGTCTTTCGTGCATCGGTATTTTTCCAGGCATTTTCAGCGCCAGCGTGTTGGGCCGGTCGCTGTAGGTAAACACGTGGAGATATGAAATCGGGATTTCCTCGATAAATTTAATACCTTTGTCAAACTCTTCCTGGGTTTCACCGTTGAATCCTACCATCAGATCCGCAGCAATGCAGGCATCGGGCATGAGTTCCTTTATCTTGAATATCTTTCTCCTGTAGAAATCCGTGTCGTAATGCCTGTGCATGTTTTTCAGCACCACATCACTCGCGGCTTGTATTGGTATATGGAAATGAGGCGCAAATGCCCGTGATTGAGCCACAAATTCCAATATCTCATCCGTTATCAGATTAGGTTCGATACTGGAGATTCTGTAACGCTCAATTTCTTCTATTCTGTCCAGTTCGCGGAGCAGATCGATAAACTGTTCCTTCTGGTGGAGACCGAAAGTACCGGTATTTACCCCAGTGAGAACAATCTCTTTTGCTCCGCCCCGGGCTATCTCATTGGCAACTTTTACGGTATCCGCAATCGTCGCACTTCTGGATCGTCCACGGGCAAAAGGAATGGCGCAGTAGGTACAGAAATAATCGCATCCGTCCTGAATTTTGAAGAAGGTCCTTGTTCTGTCTCCTTGGGAATAGGCCAGTTCAAAACTTCGTGGCTGATCGGTATTCGTCAGCAGCGAGTCCTGATACTGTTTGACATAATCAAGCAAATTGAGTTTCTGGTCGTTTCCCAAGATGATATCTACACCTTCAATTCCTGCAATCGCTGAGGCTTCGTTCTGGGCAAAACATCCAATTACGGCAATGATGGCATCAGGATTGGTCTTGTGGGCCTGTCGGATAACGGTTCTGCATTTCTTTTCTGCCACAGCAGTCACGGTACAAGTGTTGATGACATATACATCGGCCCATTCTTTGAAATCCACCGGGGTATATCCCTCTTGTCTGAATTTGTTTACAAGACTGCTGGTCTCCGCAAAATTCAGTTTGCAACCTAAAGTATGTGTGGCAACCTTTTTCATTATTTATTGTTAAGCGTTAATTGTAGCAATGTGTGAATTAAGAATTGAGGAGAGGACGACTCGGTAGTGCATACGGAATATGTTGGGCGTAATGCCGTCCTAAAGTTGGGGTTCGGTTGTCGTATGACCTGCTTTTGCCATAGATATCCCGGAGATACCTGGGAGATACTAGGGAGATACCAGAGAGATACCTCAAAGATACCTGCGCTTGTGTATGGGTCCCGAAAGGGTAATTATACCATCTTGATGTAGCCTTCTTTTCTCGGAACGCGAGGTTTGGGCTGGTCTTTCTGGTATCCCATGATTATGTTGGCAACACCGATCAGATTTTCCTTCAGACCCCATTTTTTCATCAAAGCTTTTCCTTCTTCACTCTCAAACATGGGTCTTGCCCGGTGGATCCAGCAGCTGCCGAGCCCGGAGGCATGAGCTCCGTTCATAAGGTTACCGGCAACAAGACAGGCATCTTCCATCCATGTGTGGCAGTCGGGATCTCCGAAGATGACAACTACGACGGGGGCGCCATAAAACGGGTCGGACTCTGTACCCATAATCTGTGCGTTCATTCTGGAAAGCTGTGCAATGGTGTCCTTGTCCTGCACGACCACGAGTGTGGGAGACTGGCTGTTCCGTCCTGTGGGAGCGTAAGTGGCAGCCTCTAAGGCGGCTTTTAACTGATTCTCGGCTACAGGACGGTTCTCGTATGATTTTACGCTGCGACGTGTGCGCAATGCTTCTAAAACGGTCTCGTTCATAATTATTTCAATGCGTTCAGAAGGGTAATGATTGTACCTACGGTTTCAGCTTTCTGTTGGATATTGCTGGCATTTACGTTATTGAGGCCTGTACAGTTAAGCAGCGTATTTACGATACTGGTGGCGTTCACGGCTGTGATGAGGTTGCTTCCGCTAATCATTCCGTTGGTGAAGGATTGCTTGTAGCTGGAGTTTCCTTTGTTCTGACGGAGCTGGCTGTAACTTGTTGCCACAATCAGCATATTGCTTAAATCTGCCGTGTTGCTGAGGCTGATGGTTCCATTTGCCTTATAGTTGCTGTTCAGGGCAGTAAGAGCCTGTGCACAGGAAATTCCTGCTGTCTTTGCGGCCGTGTCGCTTGCTGCAAGATTACCGGTAGAACCACAGGATGATACCATTGCACACATTACAAAGGCCATAAGGATAGATGCTATTTTTTTCATTTCAATAAAGTTTTTTGGGTTAATAATTCTATTGCTTCTAAGTTTCTTGGGGTTTGAATGTCAATCATTCCACTTTCAATTGCAATCACCTTTCCATTTTTTACCGCCTTGAGCATTGTGTAAGGTTCCATCTGGCAGAATGAAAGACTGTCTTCTTTCCGGATGATGATATAGTCTGGATCAGCTTCTATCAGAGCCTCCAGCCCGTATTCCCATCCTGCTAAATCTTCTGCAACATTCTTCAGTCCGGACATGTTGAGGATATCGTTGATGTAGGAGTTTCCTCCTGCCGTGAAATTTCCCGATTTTCCATATCCGACGACATAATATGCAGTCTGGCCGTGTGTTGTCTTGTCTTTATGTGGCAGCTGGGCCACCCGCAAACGCAGTTCCCGGTTCAGGCTGTCAGCTGCTTCTGGACGATCAATGAGTTCTCCGATTTTGGATATATTCTCATACAACCCATCAAAATTCTTTTTCTCGATTACGCACACAGTCGGAACACCCAGTTTTTCCATCTGGGTTGTGATTTTCTTGGAAATCATGGACCCACTGATAACGAGGTCTGGTTTCAGTGAAATCACCTTTTCAATATTGAGATTGGATATTCCTCCGATACTTTCAATTTCAAGAGCTTCCGGGGGATAAGTGCAGAAGTCAGTTCTACCGACCAGTCTGGACGCTCCACCCAAAGCATATATGATTTCAGTTACAGCCGGCGAGGTGGAAACAATTCTTTGAGGATGTACTGGCACAGTTACCGCTCTGCCGTAATCATCGGTGAAAACATTATCTCCAGTTGTCTCTTCCTGATTTCTGCAACTGATTATACAGCTGGTTATGATACACAAAACCAGTATCCATACGCCTGTTATGTTTTTTCTGGAATTCATGCGTCTTCCATACCTCCGCAGCAATGCATTACGTCGCCAGTCATGTATTCACTCATATCGCTGGCATAGAACAGGCACGCATTGGCAACCTCCCGGGGAGTTCCCGGACGGTGGAGAGGAATTCTTTTGCACCAGGATTCCTTTGTCTCATCAGGAATCATCTGGGTCATCTCCGTTTCAATGAAACCCGGAGCCACTACATTGTGGCGGATGTTCCGCTTACCCATTTCTTTTGCCATGGCTTTTGTGAATCCGATGATACCAGCCTTGGAAGCCGCATAGTTGCACTGGTTTGCATTTCCTGCAATACCTACCACGGAGCTGATATTCACCACACTTCCGAAGCCCTGTCGCCACATTGCCGGCTGAACGGCCTTGGTCATACACCAGACCGATTTGAGATTGGTGTCAATTACGGCATCCCATTGTTCTTCGCTCATTCTTTTGAGAGCGTTGTCCGCAGTAATGCCCGCATTGTTTACCAGAATGTCAATATGTCCAAAATCAGCCAACACCTGTTCTACCAGACCCTGCGCCTGTTCCAGCGAGGAGGCATCAGCAGCATACCCTTTGGCTTTCACACCCAGGGCAAGAAGCGCATTCTCTACATTTATCATGTTTTCGCCTCTTGTGCGTCCGGTAAAAGCTATGGCACAACCTTCTTCTGCAAATCGCAGGGCTATAGCCTTCCCTATACCTCTGGTGGCTCCTGTAATGATGGCTACCTTGTTTTCCAGCAACATATATTTCTATGGGTTTTATAAAAGCCGACACCGCTATGGTATCGGCTTTTTGAATTTACGATTTCCTTAAATTGATTAGAGCAGGGTTGCCATTTTGGCTGCCAGGTCACCAATACGGGTGCTGTAGCCCTTCTCGTTGTCGTACCAGGAAACAACCTTTACGAAGTTGCCGTCCATAACCATGGTCAGCTGTGAATCGAAGATACTGCTGTGGGTATTGTCGATGATATCGATGCTTACGATTGGTTCATCAACATACTGGAGAACGCCTTTCATAGGACCTTCTGCAGCTTCTTTGATAGCAGCGTTGATTTCTTCCTTGGTAACATTGCAGTTCAGTTCAGCAGTAAGATCTACAACAGAACCGTCAGGAGTAGGAACGCGCATTGCGAAACCATCCAGTTTGCCTTTCAGTTCAGGAATTACCAGACCTACAGCCTTTGCAGCTCCTGAGCTGGTAGGAATGATTGATACTGCTGCAGCGCGGGCACGACGAAGGTCGCTGTGTGGCTGGTCAAGGATTTTCTGGTCGTTAGTATAGCTGTGAACAGTGTTCATCAAACCATGCTTGATACCGAATTTGTCGTTCAGAACCTTTGCTACAGGGCTCAAGCAGTTGGTCGTGCAGCTTGCGTTGGAAACGAGGTTCATTTCTTTGGTCAGAATCTGGTCGTTTACACCCATAACAACGGTTGCATCAACATCGTCTGCCTTGGAAGCCGGAACGGTCAGAATAACCTTCTTTGCACCTGCGTTGATGTGTTTCATCATCAGATCGCGGCTCTTGAAGAATCCGGTAGATTCTACTACGATATCTACGCCGAGTTCTTTCCATGGGAGGTTCTGAGGGTCTCTCTCTGCATAAATGCGGATGCGACGGCCATTTACTACGATGTACTCACCTTCTGCATGTACTTCGCCATCGAAATTCTCGTGTACGGAGTCATATTTGAACAGATAGGCCAGAGTGTCTGCACTCGTAAGGTCATTGATTGCTACCACCTCAAGTTCGGGGTGTGAAAGGATTGCTCTAAAGGACATACGTCCAATTCGGCCGAAACCGTTAATCGCAACTTTTGCCATAATATATTGTTATTTAGTGTTATATATAAATTTTGCATTCATCTTTCGACCTACAAAGATACGATTTTTTTCAATAATACAAAAATATTTCGTAATTTTGCATCGTTTTTCATCATAAATGATATTGTTGCATGGCCTCTGTGTGGGATATTTCTATCGGCAATTTCCAGCGTTATCTCAAACTTGAGAAAGGCTTGGCTGCCAATTCCGTCGAAAGCTATCTCCACGATATCCGGCTGCTCCGCCAGTATGCCGAGCCGCTCTCGCTCCAGCCCGCGGATATCACACTTTCCAACCTTCAGGAGTTTCTTGCTTGCCTGAACGAACTTTCCATAGCGATAAACACCCAATGCCGCCTGATTTCCGGCTGGCGGATGTTTTTCCGTATGCTGGTGATCGACGACGATATCCCCGAAAATCCGGCTGAAATGCTTGTGATGCCCCAGCGCTCAAAGCATCTGCCCGATGTGCTTACCGATGATGAAATTACGGCTATCCAGAACACTTTCGACCGGAGTTTTCCCGACCAGGAACGCAACTATGTCATTATCGAGGTGCTCTACGGGTGCGGCCTGCGTGTGAGCGAACTGGTGAATCTCACGCTTTCCAATATCTTTCCGGAGGATTCCTGTCTGCTTATCATGGGAAAGGGCTCCAAACAGCGCTGGGTTCCTATCAACGACCACGCTCTCAAGCTTCTCTTGAGCTATATCCATAATGTGCGTTCTCATATCGCCCCCGTGGCGGGACAGGAAAAGTATGTCTTTCTCAACCGCAGGGGCTCTCATCTTTCGCGCAACTATGTGTTTATGTTCCTCAAGGATGCCGTCAAGAAAGCCAATATCAGCAAGCAGGTAAGCCCTCACAGTCTCCGTCATAGCTTCGCAACCGAACTGGTGCAGAACGGGGCAGACCTGCGTGTGGTTCAGGAACTTCTGGGCCACGAAAGTATCTCCACCACGGAGATCTACACCCATCTTTCACGGCAGTATCTCCGCGATACGATATCCACCTTTCATCCTCACTACAGGAAGTAATTTCTTATAACCCCGTTCTCCAGTCTGGGAATCACGGGACAGGTGTCTCTCTCGAACACGAACCTTATATCTTCAAAACATCCCATTTTCTGCAGTCTTTGGATGTGTGTGCCTCGCTGGCAGTAATTGTAGAGGTCCACTTCTCCGATGTGACGGTATAAGGACAGGGCCATGTTTCCGGCATCATTTACTATATGGCACGCCTGCCCTAATTCCGCAATCAGGGCTCCGGAAAACAGCGTGTCTTCTATGGAAACCCCGTTCTTCCATCCGGAACACATAATTACCCAGTCTCCGCCCGTTTCCTGTATGTACCAGCTCAGAATGCTGATATTTCCGAAACATCCCGCCAGCGTTTCCACGCTTTCTTCCGCGGCTCTGATCAGACCTACTGTACCGTTGGTAGTGCTGTAAGCCAGTCTTTTGCCGTGAAGGTCCATCTTCATATATTCGGTAGGAGAGTTTCCGCATTCTGCGTCCCCTACCTTCTTTCCGTTGCGCTCTGCCGCCAGCGTGTAGCCTTTCTCGCGGAAGGTAGGAAGCGGCTCCAGCGAATCCAGCGGTACAATTTCTTCTGCGCCCGCCTGAAGGGCTGCACATATACTGCTGGTGGCTCTCAGTACATCCACCACAACCGTACGGCACTCTTTCAGTTCCCTGTAGGGGAAAAGGGCCGGCGATAATACGAGTTCGCAGTTAATGCTTTTCAATGGTTTCCTTTATGTTATTTTAACGGCCGTGCCCCGCGCCGAACGCGGGGCCGTCCGTCAGTCGTTTTAGAAGTACAGGTCTCTTTCTCCCTCGCCGATCTTGCAGAGGTTGCCCTCAACGCGTTTCTTGAGTTCCTCCTTGGTGAAGGTCTGGGTGAGCTGTTCCAGCAGTTTCAGGCCTTTGGCCTTGGTGTCGGGACTTGCGTAGTCTTCCAGGTATTCGCGGAAGGTGAACATGGCGTTAGGCTTGCAGAACTCCTTGATCAGGCCCGGCTTGGCGAGGTCCATGAAGTCGGCTCCTACGCGGCCTTTGCGGTAGCATCCGGTGCAGAAACTTGGGATATATCCGCCGTCTATCATCTTGTTGATGATCTCGTCAAGCGAACGGTGGTCGCCCAGCGTGAACTGTGCGCCGGTGTTCTTTTCCTCATAGCCGCCGGGATTGGTCTCGCTGGCTGCCGAAATCTGGCTTACGCCGTATTTGATCAGTTCGTCTCTCATCTCGGGCCGTTCACGGGTAGAGATGATAATGCCGGTATAAGGCATGGCGATTCTGATGATGGAGATGATCTTCATGAAGTCCTTGTCGCTCACGGGGTGAGGTATGTTCTCGGGCAGACTGAACGGAGTTCCTTCTGCGGGCTCGATTCTCGGGAAACTTACGGTGTGGGGACCGCATCCGTAGTCTTCTTCCAGATGGCGTGCGTGCTCCATAAGTGCCAGGATTTCAAAACGGTAATCCACAAGACCGAACAATACTCCCAGTCCTACGTCGTTGATGCCGCCTTCCTGGGCGCGGTCCATACAGGTCAGGCGATAGAGGTAGTCGCCTTTGGGCGTGTTTGCCGGGTGGAACTTCGCGTATTCCACCGGGTCGTAGGTCTCCTGGAAGCAGACGTAAGTGCCTATCTTCTCGGCCTTGAGCTTTGCAAAGTTCTCCACACTCATCGGGGCGAGTTCCACGTTGATACGGCGTATCGTGCTGCCTTTCTCGTCCTTGGCTGCGTAGGTTCTGCGGATGGCTTCAACCATATATTCCGTGTCGTTTCTCGGACTTTCGCCGCATATCAGCAGGGCGCGCTTGTGTCCCATACGCAGCAGCTGAAGGGTTTCCTGTTCTATTTCGTCCATGGTAAGAATCTTGCGCTTGAGCTGCAGATTGTCGCGGCGGAAGCCGCAGTAGATACAGTTGTTCACGCACGCGTTACCCGTATAGATAGGTGCGAAGAATACCAGACGCTTGCCGTAGATCTGTTCCTTGGCATAGTGGGCGGTGTCCAGAATCTTCTGGATGTCGGCCTCCTCCTCTACGCAAAGCAGTTTTGCCACGTCCTGAAGGTTGAGTCCCTTCAGTTTGCGGGCCTTGTTCAGTATGTCGTTCAGTTCGCTCTCCGTGGGAGCGTTGTTGTCGAGCAGACCATAGAGCTTGTCTCTGTCGATGAAATTCTGATGTCTCATATTATTTAATATTGAATTTATACACTATTTTATCACGGCCTTGGCCGTCAGACCCGGAATGCGCCCCAGTTGCCCCGTGAGGGAGTTGATGCGGTCGGAGGTTCCCTCCACAATCAGGGCTATCACCGCCACGGGTTCCTCCCTCTTCGGAAGTCCCTGCCGGCAAAGCACGATATCGGAAAATTCTGCGATAGCAGCGTTGATTCTCGGAGCCTGCGAGCGGTCTCCGATCAGCAAAGTAACAGTACCAATTCTCTTTTCCATCAGGTGTCAGGCTTTTGGGTTAGACGAATATCGGTTTGATTTCCAGTTCCGTATGCGTATTCCGCTTGGAAATCCTATTTTGCAAATATACGACTTTTTCCTCATATCGCAAACGTTTTACCCCAATTTTTTTCAACAGCGGCGGTCATACTCACTTTTCCTCTCACGTTATATCCGCCCCAGAGTTTTCGGAGATCCGCTTTTTTTACCCGATTTCTTCTCCCGGAATGACCGTTGATTCTGTGCAGTTTATAGGGTGTAACTTCCTTCTATCTTTTTTTTATCTTCTTTTTATCTTTTTTCTATCTCTTATTTTAAGGAAAGGAGATAAAAAGAAGTTAATATGGAGATAAAAAGAAGATAGAAGGGAGTTACCCGCCCCTTACCGGCTCTTTATCTGCCAGCTGGAGGCATCAGGAAACCAGAAGATACACCACAAGGGCGGCCTGAAGAATGATGATGGCGGGGACTCCGTACCGGAACTTCTTGTGGAGGGTCTTGTGATGAAACGCCTTCATGCCAGCCCATGCGCCGAGCGATCCTCCGAGTACGGCCAGCAAAAGGAGCGTAAACTCAGGAATACGCCATTTATCCTTCTTTGCCTTACGCTTGTCTATTCCATATACGATAAAAGTGGCAAGATTCAATCCCGCAAAGAATATCAGCACATATCTGAAAAGTATTGGATGCTGCGCAAAAAACGTGATGTCAAGCAGTTGCATATATTAGAAAACTTTGGTTCAAGATACAAAGATAAGACAATTTATCAATTTGGGGAAATTAAATTTGGCTATGTGGAAAAATACTCGTAATTTTGCAAAAAATATTTTTAATAATGAAAACTACCGCAGAATTACAAACCATTGCAAGACAAATTCGTAGAGACATTCTACGCATGACTACCGCCGCCAAATCCGGACATCCGGGCGGCTCTCTGGGTACTGCTGACTGGATGACTGCCATGCAGTTCAATATCATGCAGCACGATCCTCAAACCTTCACTATGGACGGCCGCGGCCAGGATATGCTTTTTGTTTCCCAGGGCCACATCACCCCTGTCATCTATAGCACTATGGCGCGCAGAGGTTTCTTCCCTGTTGAAGAACTCAAGACCTTCCGTCTGTTCGGTACCCGTCTGCAGGGCCACCCCTCAACCGAACACAAACTTCCGGGCATCCGCATGGCAAGCGGTTCTCTGGGACAAGGTTTAAGCGTGGGTATCGGAGCTGCTCTGGGCAAGAAGATGGACGGCGACAGCACTTTGGTTTATACCCTCCACGGCGACGGAGAACTGGAAGAAGGCCAGATCTGGGAAGCTGCTATGTTTGCCGGTGCAAAGCATGTGGATAACCTTATCGCCACGATCGACTACAACCACCAGCAGATTGACGGCACCACGATGCAGGTGATGGATCTCGGCAACCTGAAAGCCAAGTTCGAGGCCTTTATGTGGACTGTTGTGGAAATTGAAAACGGTAACGATATGCAGCAGGTTCTTGACGGCATGGCCAAGGCCAAGTCCCTTACCGGTAAGGGTTCACCCGTATGCGTGATCCTCAAGACCGAAATGGGATACGGCGTTGATTTCATGCAAGGAATCAACAAATACCACGGTGCCGTTGTGAGCGCCGATGACCTGCCTAAAGCACTGGCACAACTGCCAGAGACCGAATTGGGAGACTTTTAATAGCCTGATGTCACGTTGAGAATCAGAAATACCATCAAAGGGACCACACCCCGCCGCATAGGATTTGTCCTGCTGGCGTGGATATTGCTGCTGGGCGGCCTTGAAACCCGTGCCCAGAAGCCGGGAGGCTCCGCACCCGACAAGACGCGGGTGCTCCTGATTGTGGATTGCAGCAACAGCATGTGGGACCACTGGCAGAGCGATTCCAAAATCAAAATTACCCAGCAGGTACTCCTGAAATTCCTCGACACCGTAGCCGCCCAGAACGATATCGAAGTGGCCCTGCGCGTGTTCGGGCACCTCAACAGATATCAGTTCGGAACCCGACTGGAAGTACCCTTCGAGAAAGACAACCTCTACCGGCTCCAGAGCAAAATCAAGACCCTCGTGCCCCAAGGGGGATGTACGGCGGCTTCGGCCCTTACCGATGCGTTGCACGATTTCCCCAAAACCGGCTCCTCCCGCAATATCATCCTGATCATCACCGATGGAATGGATGACTGCGATGCGGCTATATGCCAGGTGGCCCGACAGGTGCAGATGAGCGGAGTGGTGGTGCAGACCTTCATCCTGGGCATCGGAGACACCCGTAATTTCACCCACAGCCTCGACTGCGCCGGGAAATTCACCATGATTCCCGATGAAGAAGACTATATCCAGATATTGTACGACATCTTCTACCTCTCCGATCAGGTAGCGCCCGTTGTCATCAGCGTACAAAATACCCTCGGACAGGTCTATGAAGACGAAATTCCCGTAGCCTTCTACGACAGCCAGACCCAGGTGGTAAAATACAGCACCATCAGCACCACAAATGCTGCAATGGAAACCGATACCCTGGAGATAGACCCGCTCGTGAACTACGATGTGACGTTTTTCACCAAGCCCCCGGTCACCCTCAGGAACAGGAAATTCTCAGCCAACAAGGTGAACCACCTTACCCTGACAGCCAATCAGGGCGCCCTGCGGGTGAGACGCAACGACAAAAGGGTTACGTGGCATGTACCCGACTACACAATAGTCGTACATCCCCACGGGTCGAAAGAAATCCTCAACACCCAGCAGCTGGACGAAGAGGTAAGCTACCGCGAAGGCAGCTACGATCTGGAAATACTTTCCCAGCCCATCCTGCAGCTCGAAGATGTCACCATTCAGGAATCCGCCAGCACCGACCTTATGATTCCCATGCCGGGAATGCTCAACCTGAGCAAGCCCCAGAAGATTACCACCGGAAGCGTATTCCAGCTCAAGGACGGCAGAATGGAATGGGTATGCGACCTAAACCCCAACAACATCATCGAACATCTCGTCCTCATGCCGGGAAGCTATCTGCTGATGCTCCATCCCCAGAACGACCTCCGGCACCAGAACGTGAAACAGAAACGGTTCCAGATAGAATCCGCACAGCAGACCAACGTGGCATTATAATATAGGTACACAATTCACAGATATCAAAACCAGAAAATAAAAAAAGAATACATATATGAAAAACTACGAAAACAAGCAGTCGAAAGAGTTACGCGCCGGATTCGGCGAAGGACTCGTAGAAGCCGCCAGACAGAACCCTGACGTAGTCGGACTCAGCGCCGACGTGACCGGCTCCGTGAAGATGGACGGTTTCGCCAAAGCCTATCCCGAAAGATTTACCCAATGCGGTATCGCCGAAGCCAATATGTGCGGTATTGCCGCCGGCCTCTCCCTGAGCGGCAAGATTCCTTTCCTCGGAGGCTTTGCAGAATTCGTAACCGGCCGTATCTATGACCAGATCCGCCAGGTAGTAGCCTACTCCAACAAGAACGTGAAGATATGCGGTTCCCACGCCGGCATTTCCTTAGGCGAAGACGGCGCTACCCACCAGACAATGGAAGACATCGCCCTTATGAAGGCGCTGCCCAATATGACCGTACTCGTACCTTGCGACTTCAACCAGGCCAAAGCAGCCACCATCGCAGCCGCCAGACTCAACGGTCCCGTATATCTGCGTCTCGGCCGCAGCAAAATGCCCAACTTCACCCCCGAAGACCAGACATTTGAAATAGGCAAAGCCCAGATCCTCAACGAAGGAAAGGACGTAAGCCTCATCGCCTGCGGCCACCTCGTATGGGAAGCACTCGAAGCCGCCCGTACCCTCGAAGCCGAAGGCATCAGCGCCGAAGTCATCAACATCCACACCATCAAACCCCTCGACAAGGATGCCATCATCGCTTCCGCACGCAAGACCCGCGCCGTGGTAACCTGTGAAGAGCATCTCTTCAACGGCGGTCTGGGCGACAGCGTAGCACAGACGCTCTCTCTCAACTGCCCCACTCCGATGGAATATGTAGCCGTAAACGACCGTTTCGGCGAAAGCGGAACCCCAGACCAGATGCTCACCAACTATGGTCTGAGAGCCGCCAATATCGTGGAAAAGGTTCACGCCGTACTGAAACGCAAATAACACCCACTTCGCTCAGGACAGACAACAGTTATTTTCCAAGATGCAAACCGACAAAAAAATAAAAAAATCACAAAAAATTTGGCAGATTGAAAAAATAGTTGTAACTTTGCATCACTGAAAATTAATATAGTTTTAACCCAATCGTTTAAGGATCAACTGCTTAAACGGCAAAAAGTAAAGAAAATGAAACAAGGAATTCATCCAGAGAACTACAGATTGGTAGTATTCAAAGACATGTCTAACGACACAATGTGGCTGAGCAAGAGCTGCGCCGCAACCAAAGAAACCGTTGTTTATACCGATGGTAACGAGTATCCTGTAATCAAACTCGAAATCTCCAATACTTCCCATCCTTTCTTCACTGGTAAACTGAAACTCGTTGACACCGCCGGACGTGTTGATAAGTTCATGAACAAGTACAAACGCTACGCAAAGAGATAATCAGGAAGATTATCCAAACATCGGGAAAATTTGTTTTAGATTTTTTTGATAAAAAGGGGCTCATCCACAGGATGAAGCCCTTTTTCTTGCTTCCCGCCCGTCGCAGAATTTTCTCATATACCAAATGACAGACTTTTGCTTTCTGGTCCGAAAGACGACGATGTCGGGAACTCCCCCACCCTCCAA
This sequence comes from Bacteroidales bacterium, assembly GCA_045640985.1. Classification (GTDB taxonomy): domain Bacteria; phylum Bacteroidota; class Bacteroidia; order Bacteroidales; family P3; genus Colimorpha. Next base: position 68,064 of record JAZUFZ010000019.1, read on the forward strand.
ATCCAATATTTCCCAAAAGACTTGTCCGATCCCGAAAACTGATGATATGGGAAAAGGAAACTGACGGGCTCACTTTTCCGTCGTCATGGCTTCGTAGCAAGGAGCGGGTAGGTTTGGTATATCTCCGTTCCTCCGCCGTGCCACACACGGAGAAAACACGGCCTTACCAGGGAGATACCAGGGAGATACCAGAGAGATACCAGGGAGATACCACGGCCATACCACGAAATTACTTATCAGCTGAATTTCGGAAATTCCGAATTGTGTTGTCCCAACGGTTTCCCGCAGCTCTAAGTCAAGATCTCCATCTCAACTACGCGGAATTATACGCCAATTATACGCCATTTGCGGGAGAGCTGTGATTGATGGAAATACCCAACAGCCTCATAGAGAAGCAGATAAAGCCAAAATAATCTCAAATCTCAAATCTCAGTTAAAAAAAATGGGATACATACTCCTCTATTTGCTATATTTTATTTTATATTATATTATACATATAATATATATATTATTAATTATTAAATAGTTATATATAATATATAATATACAATATAAATAAAGAAGGTAGGAAGAAAATTGAATACCCTTTATTTTTTAACTGAGATTTGAGATTTGAGATTTTTTCTGAACTTATCCGACTTAATTTTTCTACTAAGAAGCTTATTTACAACAATA
>JAZUFZ010000020.1:0-44565 GCA_045640985.1 Bacteroidales bacterium
AGCCTATCGTCATCAGTTCGTGGTCCTTGTGGCGGGTGCCGAAATAAACGCGGCCGATTTGCATATCGTGTTTCTTCGCACAATGTCCTTTCTGGTGAGAGTCTTCCATCTAATTCGGTTTTAAAATTATCGCGTAGTGTAATAGTATCATATCAGCCATCAGAATTTATACTTTAACATAATATTCCCCATTGACACATCTTCATGAGGCATATATATAAAAATAAGGCTGTTATCATACCACTCATTCCTATAAACATACCGCACAGAATCAGCTAAATACACCTCCTCAAATCTACCAGCGCCATTTTCGAATTTAATAATTGCGCTACCATTAACATATCCTATTATCTGTATCTCCACTGACGAAATGATTCCGGTATCATTGTGAGAAAATAGTGTATCTACCAAGCACTCTGTTACATTAGAAATAATGTATTCAGAATATTCATCTTCATAGGATTTTGTTTTTGTGCTCGAACATGAAGCAATAAAAGCCACTAAAACAAACAATAAAACCTTATTACTCATATTTGCTCCCTTCTACTTTTGTACTCTGATGCTGTGGCAATTCATACCACCCTTCGAGTAGATGAGACGGTTGATATTGTCGTACTCGAAGTTTTGGTTGCGTGCATTGAGACCGTTGTCGTCAATTCTGATGATATTGCCCACGTTGTCGTACTTGTAGGTGTTGTCCTGTAACAACTGGCCTAACTGGGAAGAGTTGTCATAGAGACGGTTGAGACTATATGTGCATTGCCTGTTCATTCAGTTAATTTTCAAGAGTATTTCAAGAAAGCTTTGTGGCTGCCACGAAAAGCAGCATGGTGATTTTTTTGATTTGTTTGTACATAATTTTAATGTTTTAATTGTTATTGTTTTTTTCAGTTTTTGTTATGGGGCAAGTACCTGCTTCCGGTCTCACATGTCATGGAATTGCGTATCAAAAATCATTTTTATAGATAGGTGCTGGAAGAAGTTGCTAATTCTCTATATTAAGTAAATTTTGTTGATTCAGTACGGGTTCAAAAATGTGATAATCAAGATTAACCCCAGTATACCAAGCAATAGTGTTCTTTGATAAAAATCCAAGCCTACCATACAAACCACCAGATGCAGATATGGACATGGTAATTTTTAATTCAAAAGTATTAGTGTCAAATTGACACGCATAGCAGGCCCCGTCTCTCCAAGCGATACAATAGTCATCCATACAATCGTTAATCAAGAAATCAGATTTGTTGACCTCAATGTGCTTCTGCCTCGCATCTAATAAAAAAGAGACTTCCTCCATCGTTTGGATATCATAACGATTAATCACATAAATCGAGTCAGAAAGACAGAATACATGCGTGACAGGGAATGATTCCTGTGCTTTAAAAATGGTATCTATGCGTGGTTGTTCTTCTTCTGCCTCATGGGAGACTCTCCATACGCACATGTCGTCCCAATATACACATTCTGTTAATGCAGAATTAAATGTCACTCGATTATATATCTTTTTCGGAAGTACAGAAAGAACTGAAAGGAACGCTGGTTTTTTGATTTCTGAAACCATAGAGTTTTTAATGCTGTAAAATAAATATTTACCACTTGATTTGTCCCATAAAAAAAGAGTGTCATCCGTATAAAAAGAGATGGGAGATAAAGGTTTATCAATAATAATAGGAATCATCTCTCCTGTTAGATCATTCAATCTGTAATAATTGTGGTCACCGAATGGGCACTCCAACAATAAAGAATGGATGTTCTTGTCAAAACATTTATGTATATTCATAGAACTACAGGTGTTATTAACATTACGCAATTCCAATGGGTGTTTTTCTTGTGCATGACAAGTACACGACATGATAACAACATAGACAATAAGAATCTTTTTCATGTGTTTATTCCAATGTAATATTAACTGGTTTTAAATTAATTATTAGAGGCTTTAATGAATACCATCCATCAGCATGTGCATATTTTAAATTATACGAGCTGTTGTTTTTTCTAGGGCCACGACCATTAGTTGTTGAGCCATTGACATTTATTGTCAACCCTCCTTTATAGTTATATGTCGAAGATTTCCCATTCGAATATTTAGTAATTTCATAATCTTTAGTGGAAACCATACACACATGCCCTTTGGTTACTCCAACCACAAACGCTCCATTCGCAGATTCCTTCTGAACTTGTGATATATTTGCTTCGGTTTTTTCAAAATATGGAGTTTGGGTCTTGCTTAACTCACTCATTATTGGAGTGGCACATAAGTTTCCACTAACTACATCTCCACTGTTTACATCTACATTCGCGGCGTCGTACTTGTAAGTTTGGCTGATGAACCTTGACTCTATTCTATGTGCGGACGAGTTCAATTATCGGTTTGATTTAGGGTGTTGTCTCTTTTGTCAATCTAGTTTAATTAACGGGCTGTCGCAATGACATGGCAGCCCGTACCATCATTTATACATAGCCTACGGCAAGGGATTACCTCGATTGCAAATCAAGGATTTATTGGATAGGAAATCCCCTAGAATCGTAGGTTCCATAGGGAGGCCACATCTTAATGTTTCTCATCTCCTCTGTAGGAGGAAAGGCAATCCTCCAATTGAGATTTCGGAGGTTCGATAAACTCAGATCGTAGCGTTGTGTTACATTGTTGTGGTCTTTTACATAGTCCCATCCTCGAGATGATAAGGTATCTGAGTTGAATACGAAGACTATCAGAGTGTCCATACTAATAAATTTGCTTTCGTATGATCCTCTACTTATCAATGCTTCATTGTTATAATTATGTGCTCCGACTTCTAAATTCCAACCTAAGGTCATGACATTCTGTGTATGCCAAAGAGATGTATCAGGATAGTCATAACTTTTTGCAACAAATACATTGTAAGCAGATCCGTTGTAAAACGAGATACAATGGTGTTCGTCATCAGTGTCACGCGTACAAGCCATGGCAGTAAAAAACAAACAACTGCCGATTATTAAAAAAAAATTTTTCATGCTTTTTTTATTTTAATCTTCATAATTCTCTAGGTAGGCTCTAAAAATTCAATTATCTGTTCTTAGGTGTTCGGCGGAGAGCTTAGTTTAGCCGCTTCGCACCTAAATTCAAAATGCAAAGATACAATTTTTTTCTTATTTAGATACTATTGTTTACATTTTTTTTGGGGGGTGGTGATTATCAATATGTTATATACTAAGTATTTTTTTGAATTCTTGACTATTAGTTGATTCCCAAGCGGGTTATCTGTTCTAACCGGAAGAAATTATAGATCATATTTTTGAGAAAGATTGCAGACTTCGCTCTCACAAATCCGATAGTCCTTGTCGTGAGCCTAGGTATTCTCCGTTTTGCTGCGCTCCGCTTGCAATCCCTACGGGACCACTATCGACAGCCACTGGCTATCTTCACTTTCCTCAAAGCCAAACACATGTTCCACTCGGCTACGTATGGATGATTTTTTACGAAATCCCGATAAAGAAGGAGCCTCCGTTGGGGGCTCCTTTCTATGATAGGTTCAACAATATCTTAATCAATAACTGAGAAACCGAGGTATGGCTGGAGGCATTCGGGCATGAGAATACCTTCTGGGGTCTGGTTGTTTTCGAGCAAAGCGGCCACGATACGGGGCAAAGCCAGGGCAGAGCCGTTGAGCGTATGGGCAAGTTTGGTCTTTCCGTCGGAATCTTTGTAGCGGAGCTTCATTCGGTTGGCCTGGAAGGTCTCGAAATTAGATACGCTGGAGACTTCAAGCCAACGTTTCTGTGCAGCGCTCCAGACTTCAAAATCGAAGGTCATGGCGCTGGTGAAGCTGATATCGCCTCCGCAAAGTTTGAGAATACGATAAGGCAGACCGAGTTTGTCGAGAAGCCCTCCTACGTGTGCCTTCATCTCTTCCAGCTGCTGGTAGGAACGGTCGGGATGCTCTATAACTACGATTTCCACCTTGGAGAATTCATGCAGACGGTTCAAACCGCGGACATCTTTACCGTAACTTCCGGCTTCACGACGGAAACATTCAGAATAACCGGCATGCTTGATCGGAAACTGTTCGGGCGATACAATGACATTGCGGTAGATATTGGTGATGGGGACCTCAGCGGTAGGAATCATGTAATATCCGTCCAATGGCACGGCATACATCTGACCTTCTTTGTCGGGAAGCTGGCCAGTACCGAGACCGGAAGCCTCATTGACCATGAGGGGCGGCTGGATTTCAACAAAACCTGCATTGGCGGCTTCGTTGAGGAAGAAATTAATCAAAGCGCGCTGGAGACGTGCCCCTTTGCCTTTATAGATTGGAAATCCCGCACCGGTTATCTTGTTGCCGAGTTCAAAATCGACGAGACCATATTTCTCACACAATTCCCAATGAGGAAGCGCGTTTTCGGAAAGATCGGGCTTGATACCGAACTCTCCGCAGACTTCGTTATCATCGGCCGTTTTTCCACGAGGAACCGTTATATGAGGAGCATTGGGAAGCGAAATGAGTTTTGCGTTTAAGTCGTTTTCAACAGCGGCCTGCTGTTCGGAAAGTTCCTTCTCGGAAGCCTTCAGATCGGCGGTGGCGGCCTTCTTGGCATTGGCTTCTTCCTGACGGCCCTGCTTGAAGAGAATGCCGATTTCCTTGGCAATGGCGTTCTGTTCAGCCTTGACAGCATCACATTTCTTCTGGAGTTCACGGCGTTGATTGTCAAGATCCAATATCTCAGCAATACGAGCCTCTACGTCCTGAACATTTTTGATTTTGAGTCGCTCAATGATTTCTTGAGTATTCTCTTTGATATATTGCAGTTGTAACATAACTTGGTTGTATTAACAGAGTATATAACGAGTATATTTTAATTTTATTGTAAGAAAAGCGGAAAAATCAACTTTCAAATGCAATTAACGAACTTTTTACCTCCTCTGGAATTACGGCAGAAGCCGCCTGGGAACGGCTGTAGCCCGCCATTACCGTATGGCAGACCACCTTGGGAATGCCATTTACCTGAATATGCTGGAGGATGGTAAGACTCTTGTTGCCTATTTTTTCGAGCTTAGTGCATACCTCTATGGCATCATCCGCATGGAGCTGTCCTATGAAATCGACCTCATAATGAACGATCATCACCGTAAAGTCGCCCTCTTCAGGACGTACAGGAACATGTGAGTCATGAAAATAGCGTGATTTCCCAAGGTCGAAATATTCCATGATGACGGCATTGTTGATATGTCCCATCTGGTCCACATCGTTGAACCTGACCTGAATGGGATGGCGATGTTTGAATGTTTCCATAAAAATATCAAGCGGAAAGGATTTGTTTGACTATTTCAGATACCACCTTGTTGTCGGCAGCACCGGCAAACCGCTTAGATGCCACCCCCATAACACGGCCCATATCCTTCATGCTCTGGGCATTGAGTTCGGCCACGATGGATTTGATTTCGGTTTCGATATCCTCACGAGACAACTGCTTGGGAAGGTAACGTTCGATGATGCCGGCCTGGAACAGTTCAACATCTGCCAGATCCTGACGTCCCTGCTGGAGATAGATGTCGGCGGTTTCGCGACGCTGCTTCACGAGTTTCTGAAGCGTGGCTATCTGGACATTTTCAGGCACCACGCCATCTACGGCATCCTTACTGGTCTTAAGCAGCAGGAGGGCAGATTTGATGGCACGGAGCGCTTCAAGTTCGTCTTTCTTCTTAGCAAGCATCGCCTGCTTGATGTCTTGATTAATGGTTTCTTCTAACATGAATTGATGATATTTAATAAAAAAAGGAAGCATTGATTTTTGCTTCCCTTTTTGTGGCATTGACTGGAATTGAACCAGTGACACAAGGATTTTCAGTCCTCTGCTCTACCAACTGAGCTACAACGCCATCGAATTTCTCTCTTGAAATCGGGTGCAAAAGTACACACAATTTTTCAATTGACCAAATTTTTTTTAGTTCAAAGAGCGAAAATATTCACAACACAACTACAAATCAAGCATTTGCGTCTTGAACTTTTTTATCATCTTCAGCAGAAACATCTTCGCAAACGGCCTCCGTCTGACGGCTTTTATCGAAAAATAGCTGGTCAATAATCAGAATTATCACACCAATTGTAATGGCAGAATCAGCCACATTGAATATGGCATTAAAGAAAAGGAAATGCTTTCCGCCAAGACCCGGAATCCAGGAAGGCCAGTCCCACTCACACAAAGGGAAATAGAACATATCCACGACCTTGCCATGAGCAAACGGCGCATATCCGCCTTCGGGAGGAAACAGCTGGGCAACATTATAGTAACTTTCGTTGAAGATCAAGCCGTAGAAACAGCTGTCAATAACATTTCCAACAGCTCCGCAGAAGATAAGGGCAAGGCTGATAACGACAGCCCTATGGGTATTTTTCTTAATGAGACGACACATCGCCCACATAATAACGCATGAAGCGATGATACGGAAGAGTGTCAGAATGAGTTTACCCACACTACCGCCGAAACTCATACCAAATGCCATGCCTTCGTTCTCAACAAAATGAAGCAGACACCAATCACCGATAAGGGGAATTTCTTCACCGATGTGCAAGTGTGTCTTCACCCATATTTTCACAATCTGATCTACGATCAGGATTACGCCGATTAAAATAAACGGGATTCCCCAGTTCTGAAATTTAGTTCTTTCTTTATTCATTGTCTGATATACTATTCTTTTTTTACGTTGTATGCTTTATTATGTTTCTTTTCAAGAGTCGGTCTTTGACTCACCGGGTCAAATTCACCTCTGCTCTCGGCTTACCGAAAACGTTCTTCACATTGCGCCACCAATTCCTGATACCACGCTTCGCCGAACTTTCTTATGAGTGGTGTTTTGAGATATTCGTAAAGCAACTTTCCCTGTGGTCCCCGCGCACATCTGCAAACATCCCATTCATGATAGTTCACAGCCTTGAACTCACCGAAATCATCCACGCGGATAGGATAGAGATGACATGAAATCGGTTTCTGGAATGAGATTTTACCGTCCCGCCAGGCCTTTTCGATGGCACACAGAGCCAAACCATCTTCCCATACTACATAAGCACACTCGCGATTATTGACCAAAGGTGTGCAAGGAGATTCTGTATTATCGAGAGTGAATACGCCTGTGCGTTCCACTTCATTTATTCCTTCCTGGGTCATATATGGCTTTACCTGAGGATATATTTCCTTCAGCACAGGGATTTCTGCGTCATCCAATGGTGCTCCTGCATCACCTTCGACACAACATTGACCTTTGCATTTGCAGAGGTCACAAGCAAAACGTTTTTCGGCCACGTTCTCGGACACGATACAATCACCTACGATAAGCATTGAATTATTTTTTGCGCCAGCACAGCGGCAAGTTTATATTTCGATTCTATGGTCCATCCTCCTACATGCGGCGTGAATACCGTACGCGGATGATGAATCAGATAAGAGAGATCGGCGGGCAGTTGAGCTATATCCAACCCATCCTTGGTCATATCTTCATACTCTATGACATCCAACCCGGCACCAAGGATTCTGCCCTCCTTAAATGCGGCTGCAACAGCAGAGGTCTGTACCACCGCGCCACGAGAGGTATTGAGAAGGTAGAAAGGCTTTGCAAAGGCTTCTATAAACTCCTTATTGACCATATAATGGGTTTCATCCGTGAGCGGCACATGAAGGCTTATAACGTCTGCTTCCTGCTGGAGCTGTGCCAACGGGACCTCTTCTACATAAGAGGGGGCATATTGGGTCTTATATTTATCGTACGCCAGAATCCGACAATCAAACCCTTGAAGTCGCTGTGCGAAGGCCCCGCCCATATTTCCAAAGCCTATAATTCCTATGGTCTTACCTTTAATCTCAATTCCACGATTGGCCTCACGATGCCAAAGACCCTGACGGACCTCGGCATCTGCGAGAGGAATCTTATCAAACAAGGCCAGAAGCAAGGCCAGAGCATGTTCTCCTACCGCATCACGGTTGCCTTCTGGAGAATTGAGGCAATGAATACCTTTGTGTTCGGCATACTCCACATCGATAGTTTCCATACCTGCCCCTACCCTGCCAATACATTTCAGTCTGGTGCAATGGTCAAGAAATGGTTTGTCAATATTAATTTTACTTCTCACCACAAGCCCGTCATAGCCATTCACAATCTCAAGTAGCGAATGGTAATCCAAATCGGTTCTTATATCCACCGAAAAACCTGCCCGCAAGAGTTCCTCCTGCAAAATAGAATGGGTATTATCTGTTATGAGTACTTTCATCATCTTTATCATCAATTGGAATATACGTTGCTTTTATCATTTTTTTGGATGAGGAACCAAAGATGCCGATTCCGCCTTTGATATTGCTATAGACCTGAACCGGCTCAGCAAATATTGCCATCATAGATGAGGCTGACCATACCGTGGAAAGATACTTGGCAGTCTCATTTGAATAGGTAGAAACCCTCACAAAATAATCACGCTGCAAAAGTCCTGTCGTATCGACTATAGGCATCGTAAGCAACAACACATCCTTGGATGGCGTATTGAAATAGGCATCCGAGAGCAGAACCTCTGAAGCCATAGCGGCATTGTTGATTCCGGGAGAGGTTGTGTCTCCGGCCTCATTCAGACCGAGATATGCAAACATGGAAGTCTGGATAGTATCTACAGCCTCTACAGTATCGTATGCTGGGCATTGTATATGTTCATAAAGCTGGATTCTATAGTATTCCCGTTCATCTACCGGATCATCCAGCTGAAACCTTATATCATACATATCCATCATGTGAACAAATGCAAATTCCCTGGATCTGGAAAAGCGGACATTACTCATCTGCGGACTTGAAACCACACGCGTCCCAGCGCTCACATTATTCCACCCAGGAATTGCCGCCTCAAACCAGATACTATCCCCTGCATGAGGTTTCATATTGAAGCAATAATTTCCATTAGAAACAGCATCTGGGGAATATTCCGTGCCGTTGATCCAAAGATGAAGGTCGGCATTGTCAATTGTCTGCACAGGGCCATTGTCGAGAAAGAATTGCGTAAAGGCAAGATTTATGCAGATGTTACTATCCGGATCGAGCTGTGACATCACCACTACATGACGTTCACCCTCATGGCCTGTAAAATCGATTTCTTTCTTACAGCCTTCCAGCATCAGCAAGAGTATGACACCAGCGCTCAGAAATATATTTTTCATATTCATAACCGTTAAAATCTAAACATATAGGATATACTTGGAAGAATCGGGAAGATTGAAAGCTGCATCAGCTTCTTGTTGTCGTCCAATCCCAGAGATGAACTCTGATATATCAGATACGGATTCTGGTGATTGTAGAGATTATACACACTGATGCTCCAAGTTCTCAAACCATGTTTTTTCTGTTTGTGGAAATTCACACCGGCATCCATTCTGTGATATGCCGGCAGTCGGTAATTATTGCGGGATTCCATATAGCCAACTGACAGAGGTTCTTCCGTGATAACCGGATTTCCGTATTCATCCAGCGTAATCGTTGTGCTACCCGTCGGATCTACAATATTCTGAGTCATAAGTGTGGCAGTATTGCCTGTACTGTAAACCCAGGTCACACTACAGTCAAAATTCTTGTTAGGCTTATATGTGATCACGATACTGAGGTCATGACGACGGTCATATTTTGCAGGAAATACACGGCCTTGATTCAAGACCTGCCCTTCTCTATCAAAAAGCCTTTCAGACTTGCTCCAGGTATAGCCTACCCATCCGGTCCACTTGCCTACGCTCTTTTGGGCAAGAAGTTCTACTCCGTACGACCATCCGTCACCCATACACACTTTGCTTTCCCAGCTTTCGGTACTTCCGAAGAGGCTGGTGCCTTCCTTATATTCCAAGAGATTGGTCATTCGCTTATAATAGCCTTCCAATGAGAAATCCACGGTATTTTTCCAACTGTAAAACACGCCTGCGGCTATCTGGTTCGAGGTCATCGGCTTCACCTTGTTCGTCACCGGAACCCACAAATCGGTAGGCAGACTCACGCTGCTGTTACTTAAAAGATGCAAGTATTGTGTCATACAGGCATACCCTATCTTCATTGACCAGGCATCATTCAGTAAAAAACGCCCGCTCACCCTGGGTTGAAGACTCGGATAAAAAGAATTGCGAACCTTAAATCCCGTGCAGTTCAATCCCGCATTAACTTTCACATAATCCGATATCGACCAGTCATCCTCGATAAACCCCATAATTTCATGAGCGTTGATTACAAACCCGCCAATAGTGGTATCAATATCATAACCTTCATTACCGAGATTATCTCCTGAAGTCAATTGTGTAGAAAGCACCTCAGGCTTGAAAGTATGGTATATATAGTTCACGCCGAACTTCATATTGTGGTTCGGATTAAGCGTATAGTCGAAATCAACTCTACCTGTAAGGTCGTTTATTCCAGAATTATAATCCATGCTCATATCGAACATCGTAGTCTCTTCATTGATGGTATAATGCTGTTCTGTACCAAAAAGTACATAGTTACGATACCGGGTATAGGATCCGCTTACATTCATGAAAAGTTTGGGCGTAATCACATAATTCCACCTTAATGAGCCAACAATATTACCCCAGTGATAACCGAACTTCAAATAATCATCCTGATACATATATGCGGTTACGATGTTTCCCATCTGAAGTTTGGAATACATCTCATCATCGCCCATATAATAGCTGGCATACAGGCGGCTCCGGTCACTGAACTTATGCGTTACTTTAGCATTGATATCATAAAAGTAATATCCGACATTCACATCTTTACCGCTTTGGTCGAGCAGTCTTGGTATGATGGGTTGCAGTACAAAATCCCCGTAGGTCCTGCGTGCCGAAAGACTAAAGGTGGTCTTTTCCTTTACAATGGGTCCTTCTACCGCTATCTTCGCCGAAATCAGCCCCACACTCACATTGCCATGATATTCTTTATCATTTCCGTTATTGGTGGTTATATCCAGAACGCTGCTCAATCTGCCTCCGAATCGTGCTGGGAAACTACCCTTATAGAGCGTTACATTTTTTACGGCGTCGCTGTTGAACGCCGAGAAGAAGCCTCCGGAATGGCTTACATTATATACAGGTACACCGTCTAACAGAAAGAGATTTTCATCAGGTCCTCCGCCTCTCACGTACATACCCGACTGACCTTCGCTTCCACTCTGCACGCCAGGAAGAAGCTGCAGCGCCTTCAGGACATCCGCCTCCCCGAACATCACCGGAACCGCCTGCAATTGTTCTACGGGCATTTCGATAGCACTCATCTGCGAAGATTTTACCCCGTTTACCTTTTCAGCTGTTATGACGACCTCCTGCAAATCGGTCGAGGAAGACAGCGCAACATTGTATTCCTCATTGGATGCCAGATAAAAATTCTTCTTTGCCGACTGGTATCCGATATAGGAAACCTTGAGTTGCACACTGTCCTTTTTAAGCGTCAGGGAATATCTGCCATACGCATTGGTTACAGTACCTTTCCCACTGTGTCCATCTACGATTGTAGCACCAATCAACGTTTCTCCTGTCTGCTTATCTGTTATGGTTCCGCTTATGGTATAATTCTGGGCATGTAACCCAAAACCCGCCATCAGTAACCACAACACTATATATTTCTTCATTATATTGTTATTTTGCGTTTGTCATATAATCATAATCATTCTGATACACATACTGCGCCAGCCGGTACTGCTTCACAGATACCCCACCAAGAATTCCTATACCATTTTCAATATTGTTGTAAACCTGCACTGCCTCACCGAACAGTTCATCCAAATCGTTGAAACTTCTGGTCGTCATCAGATAACGATACATATCTTCCGAAAGCGAAGCCACCTCAAGAATCAACTCCGCATAGGAATCATCCTCCCCGGGAGTTCCTTCTTCGTAATTATACGACCAGTAATTATAGAAACTCAATTCTATATTATGAGCCTGCCCGTTAATCTTTTCGTCTGTAAAGAACAAGTCTTCGCCCTCAAATGTCGTTCCCATTCCGCCTATCATGCTGATGACATCGGTCTGGTTTACCAACAGCATATCTTCACATGTGAAATACTCATCAGAAATATAATCATAATAACCATATTCACTCTCATGACGCCTTATCCGGACCCAATAATAATTATGTTCATCTGCCGGATCATTCAGCACAAATCGGATTTTCATTTCCCGGTCCCCATACTGATCCATGACCGTTGTGGTATCCACACTTGTGATTGCTGGCTTATGGGGTACGACTGTCTGAGCTGTTACCGGTTCATGTCCCGGCACAGTAACTTTCAGTTTCAGCGTATCGCCTTCCTCAACTTTACGGTCAAAGCGATACCAGCCCGGGCCGGACCAGGGGTCCGTCGGTGTCTCACCAGCAGCGGCTCCAGCCACTTCCTCTCCGTTGAACCACATGCGACAGTCTGCATCGGTCACTCTGGGCACGTCTTCCCCGTCAGACAAGAAAAACTTGCTCATTGTTACTTCCACCCATACAGAATCGCCTTCCACAGCCTTGCAGTTCACTACTACCAGAGGTTCCTGATCTTCGATATCAAATTCCACTACTTTCTCGCAACCGGTTGCCATCAGCACCAGTCCTAAGCAGAGTCTTACAATATGTTTCATTTTCATAATCGTTAAAATTTATAGATATAAGAAAGGCTTGGCAGTATCGGGAATATCGAAAGCTGCACTAAAGCCGAACCATAATGCACTCCGTCATAATTATAATGATAGTTGTCACTTTGATAGATGATAAACGGGTTCTGACGGTTATATAAGTTATACACGCTCACGCTCCAGGTTCTCACGCCATGTTTCTTTTGCTTGTGGAAATTCACACTCACGTCCATTCTGTGGTAGGCAGGCATACGGAAGTTGTTGCGGCTTTCCACATAATCGAGCTGGTAATATCCATAATCTCCTGAATGTTCCTCATTATACCGCTGCAACGCCAGCGTAGTGGCGTTACCTGTATTGTACACCCAGGTAAGACTACAGTCGAACTTTTTGTTGGGTTTATACATTAGAACGATGCTGACATCATGTCTGCGGTCATATTTTGCGGGGAATACTCTTCCCTGGTTGAGTTCCTCGCCGGGGCGGTCAAACCTGCGTTCGGTCTTGCTCCAGGTATAGCCTATCCAACCCGTAAAGTCGCCCAGCGTTTTCTGCGCCAGAAACTCCACGCCGTAGGCCCAGCCGTCACCCATACATACCTTGTCTTCCCAGCCGAGAGAGCTTCCGAAAAACGATGCGCCGTCCTTATATTCCATCAGGTTTGACATACTCTTATAGTATCCTTCCACCGAAAGATCTACTATGTTTTTTAGGTTGTAGAATACGCCCACCGCCACTTGATGGGCATTCATCGGTGCAATTCTTGCTGTTACCGGAACCCATAAATCCGTGGGCAGATTGATGCTGGTATTGCTCAACAGGTGCATATACTGCGTCATATAGGAATAGCCGGCTTTTATAGAGAGATCATCACTCAAAAGCCATCTGCCGCTCAACCGCGGCTGCACGCTTGGATAGAACTTTCCCTGTACCCCGAAGCCGCTCAGCAGCACTCCGCCATTCAGTTTCAGACTCTCACTCAGACTCCAATCATCTTCAATATACCCGTTCAGCTCCGTGGCGCGTATTTTCTGCATTCCTATCGTGGTGTCCATATTGGTATATGTTCCATCGTAATCTTCCTCCATCTTCACGCCGAATGTTTCTGGCGAGAACAGATGATAGGTCACGTTGCCTCCGAACTTGACCGCGTGGTCGTTGTTGGGCGCATAATCAAAATCTGCTCTTCCCGTGATATCCCTGATTCCCGACTTATACGACATCTCGGCCATCTCATACGTATAATCATCGCCATACCAGCTTTCAATTTCCTCACCTAAGGAAATATTGTTTCTGTAACGGGTATATGAACCGCTTAAATTCATAAATAACTTGGGGTTCAACTCATAGTTCCACCGTATCGACCCGACAAGGTTACCCCATTTATATTTCATACTCATGAATTCGTTATAGTCGTTAGCATACAGCAACCCGCTGCGTGTCTTGATTCTGAAATACACATCATCATCCCCGGAATAGAAGGAGGCATACAGGCGGCTTTTGTTGCTGAACTTATGGGTCACCTTGGCATTAAGGTCATAAAAATAATACCCGACGTTGGTTTTCAGACCTTCCGCCAGTCCTACCATGGAGACAAACGGCTGTATCAGCACATCTCCGTAGGTCCTGCGTGCCGAAAGGCTGAAGGTGGTCTTTTCCTTCACAATGGGGCCTTCTACCGACACTTTGGCGGAAATCAGTCCCACACTTACGTTGCCATGATATTCTTTATCGTTGCCGTTATTCGTGGTTATATCCAGCACACTGCTCAACCGTCCGCCAAAATGTGCGGGGAAACTGCCTTTATACAGCGTCACATTCTTAATGGCATCACTGTTGAATGCCGAAAAGAACCCGCCTAAATGATTCACATTATATAGCGGAACCCCATCCAACAGGAACAGATTCTCGTCGGGGCCTCCGCCTCTCACATACATACCGCTCATCCCTTCCGTACCACTCTGCACGCCCGGCAGCAGCTGCAGGGCTTTCAGTACGTCAGCCTCGCCGAATATCACCGGTACCGACCTCAACTGTTCTACCGGTACTTCAATGGCGCTCATCTGTGAAGACTTATGGCCGGTGATACGGTCGGCAGTAATCACCACCTCCTCAAGACTCGTGGCTGGGTCCATTGCATAATCGCGGCGGTCTCCATTCCCGGAAATGCTATCCCATATCGTCTTATAGCCTACGTAAGAAACCCTGAGCACCACCTCTCCGCCTGGTAGGGTCAGAGAGTAATATCCGTATGAATTTGTGATGGTTCCCTTTCCGCTGTTTTTGTCCATCACGGTAGCGCCTATCAGGGTCTCACCCGTTACCTTGTCGGTAACAGTACCGCTCACGGTAAATGTCTGCGCTATACCCGATATACCTGTCAGGACTGACACTAAATAAATAAGAATCTTTTTCAGTTTCATGGATTTCTTTAGATTTATGCTGATGAAAGCCTGCCGAATATCTGTTCAATCTGTTATTCTTCAATATATTATAATCGACCGAATACTTTCATTCATTTTTTTTCATTGTGCAAAGATACACAAAAAAAAGCATTCCGCCAATATAAAAAAACTTAATTTCCTAAAAAAATCAAAGAGCAGCCTTTTCATTTCAATTTTTTTTGGTAATTTTGCAGTCTCAACAATTCCCGGTTCGCTATTCTCAATTCGCAAATATTATAATGTATATCAAGAAATTAATTAATAAATTCCGTCCGCTGGGACAAAGGGCAATTCTCTCTTTACTGTTCGCTGTTCTGTGCGCTTCCTGTTCCCGCTATTCCGTCTATTCGGTTGATGAACGGCCCCGGAACAACATCGGAGGCGGAGTAGTTTATGCCTTGCCCGCCACCACTGTCCAGATAACTTTCAACTATACCTTCCGCGACCGACGTGAAGCTCCTTACGCCGATTATGCCGAAGAATTTCTCGGTCTTCAGAGCGGAACCCCTACGTTTGAACTTTCTGTGGCCGACATATCTGCGATTACCCTGCCCGACCGCAGCCAGATGTTCTATGTGGTGCCGCACAACACTTCGGTACAGGTGGAGAACCTGATGATCAGAAGCATCGGTATGGATGCGGAGCCGACCCGGAAGCCCGCGGAAGGGACTGCCCCGACAGTGCTGGCTCCTGCCGCTCCGGAAGTACCAAACTTCTATAATCTCTACGACCGGAACGACACAGTTTACACCCGCTACGATGCTCCGGGAAAGCCTTCCAAGGTACTCAGCAACAAGGATGTAAAGTCGATCCGTATGCGCGCCAGGGATGCCGCTGAAGAGATTCATTCCCTTGAGGAACGCCGGCAGGAACTTTCCTCCTTTGAATCCTCACTTTCCGGGGAGGAACTCGACAAGGCGATGCAGCAGATTCAGCAACGGATTTCCGACCTTTCCGACCTATTTATCGGCAAGCGCCGTTCCACTCAGGTTACCTATACATTTACCCCACAGCCCTTGAGCAACGGGGCAATGGGAGAAGCTACCGCTACGCTGCTTTATCTCAGCCCTGACGCCGGTATCGTGGATTCCTCCTACGCGGGAGCTGTTCCGGTTATCTGTAAGGTAACTTCACTCAACACCTTACGCGATGCGGCCCGCTTCATCAACTACCGCGCCAACGGGCACAAGTCCCCCTCACTCCGTCCGATGTCTGACGGCAAGAGCCGCCACACCCCACGCTACGGTTCCCCTGCCAGCCGAAACCTGATCCAATACCGGCTGGCTGAAAAGGCAACTGTCAGCATCATTCTCGACGGCATCGTAGTAGAAAAAGAGCTCCCGATTCTACAGTTCGGTCCCGTAATGGCACTCCCGAAATCCACCCGACAGGCACTCTTCGACACCCATACCGGCGCACTTCTATACAGCAAAGCAAGATGATGGAAATCACCATATTAGGATGCGGAGCAGCGCTGCCCGCCCACGGCCGTCATTGCAGCGGTCAGGTAATTACCGTAGATGGCCACCGCTACATGATTGATTGCGGAGAAGGAACCCAGACCCAGCTCCGTATCGCCCACCAGAAACTCCAGTCCATGACCCGAATTTTCATTTCCCATCTCCATGGAGACCACGTCTTCGGGCTTCCCGGACTGCTTTCCACCATGCACCTCTGCGGACGCAAAGACCCTATCGACATCTATTCGCCAAAAGGGCTTCAGGAGATACTCACCCCATTCTTCAGCGTCTGCGGGAGTCATATCGATTTTGAAGTGCGCTACCATGTCATTTCCGGAAACCAGATACTGCTTGAAGACAACAAGGTCCGGGTAACGGCTTTTCCGCTCCACCATTCCATCGAAACCTACGGATTCTCCTTTGAAGAACTCTCCCCACGACATCCACGGCGCTACGTATATTGCAGTGACACGGGATACAACGAGGACCTCATACCACATCTCCTTCACGCCGACCTCGTCTGTCTCGAAAGTACGTTCACCCACAAATACGCTCCGCTCGCACTCGAAAAAGGCCACCTTACCGCACACCAGGCCGCACAGCTGGCGCAAGCCGCAGAAGTCAAGCAGCTCATGCTCACACATTTCAGCGCCCGCTACAAGGAACTGGACCCGGTTCTTGAGGAAGCCCGAGCCGTCTTTCCCAATACCATACCCGCAACCGAAGGGGAAACCCTCCGCCTGAAATAAGCGGAAAACCCATATACAGATATAGCGGAAAGGCAGAAGCCCCCAGCCGACAACCCTTCTATGGAGAAGAAAAACGATGTCTCCTTTGTAAAGAGGCCGTTTTTCTCCTTTTTTCTCTTATCCATGAGATGAGAGTTATCCCCTTGTCTGGAAGTCTTTTATATTGGGTAACTCCCTGCTATCTTCTTTTTATCTTCTTTTTATCTTTTTTCTATCTCTTATTCTAAGGAAAGGTGATAAAAAGAAGTTAATATGGAGATAAAAAGAAGATAGAAGGGAGTTACCGCAGGAAAATGACATCCCAGGAAGGGAATTTTCTGAAATGAACCGTAGGCCGAAGAAACGGGGAAGGCTGTGGTATGGCGGCCGAAAGAGAAAAATTTCTCGGATTGAAAAATAAGTTGTATCTTTGCAATATGAATTATCAAGGCTGAGCCTTTCGCCCAAGCACATAAACAGCACATTTACAAAACGCTGGAAACAGTCACTGAATATAATAACATCCGTTACGCAATAAAAACGGATTAACAGGTACTAAATAAGTATAAGAATAAAAAATCATATAATGAAACAATCACTGACAACAATGGCAAAATTATTTTGTCTGCTCATCACACTTACGCTTGCAACAGCATCTATGGCTCAGGGGCCAGGTGGCGGAATGCCGGGACCGCGTCCGGGCGGTCATCCCGGCGGCGGTTTTCACGACGGCCCGCGCGGAGACCGTCCCCGCGACATGCGACAGATGCAGAATATGGAACAACGGTCTTCTACCGTAAAACAGAAACGACATGTTACGGAAGGTTCGACCTTCAAAGTCGTGGGCTCTTTCTGCGACAGTGTTTCCAAGGAGCCGCTCGCCTATATGAATGTGGCAATCCTCTATCAGGAGGACAGCACCTTTCTGAAAGGAACTTCCACCAACCTGGACGGATATTTTGAGATTGCAGAAATCCCGGCCGGAAACTATATCCTCAGGGCCTCCTATATCGGATACCAGAACAGAATGATACCTTTTACCGTAGAAAACAATACAGCTTTGGGTATGCTGAAACTCAAGCCCGGCGCCGCTACGATGAAGGAGGTGACCATTACGGCAGAACGGCCCCTGTATTCGATGGACGGCGAGAAGATGATTTACAATGTGGAGGAAGACCCCACAATCCAGTCGGGGACCACCAACGATGCGCTTCAGAATGCTCCAGGAGTAGAGGTGGATATCGAGGGCAACATCTCCCTGCGCGGCGTGAGCAGCGTGGAAATCTGGGTGAACGACAAGCCCTCCAAACTGACCGAAGAAAATCTCAAGACCTATCTGGAGACGCTTCCCGCCAACGCGCTCGCCCGCATTGAGACGATCACCAATCCTTCCGCAAAATACGCAACCGAGGCCGAAGCGGTCATCAACATCATCACTTCGGCTTACATCAAGAGCAACCACTTCCTTTCGTTCGGCGTGAATGCCGCTTCACAGCCGAATGTGAGTCCCTGGGCAAGCTACTCCTGGGCCAACGAGCGGCTGACAATCAACGGACATATCAGCGGCCGTTTCAGCCGCAGGGAAAGCGAAGGCAGCGGATGGAGCGTTACCCGCACGGGAGCTGATACCAACAATCTGGATACCATAATGCGGCAGGTGGACAGTTCAACCAGTCTCTCAAAAAATTACGGTCTCAACTTCTCACTCAACATGAGTTACGAAATCGACTCTATGAGCGATGTTTCGGCCTGGATCAGCGGAAACGGATCATGGGGAAATTCCGCTTCCGACGGATGGATGCTCCGCGACCAGAGCTTCAGCGGCGGAAACATCTATGAATATACCACCGACAACCAGAACGATTCGCGGAGCTTCTTCTCGATGTTCGGAGGCGACTATACCCACAAGTTCAACAAAGACGGGCACAACCTGAGAGTAAGCCTCTTCGGAAACATGAGCAGCGGCGAGAACGGCAGCGCAAACTCCCGTATCTATACCCAGACCGACTCCGACCCGAGAAACCAGTCATTCTACAAATACAACGAATCGCTGAGTCACGACAATTCGGTCTCCCTCAATGCCCGCTACAACCGACCCTATTCTCAGGACGGAGATATGAGCTACGGATTCGGATACCGCTACTCCTCCGACAACAGCGACTACCGCCCCTATCTGCTCGACGACGTATATACCGAAGAGATGACGCTGGATCCCGCCTTGTATGACCTGCTGCGCCGCTATGTGTTTGAGGAGCAGAACCACGAACTTAACGGGGACGCTGAATGGACCCACCGCTGGGGCGGATTCACATTGGAACTGGGATTGGGTGCCGCCTATACGAATAACCATTTTGCTTATTCCGAGACCAGCTATGCAGACGATACCACCTACAACTTCCTGACCTTCAATCCCTCGATCCACCTGAGCTACCGCACCAAAGAGATGCACAACTACAAGCTCAACTACTCGCTGCGTATGCGTAATCCCAACGCCTCGAACCTTTCGACATACAAGCATTATACGGATGACAGCTGGTCCACCGGTAACCGAGACCTGCATCAGAGTTATACTCACAACGCTGAAGCCGGCTGGACGAAATTCTTTGAGAGATTCGGATCTGTCGGTCTGGAGGCCTACGGAAGACTCTCCACCGGAGAAATCGATAACCTTACCGACGTAACAGAAGAAGCTGACCCTATTATCGGTCGTATTGTAAACTATACCATGCCTTACAATATCGGAACATCCTGGCGCTACGGTACTTCTGCAAACGTAATGTACAGGCCTTCCGGATTCATCAATTTCCGACTGTATGCCAACCTTTATAACTATGGATATCATACACAGTTCCAGCGAATCGGCAACGAGGTGGAGAACAGCAAGTGGAGCTACTCCATCCGCCTGAACGGCTGGGCAAAGATTTTCCAGCGCTATCAGGTGCATGTAAGCGCAAACTACACCTCCCCAACCATCGGACTGATGAGAGAAAACAGTGCAAGATATTTTGTAAACTGCGGCGTGAGAGCAGACTTCTTCAAACGTAAACTCAGCGCCTTCATAAACATTCAGGATATCTTCAACTGGGGCTACAAAATCGGTTCCGGCGGAGAAAACACAAACCCCTACTACCGCAGTGGTAGCACAAGCAGGAGCCTGAACAGCAGATTTATCAGCGGCGGTATCACCTTCCGGTTCGGCAAGATGGAACTTGAGCGTAACACCACCGATGGTTCGGAGGCTGACGGACCCGCTCAGGAATAGCAATTAATTTCAATAAAACAATAAAGGCTCCAGATCTGGAGCCTTTAATTGTATCTGACAAATGCGTTTATATCGACTTCAGGATAGCCAGCGTCTGGTTCCAGAACATCTCTACAGAACGGATTTCGATGCGTTCATCAGGGCTGTGTACACCTCTTAATGTCGGACCGTAGGAAATCATATCCATCTTAGGATATTTTTCACCGATAAGTCCACATTCAAGACCGGCATGGATAGCGCGCACAACGGGTTCCTTACCGTAAAGCTTACGATAAACATCTACACCAACCTTCAGCACCTTGCTATCGGGATTAGGAGTCCATCCGGGGTAGCCGTCACTGTGCTGGACATTAGCACCAATCAAGCGGAAGGTCGCTTCAATCTTTTGTGCGGCAGCAATCTTGGCGCTTTCAACAGAACTGCGCTGACTGGTTGTTATATAAATCTTTTCATCATCCATCTTGACTGATGCCAGATTGGTAGAAGTCTCCACAAAATTAGGAATCTCCCGGCTCATGGAAAGAACCCCATGCGCACAAGCATAAAGAGCATTCAGAAGATTTTCCTGAGAATGGAAGTCAATCAATGAAGCCGGCATAGCAACCGATGTGATTGCCACATTCAAGTCAGGTTCGGTGGAACGGAACTCGAAACGCATATTGGTATCAGCACACGCTACAGCCTTCTGCAATGTCTCCGCATTCTCATTGGGGACAACAACAACGGCATACGCCTCACGGGCGATAGCATTACGGAGATTTCCGCCATCAATAAGGGCGATACGCAGGCCCAGACGATACTGAGCATCCCACAAAACCCGGGTGAGCAGTTTATTGGCACAAGCAAGGCCCTTGTTGATATCATCGCCACTATGACCGCCTTTAAGACCTGACACACGGATTTCAAAGGCCGACATGTTAGCAGGAACGGATTCTTTCTGATAATTGAAATCAGCCAGAGTATCGATACCGCCAGCACAGCCTACACAGTATTCTCCTTCATCCTCATCATCAAAATTCAGGAGGATTTCACTCTTCAGCCAATTGTTGGAAAGCCCATCAGCACCCGTGAGACCGGTTTCTTCATCTACCGTAAAAAGTGCTTCGAGTGGACCGTGCTGAATATCATCAGCGTCCAGGATTGCAAGTATTGCAGCCACACCGATACCATCATCAGCGCCAAGGGTTGTACCATCAGCAGTAATCCATTCCCCGTCGCGGAGTGGCTGGATGGAATCGGTATTGAAATTAAACTTCTTGTCGGAGTTCTTCTCACAAACCATATCCATGTGAGCCTGGAGGCAGACGCTGGGACGGTTCTCAAAACCTTTAACGGCGGGTTTGCGGATAAGCACATTTCCGAGTTCATCACGCAGTGTTTCGAGATTATGATCGTGACCGAACTTTTCAAGGTACGCAGAAATTTTCTCTTCATGTTTTGAAGGACGGGGGATTGCCATCACTTCACTGAAAAAACGCCATACGGAAGCTGGCTGAAGATTATCAAAAACTGTATTCATATAAGATATTTTATACGGGTTAATAGATACTTTACAAAAAAAGCCGTCCCAAAGAACGGCTTTTAACTTCATGCGCTATGAGATTATTCTTCAGAGATAGCACCCATTGGGCATACGCTTGCGCAAGTACCACAGCTTGCACATTCGTCTGGGTTGATAGAATAAACATCACCTTCGGAGATAGCTCCTACAGGGCATTCGTTAATGCAGGTGCCACATGCAGCGCATTTGTCTGGATCAATTCTGTAAGCCATTTTTTATTTTGTTTTTTAGGATTAAAAGTTTTGCAAAGATACGAAGTTTTTTTGATATACAGCAAAAAGCTCACATATATTTTTCAACAATCTGTAAAACCACCACTGTATCAAATAGTTTGTTGTGAATATTGCAGGACTTCATCATAGAAAAACTCCAGTTCAACCCCTGCCTGACGGAAGAGTTCTTCACTTTCTGCCCCCGCATGATATTTTCTCTCACACACTACGCGCTTGATACCGCAATTGATAATGAGCATCGCACAGGTACGGCAGGGCGTCATACGACAATAAAGGGTTGCGCCTTCAAGCGCTATACCTCTGCGGGCCGCCTGACAAATGGCATTCTGCTCAGCATGAACAGTTCTTACGCAATGGTTGGTGATACGGCCATCTGCCTCAATGGTCTGGCGGAAAAGATGTCCCACATCATCGCAGTGCGGAAGACCCGACGGAGAGCCTACATAACCAGTAACAAGCAACTGGCGATCTTTCACAATCACACAGCCACTACGTCCACGATCACAAGTAGCACGCTTAGAAGCCGTATTGGCAAGTTCCATAAAATATTCATCCCAGGAAGGACGCACGTATGTCAATTTGGTGATTACCTCTTCTACCTTGGCTTCCAGTTCCTGGATAGAACCACTGTTATCGAATACATAATCCGCCTGTTCAATACAAACCTTCAGGTTCTGCTTATTGGGATCGTCTGAGGTCATTTCCCGCTGCTCATTTGCCAGAAAGGTTTCAAAAGAGACATGGTCTGTTTCTGAACCACGAACCACAATACGATCATATCTGGTTTCCGGTTTTGCATCAACAGCAAAAAGGTAGAAATGTTCTTTCCCCCTAAGTGCAGCTACTTCGCCTGGCGTGCGGACACTCTCAATAATACAATTGTTACCACTCGCCTGAGCTTGGGCATAGAGAGCCTCAACGATATAGGATGGGGTATGCTGGGCACGCAAATCATTTCCGACCATTGTCATGGTATCCCTGTTTACCTCAAGTCCTCGACGCTTGATTTCTTCTGTGATAAAAGCACGAACCGAATAATGCACGAATCCCTTGTTTTTAACAAGATAATCTACAATGGTTCCTTTGCCTGCACCGAGCGTCCCTGTTATTCCGATAGTAATCATAGTCTTAACATTTGAACTTATAGTCCAACTGAGCTAATTCTGCGTTAGCTTTGACAATCTTATTTTTCAGACCAGCCTTGTAGGTGGTGAGTTTCTGCATAAGTTCCTCATTACCCAAGGCCAGCATCTGCATAGCCAAAATAGCAGCATTCTGCGCACCATTGATAGCCACGGTAGCCACAGGAATTCCCGGAGGCATCTGCATGATAGCAAACGTTGCATCCAAACCTTCAAGAACTGATCCTTTAATCGGCACACCGATAACAGGAAGCGGCGTTTCTGCAGCTATAACGCCTGGGAGGGCGGCAGCCATACCGGCACCGGCGATAATTACCTTGATGCCACGGGACTGGGCATTACGGGCAAAATCTGATACTTCCGCTGGGGTTCTGTGCGCTGAAAGCGCATTTACCTCAAACGGAATCTCCATCTCATCAAAAAACTGGCAGGCCTTTTCCATGACCGGAAGATCGGAAGTACTGCCCATTATAATACTAACTATTGGAGTCATATATTACGATATTAAAAGATTGCTGCAAGTAAAACATACATAAAATGCGCTATAATACCGGCACATAAGCCAGCAATTGTATGCGCACCTATAGCTTTGGAAATCAAGTTACGGTATCCCATAGAATCAAGCATTGCTGTATGGGTTGAAAGATAACCGCTCCAGCACATTCCCATAGCGGTAAATACTGCGATTGCATTGTTGTCGATGATACCGGCATTAACAAATCCAGGTATCAAGCCCAAAGCTGCACCTACAGCGCCCAATGCCGTAATCGGGAATGCGATAAGTTCCGGTGCTTTGAATCCGAACAGCCAGTCAAAGATAAAATCGATCTTTCCTGCAAGCCAAGGGATTACTGGCACACCTTCGTAAGCCACGCCGGCATACCCTTTGGAAGCATCTGCCGGTCCGAAGGTCAGCATCATTACAATGGTGGAAATCACCAGAACTCCCGGAATAATAGCCTTTCCAATAGCCACACCGTCCATACCGCCATCCAGAATAGCATCCAGTACACGCATAAAACCGCTCTTCTTCTCTTTTTGCTGAAGTTCAACAACAGCAGCTTGATCCACATCCAATTCTGCATCAAGAGAACTGATATTTTCCTGCATATTCTGCTGCATGTCCAGAATCTTCAGTTCTGCTTCGGTCAAAGCGGGAGAATCATATTCCGGATAGGCTTTCAGCGTAAAACGCTGCATCAGGCGGGTCGAGATAATACATCCACATACCGCACCAAACAGCCCGACCAGCGCGCCCTTACCATAACCGTATGATACCATCACACAAACCACAACCAACCCCATACCGAAGGCCGTACCAAAATTGGTTAGAGAAACCATCTGGTATTTCTTGAAATATTTTGAGAATGACTTGTCTTTACTCAACGTGATGATGGCTGGGTTATCCGACAAAAAAGTCATCACGGCTCCCAGTGAAGCCACACCAGGCAGACGGAACAGGGGTTTCATCAACGGGCGGAGCAGTTTTTCCAACAGATCCACTACACCAAATTCCACAAATAACTTACTGATAGCACCGGTCATCACACATATTGCACAGATATACAATACAGTTTCAAGTAACAGATGATATGCCGTCTGCATAAAAGTCCCAAGCATATTCTGAAGCCCCATGGCTGCAGAAAGGCCACCGAAAAAGGCAAAAAAGACAATCAGAAACACTATAAGTCCGAGCGTTCCTTTTGATTTCTTATTCGTATTACGCGCCATAACTATTATTTTATATGTTTCAAAATATTTATATCCCAAGTCAGACCAAGATTCACCATCAAGCTTTCTATATTGGAAGTCCCGGCAGATCCATGCATATCACGATTATAGTCCGCTACAAAGAAATGGGCTCTTACATCTTTACAGATGGCAGGACGGTATTCCACACCAACACCGTAAAAGCAGTTTGTGCTGTTTGGAACTGACATTATATCGTAATTCAGCATATCAGAGAAATATGGGTGATCATCGCTGTTATACTCGTATCCGCCCTTGAAGAACACCTTCAGGTCATCGGTTGCATTCCAGTTGATCCGGCTCACCACAGAATAATCCACTTCAGCGAACATAAATTCCTGACTGCGGCAGATCAGGTCCAGATAGCCGTCCCATTTATCGTATTTCAGTTGCGTACCTAACGCGATATTGCCCAGAAAGCCGGAGCCATGGTTATCATTTCCGTTATCAAACGCATTGACCGACCACAAAGTGTTCACATGCTCGCCCAGCTGCCCCATCCACATCAGATTGTAACTGAAAAGATCCTGTTCGCCGTATGGGGAACCCGTGAAGGCGAATGGTGAAGTACCGAACTGTGCCATCAATTTATGACGGCCGTCGTTGCTGGTCCAGGTAGCCGAAGCGGCCAGCTGGAAGCAATAGTAGTTGTCCCAATAATAAGCCGAATACATCACATCGATAGGACGTGCATCATATTCAAAACCGCCCACGAACAAGGCATCTTTTCCGGCGCGGAACGACCAGTTGCTGTTCAGTTTGAAATTCAGCCAGAGGAAGTCTGTATTGTCGAAAAACTTAACAGAGCCATCCGTCGCGATGAAACGCTGACGCACATAATACGAAAACCTGTCAGTAAGGTTGCCCCCCAGATGAAGGTTAAAATAGCGTCCAGTGAGAGCAGTGTTGTTGTCGCTGGTGCTGCCGCCTGGCACAAAATTGGACATCACATCAGCCCGAGTTTCCAACTTAAACTCTGTCAGGAAAGGGTTATTTTCGTTTTGTGCAACAGCACTACTGCCAAATATAGCCATTAAAAAGATAGGCAATTTTGCAAGTATTCTTCTTATTTTCAACATGTTTCCGAGTTTTTAACAACAAACAATTTTATGCAAATATACAAAAAAATTTGCAAATACGAAATATTATGTATAATTTTGCACTATCAAAATAAAAATCATATTATGAAAAACACAAACAAATTCAAAGCATTAGCCCTTACAGCTATTCTCTGTTTTGCAGCACAAACTGCAAAATCACAATTAGAACAGTCGGTATATCTCAATGCTGGCATACCAACCTCTCAATTCAGCTCCAACCCCGCCATTCCTGCCACACAACCCTTGATGGGACGTGAATATATCGGTACCGATGCCACTATGGGATTGGGCTTCGGCTACCGTGCAGGATATATTTTCAATATCGGCTATGGTGAAGTTACCCCATTCCTCAACGCTGACCTGTTCTGGAACCAGCTCCGCAGTGAACGTCGCGACAACTACGCTACCGCCAGTATCAAAACCCCACAATATTTCAACATTCCCTTGATGCTGGGTGTAAACTACCGCTACGGTCTTACCGACATCATCACCCTTTTCGGGGAACTATCCGTAGGTTATGATATCGCCATCATCACTTCCGAAGGTATCAAAGACAACCCGTTAGGATTCTATCGCTACAAAGTAGGCGGAGCAACTGCATGGCAGATCGGTGCCGGTTCCTACTTTGGTAACCATTTCAGCATCAGCATCCATTACTACAGCCTGGGCAAACATACCGTGAACTACAACTACGACAATTCCATGGCCGGCACTGGTGTAGATCCCTCATACGTAACCAGCCACAACCCAGTATTACGCAAGATGGGAACCTTCAACATTCGTCTGGGATTCCACTTCTAAGCTGATACCGACCACCTATATGATAAGGCTCTCCTACGAGGGCCTTATTTTTTTAGCCCAAACCCATAAACGACCTTTGGGGTACCTGTCAGATAAATCGATCTTTTCAGAATACCTTTCCGTATGTAATACTGACTTTTGTAAGGGAGCAGCCTCCGCAACCGCGCGCAGGCATAGGGTCAGGGATTCCCGAAATCATTTATGACATAAAAAAGGAAGCCTCGCTCATGACATGAGCGAGGCTTCCTCCCATTATGAAAAAAATTACAATTAGTCGAGTACGGTATTCCAACCATGGATATCCTCAACCTCGCCAAGCTGAATGGCGCGGAGACGGTTGTAAAGCTGAGTGCTTACAGGACCTGGTTTCTCGGAATAGATGTAGCTCTTTCCAGTATCTTTATCATCGATCTGGCAGATTGGGCTGATTACGGCTGCAGTACCGCATGCACCGGCTTCTTCCATCTCTGCAAGTTCTTCAACGAATACAGGACGGCGTTCTGCCTTGAAACCGAGATCAATAGCCACCTGCATAAGGGACTTATTGGTGATTGAAGGAAGAATTGATTCAGATTCTGGAGTAATGTAAGTACCGTTCTTGATGAAGAAAGCATTTGCTGCACCGAATTCATCGATCTTGGTATGGGTAGCTGCATCAAGATAGATTTCGCAGCTGTATTCACCACTATGGCACATATCAACGTGTGCGCGCAGAGATGCTGCATAGTTGCCACCTACTTTGTAACGGCCGGTACCACCTGCACATGCACGGTCATGTTCGCGCTGGATGCAATATTTAGAGGTTGCGAAACCGTTCTTGAAGTATGCTCCTACAGGAGATACGAAGATGCAGAAGATATATTCACTTGCTGGCTTAACACCAAGGGTGTTACCGATACCGAGCATCAAGGGACGGAGATAGAGAGAAGCATCCTGACCGTATGGTGGGATAAAACGCTCGTTCAATTTAACTACGCGTTTGCACATCTCTGCAAAGATTTCGGTAGGAAGTTCCGGCATTACAATACCACGAGAGGTTGATTGCATACGAGCTGCATTCTCTTCTACACGGAAAATGCGGATTTTACCATCCTTGCAACGGAAAGCCTTCAAACCTTCAAAACTTTCCTGACCATAGTGCAGACAAGTAGAAGCGATAGGAATTGAGAGATTATCATCTGAGCTCACTTCAATTTCGCCCCATTTACCGTCACGGTAGTAGCAACGTACGTTGTAATCGGTTTTGTGATATGCAAAACCAAGATTTTTCCAATCCATGTTAACTTCGTTCATGATTATATTTTTTAATGTTTATATACTAATATTATATAGATTAGATACTTAGCATAACTTCAAGTATCTTTTTCCAATTGCAAAGATACATATTATAAATGAACTGACAAAACTAATTCCTAAAAATATTTTTTTATCGAATAATATCTGCCAGAACAAGATTTTTTTTCTCTTAATAAATACTAAATGAAAGGTTCCTGCGTTATACAAAAAAATATTCCTACTCATGAAACGGAGATTCATAGTTCTACTATTCTCTATATTCACTATAGCCGCCGTGAGCCTCATTATCATTCAAGTGGTTCAGACCCGGAGAGCGGCCGAAGTTAGTGATACTCTTTTCAACATCAGCGTCGCCAACGCTATGGATGGAGCCATCACACAACTTGAACAGGACATTTCCCCAAAAACCTCAAAGAAGAATAAAGACATTGATTTCGCCCTGCTCGACTCTATCATTGTTGAAGAGTTGCTGGTGAACGGTGTAGATATCACTCCTGAAATTGCCATTTTCAACCAGAACAATGAGGTACTTTACTGTTCTACCCCAGAACACACTCAACAGCTTCTGGAATCTGACCACATCTATTCCTACCACCCGGAGAGCAACAACAAATCCACCTTCTACTATGTAGCACTCATCTTCCCTACTCATGGACTTTTCCTGTTGAAAAACAGTAATTTCTTCACCATGATTGCCGCATTCCTTTTATTGGTCATCACAATTCTTTTCAGTATTTCCATAAGGGTTATCAACAACCAACGGAAACTGGACGAAATGAAGACCGACTTCATCAACAATATGACTCACGAAATCAAGACTCCTATCGCTACAATCAGTCTGGCATGCGAACTGCTACAAGACAAATCAATCTCTACAGATGAAAGTCAGCGTCAGAATTTTGTGGGAATTATCAACGATGAGAACCGCAGAATGCGGGTATTGATTGAGACAATTCTGCAAAGTTCCAAGATGGGAAACAAAAACTTCTCACTCAACCTCACCCAGATTGATATCAACACTATTGTTCAGGAGGTCGTATCTAACTTCAGTCTTCCCATCAGCAACCGTCACGGATCACTTAACACACATCTCTCAGAAGTTCCTGCAAATATCATGGCGGACACCTTACACATTTCAAACCTTGTGCATAACCTGATTGATAACGCCATTAAATATTCCAATACTGCCCCCGTAATCGATATCTACACCGCTATTGAAAACGACTTGGTTATATTAAAGATCACAGACCAGGGTATAGGCATCAGCAAGGAAGACCTCAAACATATTTTTGAGAAATTCTACCGTGTGAGCAGCGGCAACGTCCACAATGTTAAAGGGTTTGGAATTGGCCTCAATTATGTATATCAGGTAGTGAAGCTACACGGCGGGACCATCTCTGTAGAATCGGAATTGGAGCACGGCTCCACTTTCACTATCGAACTTCCTTATTCTGCTGGTACAAAGCTGGATTAAGCGACGGGTCGTTATACATCTTCATCTGACGATAAACCACCATCTTCTTTCTGCCGTTCTGCAGGTCATCCATCAGCATATCTATGGCACGGCAAAGATCTTCGCGCTGCTGCAGCAGTACTGACAGTTTCTGCAGACATTTTTCGTGATGTGCCGCATCGGAATCCTGACGCTCTACCTCACGCTGGAAATGATAGATTTTAAGTGCCAGAATACTCAACCGGTCTATTGCCCAGGCGGGAGTCTCCGTGTTCAGACCTGCCTCGGGTTGCAGTTTTACATCCTTGAGACGCATCATAAAGTTGTCGTCAATCTGTTCTACCAAGTCTGTACGGACCTGGTTACTCTTGTCAATTCTGCGTTTGAGTTTCAGGGCTTCTACCGGATCCACATCCGTGGGACGGACAAGATCCTCTAAATGCCATTGAACAGTATCAACGAAATTTTTCTTCCATAGCAAAGCTTCAAAACTACCGGCTTCAAAAGGATTCCCTTCCGGAGCATCCACATAATCAAGAATATGATAATTTTCGACCTGTTTTTCAAAGATTTTGTATAGTTCTAAAGCTTTCATCTGTTTTTTGTCTTTTTTTTTGATAAAAAGCCCTGCCACGGGACTGACAGGGCTTTGATTATTTCACTTCTTTCAAGGGTTAGATTTCCCAAGTGTCGCCGCTATTCAGCAAATCGTCAACACATTTGTATTTGCCGTTTGCCAGCTGGTCACCCATCTGTTCTTCGTACATCTCGGTATAGGTAGGTTTACGAACTGAACGGATAACGCCCAATGCAACAGGCATATCGCCCTTCATACGAGCCAGCATCATGTGTACGCCGGTATCTTCGGTAGTCTGGTCATGAACCAGAAGATCATCAACGGTAATGCCGTTTTCTCCGATGGTAACACTTTCAAGTTTGTGTCCGTTGAAACGGATACCCTTATCGCGGTTCTTACCGTAGATCATAGGTTTGCCGTGTTCCAGCACGATAGTGCGGTCATCGCGAACCTCGCGGTCGGTAATTTCAGCATGAGTCTTGTCGTTGAAGATCATACAGTTCTGGAGAACTTCCACAACACTGGTGCCGTTATGTTCTGCTGCCTGCAGCATAATTTCTGTCGTAAGCTTTGGATTGCAGTCGATAGCACGGGCAAAGAAAGTTCCCTGTGCGCCCATTACCAATTCACCTGGATTGAAAGGATAATCGATAGTACCGAATGGAGAAGTCTTGGTCACTTTTCCGAATTTGGTAGTCGGACTGTACTGACCTTTGGTCAAGCCGTAGATTTCATTATTGTGAATCGTGATATTCACGTCCATGTTACGACGGCAGATATGAATCAGATGGTTACCACCGATAGCCATAGAGTCACCATCACCCATATTGATCCAGACGCTGAGTGCAGGATTAGCCAGTTTCACACCGGTAGCGATAGCGCAGGCACGGCCGTGAATGCTGTGGAATCCGTAGGTATCAACATAATAAGGAATACGTGAAGAACATCCGATACCGGAAACCAGCACGATATTTTCCTTCTTATGGTGCGTCTGTGGGTAAACATTCAGCAGGGAGGTCAAGATTGCATGGTCGCCGCAGCCCGGGCACCATTTTACCATCTGGTCGCTCTTGAAATCATCTTTTGTGAGTTCCTCTGTTGATGCAGGAACATATTTTCTTTCCATGTGATCCATGATTATTCTCCCAATATTTTGTTAAACTCTTCTTTTAATTCACCAACTTCGAATGGCAAGCCCATTACTTTGTTGTACTGGTGCATCGGGCATTCTGGGAATTGGGTGCGCAGATAGCCGAGGAACTGACCGTTGTTCAATTCGCATACAACTATCTTCTTGTATCTGCGGAGGATATCGCCGGTATTCTTTGGCAGCGGGCAGATATAGTTGAAATGGGTGTAAGCCACTTTCTTGCCTTCCTTGTTCATTTCTTCAACTGCCAGTGTCAGAGCGCCGCTGGTGCCACCCCAGCCCACAACGAGCAGATCGCCGTCCACATCACCCGTAACTTCCTGTTCAGGGATGTAGTTTGCCACGCGGTTTACTTTTTCCTGACGGTTCCAAACCATCTTCTTGTGGTTTTCAGGATCGGTACTCAGATGACCTTCACCGTCAGCCTTCTCCAGACCGCCTACGCGGTGGCGCAGACCTTCCATTCCAGGCAGAGCCCATTCGCGTGCCAGTGTTTCTGGATCACGGCGATAAGGACGATAGTCTGGATCATTAGGGGTAGCAAGTCTTGGGGTGATGCTTGGCAGATCGGCAACCTTAGGAATGCGGAACAGCTGTGAACCGTTTCCAAGATAACCGTCGCTCAGGAAGATAACCGGAGTCATGTGTTCCAGAGCCAGTTTTGCAGCGGTATAAGCCCAATAGAAGCAGTTTGCAGAACTTGAAGCAGCAACCACAATCAATGGAGCCTCACCGTTACGGCCGTACAGTGCCTGATTCAGGTCGCTCTGTTCGGTCTTGGTTGGCAGACCGGTTGAAGGACCGCCGCGCTGAACATCAACTACAACCAAAGGCAACTCGGTCATAACTGCCAGACCCAGAGCTTCGCTCTTCAGACTGATACCAGGACCGGAAGTTGAAGTACAAGCCAGAGCACCGGCGTAGGATGCGCCGATTGCAGAGCAGATACCTGCGATTTCGTCCTCGGCCTGGAAAACCTTCACGCCAAGAGATTTATATTTTGCCAGTTCTACCATAACGTCGGTAGCCGGAGTGATAGGATAGCTTCCCAGGAAAATCTTGCGGCCGCTGCGCTCTGATGCTGCCATCAGTCCCCAGGCGGTAGCCACGTTACCGGTAATGTTACGGTAACGGCCCTTAGGCATGTCGGCGTGAGCCACTTCCACAATCTTGGAATGGATCAGTTCCAACTTGTCGGCATATTCGTAACCTTCGGTCAGAACGGCCTTGTTCAAAGCGATAACCTCAGGTTTCTTTGCAAATTTACGGTCCAGATATGCGAAAGTCTTTTCCAATGTCTTGTGGGTAAGATAGAAAATCATACCCAGAGCAAACATGTTACGGCATTTCTCATACACCTTCTTTTCAGCGCCCTGTTCTGCACCGATACGCTCGGTGAAAGAGGTTACAGGAGCCTTGATAATGGTATAGGCCAGTTCCAGTTCATCAGTAAAAGGATCCTCGGTATAGCCAGCCTTGGCCATAGCGTCCTCGGTAAAGGTGTCGATATCAACGATTACCGTAGCGCCCTTCTTGGCCCATTTCAGGTTCGACTTGAAAGAAGCCGGGTTCATGGCTACGAGAATATCGCATTTATCACCCGAAGAATAGATATGACTGCCCACGTGCACCTGATAACCGGAAACACCAGCTACTGTATTGTGTGGCGCGCGGATTTCGGCAGGATAATCTGGAAAAGTTGCAATATCGTTGCCTGTCAGAGCGGATGCATCCGAGAACAAAGTACCCGAAAGTTGCATACCATCGCCTGAATCTCCAGCAAAGCGAACAACGATATCATCCTTGTTAACAATCTGATCTTGAGACATATTTATGATATTTTATTATTTTTTCCTATCGGTATCTGAATTGCAAAGATAACACTTTTTTTTTGAATAGCAACATTTTTCACACAAATTTTGTAAACCTTCATCTGTTCAAAACTCACAGTCCTGATTTTCCCCAACTTCAGAACGATTTCAAAATTCTGATTCTCATACCCACAAATCCCGTAATTCTATCCGTCCCCCGACGCCATAATTTCGTAACGTATCTCCCGGGTATCTCTCTGGTATCTCCCTGGTATCTCTCTGGTAAGGCCGTATTTTTCCCGAACGGGCAACCCTGATTTTTTCACAGAAACCGCTCCCTACTCGCTCCCTACTCGCTCCTTACCTGCTCCTTACCTGTCCCCTATTCGCTCCTCACAACGCAATTCTCATTTCTTTCCGCTGAACCACCATTTGGTGAAGTCCCAGAGGGTTTCCTGATTTCTGTATTTTTTGTTCAGATCCGATCTGCGCGCGTCCAGATTAATCTTGCCATATTTGGCGGCACGGCCCTGGATCACACTCGTCTGACTCTTGAAATACGACGTCTGATGTCCCGGATTCCGCTTCAGCGGCGAAGGAAGCGTTACCGCCAGCTGAGCCGCCTCCCGCTTGGAAAGCGTCTCCGCCGAATGACCGAAATAATGCTGCGAAGCCGCCTCAACCCCATAGATGCCATCCCCGAACTCTATGATATTCAGATACACTTCCATGATTCGCTTCTTGCCCCAGACCCACTCAATCAACTGCGTGAAATAGGCCTCGAAAGCCTTCCTCAGATAGCTTCTGCGATGAGGCAGAAAAGCATTCTTCGCCGTCTGCATACTTATCGTACTTCCTCCTCTTACCCGGCGGCCCCGCTGGTTCTCGCGATAGGCGGACTTCATCTGTTTCACGTCAAACCCATAATGATACATAAACAGACCGTCCTCGCTCGCCACCACGGCGTTCACCACATTGGGAGAAATCTTCTTTATGCTGACATAGTCACGCTCAAAATGCACAGGCCGTTCCTTGTCCTTTACCTGCTCTATGAACCTATGCACCATCAACGGCGTAACCAAAGGATTTACGAACTTGTAGCTTACCACCAGCACAATCGAAAGTCCCCACAGCGCTACCGCCGTAATCCAGCAGACGCGCCATATTTTCCGTTTCCAGCTTCTTTGGACCTTTTTCGGTTCTACCTCACAAGTCGGTTTCTGACCGGACTGGCATGACTCATTTTCCATGATTTTATATTTTTTAATCTCTATAACGCACGCGAACTATATCTATTGTATGACGCCCCGGAAATTTATTCAGTCGGAATTATTCTAATCCTCAGCGACCATGGAAGCCACCTCTTCCTGCGGCATTTCATACGGCTTCACTTTGTGGTTTTCCAGAAAGATGCCATGAAGCATATAAGCCAGGGATTCCAGCGTCTGTTCTCGTTTCTCCGGTTTGAGCTGACATTCCCACAAGGTAATCGAATGCCATCCCATTTCCGCCAGCCGCTGCTGAACCGATTTATCCCGGGCTTTGTTGCGACTGATTTTCTGCTCCCAGAACTCTGTATTTGATTTAGGTATCACATAATACCGGCAGCCCTCATGGCCATGCCAGAAACACCCGTTCACAAAGATACAGGTCCGGTATTTCCGCAACACAATATCCGGTTTCCCGGGAAGCCTGGGGTGATTCAGCCGATAGCGGAACCCCTGCGACCACAGATATTTACGCACAATCATCTCCGGCTTCGTATCCTTGGAATGAATCGCAGCCATATTCATACGGCGTTGCTCCGGTGTAAGCCTGTCAGTCATATCAATTTCAACTATACAACACCCATAACGCAGATATCCTCTGGATAGTATATTCCCGTAGCAATTTATTTCCAAGCCCCACACTTCCCAAAGCTACAATTCCAGCTGAGAAAGTGAATATCTGTTTTTTTCCGACATTTCCGCTATCCTGTTGATTTATAGCGAGAATCATCCGACACACAACCGACATGAACCGACATTGATGTCGGATCATGTCGGTTCGATGTCGGATGCTATCCACAGACTACCAGCAAGATACGCAAAAAGCCATCCGAAATTGCAATTTCATTCTTTCAAACATTCAAGAACAGTTTTTTGCCATATCTAATCTTACTCGGCTTCAGTTCCGAAAGTTTCAAATAGTTTTTTGAAGCAGTTGATGCCTTCCTCTAAATTGTCAATAATCTCTGCTGCAATTTCGTCCGGGTCGGGAAGATTATCCAAGTCGGTAAGGCTTTTATCTTTCAGCCAGAAAATGTCGAGATTGGTTTTGTCTCGGGCGGCGATTTCATCGTAGGTGAATTTGCGCCAGCGGCCTTCCGGATTTTCCTCGCTCCAAGTCTCGGTACGCAAATGACGGTTTTCGGGATTGTAGCATTTTATGAAGTCCGCCAGATCCTCATACGTCAGCGGTGATTTCTTTAATGTGTGGTGAATGTTGGTACGGTAGTCGTAAATCCAGATATCCTTGGTCTGCACTTCCTTGCTTGCCGGTTTATTATCGAAAAACAACACATTTGCCTTCACTCCGTTTGCGTAGAATATTCCCGTAGGCAATCGCAGGATGGTGTGCAACTCTGTGGTTTTCATAAGTTGCTTGCGGATTTCCTCGCCTGCTCCACTTTCAAAAAGCACATTGTCGGGCAAAACGACGGCTGCCTGACCGGTAACTTTCAACAAAGTCTTGATATGTTGCAGGAAATTCAACTGCTTGTTGGATGTTGTCTCCCAAAAATCCTGACGATTGTAACTCAAATCCTCTTTTTCTATTTCTCCATCTTCGTTGGTGATGGTGATGCTGCTTTTCTTTCCGAACGGAGGATTGGTCAGCACATAATCGTATCGCTTGCCATTGTCTGCCACCAAGGCATCGTTGGGCGAGATGAAATCTTCGCTGTCCAGCTCGCCTATGTTGTGCAGATAAAGATTCATCAGGCAGAGGCGTCGCGTATTTGCAACAATCTCATTACCAAAGAAAGTTTTCTTCTTCAGGAATTGCTTTTCGTCTTTATTCAAAGATTGACTTGCAAGATAATCATACGATGCGAGGAAGAAACCTCCTGTTCCGCAAGCCGGGTCGATAATGGTCTTCTGGGGTTTCGGGCGCACACACGCCACCATTGCCTTTATCAAGGCACGAGGCGTAAAATACTGGCCTGCCCCACTCTTGGTATCTTCGGCATTTTTCTCCAACAAGCCTTCGTAGATTTTACCCTTGACATCGGAACCCATCAGCGACCAATTCTCCTTGTTTATCATTTCGATTACACGAAGCAATTTCGCCGGATCCTGAATTTTGTTCTGGCTCTTGGTGTAGATTTGTCCCAACATGCCTTTCTCGGTAGCCAAACTGCGAAGCATCTGCACATAATAGGCCTCTAATTCGGCACCGCGTTTGTTGGCGAGTGTCTCCCAGTCGCACAGTTCACCTTCGGTTATTTCGCGACCTTCAGCATCTTTCAGATGTGGAAACTTCAACCCCTTGTTGTAAGGCGGTTTGTTCATCTCGTCTGCCATTTTCAGGAAAAGCAGATAGGTGATTTGTTCCAGATAGTCGCCATAACTCACGCCATCATCGCGAAGGACGTTGGCCATATTCCATATTTTCGAGATTATTGTTGATTCTGTCATAACTTTCTTTCAGTAAAATATATATTTTTAATAATCAATGAAGATATTGTACGCAAAAATAAACATTTCCAATCAAATAAAGCACCTTATACCAATTCCCCATCAAACGCCTTTTTCAGAATGCTCTGCCGTAATGCCTCGGCTTGTTGCAACGATTCGGCAATGCGTTTCTCCACCTTATCGCAAGCCGATAATCGGGTCTCGATTTCTTGGACTATGCGCTGCTGTTCGGGAAGAGAAGGAAGGGAAATTTTAATGGATTTTAATGAATGACCAGTAAGGTGTTTTATCGTTGTTCCTGTGAAATACTTCTCAAGCAAGCCGTTTTGGGCATAATGATAAAACAAATGATAGATGTATTTATTTGAGACATACGATTTCAATCTAATTCTATGTAAAGCTTTTTGAATTTTCATATTTTGTGATTCACCATTCCAAATCGCGCATCTTCCTGGCTCGCCGCCTTCACACATTATCAAATCACCATTTTGTAAACCATATCTTTCTTGCTCACAATCCTCAAAACGCATTTCTAACAAATCGCCCAAATCAAAACTACCCCAACGGACATTTACATTTCTCAAATAAGGTTGATAATTCCCTTTGTTTTTATTCTTATCCAACATTTTTCCCAAACACATTTCCGCCACATCCCCCAACTTCACTTTCTCCCACTTCTCACTACCTTTTGTCAAGCAATCATTCAGCACCGCCTGCCTATAGACTTTTAGTTGTTGCTGTGCAGTTTTCAGTTTTTCCACCCCTTTGTCCAACTCAGCAAAGAGGGTTTCTATTCGGGCAACAATGGCACGCTGGATAGCGAGAGGGGGAAGGGGGATGGGAAGGTTTTTAAGTATTGTCTGACTGATATTTGGCTGTGCTCCGCCTGTTCCTTGCGCTATCAAATCATTTCTTTTATAAAACAAATAATAACTCAAAAACTGCAAATCAATTTTTTCGTTCTCAAATATGCCACATACGGCTTGATTGGTTGCGGCAGGAACTCCCAAAAAACCTAATTTTCCAATAGTTGCACCATACAAGGCTATCAAAAGCGTACCTTTAGGAAATATTTTGGCACTGGATTCTTTTACAGCTTGTTCGGTTATTTTCTCCTCTGTATCGGAAATAACACCTTTGCCCAATTCGCCTGATTTTACCCACGGAATAGAACCGCCATAGTATGCGTCATT
Organism: Bacteroidales bacterium; assembly: GCA_045640985.1. GTDB lineage: Bacteria > Bacteroidota > Bacteroidia > Bacteroidales > P3 > Colimorpha. The sequence continues at coordinate 38,241 of JAZUFZ010000020.1, forward strand.
CTTACGGTTAGGCGTTCCTCCACTTGTGGTTTCACAAATTTCACCGAGTTTATATGTTGGGTAGTTATTCATTTGGTACTATTACTTGAGAAGGTTGTTTGGCGGAATTATTAACAACGGCATTGACTGCTTCTTGTGCTGAATTTGCATGAGACAACAGTTGTTCTCTATCGAATTTTAATTTATCCATCATGAACTTATGTTTAAGTTCAAACTCAGCAAAGACTTCACTCCACGTTTTTACAAATATCTTTACTTGCCCATCATTTTTCCATAATGCTAACGACCGTAATCCATGTGGTTTGTTTGTTTCAATCTGATCCTTGATGTAATCCGTACTATCAAACTGTTTTCCTACCAAATAAAACTCCCAATTTATGTTATTTGCATTTGTCTCGGGCTGTTTTATGATAACATCCATATACTTTCTCACCTGCGAAAATTGTTTTTCTCCTAAGTTAATGCGTGGGTGTTTTAATTCAATTACAATATTATCAATCGTGTTGGTATGGAAATTTTGACGACACGCAAATATATCCATCTCTTTCATTTTATCAGGGTGGTCAATAAAAAACTCTTTATCCTCTTGATACAACAAATAATGATGTCTGCGTAATGCCTCTTCAAATTTCGGTTCGGCAGCAGTAACAAGATGATACTGTTCTCCAAAAATCCAATAATGAGATTCTATCATACTTTGCAGATGATTTACCTCATTGGCTTTTAGATTTTCATTGAAAACTAAATCTTTCAATGTCTCTACAGTTTTATATCGCTCTTCTATTAGCTTTATCGTACTTATTATTCTATTTAATCTAGTAACATTAAATAGGCTCACCAACGATTCTCTTTCTTCAGATGTCAAAGAAACAACCTCTTCTACGATTTTCAGCAAATTATCTCTTTCGTTCGAATCCAATACTAAATCAAGTAGCCGAACAAAGGTCTTTTTTTGCTCGACATTCAGACTTGTAAAAATCTTTGGTTGAACAACGTACAACTCTTTTATTGTCTCTTCAAGTTGTGGTTTCTTATATTTTTCTTCCCATTCATTACTATATGTAGGAAGAACATTGTCTTTTTCGTATTTTTCAATTAAATCGTTAGTGTATTGTTTTAGAAATCCTTTTCGTTTTTGGTTAAGAAACTCATTTACTGCTTTGATTAAGAATTTATATTCAGGTGTGTTTTTAGCTGCCCACACTGAAATCTGCTTGCTATTTTCTTCTTGTTTGAAATCAAAATTATCAAACAGGTCGCTTTTTATGTAGCAGCTATGGAAAAAGGTATCACCTTTTTTGTTCAGCGTTGTGTAATCCTTATACATTTCATTGTCATCCCCATTAATAAAATAATATTTTGAGAACTCTTTATGCAAAGGATTTTTCCATTGTACATAAGAAAAAGTAAATTGAGTATTTGTATCCTTGTATTCAAAGGATTTATTTTCTTCTTTGTCTGCAATTATGTCAGAATAATCTAATATTTCTCCATTTATTTTTATACAATAATTTTTAGACTTATTAAGTTCCAAAAACCAACCAAATTCATCTTTTAGATAGGGAATAATTATTTTGTCAAACTCTTCCTTGAATAAATCGATATTATTAAAAGAAACAAGAGTTCCCGTCTGTTGTTTATTATTATCTTTTTGGTCAGACGATATTGTATTTAATCCTTTATTTTTTGATATTGTTATTAAGCCGCATTTAATAATCCCATTTTCATCTTTATAAGCAGTATCCCATTGGGCTTCAGTCGAAAACTTGAAGAAAGTAAAACGACCGACACCATTTTTGCCATGCATAATAGATGTATGTTTGGGTGCGGATATTTCAATGGCTTTTTCGGATTGATTAAACGAATGGAATTTTTCTGGCAATCGTTGCATATCAATACCAATTCCATAGTCCTCAATTGAAAAAGCAACAAAAGAATTGAACTCATTTGTTTTATATCTAATGTCAACAACATTAGATTTCGCATCAAAACCATTCCACACAAACTCTGCAATAGCTTGCTCTTTAGTGTAGTTTTTGAGCGTTTTTTCTATTGCATTGGATGTTATTTCAACTTTATTACTTATCATAATGCACCATTAAATTCATTTTTACGATACCATTTCTTGACCAATATTACGCTACTAACACTTCATTCAATTCCTTTATTATCTGTTCCATTTCGTTACCAAAGAGCTGGTACATTTTTCCTCGTCCGCCTTGGGCATCGAATGGCGTGTAGTCCAAGTCGTCTAAATCGAGATGATAACTGCTAATGATATGGTCTTTAATCATGCGCAACCAGTCCAACTGCTCTGGGGTAAAACGCTTGTGGTTTCCTGCATTCTGGCGCAGAATCCATTTTTGGTAATTGGCATTAATCACACTGTCGAACGCAGCCAATGTTTTGTCGATTCCGCAAGCGTGGCGCACCAACGACACCAAGGCCGTAAGCTCTGCCTTTGGCTGGTTCGCTTTCACATTTTCAATCGCACAATAGGCATCCCACACATACGAAGGGGCAAGCAACGGCTTGTCCTGCTTCAGTTTTTCGAGCAGTTCCTGCGCCATTTTCAGTGTGAGGTTGCGGCGGTTGTAGGGCTGATTGTAGAATATGCTCAATGCCATAATCTCATCTTTGTGCTGTTCCAGATATTCGGAAAACGATTTAACGGTTTCCTTTGCCTTTTCCAAAGTAAAGGTATTAAATCCGCTTCGTACAACAGTATCAATGTTCACCGAATCAATTTTCTGGTCATGCAGATTGCGGACAGTAACAATATATTCGTTCAATTCGCCATTGAACGTACTGCTGGCAATATCGGCAAGTTTTTGCCGTGCCTTTGCACGAATTTGTTCCTCTATGGCTGGTGTGATTTCCGTTCGGGAAATTTTCTGCAGTTCCAACTGAGTCTCATCTTCAATCTTGTCTGCATCGAAAGCATTCAGCAATTCGGCACTCATTTGCCCCAAAGTCTTTCCTTTTGCAAGGAATTCTATTTTCTCGCGCTCCTTTTCGGTGACTTCCCTATTCAGGCGAATCAATCGGTTTGCCAACGAAACAAACAAATCTTCTTCGGCAACACCCATCGTCACCGCCCCCAGCAAATCCTTCAACGGAACCGTAGGCTTTCGCTCCAACGGGCGGCTATCGGTTTTCTGCGTCTGCGTTACGCCGACAGCATCAACAATCACAAAGTGTGTCTTTGCAGAAGCTGTCTTGCTCACCAGTTGCAAGGAATCCTCGTTTATGGTTCTTGTTCCTCGTCCTTTCATCTGTTCAAAATAATTCGCGCTGCGGACATCGCGCATAAACAAAAGAACCTCAAGTGGCTTAACATCGGTTCCTGTTGCAATCATATCAACAGTAACAGCAATGCGAGGATAATACTGATTACGGAAACGATTCAGTACAGATTTAGGGTCTTCGTCAATCTTGTAGGTTACCTTTTTGCAGAAATCGTTGCTTTCGTTGAACTCTTCGCGGACAATATTGATAATATCGTCGGCGTGGCTATCGGTTTTGGCAAAAATCAATGTCTTGGGGACTTCATACTGTCCGTTTTCATCGTAGCGGTTCGGATATATCTCTTCCATCAATGCCTTGCGGAATTGCCTGATGACAGTACGAATCTGGCTCGGATTCACCACAGATTTATCCAAGTCATTCTTTTGGTATTCCGTATCCTCATCAACCTGTTGCCAACGAGTCTTGCGAGTAATCTTATCACGATAATCGATATGCCAGCCAGCCTTAATCAAACCGCCGTTTTTAGATATTTCCGTTTCTATGGTATAAACATCGTAAGGCACATTCACACCATCCACAACCGATTGCTCATAAGTATATTCACTCACGACATTTTCGTTGAAGAAACCGAATGTCCTCTTATCGGGCGTTGCGGTCAGGCCAATCAAAAACGCATCGAAATAATCAAGAACCTGTTTCCAAAGATTATAAATGCTTCGGTGGCATTCATCTATTACAACAAAATCAAACTGTTCAATCGGGACCTTTGCCGTATATTCAACAGGAACAGCCTTTTGCTCCTTCAATTTTTGTTGCAACCAAGTAGATTCATTAGGATTGTCTGTTTCTGCGCTTTCGTCCATTTCCTCGCCTTTCAAAATAGAATACAGACGTTGAATGGTAGAGATGCAAACTTGGCTATCACTCGCTATATAACTTGAATTCAACCGCTGAACATTATACAATTCCGTAAACTTGCGGTTGTCGTCGTTCGGCCTGAAATTCATAAATTCCTGTTCCGCCTGTTCTCCCAAATTACGGGTATCGACAAGGAATAATATTCGTTTTGCCTTTGCAAATTTCAGCAGACGATAAATAAAAGTGATTGCCGTAAATGTTTTACCGGCTCCTGTTGCCATCTGAATCAAAGCGCGAGGACGATTGTTTTTGAAAGACTCCTCAAGATTGACGACAGCCTTAATCTGTGCCGGTCGCAAGCCTGTTTCATCCAATGTAGGAAAATCCTGCAATCTGTTCCGGAGACTTCTTCCATTGCGAATCCATTCTGCGATAGTTTCAGGTTTATGAAAGGCGAATACCGCACGGCTACGAGGTTTCGGATCGCTATAATCGGTGAAATGAGTAACAGTTCCCGTGGTTTCATACACATACACCAACGGCTCGTTGTTCAGATATTTCAGTTTGGCATTTGCATATCGAACAGACTGTTCCTCCACCATCGTAAGATTTACGCCTTCCTCTTCGCGTTTTGCCTCAATAATTCCAACAGGCTTTCTGTTAATAAAAAGCACATAATCTGCTGGGCCAGCATCCGTTTGATATTCGCGTACGGCAACACCCAAACCAGCCGAGAAATCAATCTTTGCTTTCGATTGAATTACCCAACCTGCAGCTTCCAATAAAGCATCTATTTTATCTCGTGCTAATTGCTCTGGATTTTGATTCATGAGGCTATGTTATTTATTAAATAAGTTGCTTTGTGTCGTTTTAGTTTTGCAAAAAAAGTGTTTTAATTGTTTTCCTCGTAATGATAGGAATGAATCTGCTGCAAGCCTTTCGTTTTGCCGACTTCAATGCCATCAATAAAAGAACTTTCAAAAAGCGAATAGGCTTTCTGACGGCTTTTGCCATCAATGGACTCATCACTATAGGCAAACCATTCCAGAAAAGCATTTGCCTTGCTGTTCGGAAACGATTTCGCCAATGCCACAACACCGTCGAAATCAAGGACATCACTCAATCTTTTCTTGCCGTCAGGAGCAGTCAGTTTCAACTGGGTAGTGCCACTAACCAGTTGTGGTTTTTCTTTTTTCAGTTTGGACTTCAGATATTTCCAATAGTTACGGCTCTTTTCATAATCATACTGTTCGTTAAGAACACCAATCACATCCAAGACAGAAAAAAACCAACTGTTGGTTGTATCGTTCCAAACAGCACGAACTTCGCGGTCGTTGTAGAAACGTATGGAAACTTTTGTCTGTTCGTTTTCGTTTGCCATTTCTATTGGATGAATTAATTTGTTTATGAATTGGGCATATCATTCATTTTATGTTTCATAATGACAATCAAATCATTACAAAGACATCTCCATATACAACATCTATGCAAAGATAGAAAAAGTTTTTCAATTATGCAAATATTTTCTTCTACATATTCCCGTGGGAGCAGGTCAGTATGCTCAAACCAGCATATTCAGATCCTTGTTCAATCGGGCGACCTGCACATACATGACAAGCCATGACTGGCAGAAATGATTCTCAAAAATTCTTCAATGATGATTGTCCGACATGAATTTTCATCCCAAAATCCGCTGTTGGAAGACGCCACTTAACGGCAGATAAAATTGAAAAATCCACCAAAATCCATTTCAGAAATCCGACCGTTTTTTGAGTCACACGACTGACCGCTTTCCCGAGTCCGAACCGACAGGAACCGACACGAATGTCGGTTTTTGTCGGTTGGATATCGGATGCTATCCACAGAATACCAGCAAGATACGCAAAATATCATCCGAAATCAGGATTTCATCTTATGGCATCAGATCCCATTTAGATTTCATTAACAGACTATCCGGAACAGCCGGAACAGCTGGAACAGCCGGAATAGCCGGAACGTCCGGACCATCCTTCCGGACAGGTTTCCGGCAACGGGATTCATACGAGGTTTCCCAGATTATGACAGGGATATATACAACAAAAAAAGGGAGTTCCTTTCGAAACTCCCTCCGTTTAAGATTGGCGGCGACCTACTTTTCCACAAATAAATGCAGTATCATCGGCGAGGATGGGCTTAACTTCTCTGTTCGGAATGGGAAGAGGTGAACACCATCTCCATA
>JAZUFZ010000021.1:0-89618 GCA_045640985.1 Bacteroidales bacterium
TTCAAAATCTCTAAAGGAATTATTACAACTATTCCAGCAAAGCAATCGCGGAAGGTACAAACGGATGTATATTGATGCCTTGATAGAATATGGATTGGTGAAAATGACTATTCCTGAAAAACCTAACAGTAGGAATCAAAAATATATACAGGTTGCAGACAAACAAGACTAATCAAAACAAGGAGCAGTTGAATCAAGTGACATTAAAACCTATATTGGGAAAAGGTGATGCTTTTGTAGTAGAATTTGATGAATCAAAAAAGACAGGTGGTTATTATAGATACACGTATCTGCGCTTTTAGGATGATTGAAAGAGTGAAATTCCAATTTTTGATGGCTTTTTGCGTATGTTGCTGGTTCTCTGTGGGTAGCATCCGACATTCAACCGACATGAACCGACATTTGTGTCGGTTCATGTCGGTTCGGACTCGGGAAAGCGGCCAGTCGTGTGACTCGAAAAACGGTCGGATTTCTGAAATGGTTTTTGGTGGATTTTTCAATTTTATCTGCCAGAAACCGACATCAATGTCGGTTCGTGTCGGTTGAATGTCGGATGCTTCCCGCTATAAATCAATAAAATAGCGAAAATGTCGTAAAAAACTGCTATTTGCATCTCTTGCCGGAACTGTATCAGCCAAGAATTTTTCAAAATACATAGATATAACATATTGATAATTATACTCCAACACTCAAATCAACAAGAAAAAATGTAAATAATAGTATCTGAATAAGAAAAAGTTTGTATCTTTGCATCGTCTTTTGAAGCGAGAGCAGGGGCAAAGTTCACTTGAACTATGCTGAGGGAACAAGACGTCTTGAGTAAAACTCAGAGTTTGAATTTAGGTGCGAAGCGGTTAAAACAGGCTCTCCGTCGAACACCTATGAAAAGAAAGTTGAATCTTTAGAGCCTACCTTTTAATACATAATATCATGCGAAAGAAGATTTTATTTATTTTATTTGTATGCTGTACTTTCTGCGGATTTTCACAGCACAAGGTTGATTCCAGACTTGCTTCACAAGGTCAGTTGATTGTTGAAGCTGCCAGCGATGAACAGTTTATTGTGATGTTGAATGGCAGAAAACAGAACAAGGCTCCGCTTTCAAAAGTCGAGATCCAGAATTTGGCTGATCAGGAATACCTTATCGAGGTACAGGTGGTTTCTGCTAAGTTCAAAAGAAACAAGGCCAGAATGAATATCCGTCTGAATGCACCAACTATGCGACTGAAGGTTATGGCGGACAGAAAGAGCCAGACGGTTACACTGTCCCGTGTGGAAGAATCCTGCGGGAACAGCCATTCTAATTGTGTGGGCTGTCCTCATCATAAATCACAGATGCACCAACCTGCGGTCAAGAAGGATTTCAAGAAGACTCCAGATTCCAGAACATCTACCCAGGGAAAGACCAAGATGACAGGTGTGACTATGTCACCTGCTGATTTTGAGGGAATCTGCCGTCAGTTGAATGAAGAGAAGTTCTCCGAAAACAAGATGTTACTTGCCAAAGAACTTATTGTAAAATATGCGCCTTTCTATTCGGAACAGATTGCCAAGATGGGCGATATGTTTTCTTTTGATAAGGACCGGCTGGAATTTTTCCGTTATGCCTACAGATATTGTGCAGACCCTGAGCATTATCGTGATCTGGCCAAGATGCTGAAATTTGACTCTAATCAGAAAGAGTTGCTAAACTTTATAAAGTAATGAGTTTCATTGTGCCGTTCTCATATACGGCATAATTTTTGTGTATCAGCCAATCACCGACATTGATATAGTGGCTTTCCACTCCTGTGTCGGTGATTATTTTTTTGCTTACGGGTGTATGACGGTGTCCGAATACACAATAATCTATGTGCTGTTTCTTCAATTGCTCCTTGCACCATATCACAATGCCCTCCTGCTGGTCTCCAAGGTAGCGTAGATTTCCTTCATCGTGGCTGTTACGGCTATGGTGGCTCCACCGGTGGGCTATGCCGAAAGTGAGGCGGGAGGGAAGCAGCTGGAAAAGTTTCTGGTTGGTACGACTCCGGAATATATGTCTCAGAAGATCATATTTTCTATCCAGATGCCCCAGTCCGTCACCGTGACCTATTAGAAATGTATGTGTCCCGAATGTCATGACGGCAGGTTCGTCGTGCATGATGGCTCCGATTTCCTTTTCCAGATAGTCGAAAATCCACATATCGTGGTTCCCGATAAAGTAGTGCAGGGTCATTCCGCTATCGGTCAATTCTGCCAGTTTTCCTAGAATCCGTACATGTCCGCGGGGAACCACTTCCTTGTAGCTGAACCAGAAGTCGAACATATCGCCCAACAGCACCAGTACATCGGTATTGCCTTTGAGTGTGTCGAGAAACTGGCATATCTCCAGTTCCCGTTGTTTGGAATCCGCCTCTGCTCCCAGATGTGCGTCAGTAAGGAATACTACTTTCATAACATTAAGTCCATAAGTGTTATAGCTGCCATAGATTCAACTATTACAGGAGCTCGTAATACCTGGCATATATCGTGCCTTCCAGGAAGTTTCCGGGTCTCCAGTTCGCCATTCTGAGAAATGTATGTGAGGGCTTTACCGATGGTAACGATGGGGTGGAAGGCGATTCTCATCTCGATGGGCATCCCGTTGCTTATGCCCCCCTGGATGCCGCCACAGTGGTTGGTCCTGGTCGTAAAATCAGTATTCCATTGGTCGGCATATTCGCTACCCGGCATTTCGGCTGCATGGAATCCAACGCCAGTCTCGAAACCGGTTACGCTGGGAATGCTGAACATCGCGGCCGCCATTCGGGACTGCAACTTATCGAATATGGGTTCACCAACTCCCGGTTTCACGCCTGTAATGCGGCATTTGACCACGCCTCCAGCCGAGTCGTGTTTCTCTGCAATCTCTGCCAGAATGCTGTCGTACTGTCTTTTTCCAAGGATGGAGTCAATTTCAGCCTTTATCTCTATGCCCTGTTGCCTGAGCCATAACTTGGCAATCGCACCAGCCACTACACGGCAGGCTGTTTCCCGTGCCGAACTTCTTCCGCCACCTCTGGGGTCGCGGATTCCGTATTTCTGCTGCCAGGTGTAGTCACCATGTCCGGGGCGGTACAGATTTTCCGTTTCTTTGTAGTCTTCGCTGTGTTGGTTCTGGTTGGCAATAGTGAATCCTATGGGAGTTCCCAGAGTCTTTCCTTCATATATACCTGACAGAAATACAACCTCATCTGCCTCTTTCCGTGGGGTGGAGTAGGGGCTGATGCTACTTCTTCTTGCCATTTCCTGGCGTATGAAGCTGGTATCAATCTCAAGTCCCGGAGGACATCCGTCGATGATGCCTCCGAGACTTGCTGCATGAGACTCTCCGCAAGTGGTCAGTCTGTATTTCGTGCCAAAGGTGTTCATTATTTAAGAATTTCGAGAAGTTCTACCTCGAATATCAACGTAGAGCCTGCCGGAATGTCTCCCATATCGCGTTCACCATACCCTAACTCGTAGGGAATGAACAGCATATATTTTGAACCTTCATCCATAAGTTGAAGTCCTTCAGTCCAGCCCTTGATTACCTGGTTGAGGTTGAATTCGATGGGGTTTCCGCGTTGAACGCTGCTGTCGAATATTGTACCGTCAATCAGTCTTCCGGTGTAATGTACTTTTACTTTATCGTTTAGGGTAGGACGTTTTCCGTTACCTTCCTTGATTTTCTTGTACTGCAAACCTGAAGCTGTGGTATAAACCGACTTGTTGTTTGCATTGGTTTTCAGGTAATTTCTTCCGGCGTCAATATTGTTTTGTACGGCTTCTCTCTGTCGGCGTTCAAAGTCCTGCTGGAAGCGCCCGAGGAGAATCCTCATATCTCCCTGGCTCAGTTTCTGCTGGCCTTTTGAGCAGTCGTTTATCGACATGGCAAAGGTCTTGTAGTTGATGCCCAGTTTTTGCTGCTGCCAGTTGTTGAACACGTCCATACCGATAGCGTATGAAGCGGAATCGTTGAAGGATGTAAGTTCCACATCGTCTTCCATCTGGCTGAGTTTCTGTTGTGCGGTTACCAGCTTCTGGGATACAATCTCATAGCCGTGGGCCTGTTCCAGAAGTCTGTTGTAGTCGGCTTCACTCATGGTAACTTTGCCGTTTTTGATTTTTACGTCCTGAGCCATCGTCATGGTCCCTAATGACAGTAAAGCAATAGCAATCAGTATTTTTTTCATTTCTATGGATTTTTATTTTTTGCTGCGTTTTGTGAGGAAAGGTAGAATTATCGGATTGAATCCCTGTGTGATATCCACCGGTATATAGTCAATCTCATATCTTATCGCCTGCTGTTTGATCTGAGCCACCCGTTCCTTCCATAATTCTCTATATTGTGAGGCAATTTCGCCGGGCGTCAGTTTGAGTTTCTGTCCGCTTTCCAGGTCGATGAACTCTGTGGGACGGTTCTCGAAGTTGAAGTCCACCTCGTGGGGAATGTCCAGCGTGTGGAACAGTATGACTTCGTGCTTGCAATGCCTCAGATGTCTCAGCGCATCAAACAGCGCCTCCTGTTCCTCGTTCCGGATAAAGGCGTCGGTAAATATCACCACCATCGATCTCCTTTTAAGCCGTTCGGCAGTCAGGTGAAGCGCGTTAGTGATATGGGTGGTCTGCGGGTTCTTTTCGTTGTGAGTCTCGGGGTGGAGAAGTTCCCGTTCCAGCTGGGTGAGCAGATACTGCTTATGTGTGATGCTGCTGCGGATATCACTTTGGAAGTCTATATCTTCACCGAAAAGACTCAGTCCGAATGCGTCTCGTTGCTTTACCAGAATTTCGAACAGTACAGCTGCCGCATATATGCTGAAAGTGAGTTTGTTAGGCTGATTGAGATTTCCCTGTTGCTGTATGGGATAGCGCATGGATCCGCTGTGGTCCAGCATAATCTGACATCGCAGGTTTGTCTCTTCCTCGAAACGCTTCACAAAAAGTCTGTCGCTCCGGGCATAGAGTTTCCAGTCGATGTTACGGGTGGATTCTCCTGGGTTATAGAGACGATGTTCGGAAAATTCCACAGAGAATCCGTGAAACGGACTCTTGTGCATTCCCGTAATGAATCCCTCCATAATCTGCCGGGCGTAGAACTCCAGCGATTTATATTTCTCTAACTCCTCAAACAAGGCAGATATTACAACAGTGCGGTCAGTTTTTCAACCAGCGTGCTTTTCTGAACACTTCCTACGGCTTTGTCTTTCAGTTCGCCGCCCTTAAAGAACATGATGGTGGGCACGTTGCGGATTCTGAATCTCATGGTGATATCGTCGCATTCTTCTACGTCGGCGGTGCATATTACGGCACGACCGTCATATTCGTTTGCCATTTCTTCAATTGAAGGGGCCAGAGCCTTGCATGGTCCGCACCATTCTGCACCAAAATCTACCATAACTGGGAGGTCGCTTTTCAATACCTCATCAAAGTTTTCATTTGTAATTTGTACTAACATAGCGTTTTATATTATTTTCTTAATGAAATTGATTTTTTGCAAAAATACTTAACTTTTGTGAATTGTGCAACTTTTTTGCTTTTTTTTTTCGTATTCCATTTTTTTTTTGTAATTTTGCACCCGATTTCCAAGGCACTTCCGTCTTGTCAAATACTAAATATTCATCATAATGAAACATTGTATTTTAATTATATCGCTTCTCCTCACTTTCCAGTTTTCGTTCGCCCAGGAAAACGCCCCGTCCAACCATAATGATGACCTGCAAATGGTTGTAAACCATTATAATGAAAGCTACGACAGTTTGCTCAACAGCTATTATATCCGCAAATATCAGACCTACTGGAACCATCATTCCCGCAGTTTCAATGCCTTGGAGTTTGACCTCGTTCCCGACTCGGTAATAGCTGCACGCCTCCGTAGTCTCCATACGGTAATTCCCATGACCTACAACGCGCAGGTGCGTTCCTACATCAAGATGTATCTCAACAAAATGAACAACCGGCTTGATGTCATGCTTACCCTCGGAGAATTCTATTATCCGATGTTTGAGAACGTACTACATCGCTATAACGTACCTGAAGAGTTGAAGTATCTCACCATTGTCGAGTCCGCCATGAGTCCTATGGCGACCTCACGGGTTGGAGCGGCCGGATTGTGGCAGTTCATGTACAACACAGGAAAGAACTACGACCTTGAGGTTAATTCCGTTGTGGATGACCGTCGCGACCCCTATAAATCCACTCATGCCGCCGCTCATTTTCTCCACGATCTCTATGGCGTGTTCCACGACTGGCCGCTCGCAATTGCCGCCTACAACTGCGGTGCGGGCAATATCAACAAGGCAATCTCCCGTTCCGGGGGCAAGCGCGATTTCTGGGAAATCTACAACTACCTTCCCAGAGAAACCCGCGGCTATATTCCCGCCTTCATAGCCGCCACTTACGTGATGAATTTCTATGCCGAACACGGCCTTCAGCCCCATAAGGCGGCGATTCCCATCCATACCGATACCGTCATGCTTCATCATGACGCTATGTTCTGTTATATCAGCAAGTTTACCGGCGTTGATGAAGATGAACTGAAGGCGCTTAATCCCCAGTACAGAATTGGTCTTATTCCAGCCTCCTCCGGATCCTATTCGCTCACGCTGCCCGACGGGAAGATTCCGCAGTTCATACAGTATGAAGATTCGGTTTACCGCTATACAGCTGATTCCCTTACCCGCAAACCGGCCGTAGTTGTCAAAGATGCTTCCCCGGCAAAGAAATCCGCAGCCGCCACGGCAACCTATCATACTGTCAAAAAAGGCGAGACGCTCACCAAGATTGCCAGCCGCTACGGCACAACCGTACAGTCGCTCAAGAAACGCAACAATCTCAAATCGGATCGTATCCGCGAAGGACAACGTTTGAAAATCAGATAGTCATGCCAAAGTTACTTCAACTGATCAAAAATAAATATGTGATTGCCACCATCGTTTTTCTGGCAATTATCCTTTTTATCTCGGAGAACAATATTTTTGTCTCACACAGGCTCCGCCATGAGGTAAACCGCCTGCATAAAGAGGAGGCCCAACTTCAGCAGGACATAGCTGAAGACAGTACCCTTATGCTTTCTCTGGAAGATGACCTTGCGGCGAAAGAACGCTATGCCCGGGAGCATTACTATATGCGTGCCGAAAACGAGGATATCTTCGTGATAAAGGATTCCAAGAAATAAGTTTCCCCATCTTCCGCAAAAGTTCCCTTGAGCAAGCGGTAATGGGATTGAATGCGCTTTGAATTATGGCAGATTATCCGCAGTAATTCCACTTTGTTTCCATACCCATTTTTCGTGGTATCTCCCTGGTATCTCTCTGGTATCTCCCAGGTATCTCCCTGGTAAGGCCGTGGCAGAACCGGCGGAAAAGTCACATTTTATGCTACCTACTCCGGAGATACACCGGAGTTACCCGCTCCCCATCCGCTCCATACTCCTTCGGTCAAGCGTCCGTTTCTCTCCTGGACCGGTTGTCCGGATCGCGCTTATTCACTTGGAAAAAATTCCTTCTGGAGGGTCTTGGAGAACCGCTGTTTTCCTTGCGTTGAGAGAAAAAATGCCAATTTATTCCCAAAACGAAGAAAAATTTTGTGGAATGGAATTTTTTTTGTATTTTTGCAAATTAATTTTTATGTAAAAAATAAGTTTCAAGATATGAACTACAAAGAATATAAGCAATTGAATCTGACCCAGATTGGCGAGGAAGTGCGCCGGATGTGGGATGAAAACGAGACTTTTGAAAAGGGATTGAAATTGAGTGAAGGTCATCCTAATTTCGTATTTTATGATGGACCTCCTTCGGCAAATGGAAAACCGGGTATCCATCACGTGATGGCGCGTACCATAAAGGATGTGTTCTGCCGCTACAAGTCGCAGAAGGGGTATCATGTGGATAGAAAAGCCGGTTGGGATACCCACGGTCTGCCCGTAGAACTGGGCGTGGAAAAGAATCTGGGCATCACCAAGGAAGATATCGGAAAGAAAATCAGCGTTGATGAATATAACAAAGCCTGCCGCACCGAGGTTCTGAAATACAAAGACCTGTGGGACGAGCTGACCAAGCAGATGGGCTATTGGGTTGATTTGAAGAATCCTTACATCACTTTCGATAACGAGTATATCGAGACTTTGTGGTATCTTCTGAAGCAGCTCTACAACAAAGGTCTGCTCTACAAAGGCTATACCATCCAGCCGTTCTCTCCGGCAGCCGGTACTGGCTTGAGCAGTCACGAACTGAATATGCCCGGTTGCTACCGCGATGTGAAGGATACCACTTGTGTGGGTGCCTTCCGGTTGAAAAGCGATGTGGAGAAGGTGTTCGGCGTAAAGGCTCCGGCAACGGTTTATGCATTGGCTTGGACTACCACGCCATGGACGCTGCCTTCAAATACGGCGCTCTGCGTGGGCCCGAGCATTGAATACAGCCTTATCCGTACGGTGAACCCTTATAGCGGCGAGATGATATGTGTGATAATGGGTAAACCGCTTATCGGAAGTTTCTTCAAGAATCCTGAGATGAAGTTTGAGGACTTTGTGGCAGGCGGCAAGGAGTTGCCATACGAGGTGCTGGCTACCGTGAAAGGTAAGGATCTGGAAGGATTGGAATATGAACAGCTGATTCCTTGGGTGAAACCTACGGGTGATGCGTTCAGAGTGATTCTGGGCGATTATGTTACCACTGAGGACGGTACCGGTATCGTACATATCGCACCGACTTTCGGTGCCGACGATGCCCGCGTGGCCAAGAAAGCCGGTATCGGTAGTCTTCTGATGTTCGACCGCGATGGCAAGCAGGCTCCGATGGTGGACCGCACCGGTAAATTCTGGAATCTTGAAGACCTGGATCCGGAATGGGTGAAAGCCAACGTGGATGTGGAGACCTATAGCCAGTATGCGGGCAAGTTTGTGAAGAACGCTTACGACAGCACCAAGACCGACAAGGACGTAAGTCTGGATATTGAAATTGTGGTGATGCTGAAAGGCGAAGGAAAACTCTTCAAGAGTGAGAAGCATACCCACAGCTATCCTCATTGCTGGAGAACGGACAAGCCTGTGCTGTATTATCCTCTGGACAGCTGGTTTATCCGTACTACCGCTGTACGCGACCGCATGATAGAACTGAACAAGACCATAAACTGGAAACCGGAAGCAACCGGAAGCGGCCGTTTTGGTAACTGGTTGGAAAATCTGGTGGATTGGAACCTGAGCCGCAGCCGTTACTGGGGTACTCCGTTGCCGATCTGGCGTACCGAGGACGGTAAGGAGGAGATATGCATCGGAAGCGTGGCTGAACTCCGCGAGGAAATCGACAAGGCTATCGCTGCCGGATTTATGAAAGAAAATCCATACAAGAGCGAGGACTACAAGCAGTTTGACCTTCACAGACCTTATATCGACAACGTGATACTGGTTTCCAAGTCTGGCCAGAAGATGATGCGTGAGCCGGACCTGATTGACGTATGGTTCGACAGTGGCGCCATGCCTTACGCTCAGATTCATTATATGGGCAAGGAGGGTCAGTTGAACGACAAGACTTTCCCGGCAGATTTCATTGCTGAAGGTGTGGACCAGACCCGTGGCTGGTTCTTTACCCTCCATGCCATCGCTACCATGTGCTTCGACAGTGTGGCTTACAAGAATGTGGTTTCCAACGGACTGGTGCTTGACAAGAACGGCAACAAGATGTCGAAACGTCTGGGTAACGCCGTGGATCCGTTCGAGACAATCGGAAAATACGGTCCCGATGCTACCCGTTGGTATATGATTACCAACAGCCAGCCCTGGGATAACCTGAAATTCGATGTGGAAGGTGTTGATGAGGTCCGTCGCAAACTGTTCGGAACCCTTTATAATACCTATAGTTTCTTTGCCCTGTATGCAAACCTTGACCATTTCGAGTACAAAGAGGCTGATGTGGAACTGAGTCGCCGTCCCGAAATCGACCGTTGGATACTGAGCGAACTCAACACGCTGGTAAAGAACGTTGATGAGGCCTTCAACGACTATGAACCGACCAAGGCAGGCCGTTATATTCAGGAATTCGTGGATGCATATCTGAGCAACTGGTATGTAAGACTCTGTCGTCGTCGTTTCTGGAAGGGCGAATATACCGAAGACAAGATTTCGGCTTATCAGACCCTTTATACCTGTCTGGAAACCCTTGCCCGTCTGATGTCGCCTATCGCGCCATTCTTCAGTGAACGTATGTTCCTGGATTTGAATAGCGTAACCAACAGAATCAGCACCGAGTCGGTTCATCATGTGCCGTTCCCCGAAGTGCATGAGGAAATGATTGACAAAGACCTTGAGGAAAGAATGCAGCTGGCACAGCATATCTGTTCAATGGTGCTCGCCTTGAGAAAGAAGAGCAATCTGAGAGTTCGCCAGCCACTTGCCAAGATTATGCTCCCCGCTGCTACCGACCATTTCCGTCAGCAGGTGGAAGCTGTAAGTCATCTGATCTGCAGCGAAGTTAATGTGAAAGCTATTGAATTCCTGGCTCCCGACGATGATATGCTGGTAAAGAAGATAAAACCCAATTTCAAAACGCTGGGTCCACGCTATGGCAAGATTATGAAGGCTATAAGCGCCCAGATTCTCGCGTTCAGCCAGCAGCAGATCAACCAGCTCGAAAATGAAGGTAATGTCCTCCTGACTGTGGAAGGCCAGCCGGTTGAAATTCTTCTGGGCGATGTGGAAATCGCTACCCAGGACATCCCCGGATGGGTGGTTGCCAACGAAGGTACTCTCACCGTGGCATTAGACATCACGCTTACCCGGGAACTCCAGAACGAAGGTATCGCACGTGAACTCGTGAACCGCGTGCAGAATATCCGCAAAGAAGGCTTTGAAGTAACTGACCGGATTGCCATCAGTCTTGTGAGTGGTGAATGGGATGAAGCGGTAAACCTTTATAAAGAATATGTATGTGGCGAAGTTCAGGCCGATAAACTTGAACTGGTTGAGTCTATCCAGGATGACCGCAGACAGGTGGTGGAAATCATAGACGGAAAACCAGTAGATATTCTTGTGGTGAAATGCTGACGGCATTGGCTA
Organism: Bacteroidales bacterium; assembly: GCA_045640985.1. Lineage (GTDB taxonomy): Bacteria > Bacteroidota > Bacteroidia > Bacteroidales > P3 > Colimorpha. Next base: position 11,051 of record JAZUFZ010000021.1, read on the forward strand.
TAATCTGTACGGTGGTCGGCATCATCGGCGCTGTGGTTCCCGGGTTGCCGGGACCGCCAGTCAGCTGGGTGGCATTGCTGCTGCTGGCTATCGGAGATGTGGTTGATTATAGTGCTACATTTCTGATCGTGATGGGACTGATAGCCGCTGTCATCACCGTATTGGATTATGTGGTCCCCATCTGGGGAACCAAGAAGTTCGGCGGAAGCAAGGCTGGCGCCAAAGGAAGCACCATAGGTCTGATAATCTCTGTATTTGTGCTTCCGATTCTGGGTATCACTATCGGGCCGATGGGATTGATTGGCATATTGGCAGGACCTTTTGTGGGAGCCTATATAGGCGAGACCCGCAATGGAACCTCTACCGACAAAGCCTTCACGGCGGCTTTCGGCAGTTTTGTGGGATTCCTTGCCGGTACACTCATGAAACTTGCCTATACGGTTGTAGTTGCAGTTTATGTATTTAAAGATTTGATTTTCTAATGGAAGAACTGGTATCGAAAATAAAGCAGATGGCGCACGAAGGAGCAGCCGAAATGATAGAATGCAGACGCTGGCTCCACCGTCATCCGGAACTGTCTCAGCAGGAATACAACACAATGGATTATGTGGCAAAGAAACTCGCCTCCTTCGGGCTTGAACCCAAGACGGGAATAGGTAAGACCGGGGTAATGGCGATGATAAAAGGCCGCAATCCGGAGAAATATTGTGTTGCGTTACGCGCCGATTATGACGCGCTCCCTATAACAGAGGCTACGGGACTTCCGTTCGCTTCGGAAAATCCAGGGGTGATGCACGCCTGCGGGCATGATATGCACACCAGTTCCCTGCTTGGGGCTGCCCGCATACTTGCTCAGCTGAAAGACCGTTTTGAAGGTTCAGTCATGCTGATATTCCAACCTTCCGAAGAGATGTATCCCGGTGGGGCTCGTATGATGATGGACGATGGGCTGTTTTCGGAAGTAATGCCCGATGAGATATATGCCTTCCATTGCCTTCCCGAGATGGAATGCGGTCGCATAGGCATGAAGAAAGGGAAATATATGGCAAGTACCGATGAACTCTACTGGACCATTAAGGGCAGGGGAGGGCATGGCGCAACGCCACACATGGCTATCGACCCGATACTCATAGCCAGCCATATTGTTGTGGCTTTGCAGCAGGTCGTATCTCGCAACGCAAGTCCTATGATGCCTACCACGCTCTCTTTCGGAAAATTCAACGCCAACGGCCGTACCAATATCATCCCCGATGAGGTAAAGATGGAAGGTATCATCCGCACCTTTGACGAAAAATGGCGTCTGGAGGCTCATGATAAAATCCGTAAGATAAGTTGCGGTATTGCAGAAAGTATGGGTGGCGAGTGTGATTTGTTTATAGATTATGGGTATCCCTTTGTAGTAAACGATGACGACTGTACGCAGCAGGTTCATGACAACGGGATTGAATATCTTGGAGCAGAGAATGTGGATTGGCTGGATCTGCGCATGACCGCCGAGGATTTCGCATTCTATGCCCAGAAGATACCCGCCTGTTATTTCCGGGTAGGTATTCATGTCCCCGATACCCCTGTAACCAATCTCCACCGGCCCAATCTGCTGGTAAACGAAGATTCCATCGAACTGGCGAGCGGCTTTGTCGCCTACAATGCCCTGAAAGCCCTGCAGAACACCCTGAAGAAGTAGCGTATCTGTTAAGTGGAATACCGCCAATAAGGATAGCCCCGGAAAACATACTGACATAAAAAAACAGGTAATCGTAAAGATTATGGCAAATAGATGTTTATATAATGCCACGTTTCGGAAGTTCTTATCCTCAGAGAAGATGCAGGTCCTCGGTACTCTTCATGATAATTTTCATGGAGAAGCCTTGACGACTACCAATGAAGCTTGGAAAGAAGAGATAGAACTCTTGCAAGAAGTGCTTCGCCCATGGGCAGACGAGAATGGTGAGATTATCTTTGAATATGATATTCCTCGTCTGGGAAAACGTATTGATGTTGTGCTATTGCTTCGGGGAATCATTTTCTGTCTTGAGTTCAAAGTTGGACAAAAGGATGCTTTACAATCGGATGTGGAGCAAGTAATGGATTATGCTCTTGATCTGAAGAATTTTCATCGTTTCAGTCACGACAGAATTATTGTACCAATACTGATACCAACGAATTACAAACGTAGCAGTACTGACTTTCTCCCCTCTGTCTATGATGATGCTGTATATAATCCGTTGATTGCTGGTGCTGGTCAGTTGCAGAAATTATTGATAAATGTATTAGAGCATGAAGGTGTAACAGAATCTGATGCTATCGACAACTGGATTATCAGCCCTTATACGCCAACTCCAACCATTATCGAGGCCGCCCGTACACTTTATGAGAATCATTCAGTAGAAGACATTACCCGCCATGAGGCAGATAAGGTTAGTACGGATGCTACTATTGATTATCTGCTTAAGATTATTGACCAGAGTAAACGGAATAATCAGAAAAGTATCTGCTTTGTTACGGGAGTTCCTGGAGCTGGTAAAACGCTTGTCGGGCTTGATGTGGCAATCAAACAGACTTACAAGGAAGAAAACTGTTCGAAGGAAGACGGTGCTGTTTATCTCTCAGGTAATGGCCCATTGGTTGCTGTACTTACAGAAGCTTTGGCTCGTGACAATTTCAAGAAAAATACCGAGAAAGGTAAACGTTTGTCGGATTCGCGCAGAGAAGTAAGTGAGTTCATACAGATTATCCATCGCTATCGCGATAATATGCTTGCAAAGATCAAGAATCCGGTAGAAAACGGAGTTGTCGAAATTGATCCTGAGAAAGCAGTAAAACTTGAATCATCCGGTTATGGTGAGGTGGAACACGTGGCTATCTTTGACGAAGCTCAACGCAGTTGGACCCACAAGAGAATCTCAGATTATCTCAAACGAGGTGGAACATACGGCAATAAGTTGAAGGTTCCAAACTTTCCATTCTCAGAAGCCGAATTTCTTATTTGGTCGCTTGATCAGCGAGAAGATTGGGCCGTAATCATTTGCCTTGTGGGTGGTGGTCAGGAGATTAATACGGGTGAAGCCGGCATCACGGCATGGATAGAAGCTCTGAATAACCGTTTCAGGCATTGGCAAGTATTTATCTCGAATAAATTGACGGAACCCGAGTATGCAGAAGGAAAGGTAAACGAACTTTTGCAAGAAAATGATAAGGTTACATTTTCTGATAGTTTGCATTTGGCAGTAAGTCTTCGGTCGTTCAGAGCAGAAAAACTTTCGTCATTCGTACATTCTTTACTTTCGTTCAACAAGGATGCAGAAAAGTTATATAGAGATGTGGCAGCGAAAGGTTATCCAATCGTTCTGACGCGCGACATGGATAAGGCACGTAAATGGCTTCGAGGTAAAGCAAGAGGCACACAACAAACGGGTGTATTGGTATCAAAAGTTGCAGCACGTTTCAAGCCCCTTGCTGTGAACATCCTTGCTCAAGGTGATGAAAATGCGGTGCATTGGTTTCTGGAAGATAAAACCGACATCCGTTCATCTAATTACCTCGAAGATGCAGCAACAGAGATACAGGTACAAGGTCTTGAATTAGATTTCGCATGCGTACTTTGGGATGCCGATATGCGTTACGTTGATGGGCATTGGGAGTTTTACAAGTTCAACGGAAAAAACAAATGGAATCCTGTTGCCAACACATCAAATGGACAAGAAGAGAAGAAGTATATGCTGAATGCATATCGTGTGCTTCTTACTCGTGCACGTCAAGGCATAGTAATATGTGTTCCAAGTGGCAATAGCAGATTAACGCCAGAAGGTTTCCCAGAAGATCCTACACGTCTTCCAGAGTTTTATGATGGAACGTACGAATATCTTAAATCATTAGGCATTGAGGAGATATAATGGAATCAAAGAAACATATCGAAGTTGTTGCGGCTGTTATTATCAGGGATGGACGGTTGTTCGCTACCCAGCGGGGATATGGAGAATGGAAGGATTGGTGGGAGTTTCCTGGGGGAAAGATTGAGGCGGGAGAGGCTCCCGAAGGGGCTTTGAGGCGTGAAATCCGCGAGGAACTGGCGACGGAGATTGAGGTGGGTGAGTTGCTTACAACGGTTGTGTATGACTATCCTCAGTTCCATCTTACTATGCATTGTTACTTTTGTTCAGTTGTCAGCGGCCGGCTGTCGCTCCTCGAACATGAAGATGCACGCTGGTTGGGAATGGATGAGTTGGATAGTGTCAGGTGGCTGCCCGCGGATGTGGAAGTGGTTGATTTATTAAGAAAGACTGTTGGTTGAATCAACCTTTTCTCATAAGCCAGAAAGTTATTATTGATTCACTCTTTGCTACGTTATATCTCCCAGATAATGCTGGGGCAGTGGTGTTGTTTTTCTGTTCTATGTACGGCCGGAAGAGGTAGTTACCACGGAGATACTACGAAGATACCTCGGGCTTTCCAGCCATATAATGGTAGCATCAGGCCACAAAATCCAGGCAGATTACTGCTGCTGGATTTGACAGTTTACAATTATTACCGTTGCTTTGGGTTGTCAATCCAGCTCATATTCCTCGGAATATTGAAGCTCTGCTACGCCTGTCTGCCTGCCCAAAATGAGAAATCACATCAAAAATCGGAGATATTCCACTTTTTTGAGGCTCAAAAATACATCATTTGGGGGCATTCTGTGCCTTCTTTGATCCCGGAAATCTTAGGAAAGAAGCTTATGTGATTTTGTATTTTATTGATATTATGCTTTTTAGATGAGTGTGATGCGTCTTATTGGTTACAGGTTACTTATTGATATTGTGTTATTTAGTGAGAGATATTAAGCTATAATGGTGACAGTAACAATGCAATAATCAGATTTTTTAAGGTATAAATAGCCCTTTTATTAGTAACATTATATGATTATTTGTATATTTATTGGCTAAATAGTATATATATAGGAGGGGTTAGTTATCTGTTTTGATTGTTATTGGTTGCCGTCTGGTTTCTCTTTTTCTACGAGGCTGAGCTTTCTGGATGATGATTATTTCAAACGCCGTCATTGCTATTCTTTATGCAGTCTGAAGGCAATGATATGGTATGAATAAAAAAAGAGAACCTTTTGGGGTTCTCTTTCTTTCTGTGTAGGGGTAGGGGCTACACCATTTGTTCAATATTCCAGACAAAGGCTTTCACTCCTACTTCGGGGTTGCGCTTGTCGAGTTTGCGCACGGCGATGAGCAGGTCCTCTACCTTTTCGTCTTCGATGACGGTCATGATGGCGTTGTTCATTTCGGGCCATGCGTGGGTTCCGCGATGGGGCTCACCATCGACTGTACCGCGCCCCTGGACATTCTCCCAGAAGGAGAAGCCCCGTATGTTAAGCATATCCAACATGTATTCGGCACGTTCGGTATTGGCTTGGTTGAATATAATCATTACACTTTTCATAGTCTATCTGTTGTCTAAGTCAATGTTCATGAATACGAATTTTTTGCGTAGCTTGGCTGTCTTGTCCTGATCGCCCTTGCGCTCAAAGATACCATACAGTACAGGAACTACAATCAGGGTAACCAGCGTAGAGAAGAGCAGACCACCGATAACCACAATACCCATGGTGGTCCAGAGTTCGGAGCCTTCGCTCTTGGAGGTGGCCATAGGAATCATACCGAGGATGGTGGTAAGGGCGGTCATCATAACAGGACGCAGACGGCTCTGGCCGCTGATGGCAATGGCTTCGTTGAGCTCTACGCCACGCTCACGCATGAGGTTGATGTAGTCCACCAGCACGATACCGTTCTTTACAACGATACCGATGAGGAGGATAATACCCAGTGAACCTACCATATCGAGGCTGGAGCCTGTGATGACCATGGCGAGTACACCTCCGGAAAGCGCAAACGGGATTGACATCATAATGATGAACGGCTTGCTGAAGGATTCAAACTGGGAGGCCATCACGATATACACCAGCATCATAATCAGCAGGGCAAGAATGAACATGTTGCCGAAGGTCTCCTGCTGGTCTTCGTAGCTTCCTGCCAGGGCTACGTTGATGCCTTGCGGCAGGTGCATCTTGTCAAGTTCTGCCTGAACACCTCCTGCCACATCGGCGAGTGAGGCCTGGTAAGGCGTTACGTTGATTGTGAGGTAACGCTGGCGGTTTTTGCGCTCGATGGTTGGAGGACACCAGTATTCTTCAATGGAGGCGAGTTCCTTGAGTTTTACAGGACGTCCGGTGGCACTCATAAGGCTGATCTCTTCAATGTCGGAGATAGAATTGCGATATTCCTCCTGCAGACGTACGACGATATTATATTCATCGCCGTCCTCTTTCAGATAGCCGGCCAGCATTCCGTTTACGCGGTTGCGGACGTAGGTGGCTACGGTAGCGCCGTTCAGTCCATGGTATGCGAGTTTCTGCTTGTCGAACACAATCTTGAGTTCGGCGCGGTCTTCATCGCGGGAAATCTTCACGTCGCGGGCTCCGGGAACATCGTTCTGGATGCGGTGCATGAGTTCCTGTGAGAACTGATAGGTCTGGTCGAAATCGTAACCGTAAACTTCGACGCTCAGGTTGTTGTTGGAGCCCATACCGCCCTGGGTAACCTGATAGTTCACCAGTTCGGGATATTCTGCCAGTTTCTGGCGTACGGCTTCCTGTATCTCGAAAATGGAACGTTTGGTCTTACGCTCAAATTTCTTGGTAGTACGGATGTTGATGGAAATCTTGTTGTTGGTGGTGCTGTTGAACAGCGCTGCCATACCGGCATCATCATTGGAACCGGCCGAGGTGTTGATAACGATAAGGTCATCACCTATGATTTCCTGAAGGTCTTTCTCAATATTACGGGCGGTCTTGAGGGTTTCCTCAATTCTGGTACCGCGCTGCAGTTCTGCGGTAATGGCGAAACGGCCGTTGTCCTGCTCTTTCATAAAGTCCATACCAACTTTACCCATACCCATAGGAATCATGGTAAGGATGAAAATCATGAGGGCGGAGAACAGTGTGATTTTCTTGTGACCCAGGCACCAGCGCAGGATGTTGGCGTATGCGGCCTCGATCTTTTCAAATACCTTGCCGAACGTATTGTCGAATGAAAGTCTCTTGCTGGCGGCTTTCTTCATTGCTTCTTCTTCCTCAATCTTGCTCAGGAAGAATGGCTTTTCTTTCAGCATGAGGCTGGAGAGCATAGGAATAAGGGTGATAGCGGTACAGGTGGAGACACATACCACGATGGTTACAATCCAACCCAGTTCCTTGAACATGATACCCGCAATACCAGGGAGCATTGTGAGCGGTACGAATACGGCCACGATAACCAAAGTGGTAGCGATAACCGAGATCCAAACCTCGTTGGTTGCGCAGATGGCGGCTTCGCGTGGATTTTCGCCTCGCGAGATATGCTTGGTAATATTTTCCAACACCACGATGGCGTCATCCACCACCATACCGATAGCAACCGTAAGGGAAGCCAGAGAGATGATGTTCAACGAACTGTCGGAAATCAGCAGGTAGATGAAGGCAGTAATCAGTGAGATAGGAATGGTTAAACTGATGATGATGGTACTTCTCCAGTTGCCCAGGAAGACGAATACCACCAGCATCACGAACAGGAGGGCGTAGAAAATACTTTCTGCCAAGCCGTTGATAGCATTTTCAATTTCGGTGGAAGAGTCGCTGATGAGTGTCATGGTTACATCGGGAGGCAGCGTCTTCTGGATTTTCTCCATTTCTCTATGAACCTGCTTTGCGATGGCTACGGTATTGGCTCCTGTCTGCTTGGTAATCATCAGGCGGGCGCCATCCTTTCCGTTGGTCTTCTCGTCCAGAGAGAGGTCCTTGATGGTATCGCGTACGGTAGCGAGGTCTCTAACGAATACTTGTTTGCCTGTTGCTGTGGTGGTAACCACGATATCGTTGATTTCTGAGGATTCCTCATATTCACCTTTTACGCGCATCTGATACTGCTCCTTGCCCATCTTTACGGTACCGGAGGCCAGGTCCAGATTGTTGGAACTGATAGCGGAACCTACCATTTCAACGGAAAGACCGTAGGCATCCAGCTGTTTGGGATCAAGGTCAATATAGATATAGCGCTCGGGAGCACCGCTCACGGTAATGTTACCGATACCGTCAATGCGGTTCAGCACGTTGGTTACGTTATCTTCGATAATCTTTTCCAGTCCGGGATAACTCTCTTCAGCCGTAAAACCATAGGAAAGAATAGGTCTTGCATTGCTGTTGAGTTTCAGGATGGTAGGACGGCTGATTCCGTCAGGCAGATTGTCGTAAACCAAATCCACATACGACCGGATGTCGTTCAGCGATTCATCCAGGTCGGACCCCCATTCAAACTCCATGGTAACAACGCTGAGGTTGTCCTTTGAGGTAGAGGTCAGATTCTTCAGACCATCTACCGAGTTGAGGGCATTCTCAATATTCTTTGTAACGTTGGTTTCAATTTCACTGGCGTTTGCTCCAGCGTATGTGGTCATAACAGTAATATACGGTGGGTCCATTTCCGGCATCTGGTCAATAGGCAGACGCGTCAGGGCAAAGAGACCCAATATAATTACTGCCACAAATATCAAGCCTGTCGTGATAGGCTTCTGTATCGCAGTTTTATATATTGCCATTTCTTTTTGTCTTTTTGTTATTCAACAATTTCAAGTGCACATTCATCTACCAGGCGAGCCTGTCCGGTTACAACCAGTTCGTCGCCTTCTTTCAGGTCTCCGGGAATTACTGGAATGACCTCAATCTTGTCGTCGAATCTCTGTCCGAGGGTTACGGCAACTCTGTGGGCTTTGCCGTCCACATTGGTGAATACATAGCGGTCGTTGCTTCCTGTGAGTTTCAGCACGCACTGGTAAGGAATTACGATGGCATCAACTTCGCCCAGAGCCAGAGTAGTTCTTACATACATACCCGGACGGATTTTCTCACTGCTGTTAGGAATGTTCAGCTTTGCCTGGAAGGTATGGGTGGAAGCATCCACGGTAGGATATACAATCTCGATAGTTGCAGGGAAGGTCTGTCCCGGATAGATATCGCTTTCGATATTCACTTTCATGCCAGTTTTTACCAGCGGGAAGTAACTTTCAGGAATGTTGATGAGGGCTTTCAGTCGGCTGATCTGTGTCAGGGTAAGGATAGGGGTTCCTGAGTACATTTCGCCTACTTCATAGTTCTTGGCGCTGATAACGCCGGCAAAGGCTGCTCTTACAAAGGTGTTCTCGGTCTGGAAACGCTCGGTCTCTACCAGCTGGTCATATCCGGCCTTGGTCTGGTCATATACCTGCTGGCTGATAGAACCGGATTCTTTCAAAGCTGCCACGCGGTCAAATTCCACTTTGGTACTTGCGAGGTTGATACGGGTGGTGTTCAACTGGGTCTGATCCATCTTTACCAGGAGGTCGCCTTTCTTTACCCGGCTTCCTACCTCAACGCAGATGTCCTGGATATGGCCCGTAATGCTCGGGGCGATATTCATGCTTTCGTATCCCTGGAGGGTAGTGCTGAGTTCAAGGTTCTTGGCAATACGTTCTTTGTGCAGAGTCTGAACCTTTACTTTTTCTGCCTCTTTCTGAGTGGTGGTGGCTTCTTCTGCTTTTTTGCCGCCACAGGCAACAATGCTCATAGTTGCAATGGCCAATACTGCCATTCTAAATGCTTTATTCATATATTATCTCTTTTTTTCGTGAATTATTCTTTGTTTTCGTATGGAAGCACAAAATCGTTGTATTGCTCTTCGCCCAGCAGGTTTTCAAGGGCGATTTGTGCGCTTATCACGTTCATCACGGCCTGAATATAGTTGCTTTGAGCTGTAATGATGTCGTTGCTTGCATTGGTTACTTCAAGGTTACTTGCGCGGCCGTAGTTGTATTTGTCGGTAGTGCTCTTGAACACGCGTTTGCATACGTCCAGATTGTTCCTCTGTGTCTGGTAGGTCTCCAGGGCACTCAGCAGGTCATAGCAGTTCTGGTTGTATTGCACCATAAGGGCATCCTCCGTCTGGCGTTTGGTGTTCTGCATTTCCTGATAGGATATCTTTGCCTCCTTGATTTTTGCAATACGGGTTCCGGTCTGGAAGAGGGGCAGACTCACACTTGCACCAACCATATTAGGTGGAGTCATGTTGAATCCGGCATCTTTTCCGAAATAGGTCTTGTAGCTGTATTGATAGAATACCGAAAGGGTAGGGGTAAATCCCAGCCATGCCATGGTAACCTGATCCTTGGTAATCTGCTCGCTCTTTTGAAGCATCTGATAATCGAAGTTGTTCTCTATATTGAATTCGTGGGCTGTAAGTCCTGCTGCATTTTCTACATTCAAAATCTCATCTACCTTGGTTGTCAGTTCTAATTTCGTGTTCACAGGTGCTCCCAACTGGAATATCAAAGCGTTGTATAGTGCCTGAAGACTGCGACGGTTGCTGTTGATCGTGTTGCGCATCGAAGCCACCTGTACGCTCAGTTTATCGGCCTCAACCTGTTCTACGGCACCTACACGGGCACTTTCCTGCGTGGTCCGTTCCAGACTTTCAATGTTGGCGAGGCTGGAATCCAGCAGCGAAACCACATCTTCCATCACCAGTATGGAGACATATACGCTTTTTACGTTGGCAAAGGTACTCTGGATGTTCTGGCGGCGGGTTACGTCGCTCATCTCCAGTGAGATGTTGCTGATGAGCGTTCCCATAATCTGCTGAGCCGTCACGGCAACAGCTGCAGTAATGCCTAATGAGCCCGAGGGGTTCATCGGCATTGACATGCCACCCAAGTTGATTTCGTAGCCGCACATGTTGGAATAGTCAAACTGCGCATTTACCTGAGGCAGCATCGAACTCAGCGCCTCCCATTTTGCAGCCTCGGCCTTTTTTACGTCAAGCGAAGCATTCTGAAGGGTGTAGTTGTGCTCAATGGCATACTGCTGGGCCTGTTCCAGCGTCAGCTGCATGGTCTCCTGACCCTTCGCACCAACGCCCATCACCATCAGCATCACCCCCAATAAGATTGTTTTTCGTGTCATGTTTTATTAATTATGAATTTATCAGTTATTATTATTTATTTCCCGATGCCATTCTGGGGTCACAGTCTGGCAAGTGACTTTTTTATTTCGTGTTCCTTCGAGTTGTACAGTTCTATGGCTTCCGTCGTCATCAGGCCTCTCAGATAGGTGAAAGTGGTTTCGCTCAATATCCGGGAACGCTCCTTTATGGAAAGATGATGTTCCTCTCTCATAATCTTGCAGATATTGATCAGCATGTGGGACGCAATCTCAATATTTGCATTAGGCCGGATGGAACCTCGCTCCTGTGCCTTTTTCAGCTGAACCAGCACATGGTTCTCATCTTCTTTGGGTCGGTCCTTTGTAAATCGCTGATAGACATCTGGGTAACTGTCCTTGATTTCCTCCATCAGATGGGCATGCGACACCAGAAAATCTCCCGAAATCTTAATGATCAGCATTGTAGCAATCAAAGGCTCTTCCTCTCTCGATAAACATTTCTTCAATATCTGCTCGGTTCGGTCGTTATGGCTGTTCATACAGGCCAGAAGCAGCTCCTCCTTGTTCTCAAACTGTTCGTAGATGGTTCGCTTCGAAATGTGCATCATTGTTGCAATATTGTCCATTGTAACCTTCTTGCAGCCTTGCAGCAGGAACTGTTTTGAGGCAGTTTGAATGATTAATTCGCGTGTATCGTCCTGAGCCATATTGTTTGTTTTGCTTGATTTCTATATACTTACGGGAATATCGGGCATTTACCTTCCCATTTTTCCGTTTGCAAAGATACGAAGAAAACTTTTATCCACCAAATAGTTTTCAAAATTTATTTCTTAATTTTTCTTATCTGACCCATTGGCGGCATTAAAGTAGCGTTACCAATAACATTATCCGGGAAATTCCTGGACCTCTGCCTGCGCGCTGCCTCGGCTGATGATTATAGCTCAAAACATCGGTAATAATCTTTTCTTTTGTGGCCTGTTTCTCAGGCATTTTACTGAGGTAACTCCCTTCTATCTTCTTTTTATCTCCATATTAACTTCTTTTTATCTCCTTTCCTTAGAATAAGAGATAGAAAAAAGATAAAAAGAAGATAGAAGGGAGTTACCCCATAGAAACCTCGGAGAATCAACGAAGAAACCACAAAGGTCGGGAATACGGATTATATCGAATAACAGATCAGTCCCGTGATGCCGCTGAGTATTATCAGCAGTATCGGATGGGCTTTGAATCGGGTCTGCGCGATGAATACTCCGATGAAGATGACCAGACTTACAACAAATTGTCTGTTCAATCCGATGAATCCGAAGTTTTCAGGGCTGAACATTACGAGTGCCGCCGAAGCTATCAGTCCTACGACAGCCAGACGTAGAACACCCATAATCTTCTCTGTCCGTTCGTTTTGCATCATCTTTCTCAGGAAAAACATCACGGCTATCATGAGTCCCACGGGAAGCAGTATTACCGCCAGCGAGGCCAGCACGGCTCCTGCGATGGCGCCCGCTTCACTATAACCTGCATTCATTACCGCCGTATATCCGGCAAATGTTGCCGTGTTGATACCAATCGGTCCAGGGGTTATCTGGCTGATTGCCAGCAGGTCGGTAAATTCCTGTGAGGTCATCCACTCGTGTGTCACGACCACTTCGTTGCGTATCAGGGCAATCATGGCATATCCGCCTCCGAAGGTGAAAATGCCAATCTTCATAAATGTCAGGAACAATTGCAGAAACAGCATCATTTCTCCCTCCTTATAAATCTATAGTAGATAAATCCGCCACACAGGGCACTCAGGATAATCCAGATAGGAGAGATGCCGCACAGCCAGATCAGTCCTGCCGCGGCGACGGGTATCCAGCAGTTGTGCCACGTTACTTTGGCGGTTTTCCCCATCTTGAATACCGGAGCCGCTATCAAGGCCACTACGGCTGGTCTCAATCCCATGAATATCCGTTCTACAATTACATTCTCGTGCAAAGTGCGAAATCCTACCGCACATAGTATGATGATGCCTATCGGCACGATGATATTTCCCATGATCGCCATTGCGGCGCCCTTCCAGCCCCTTAGGCTGAATCCTACGCTTGTGGCCATATTCACGGCAAATACCCCAGGCATCGTCTGGCTGATTGAAATCAGGTCCATAAATTCTTTTTCGTCCAGCCAATGATGCTTTTCAACCAGCTCCTTTTCCATAAGCGGTATCATGGCAAATCCACCGCCGATGGTGAAAGTGCCTATCTTAAAGAAAGATATGAACAAATCCCACAACATAATTCCACTGCAAAGGTACGAATTTTTTTCCGTATATAAGAAAACAATTGTGTAAGATTTGAAAACTGCATTGTTTTTTTGTGCAAAATCCACACCGGATAAGTGGAGTTTGGCATAAAGTTCTGAAAAAAATGAATGTCTGTAATTTTGTGTGTAATGGATTGGTTGTCATTGAAGTGTGCCGTGTCTTGGAAGAAGAAAATTCAGTATTGTTGGAAAAATATGGGCAAAAAGGTCCCGTGAATGGGGAAAAAGTTGTAATTTTGCATTTTGAATTAATCTACAAATTATCATCTATGATACCTATCGACATCTCAACAGGTTGGAAAACCACCATCATGGTACTCGCCATGATAGCCGTATTTTATCTCTTCCTCATACGTCCCCAGAGCCAGAAGGAGAAAAAGGAAAAAGCCTATCGTGATGCACTCCAGAAGGGCGACCGCGTGATGACCGCTGGGGGTATCCATGTGACCATAGTTTCCAAGACCGCAGGAATCGCTATAGTTGAAGCTGCTCAGGGCATTCAGATGAAAGTCCAGCTGGCTACACTTCAACCCATTCCACAGCCCCCAAAAAAATAATTGGACGTCTCCTTTTATTCAAGATAAGACCTTTGTGAAGAAAATCTTTCTTTACAAGTTATATTTTGTGTAACAGAAAGTTTCAGGGAAAGCGTAATCTGGGCGAGGTTATGCTTCTACCAGTGCTTCAAAATCTTTCCGAAGCCCATGTTTAAGGGTTAGTTGCTGGGCCACAAACTGACCTTTGTTGCCTTCTACCATTACCCATCCGTCAGGAGTGAGTGCCAGATCCCAGCCCACATATACCAGTTCTGGTATGTTATGTGCGAGTTGTTTCGAGAGGTCTTTCAATTCATCCCAGTAAAGAATCTGTGTCCCAATATAGGGAATGTGGCTTTCGGGGTGTGAGGCGTAGGTATTGCCGTGCTCATCGCAAGCTTCGGTAATGATTTTGCCGTTCTGTGGGTCAATTGTTGCGAAAAGTCCGCCTTGGGCTCCGTTATCTACAAAACTGCCGTTTCTGCCGGTCCGGATAAAGGCGTTGAAGATGGTGAATCGGTTATCCTTCAATATGGTGTTTACGCGGATGGTGTTGATGCTGGCGGGATGCCATTGTGCCAGGGTCGGGTGTTGTATAATCCTTTCCTCTATGATATAGGGCTTGCGTGTGGTGAGTAGTTGCTTGAAATATTGTGGACTGGTTTCTGCGTCGTATGTATGGAGTTCTATGCCTCTCCCGGCGCAATCCTTCAATGGTTTCACTACAACTTCTCGATATGATTTGGCAAATCCGATTGCGTCAATCAGCGTGTTTCGTGAATCAAATAGAATAGCCTCTCTCCGGTAGTATGGCTTGAAATACCTGTAACATTGGAATTTGTCCATTAGAAGTTTCTGCATCTCAGAATTATTGATGCGAGAGCAGATCCGGTTTCGTACAGAGTCGGTGAGATATGTTCTTCGCACTTCGGAACTCTTGGTATGAAATCCATAAAGCAGGTATTCATCAAAAAAAGTACCAAATACTATGGTTTCTCTGACCATGTCGTCTGGATCGATGGATGAAATACCAAATTCGTCAGCTTCTTTCTGTGCCAACTGCAGATAGTGGCGGTAATGTTTGGGCAATAGTAACCGATAGGTCCCGTTATATAGGTTTTGAAGCGATTTGTGCTTTTCAACCAGAGATCTGATGTGGTCAGTTGTAAAGCCCATACGTTTTACTTGCGCCTACTTCAGATTCCCAATATTTATTTTGCGCGGAAATAGATGGTTACAGGAACTCCGTTGAAGTTCCAGAGTTCGCGCATCCGGTTCTCCACATAACGCTTGTATGGGTCGCGGATGTATTGCGGAAGGTTGCAGAAAAACACAAACTGAGGGTAAGCAGTTGGCAGTTGGGTAATATATTTGATTTTTACCCATTTCCCTTTCACTGAAGGTGGCGGGTTCTGCTCTTTTACAATAGGTAGGAGGGCATCGTTGAGTTCGGCGGTAGAGATGCGTTGGGTTCGGTTGATATATACTTGTTTCGCGGCTTCGAGAACTTTGAAGATGCGCTGTTTGTTGAGTACAGAGGTGAAGATGATAGGCACATCTGTAAATGGGGCAATTCGTTCTCTGATGAGTTGCTCGAACTGTTTGTGTGTGTTGGTATCTTTCTCTACAAGATCCCATTTATTGACAACGATGACAACCCCTTTGTTGTTGCGCTGGATAAGACCGAAAATGTTGAGGTCCTGTTGCTCCAGTCCCTGTGAAGCATCAAGCATAAGGATACATACATCACTATTTTCGATGGCACGCACGGAGCGGAGTACAGAATAAAATTCAAGGTCTTCGCTGACCTTCTGTTTCTTGCGGAGACCGGCAGTATCAACAAAATTGAAGTCGAAACCAAAAAGGTTATAGTGGGTGTAGATGGAATCGCGGGTTGTGCCTGCGATTGGAGTTACGATGTTTCGCTCCTGATTGGTTATGGTATTGATGAAGGAAGACTTACCCACGTTTGGACGACCAACGATAGCGATTCTGGGAAGGTCGCCGGTGGGGTCTGCTGAACCTTCGTCAAAGTCAGCAACTACGGCATCGAGTAGGTCACCTGTACCACTTCCGCTGATACCGGCAATGGGGTAGAGTTCCCCTAAACCGAGGGAATAGAAGTCGCTGATTTCGGTTGCGCGTTGAGGGGTATCAACCTTGTTTACCACAAGAAGCACTTTCTTGGGACAGCGGCGGAGCATTACTGCAACGTCTTCATCCATAGGGGTAAGCCCCTCTTTGGCATCTACCAGAAAGAGAATGACATCGGCTTCATCAATGGCGAGTTGTACCTGTTTTCGGATTTCAATTTCGAATGCGTCATCCCCACCCACAACATATCCACCTGTGTCTATGATGGAGAACTGTTTTCCGTTCCAATCAGAATGACCATATTGTCGGTCACGGGTAACGCCACTGGTTTCATCTACAATGGCTTTGCGAGATTCGGTAAGTCGGTTGAAGAGGGTTGATTTGCCTACATTTGGGCGGCCGACAATAGCAACGATATTGGACATTGGGCAATTTGTAATTTTATATATTATTCTTTGGCTTCTTTGGCTTCTTTTTCAGCATCAACAAAACGTTTGTTGCCGAAGAGAATGTTGAGACCTACTTTAAGGTGAAGGTCTTTGGCTTCAACAACATAGATACTTGAAACGTAGTCAGCCATAGCGTAGATCTGGATGATGGAAAGTGGCGTGAGTATGAGACCTACACCGGGGTTGAATACATCGAACTTGTTACCGTCGTTAACGAAGGAGTTTCCTGCTATAATTTCAAACCAGTTTCCAATGTTGAAACTTGCGGAGAGGGTAGTGGTGCTGCGGAAGTTGGCAAGAATAGGATCTCCAGAGGCATGACTGTTAAACCAGCCGTGTTCCCACTGACCATGGAAAAGGGCACCTACGCGGAGGTTTCGGGTAAGCTGATATCCGGCACCGAGATTGAGTTTGGTCGGAATCGGTTGGGTAAAGGAAGTTCCTTCGGAAAACTTAGGATTGAGGTTTTGTAACTGAGTGCGGTAGTAGCTTGTGAGGGTATCGGTGTTGAATGTTCCATTCTCCAGAAGTCCACTTCCCGTGATATCAAGTCCGGAGAAGGAAAATGAAGAGCTTCCTTCTGGTTCCAACTGATAGGATTGATCCCATTTGATACCTTTGCTAAGGTTGAGAATAGCGGCAGAGAATTCCCATTTCTTCCATTTGTAGGTAGCTCCGAGGTCGAAAGCGATACCATTGATTGGGGGAACGTATCCTGTGAGTTCTTCGGGTGATATAAGTGAGAGGTTTGCCGTGTCAATAGGCATATATGCTGCGGCTTGAAGATTGTAGTAGATGTTTGCGGTAAGGTCGCTCATGTCGGGTGTGGTGTTGAGAGTGACGTTGGTATTCGTAGTTGATATAGAGGAAATACCACCAAGGAGTTTTACTCGTCCACCTACTGTGAGTCCGAGATTTTCAAATTCATGACCGAATCCAATGGCGGTCTCCATATAGGCATATTGGTTGATGAGGTCTCCGTTGAGAATATCCACTTGAGAAATCACGTTTCCATCAGCATCAAGGTTACCTTGGGATAGCATGTTGATGGCTTCAATCGGGAGACCGACTCCGAGGCCGAAGATTGCGCGGGAATTGATGGTAATGAAGTTGTTGCCAAATGCGAATCCGATGCCAATGAGGTCTATTTCTGCGGAAAGATTGACAGCACTATTTTGGGAGAGTTTCCCACACATTTTATTGAAGTCGATTCTGGTTACGGAATCTCCTGGCGTATAAGTGAGCATATCACTCAAAGATAGGGGAGAACTGAAACTGAAATCTACAGCGGGAGCTGTAATATACAGCATAGATTGAGAGGGAAATATTGCAGGATTGAGAAAGTTTGACTGAGGGGATCGTTGGGAGTGATAGAGCAATTCGTTGCTGCCGATATAACTCTGTGCCGAGGCTGTAGCAAATGCGGAAATAAGCGCAATAAGTATAAATATTCTTTTCATGATGATACCCTCCTATTATTTTGATTCATTGTTTGAAAGTGGAATATTGAAGGAAACATGAGGATTGATTTTGAGATATACCTCAAGGTTCATAATGTCGGTAGTCCTGATAGTGACAGGTTTGTTGTCCTGACATTCGGACGAGTTGAGCATGGCGTTGAATTCAAAGAATCTTACATCCTTCAATTTGTTTAATTTCTCTTGGTCGAGTTGAAGGTTGATTGTGCTATTTCGAGTTCCGTCAGAAACCCATACGGACGGGTCGAAATCAGCAACGGCAATAGGGGATCCTTGTATGATAGCGCTGGCATCGGTGAGAGGGAACAGAACATTGGAGTCGGCATCCAGCATGTTGCAGTTGAGAATTATACTGTAAGGAATGCCGTTGGTGACTTTGAGAATAAGTGTGGCTGTGTCCAAATCAATGTTGAAATTGTTGGAGTCAAGGCTTGAAAATATGGAGTCAAGACCGGAACCAGCCTCTAATGGGGTTGCGAAAGAATAGTCTAAGTCGTGGATGCACATATTCATTGGGAAACGGGCATTGAGTGTGCTGTTGAGCTGTACGGAACGGATGGTAAGGGAATCAACCAGAAATTCGTCAATTCCGCTGAGCGTGAGCAGCTCCATTGCTGGAACTTCTATGCAAATCTGAGCTTTGTATTTGATACTGCGCGGAGACATATTGAGTAATTCTGTGGCATCGTAGTTGTTGAGCAGATGCACAGTTTGAGTGTCGGCAGCGTTAAGTTCAATGTGGCAATCTTCAATGGCAATTTCCAAACTGTCTCCATTTGCACCGAATGCGATGAGATACAGACTGTCGATATATCCTTGAGCATTGTGTTCTTCGATGAGGGATTCCAGCTGGTCTGTTGCCTCAATCTGGATGTGTGAGAGGAGGTCAACAATAACGCCATGAACCGAAATGCTACTATTCAGGGCGGAGATGTTTTGGAAAAGGTCCAAATCTTTGGTACCGCTGAATTCATGAGCAAAACGGAGATTTGGTCCGATATGCCGAGGACTGGAGGCATGACGGCCATGGTGTTTGCTGCTGTTGAATTCAAGCTGGGTAGTAATGGTGGTATCATAGAAGACCGTCAATTGCTGGGTCACAGGATCGGAATAAACGAGTCCTGAGAAGGATTGAAGCATATTGAGAATGTCCTCGATGTTGAGTTGTGCATTGGCTACGGGAATGCCAAGATTGGGATCTACATCTCCGGAAATCACAAAAGGATGAGAAAAGAGGTCTTTGTCCTCGTCTCTCATGCAAGATGATAAGAAAAACGCACCAATCGCAAGAAATGTTGCGATGAATAAAAATGTTTTACGTTGATTTTGCATAACTTATATAGGATATCGTATTATTAATAATTTACAAAGTTACAATTATTTTTTGATTTGTAGATAATATTAACAAAAAAAATTATGCTTCTTCATAAAAATGCGTAGATCAAAGCCACGATTGTCATACGCTCCTGCTATGTGATACCTCTCTGGTAAGAGCGTAGCTTCGGTATGGTTTTGCTGTCCCACGGCCGGCCGGAAGGGGGAGTTACCACGGAGATACCACAGAGATACTACGAGACACCAGAGAGATATCAGGGAGATACCAGAAAAATACCAGGGAGATACCAGCGCGGAGCCTCTGGGCCAGAGGCTCCGCGCCAAGCGTATCGGCGTGACCGCGCGAAGGCCCGCATAACTCCCTTCTATCTTCTTTTTATCTCCAGTTTATCTTTTTTCTATCTCTTATTCCAAGGAAAGGAGATAAAAAGAAGTTAATATGGAGATAAAAAGAAGATAGAAGGGAGTTACCCCAGTAAAAAGCCTGAAAAACAAGACCCAAGAGAAAGAATTATCACGGATGTATTCTCATTCGTATGTGGAGTATCTTGTGAAGAACCCCAATTATTTTGCAGAGAAATATACCTGTTTTAAGTTCAGGTCGTTCATCGCATTGGACTGGAGTCCATGTACGTAGTTATGGGTAAAATGGAGAATCTGGTCATAATAAAGCACGACAATCGGGGCCTCTTCCATGACGAGTGAATCCATCTGGTGATAGTAGCGGGCACGTACCTGTGGGTCTGGCTCGGAGAAGGATTTCTTGTAGAGTCTGTCAAATTCAGCATTGGAAAAATGGGTGTAGTTGGGACCCGCAGGGGCATGGTTGGAAGTGTAAAACAAGGACAGATAATTCTCTGCATCGGGATAATCCGCAATCCATGAACCTCGGAACCAAGGTGATTTCCCTTGTGCCATTTGTTCCCGCAGAGCGGCCGGTGGCGTAACATCAATATTGATGTTTATTCCGATAATTCCCAATTGCTGCTGTATATATTTGCAGAGGTCAAGATAGGTTGAAGTAGTAGATAAATTAATCTCAGGAAGTCCTTGTCCATGAGGGTATCCAGCATCATTGAGTAGCTGAAGTGCGAGGGATGGATTATATTCATATCCGATAGAGGAAGATGAGTCAAAACCTGGTAGTCCACACGGAATAAAACCATAACATCCTGGTGTACCTACATTATTGCGCATATACTTCATCATTTTCCTACGGTCGAAAGCAAGATTGATGGCTTTACGAATTCTTTTGTCGTTGAGGATATTTTCATTATCAGGAGTCATGTTGAACCCCAGATATTCGGTATTGAGATATGGCGTGCTTACCATATTAATTGAAGAGGCATATTTCGATTTCAGTTGCCCAGTGTGGGTAAGGATTTCGTCTTTGTAACTCGGGTCTATGGAATTCATGAAATCAAGGTTCCCTTTTATGAATTCCAGAAAGGCGGTCTGTTTATCTACGATAAAAGTTATGGCAACCGCATCGAGATATGGCAGAGAGTTGCCCAATGTATCTTGCTCAAAATAATGTGGATTTTTACGTAAAACCAGCTTGACGTTTTCTTTCCAGTATTGGAACTGAAAAGGGCCCGTTCCGCAGGGATGGTTGCGGAAATCTTCGCCATAGAAATCCACTACTTCCATCGGTACTACTGAGCAGTAAGGCATACTGAGCAGGCTAAGAAATGGGGCAAATGGATTTTTAAGACGGATGATAAAGGTCGTGTCATCCGGAGCGGAAAAACCATCCGGTGCTACTTCGTTGAAAATCCAGAGACCGGGAGATGCTACTGTGGAATCTAAAATTCGGTTGAAACTGTATAAAAAATCTTTTGCTATTACAAAGCGTGTAGAATCAGATGTCTTGAATAGTGCATTCTTATGGAAACGGACATCATTGCGGAGGTGAAAAATGTAAGTACAGCCATCGGGCGAAATTTCCCAATATTTCGCGATACATGGTGAAACATTCAGGTTGGAGTCCAGTTGAACCAATCCATTGTATAATTGGGTGCATCCCCAGATAAGCGCTTTATCTTTAGCAAAGGCTGGATCTAAGGTTGCGATACCAGCAGACTCATTATATCGGAAAATTTGTAATTCCGGATGAGAATGACGGTGGCATGAAACTAATGAAAGTCCAACAAAACAACAAAAAAGAACAAATACGCGAGAACGTTTCATCATGAGTGTTGAAAGAATAGGTGGCCAGGAGACCACCTATACATACATTATTGAGCTAATATTTCCAATTTGGGATGTTGGAATTGTATCACACCTCCGCGGACATTGAAATTCTGGGTATCACTATCGTTCACAACAATGCGTATATTACCTTTATTCAAGGCTGAAACGATGGGCGCATGATGGTCCATAATCTCAAAGAGTCCGCCGACACCAGGAAGTTGAACTAATTGAACTTCCCCTTGATAAACCAAACCGTCAGGTTTTGTAATGGTAACAAACATGGCTGTAGAATTTTAGTTCTCTTTGGTTTCAGCAAGAATCTTTTCACCCTTGGCGATAGCTTCTTCGATAGTACCCACCAGGAGGAATGCGGCTTCAGGAAGATAATCCACCTCTCCGTCTAAGATCATATTGAAACCTTTAATGGTATCCTCAATATCGACAAAACGCCCTTCAAGTCCCGTAAAGGCTTCAGCAACAAAGAATGGCTGGGAGAGGAATCGTTGTACACGACGGGCTCTGGAAACTACAAGTCGGTCACTTTCGGAGAGTTCTTCCATACCGAGGATTGCAATAATGTCCTGCAGTTCATTGTAGCGTTGGAGGATTTCTTTTACTCGCTGGGCAGTCTTGTAATGAAGGTCACCTACGATGTCAGGTGAAAGAATTCGTGAGGTGGAGTCCAAAGGATCCACAGCTGGATAGATGCCCAACTCGGCAATCTTTCTTGAAAGAACGGTTTGTGCATCCAGATGGGCAAATGTAGTAGCTGGAGCAGGGTCTGTAAGGTCATCAGCGGGAACATACACAGCCTGAACGGAGGTAATGGAGCCACGTTTGGTGGAAGTAATACGTTCCTGCATAAGACCCATTTCTGTAGCCAG
Source organism: Bacteroidales bacterium (assembly GCA_045640985.1). Lineage (GTDB taxonomy): Bacteria > Bacteroidota > Bacteroidia > Bacteroidales > P3 > Colimorpha. The sequence goes on from JAZUFZ010000021.1 coordinate 33,311, forward strand.
CGTGGGTTGGTAGCCTACTGCAGACGGCATACGTCCGAGCAGAGCAGAAACCTCGGAACCAGCTTGAGTGAAGCGGAAGATATTGTCAATAAAAAGCAGAATGTCGCGACCGCCAGTTTTTTCATCTCCGTCTCGGAAATATTCAGCGAGCGTAAGACCAGCCAAAGCAACTCGTGCTCTTGCACCAGGTGTTTCATTCATCTGACCGAATACCATGGTACACTTGGAGTCCTGAAGTGCTTGTTTATCTACCTTGGAAAGGTCCCAGCCTCCTTCATCCATACTTTTACGAAACTCATCGCCATAGTTGATAACGCCAGCTTCAATCATTTCACGGAGTAAGTCATTACCTTCGCGTGTACGTTCTCCGACACCGGTAAAAACAGACATTCCAGAATATTTCTTGGCTATATTATTAATCAGTTCCTGAATCAGCACAGTCTTTCCCACACCGGCACCACCGAACAAACCGATTTTACCACCTTTCAGAAATGGCTGGATAAGGTCAATAACTTTGATACCAGTATAGAGAATTTCTTGATTGGTTGCAAGGTCTTCAAACTTAGGAGGCTCGCGGTGTATGCCATATCGTTTTGAACACTGAGGCTGTTCCATACCGTCAATTGTTTCCCCGATGACGTTGAACAGACGTCCGTTGATTGTTTCTCCGATAGGCATGGAAATAGGACCGCCCATTGGAATTGCCTCCATACCACGTTCCAGGCCATCGGTACTGTCCATAGCAATGGTTCTCATTGTGTTTTCTCCGATATCCTGCTGACATTCCAAAATGATTTTAGTGCCATCAGGGCGGGTAACAGATAGTGCATCGTATATGTCAGGCAAAGTGGCCTCTTCTTCAAAAGTGACATCGATTACAGCACCGATGATTTGGGAAATTCTTCCTGTATTATGTTGCTCCATAGGATATAATATTTTATATTTTATGCCGTTAATTGAGGTACAAAATTACATATAATTACTGAATTTTGCAACTTTTTTTATAGAAAAAAAACAGCATCTAAATATAATGTACTGTTTTATATGGTCTTATATCTTCCTCCGGGGAGACATTTTATCATATCGTTAAACTCTAAGGTGAGTAGCAAAGTGTCAATTTTATGAGATTCAAAATTGTATTTTGAGACAATTTCGTCTTTTGTGAGACCTGTATCGCATTTGAGAATCTCAAGAATATGTTGCTCTTCTTGGGTTAATTTGTTAAAGTTGTTCTGAGTATGGTTGTATTCCCAGTTCATTTCAGCAAAGAAATCTTCGGTAGAAGCGTATATTTGAGCTTTTCGGGAAGAAATCAGATTATTGCATCCTTGAGAGTATGTGTCATTTGTACGTCCTGGCACGGCAAAGAGCTTTCGGTTGTAATCCAGCGCATTTTGAGCCGTGATAAGTGCGCCACCTTTTTTTGCTGCTTCTACTACAATAGTAGCGTCAGCCATGGCAGCGATGATTCGGTTACGGGCTGGAAAATTGGTAGGGCTGATAGGCGTTTTACTGGGATATTCAGTGATGATGCCTCCTTGTTGTTCAATCATATTCCGAGCAAGCATACGGTTTTGTGACGGATATATTGTGTCCAAACCATGTCCAACCACGCCGATAGTAGGAATATTATTTTTCCGGGAAGCAAGATGCGCAGCAGTATCAATACCGTAGGCTAATCCACTGATAATGGTGATGTCTTCAGATGGCAATTCTTGTACGATCTTTTCAGTGGCGGATTTGCCGTAATCTGTAGCCTTGCGTGTGCCGACTATTGCAACGGAACGAGTGGCGTTTAGATTAGCTTTACCTAAATAGTAAAGTACAATTGGAGTATCGTTGCAATCAGAAGAGTTTAGTCGTTGAGGAAATGCAGCATCGTTGTAACTGAGTGCTTGAATGTGATAGTGCTCAATAAATTTGAGTTCTTCTTCAACCCGGGGGAATGCTTGCTTTGTGAGAATGGCATCGATTGCCCTGAGGTTGTCTCCAAAGATTATATAAAGTTCTTCTTTGGTTAATTGGAATAATTTTTCTGGGGAATATCCCTTTGCAATAGCAAGGCGGATCATTCTTGGGGTAATGCCAGGAGTGAGTGTAATTGCTATGTCATAAGGATTGTTCATCCGATGATTTGATTGAGGGTTTGTAGGGTAGAGTATGAGTTATTCAATCTTTCATATCTTTGTTCTGCGGAGCACCATTCACATCGAGAAATTCCTTCTTCAGTCTGCGGATTTAACGGTGCATTACCAGCAGAAGTGAACATTTCATACCAAGAGGTTTGCTTGAGATGCCAGCCACCATATAGGTTGTATATGTGGTAAGTCTTTGTTATTAATCTTTCAATATGAAGCTGCTGAATACATAAACCGGTTTCTTCGCAAACTTCGCGAAGAGCTGCATCGCGAAGTTTTTCTCCCAGTTCGACTTTACCTTTAGGCAGATCCCACTGATTGTTGCGAAAGATTAACAACTCTTTATTATTGTCGTTCCGGACCCATCCGCCGGCGGCTTTTACGAATATATAGTGATTCAGACAATAAGTGACGATTCTATTGAAGTTTGAAGTACATACCAGTATATTATTACCTTCAATTAATTTCTCAAAGCATAAAGGTAAATCGTTGTCACACATTATCATTATGTCGTGAGTGGGGCTCCACCCAATTGATGTACAGAAAATCAATTTATGGTCCAGATAATGTATGATGAGTTGTTTCATATCGCTATAAAGAAAGAGAGAGGCTCGAACCTCTCTCTTAGGTGGCTTTTATTTGTCTAAAGGTTTGTTTTGTTGATTTGTCTTTCCGTTGGGTTTACTGATACTTTCTCTCATATCGGTATCAGCTTGGATGTTTTTCATACGATAGTAGTCCATTATACCCAAATTTCCATTGCGGAATGCTTCTGCCATGGCGAGAGGAACTTCGGCTTCAGCGAGGATTACTTTAGCGCGAGCTTCTTGTGCTTTGGCTTTCATTTCCTGTTCTTGTGCTACAGCCATAGCTCTTCTTTCCTCAGCTTTTGCCTGTGCGATGTTTTTATCAGCATTGGCTTGGTCTATTTGAAGTTGTGCACCAATATTCTTTCCTACGTCAATATCTGCAATATCAATAGATAGAATTTCAAAAGCTGTGCCACTATCCAAACCTTTACTCAATACGAGTTTTGAAATGCTGTCAGGGTTTTCCAATACTTGTTTGTGGCTTGTGGCAGAACCGATAGATGTAACAATACCTTCCCCTACGCGGGCTAAAATGGTTTCTTCTCCAGCACCGCCAACGAGTTGTTTGATATTGGTTCTCACGGTTACACGGGCTTTTGCAATCAACTGGATTCCGTCTTTTGCAACTGCTGCAACTGGAGGTGTATCAATTACTTTCGGATTTACAGAAGTTTGTACGGCTTTGAGTACATCACGACCAGCCAGGTCAATAGCTGTTGCTGTCTTGAAGTCAAGATTCATATTAGCTTTGTCTGCGCTGATGATGGCATTTACAACGGCATTTACATGTCCGCCAGCCAGATAATGGGCTTCAAGTTCATTCTGGGAAAGTTTTAATCCAGCCTTTGTCGCAGATATCATGTTGTTAACGATAACGGTAGGTGGTACTTTACGAAAACGCATAAATATCAACTGGATCAGTGATGTATGAACACCGCTGATAAGTGCCTGGAACCAAATTCTAATTGGTACTAAGTACAAGAATAGAATTAGGAGGATTGCACAAATGATAACGATTAAAATTGTACTTGCATTCATCATAATTAATGTATTATTTTGTGTGATTAAAATCTTTTATCTGTTATTTCTTTTACGTCAATACGATAACCATCAACAGCTACAACTTCTATGTCTTTGTCTGGGTCAATAAATTTATTAATGGAATGAACTTCAACCTGTTCTCCATTAATTAATGCTTTTCCAGTGGGCGCTAGTCTTGCAATGGTAACGCCAGTTGCTCCCAATTGAATGTTGGTTTTGTTGATTTGATTAACTTTACTGTCAGATTCATCATTCATACTGAATCGTTTCCATGTTTTCGTTTTCATTAGAACAACCAGCAATATTATACAAATGACAATGGAAATCAGAAGTACGATTGTACCCGCTTTGTTGCCATAAGTCATATATGTTTCCCAGATGGAGAAGATAGTAAGGCCTATTCCGAAGATACCAGAAACCAACCCAGGAAGAGCTACAATTTCTAAAGTCAGGAGTACTAAACCTAATACCAATGTGATAATAATTAAAGTCCAACTCATAATAATTCTATTTAATGATTTCGGTGGTTAATTGTTTTTCAAGCATGGCTGTGTGAAGGGGAAGCAACTCTTCGTATGCTCCTTTTTTGATGACACATTTGCCTTTACAATGGGTTAGAATAGCACATTGTTGGGCCTGGTCAAGACTGTGCCGGCATATATCCACGAGAGCCTTGATGACATAATCAAAGGTATGGTAGTCATCATTATGAAGCATCAGTTTACAACCTTCATCGCTCAGCGTCTCTACCTCAACGTCTTCTTGTGTCTGTATTTTTTCCTTATTAATATCCATTATTTCTCAATTAATGTTGTAGCGAATGCACTGATGCCTTCTTCTCGGCCTTCAAATCCGAGATGCTCTGTTGTGGTAGCTTTGATAGAAATGCAGTCAATATCAATCCCAATTGTTTGTGACAGAGTTTCTCTCATTTGGGAAATGTATGGAGCAATCTTTGGCTTTTGAAGGCATAGAATGGAGTCTATATTATTTATGCGAAACCCTTTTTCGTGTAAAAGGTCTATACATTTTTTAAGAAGAATTTTGCTGTCAATTCCTTTGTATGTCGGGTCATTATCTGGAAAATGTTTTCCAATGTCCCCTAAAGCAGCTGCTCCCAAAAGGGCATCGCAAATTGCATGAATCAGCACATCGGCATCGCTGTGGCCGATCAGCCCCTTGGTGTGAGGAATCATAATACCACCCAGCCAAAGCGGAAGACCGTCAGCTAATTGGTGAACATCGTAACCTATTCCTGTGCGAATCATTTTTGTTTGGCAAGATTTAAGGTGAGAGAAATTCTTATTGTGTTTGCTAATGGATTGGTGCTATATTGGGTGGTCGGTAGCAGATATGCAAAGTCAAACTGGGTCATATTGAATTTGACGCCGAAACCCACAGTAAGGTATTTACGTCCGCCCTTATTTGCGTGTTCGTAGAAATATCCTGCTCGGGCGGCAAAGGTATGGTTGTACCAATATTCAGCACCAAAGGAAATCTGTAATTCCTGAAGTTCCTCTCTAAATCCGCCAGGGGCATCAAAGAAAGAATTAAATACACCTTGAACCACACCGGTATTATAGTAGTCGGTCATGTTTTCATAATAGCCGTAGGTGTTATTATCTTCATCATTGATTGGCGGAGTAGGTACAAGGAGTTTGTTGAAATCCAATAATATATTGAAAGCGTTGTAACTATCAACTTCGTAAGAATAACGTCCACCGATACGTAGGTTCGCTGGAAGGAATTCCTTTTTGGGGTCATCATCGGAATAGGACAATTTTGCACCGAGATTACTAATCATTCCGCCTATGGCAAATTCGGTCTGGTTATCCACTGTATTTTCGTAATACAGTCCCACGTCAGCAGCAACAGATGGAGCAGCTTTGGTTCTGCGGTATCCCGAACCGTCGTTGATGGTCATTCCGTTGGTCAGGTCAGAACGGATATAACGACCTGTGGCTCCCAGCGATAGATTTTTGTTCAGCTTCATGGCGTATGTTGCATCTACAGCCATCTCGTTAGGGGAGAAGGTCCCTTCATCATTACCTTCAGCGCTGGTGCTTTTGATATCACCTAATGAAAAATAGGTGATAGATGCAGCTAAAGTTCCGTTTTTGTTGATTCTTTTGTAAGCGCCAAGATAGAGCAGATTCATGTCGCTCAATCCGAGATTTCGCAACCAAGGGGTATAAGTCGTGGAAATTCCTACGTCATTATCTGTGAATGCGAACTTTGCGTTGTTCCAATGCGCAGAATAAGCATCAGGTTCAGATGCGGCTCCTGCATCGCCCATAGCACCACTTAAAGCATCTGGGGCTACCATAAGAATGGGCATGCCTGTACTGATATAGTTTCTGTTCTGTCCAGAAAGATTTGTGTTCTGCTGGGCCATCACAGTCATAGTAGTCAAAAAAGCTGTTGCTGCAAGTATGAATAGTCTTTTCATTTTTGATTGTATTTCGTTTTTATAACGAAGTATTCTTTATTTTATTGTGTCAAAACTTAATATTTTATTATTTTACTGGTTGCTTCCATCCGTGAACCTGACGCGTCCTCCAACAAAATGCGTGCGATATAAAGGCCTCGGGGCTGACTGCTGATATCTATAGCTGGAGGTTTTATTGTATAAGAATCCGTTTCTGGTGTATATTGTGATTCATATATCTTCATGCCGCGACTATTGTAGAGTTCCACCTTGATATGTTTTACATCTTTGCTTCCATTGTAACTTAATGACAGATTTACGATGCCTTGAGTAGGGTTAGGAGTTGTTTCCAATGTCCCGATACAATTGGTGGAACCTCGCTTTACTTGGAATGTAATGGTATCTGATCCCGAATAGTTATAGATATTCCAAGCTTTCATTATAAGCGTGTGGACTCCTTCTTCCAGACTACCCAGTCGGTATTGGATGTATCCGATGGTCGGATCTGTCGGGTTCGGTTCATAAAAATCGTTGAGCAGAATGGTATTGTTGCTGTTCCCGTCAATTATGGCTGTAATGTCATGACCTAATCCACTTCCGAAATAATTGATGCCGATGGAATCTTTCAAGACGGCGAATAACAACGGGTTTTCGTCCGTATAACCCCCATCCAGGAAAGTGGTGTCTCCCATATAGAGCTCTACAATTGGGTGGTGTTCCGAAAGGTCGGCTTGTGAGTTGAATCCTCCGAATACGATATTGCTGTAGTATCCAGCTGCAATATTTCCGTTTTCACTTTTCGCGAAATGACTGATGCGACCGTAGTCAAAATGATATGCCACATCGCGGGGAACGGTAAATGTATAACTGAATCTGCCATTTGTTACAGTGGTAACTCCTTTGTAAAGTATAGATTTCTGTTGGACAAAATCAAATTCTGTTCCGGCGTGGTCATTAGCGAGGGTTCTTGCTGCCATTTCCCGGTCGAACACTATGGGGTAGAGTTTTCCGTTAAAGTCTGAGATTGGGTTCCCAAGGGAATCGGTGATAACGCCTTCTACTGTGACGGTTGAAAGAACTATTGCTGTGTCTGTCCTATTACTGTCGATAGGTATGCCGTTGATATGCGTGACGTCGATTTTGTTTTTGGGTATAGAAAGGCGTAGCGCTGGGTCGGCGAAGAGATTTATGCTATGGGAAGCGGAATAGGCGTTTTTTGCAATTTGGAAAGCTTCTCCCACAGTATATTTCGGATTGAGCGTATTGACGCAGAGGGCGGTGTTGAACTCTTTTCTGTGGGTAATAGGTCTGGCAGCGGAAACGACGCCGATTCCACCGCCTTCAGCAAGCAGAAATGCTTCGGCTCCGCTTACCTGCGCGGGATTGTCGAAATGGCCGAAACTGCATGTGCTGGTAATGAAAAAGGTCTGCTTGTGTATATTGCTATAACTCTCGATATCGCTGAATTCCATATATCTTTCAGTCCCGATATATCTCTCAGATCCATGTCCGATATAGTTAAGTAAGAGCGTACCGGAATTGATTCTCTTGGTAAGGGCATTGTTCACATCTGGATAGAAAGACCCGATGGCACTTGATTGCTGTGTGTAGGCATCCGCATAGATTCTGTCGATATTCAGGTTGGGGTAATTTGCTTTGATGTGTTGCGCCAGGTCTTCTGCGGAAGGGGCAAATCCTCCATCGCCTGCTGTGGGATCATCGTTGTCGTCGGACAGCAATGTTACATAATTTCGCCAGTCTCCCCGTTCGTTTTCTATGGTTAAATCTTCGTTGAGAATATACTGCTCGATTTTGTCTATGAGATGGGTTGCTTGTGCCTTTGTCGATGCGGGCAATCGTCCCACTGCGATGTCCATGGTTTCTCCTGAGTTTCCCTGCTCATTGTCCTGCAGGTATGCCATCATATCATCCGAACAGAAAGAGGCTCCGTTGTCGCCGAGAGATTCAGGAGATTCGTATGTTACAATAGAGGTCTTGTTTATCTGGGTCAGATTTTTATTGTCATAGCTTCCGTGGCCCAGCAGAAGCAGATATTTTGGTTTTGTGAGTGTCTGGTCCTGTTCCCATCGTTTCCAGTAAGACCGCATCATGTGCTTAAGGGCCATAGGGTCTTGTTTCCCTGAAGAATATTCGTTATATACAGCTTCATCTGTTGCCACAAGCACAATCATACCCTCAGAAATGCGGTGAAGGTCGGCGAGACGTTCTGCCTGCTCTTGAAGTAGGGGATGGGTTACAATTACCATTTCTGGATTTTCCTCCCCATGGAGATTCTGATTGCTGAGGGCCGAGATGCTGTGGGGCGTATATGCGTGCTCGGGAGTGAACACCACAAAACTTCGGATGCTGTCGGTATAGGCGGTCCATCTTGTCCCTTGAGCTGTCTGCCGAATATGATGTCTGTCGGTAATATCCCACACGACAGGGTTATCTATGCTGGAAGTAATCTGCATTTCTGCTGCAGAATTTGTCCCGTGGCATTCGAGGTTGTGGAATATTATTTGATTTCCGCTGAAACGAATATCTGCGAGTATTCCGAATTGCAGATAGTCCAGATATCCGGTAGCTCCGCTTTCAAGTGGCTGGTATTGTATCGTACAGTTTCTCATGTCGCCCGACTGCGTAGTCGCGAATCCATTTTTGTATTTTGAATCCTGATAATACGATAGCGTAGCAGTCGTATTGCCGATACTTACCTTAAATGAAGAACTTGCTGTGGAAATACTTGCCAGAGCGCAATACAATGTTACGTTTTCGATGTTTCCTATATTGCTGCAGTCCAGGGGATAGCTTCTTGTTGTTACAGTGGGGGAGAATAGACGGTTATCTACCCACAATTGTCCTGTTTTGTTTATGTTGAGGTCGTCACTTTCGATGAGATATGTGGTTGTGAAACTGCTGACGGAAGCAGTTGTTGCTGCTGGAGTCTGGGCCGCCTCAACTCTGCGTCCGTGGGTGCCCGAAAGTGTGAGATAGTAGGAGTTTGTCGTAGCGTACGGATGATTGCTGTGGACCATTATGTTCCGTCCGCTGTCATATCTCCAAGTGTCGGGACCTTCGCCATAAAACAGAATATAGTCTTCGGAGTCCATAATCCCGTTTCCGTTGAAATCCTTCACTACAATCGCGATTTCCTCCAGCTCATGATAGGATGAATTGTTTTTGAGGCCAAGGGTTCCGCCTTCAGTTCCGTATATAGCGATATTGTCGCAGTAACTCCCTAGTAACTCCCTAGTATCTTCGGGGTTAATCCGATAAATCCCCTCATGTGTGACATCAATTTTCCACCAGTATCCCGAACCTAAAACGGAGTTATCTGCGTACTGGTTCTGCGGTGAGGCATATAGCCTTCCCAAGGCAGTACTGAAGACAGTAAGCAGGATTAATAGTATGGCAGATTTTTCTTTCACGATTTTCAAAGGCTTAGAATTCTTCATTCCATTTATGGCGTCTTCCGTATTTTGCTTTATCCGGGACTTTTCCCTTTAATCCGACACATCAGATTCAAGTTTTGCCCTGATCTTTTTTCTGCTGCTCAGATAAACTCAATACGTACGCTTATGAAATAAAACGTGAAAATGTCCGAAATATTGTATCGGATATGAAAAAAATTACCATCTGCTGCTTGCTCCGCCTCCGCCGAAACTTCCTCCGCCAAAGCCTCCGAATCCTCCACCGGAAGAACTTCCATTGAAGTTTCCCCAGGAATCCCCAAAATTGGTGAATGTGGTGCCTCCACCCGAATAGTTTCCGTTACCGCCGTTCGGATGATTTTTAGAATATCTTGACAGACAATAGAAAATGACGACTAAAATGATTATTGTGAAAAGCAGGGATAAAACTCCTTCACGGCGTTCTCGGATTTGGTATTTTTCATAATCATATTCGCCGAGTACGGTTGGCTCTATTATTTCAAGGGCTTCAATAATCCCGCCATAATAGTCGTCTTCCATGAAATGGGGAATCATTCGGTCATCAAGAATCCTCTTGCAGAACAAATCTGGCAAAGCGCCTTCCAGACCGTAGCCGGTAAGAATGGCTGCCTCATTGCCTTCAGTCTCGCTGCAAAGTATGAGAATAATAACCCCATTGTTGTAATCTGAACCACCAACACCCCAGCTTTGGCCAATCCGCTGACCTACAGCTTTTATTTCGTCGCCATCTAAAGTGTTGGTGGTGATCAGTACAATTTGATTGGATGTGCTGTCCGAAAAGGCTTCCAGACGGCTCTCCAAAGTTGCTTGTTCTGAATTTGATAACAATCCTGCATAGTCATTTACCATTCTGTTGGTCTTGGCAGGCGCCCATTCTGCATAACACATATAGGTGCCTAATACCATTAGGAATAATACCATTAGAAGTTTACGTCCTATAGTCAGGATTTTTTTCATAATGTTGTTATATCAAATTCTTTTCATTAGACATTTTCTGGTATTGACATAAATGAATTTTGACTTCTGCTATTTTTCTTTACAGAAAAATTCATTTGTGATTTGTAGAAAATGCCCGATATTAGGAAACAATTTAGAATTCAAAGTTTACCTCTACAGGTTTTTCGGCTGCAGAAGATGCTGTGAAATAACCTTTCTTGTCAAAGTTGCATATTCTGGCAATGATGCTATTGGGGAAGCGTAGAATCGTTGTGTTATAACGTTGAACAGCTTCATTGAATTTGTTCCGTTCCGTAGCAATTCTGTTTTCCGTTCCCTCCAATTGTGTTTGCAAATCGCGGAAACCTTGTGTGGCTGTGAGTTCCGGGTAGCGCTCAACAGTCAGACTGATGCTTTTGTTCAGGGCTTCGGTCAAAGCGTCTTGTGATTGTTGGAATTTCCCGATATTTTCTTCGGTAAGTTCGTTTGCATCTATTTTAACCACATTGCTTCGTGCCTCAATTACCGCGGTAAGAGTTCCTTTTTCGTAATCAGCTGCGCCTTGTACGGTCTTTACCAGTTGGGGTATGAGGTCATACCTTCTTTGATATACGTTTTCTACCTGACTCCAGGCTTTAGATACATTTTCGTTTTCGGTAACCATTTTGTTGTTGGCCTTGATTCCCCACAGAATGAATACTGCGGCTACGGCCAGAATGGCGATAAGAACTTTGTTTTTCATTTTATTAAATATTAATTGTTTACTATATTTTATTCTTTTTGATATCTTTTCGTGATGCGGTAATAAGGTATTCTTTGGGTGCATTCACTATGAGATCCATCTTGAGAGAATCTATTCGTATATAGAAATTTTTTTGCTGGCCGGAAGATTGTATCTGGCCGATCTGTCCAGTCAAGGCTCCCTGAGTGATTTGTACATATTCCCCTTCCTTGAAATCTTGTGATGGAACCACATAAAATGGCGTCTGGCTTTGTATGATTGTCTTTATGGCCTGAATCTGAGACTCTGGTATGGTTTCGTTGTGTTCGTAGGAATGATAGTTGAGTATATATACAATTCCTTCCACTTCACGTACTGTTGTTACCTGGTTGAGTCGTATCTTGATGAAAATATAGGATTTGAAAACAGGCTCTTCAACCACTTGAATGCGGTCGCTCCATTTCTTTTCATTCTTTTGCAAGGGCAGATAGTTTTCAATGCCGATTTTGTTGAGGCGTTCTGCTACCTTCTTTTCGGCCCGAGGGTTAGTGTATGCTGCTACCCATTGTGGTGTGTCCTGATTCAGTGGCATTATTGTTCTTGTGGTTGAGAGGTGTTTGTAGATAATCCTAATTCTGCGGCTTTTACCAGCATTAAGTTCCAGGCGTCTTCCCGTTGGTTGGGAATGATTCCGTCTAATATTGAATCTTTGATATAGTCTTTGATTATGCCTACTTCCTTGCATGGAGGAATATGGAAAGTCTGCATGATATCTTCTCCTGATACGGGCGGTTGGAAACTGCGTATGCGGTCTCGTTCTTCGAGCTCGGTCATTTTTTGTTTGACCAGTTGGAAGTTGGCGAGGTATTTTCTTACTTTGGCTTCGTTTTTTGAAGTGATGTCGGCCTGACAGAGAATCATGAGGTCGTCTATATCGTCACCCGCATCAAACAGAAGTCTCCTGACGGCAGAGTCGGTTACTTCATCTTCGGATAGTATGATGGGGCGGAGGTGGAGCATTACGAGTTTTTCGACATATTTCAGTTTGTTATCAAGTGGAAGTCGCAGTTGTGTAAAGATGTGTTTGACCATGTGTGCACCTTTGACTTCATGTCCGTGAAAGGTCCAGCCGAGATGTTCGTCATATCGTTTTGTGGCTGGTTTCCCGACATCATGAAGCAGGGCTGCCCATCTCAGCCATTCGTTATCTGTGTTCTGCGCAACGTGGTCAAGTACCTCCATGGTATGGTAGAAGTTATCTTTGTGGCTTCTTCCTGATATGGTTTCAACTCCCTTTAGTTTCTGTATGTCTGGCATGATCAGTTGTAGGAGTCCGCATTTCTGCATGGCTCCGAATCCCACAGAGGGCTTTGGTGATCGAATGATTTTCTGTAGTTCTCCTGTGATGCGTTCTTTCGATACAATGGTGATGCGTTCCTTATTGCGGGAAATGGCCTCAAAGGTCTGTTCCTGGATTCTGAATCCGAGCTGGCTGGCAAATCTTACGGCCCGCATCATTCTCAGCGGATCATCGCTGAAAGTTACATCCGGATCAAGAGGAGTTCTCAAGACTCCCTGGTCAAGGTCTTTGATTCCTCCGAAAGGGTCGAGGAGTGTGCCCCAGGAATTCTGGTTGAGGCTTACTGCCATAGCGTTGATGGTAAAGTCTCTCCTGTTTTGGTCGTCTTCAAGGGTACCGTCTTCCACTATGGGTTTGCGACTGTCGGTCCGGTAGGATTCTTTGCGTGCGCCGACAAATTCTATCTGCCATTCTACATGATTGTGGTGATAGACAAAACTTGCGGTTCCGAAGTTCTTGAATACAGACAACTTGGTATGTGGTAACTGGTTGGCTACAGCCTGGGCGAGTTCAATTCCGCTTCCGAGGCATACAATATCAATATCGGTACAGGGCCGTTGCAGAAAATAATCTCTTACCACGCCACCTACTGCGTAGGCTTGGATTCCCATTGCGTCGGCCTGCTGGCCAATAATATGGTAGATTGGATTGGTGTCGAGATCAATCATAGTTTTGAGTGTGTACTAAATTGGCTTCTTCATCATAAAATTCCCATACTCCGGCTCGGTTTCCATTGATATATGTGCCTCGGAAATAGGGAATTCCGTTTTCACGGAAGACTGTATATACGCCATTTTCTTTGTCATCTTGGAATATGGCTTCTGTCATGACCTGCCCGTTTGGATGATAAAAGTACCATCGTCCTTCACGTTTTTGATTGAGTATTTGTCCAAGACTTCTGAGAGTTCCGTTTGTGAAGAATTGCAGTTGGGTGATAGTGAGTTGTTGGTTATCGGTTTTGTAGTATTGCATGGTCATGGGGAAATGCAAAGGCCCTAATTCTACGGGTACTATGGAATCATAACTTTCTGCCCAGTATTCCTGTCCGTCAATACTGTAGAGATGCCAGTGGGTGCCCTTGGAATTGGAGTCGAGCTTTTCGTTCAACTCAGTTTCTGCGAAGAGCTCTCCAGTAGGGTAGTAGTAGCGCCAGTGATTTCCTGCCTGGGTGATTTGTTTGTTTCCGTCAGGATAGGCCTGAATGATTTTCTCTTTGGGCTGACATGCAGTAAAGCATAAAACCGTGATAAGTGTGAGTAAAGGAAGGTGTTTCATGATAAGTTATTATTGAATGTTCAATATGAAAGGTAGTCTTGCCTGAAGGGGCTCCATATTGGCCCATCGGGTGAGCTCATCCAGCGGGCTTTGCAGTTTGGCTTCTTGAGGGGTTTTGAGCTCGATGATCTGTGTCATGAGATCTTTTTCCCGAGGATAGTCAATTACCACATAATTGGAGATTTCTGCCTCCTGAGCGGCCAGTTCGATAGCCGTGGCAAAGCTGCCCAATGTATCAACCAGTCCGATGTTGATGGCTTCTGCGCCAGTCCATACACGACCTCTTGCTATTTCATCCACTTTTTCGACGGGTATGTTTCTTCCTTCCGAAACTCTGCTGATAAAGGTATGGTAGAAATCTTCAATATTGCGTTGCATCACTTCCCGTGTCTGGGTACTCATCGGACGCATACCGTTGATGGCACCGGCATTATGGTTGGTCATTACGGTATCGGTGGTGATGCCGAGATGTTTCTTCAATGCTGTTCCGATTTCTGGGATGGAGGCGAAAACCCCGATGGACCCCGTAAGGGTTGTAGGCAGTGCTACAATTTTGGTCGCATAGCAGGATATTTCATATCCGGCAGAAGCTGCAACATCGCTCATGGATACGATGACAGGCTTTTGTGATTTTGCTCTTTTGATGGCTGCTGTCATTGTTTCAGAAGCAAGTACTGCACCTCCCGGTGAGTTTACCCTCAGCACAATGGCTTTGATTTTGGTGTCTTTTGCAGCATCATCGAAAGCTTTGGCAACATCGTCCCCATATACGGCTGTGGTAAATCCGTTGCTTTTCCCTGTCAATACATCGCCTTCAGCATAAATGACGGCAATCTGGTCCGTTCCTGTGTATTGGAGTTTCTGCGCATACTTGTTGATGGGCTCCAGTTTATCCATGTGATAGCGGTCTTTCATCAGCTGGCGGGCATCATATTCAAAGCATAAGGTATCTACCATTGCTTTTGCGTATGCTTGTTGTGGAATATATCCCACCAGATTATCTGCTAGGGCATTTACTTCATCGACGGAATAGTGTCTTGATTCGGCAATCTGTTGGCTTACATGATTCCAGATGGAGGTGATATATGCACGGATCTGTTCCTTGTTGGCTTCCGACATGTGGTTCATTGTATAGGTCTCGCCGGCACTTTTGTAGGCATTGTTTTTCGGACGGATCAGGTCCATGTGGATGTCCCATTTGTCAAGAAGGTCTTTGTAGAAGATGGGCTGGGCGGCGATACCTCTCAGATCCACTTGTCCAGCGGCTCCCATCATGACGTGATCGGCGATGGTGGCAATGTAATAGCCGGTCTGGCTGTAACTGTCTGCGTATGCTACTACGGTTTTTCCTGCTTTTTTGAAATTCTCAAGTGCGATTCTCAATTCTTCGCACTGCCCCCAGGATTGCATCGTGCCACTACCCATATAGAGGTAAGCACCAAGAATATTTTTGTCATTCTCTGCTGCGGAAAGTGCCTTGAGTATGGTGGTGAGACCTACAGCATCTTCCTCTGAAAAAAGATTTTGCAGTTCACTTGGCGTGCGTTCTGGTATGGCCTGGGTGAGGTCTATCTTTAGAAATGTATTTGCTTTGGTGGCTTCGGGTTGCGGCGATTTTGAAAATGCTGCTATGGTTCCCAGCATCAGAAAGAATCCGATAATTCCTATCACTACAGATGCGAGTACCATTCCGAGTCCTGAGGCCAGTATGGTTTTGCCGAAAGAAAGCGGTTGTTTTGACATATTATATAAGATGTTTTTTATTTCATTTCATGTAATCCACAATATTTCCTGCGGAAATTGCAGGTGGAACAAAAATAATCCCACCTGCAATAGAATTGATGGCATTCCTTATTCCGCAACTTCTGCGATGGAACCGCGGTAGGCGGGGCAGGTCTGGTGTGCGCATGAGGATGCTACGATGGCCATGATGGCTACTAAACAGATAATTGCAATTGATTTTTTCATTTTATATTAATTTTTTATATTTAACAATAATTTTTATTCAAGTATGAGGCTTCCAGCCAGATTATATAATGCTTCTTTATAAGGGGAATCTTGGATTTCTGTTAGATTATTTCTGGCAGAAGCTATTCTCTGGCGGAGTATTTCGTGGGCCTGATGCAGAGCATTGGTATGAGTTACTTGTGCTACCAGTTCAGCTGCTGTCTGGTCTGTGATTACTTCGTTGCTGAAAAGGTCTTTGATGCGCTGCTGCTCTTGTTGCGAGGCTTGTTTGAGGTAGCAGAGCAGGGGCAGGGTCATTTTGTGCTCTTTGATATCGTTGCCGCAGGGCTTTCCAGTTTCCTTCTCGTCATGGTAATCCAGAATGTCGTCCCGTATCTGAAAAGCCATTCCGAATTCTTCACCGTAAGTCTTTAGCGAGGCATATCCGATCTCGCAGCAGGCACTCATGAGCGAAGCTGTTTTTTTGTAGATGACGCTGCAGTAGTTTTCGAGGCTCTGGTCATAGGTACGGCTGATATATTGTTGCAGCAGCTCACCTTCGCTCATTTCTATGACAGTTCTATCTACGATATGGCTTATGGGCGTATTGTGTATTCTGTTCAGGATATCCATTACCTGGGCAAGGTAATAGTCTCCGCATAGAACCGCAATTTTATTGCTCCATTTCTGTCTCACGGTTTCCTGACCTCTTCTCACGGC
This sequence comes from Bacteroidales bacterium, assembly GCA_045640985.1. Lineage (GTDB taxonomy): Bacteria > Bacteroidota > Bacteroidia > Bacteroidales > P3 > Colimorpha. Next base: position 49,922 of record JAZUFZ010000021.1, read on the forward strand.
TGATTCATCCACCACGTCGTCGTGCATTAACGAGGAATTGTGGAGAATTTCCATAGCTATGGCTAATTGGATCTTCTCTTCCATAAGTTCCTCCCGGCGGCTCTGGGGTTGGTTTACAAGGCCGGCCTCGGCCGATGCCAGTAACAACAGGGGGCGGATCTGCTTTCCGCTGCGGGCTTGCAGATATTCGTTGATTTCATTCACCAGTGGAACCATACTGTGGAGTTGTTCTGCATATCGTGTGTTGAACTTCTCCAGGGTATTGCCCATCAGTTTTCTTAAGTCTTCAATAGCGTTCATTTAGAATTAGTGGAGTTTCTATGTGGTTTCGTGCCTGTTGTTTGTATTGTGGCAATCATTTTATGTTCGTCGAAGATGTCGATATTGTAAAGACATACGGATTTTCCGGATTTTATGCAGGTCGTTCTTGCCGTGAGCTGCTCTCCGTTGGTGGGAGCAAGATAATGGATAGTGCTGTTGAGTGATATCCAGTAATTGCTTTCGCCCTGTTCCAGGAGTGGTGTGTTGGCTGCTACTGCAAATGCAAAGTCCGCCAGCGTGAACAGTACTCCACCCATTACTCCGCCTGCCGCATTCCTGTGGTCTTCGGTAAGCTGAAGCGTACAGATGGTCTCGAACTCAGTTACAGACGCTATGACCACTCCGGTTATCCTGGTGGCATAGATGTCCTGTACAAAGAAGTCTCGTGCGCGCTGGGTAAGGTTCATTATTTGTAAAATTCGTTGTAGAGGGTTCCTATTTTATTGTAGAGGGGTTTGTTTACCTTTACCAGAGGCAGTCTCAGCGTATTGCTGATTCTTCCTTCAATTTCCAGAAGGGCTTTTACACCGGCAGGGTTGCCTTCTTCAAACAATGAATTCATGATAGGCAGCAGCTTATAGTGGAGTGGCAGCGCTTTCTTGAGGTCGCCTTTCAGGGCATAGCGTACCATATCGCTGGTCTCTTTGGGCATAGCGTTTGCAATTACGGAGATTACCCCTTGTGCGCCCATGGCAATCATCGGGCAGGTGAGGGCGTCATCACCGGATATTACGCTGAATCCTTCTGGTTTGTTGCGCAGGATTTCCATTACCTGTGCCATATTTCCGCTGGCTTCCTTGATGGCTACGATGTTGCTGCATTCGTTTGCCAGCTGGATGGTGGTGTCTGCTGCAATATTCACACCGGTACGGCCGGGCACATTATAGATGATTACGGGTACGGGAGAGGCTTCGGCTATCTGTTTGAAATGCTGTGCCAGACCTCTCTGGTTGGGTTTGTTGTAATAGGGCGCAACTGAGAGAATACCGCTGATGCCGTCGAAGTTGGTGCGTGCGATGGTGTCGGTTACTGCCAAGGTGTTGTTGCCGCCGATTCCCAGTACGATAGGCACTCTTCCGCCTACGGTTTCTACGATGAACTCATGTACGGCATCGCGTTCGTTTTCTGTCATTGTGGCGGCCTCGCTGGTGGTTCCGAGGGCTACAATGTAATCCACGCCTGATTCAATCATGTATTCTATCAAACTTTCCAGTTTGGTGAAATCTACGGTTTCCTGTTGTTTACGGAAGGGAGTGATTAAGGCCACGCCCGTACCTTTGAAGATATTTTTCATGACGAATGATTTTATTTCTGTATCATTGATAGGTAATTAATTATATTGCTTAGATAGTCTTTGATTTCCATTTCCTTGTCTCCATGAATCATCAGGTCATAGAGGGCCGTGGTCTTTTCTGCGTCAGCATCTGTGGTGTCGATGTAAGCCACTTTCAGGTCTGCTTCGCTTTTGAGTGAAAGATACTGACCGAAGAAGTCGGGTTGCTGTGTAGTGTCTATCAGCAGGTCATAGTGTTTCTCAGTGAAGTCTTCTATGACATCTGTCTTCGGTACGCCCCAGAAGTTGAAATCCTCCTTTTCATGGCAGATGATGGTCTGGGAGTGGGTGATGATATAGTTTATTTCAGTTCCTTCTTCCTGTAGGCCGATCATCGACACATGCTTCTTCTGGTTCTCCATAGCCTTCACGAAATGATACAACACATTCCATTCATATTCGCCTCCCACACGGAATATCACGCCGATTTCATTAATCTGGCTGATGTTTTCTATCTTGCGTTCACGCTCTTCCTGTTTCATCTGTCTGATGATGCGTTCGCGTTGAAAGTTCTTCACAAAATCTAACATACTCTATATTTGTGTTATTGGTTTCTTTAATCGGTTTTGTCCTACGGTTTAATCATCTTCTTCAAAAAGGCTTGTCTGCCGCCCCAGACGGAAACTTTTTCTGTGGAGGGGCGTGATGCCGTATTTCTCAATGGCGGCATAATGGTCCTTGGTCGGGTAGCCTTTGTTTCTGTCCCAGCCGTATTCCGGATATTTCAGTGCTGCCTCTTTCATGTAGTCGTCTCTGTAGGTCTTGGCAAGGATCGATGCTGCCGCGATTGACAGGAATCTTCCGTCGCCTTTCACGAAGCATTCGTATGGCAGCGTGGTTTCATTGTAGAACCGGTTTCCGTCAATGAGCAGGAACTCCGGTTGCGTCGTGAGTTTCTTCACGGCCTCACACATGGCATGGAAAGAGGCCTTCAGTATGTTGTGTTCGTCAATCCAGCCGTTGTCGGCCGATGCCACCGCCCAGCAGATGGCGTCCTTTTCCACATCCGCTCTCAGTCTGTACCGCTGCCGTTCCGTCAGCTGCTTCGAGTCGTTCAGCAGTTCATGGCGGTAGTCTTTCGGCAGAATGACGGCGGCGGCCATTACCGGCCCTGCCAGGCATCCGCGCCCGGCCTCGTCGCATCCGGCTTCAATCTTATCCTTTGTATATTCCGACAACAGCATATCTTATATTTTTACGACGGCTATCACTATTATTCCCAGCAGCAGGATATCTGCTATCCATACTTTCCGCTTGAAGTTCAGCAGGCATATCGTCCCCATAAAGGCAGCGCTTATGGCGAATATCGCGGTGTTGAGCGGCAGCAGAGGTGTGTAGAACAGCACGATCAGGCCTGCCAGCATAGGTGCTGCTATGGTTTTTGCGCACTTCTGGACTACCATTGGCTGTTCGCTCTCGTATTCAAGGCCTTTGATGACTGCCACCAGTATTACGGCCAGCATCAGTCCGCTTCCTATCCAGCTCCATACCGACCCTTCTGCCGTGAGTCTGAATCCTTGCAGGTCCTGCCATAGTGCCGTTGCGGTTTCCGCGAGCGTGCCCTGGCAGAAAAGAATGAATCCTACCGGTATCAGCGGAGCAAGGAATCCCAGCAGCGCCATGATAATGTCATGAACATTATACAGTTTGTAGGTGGTAAACAGCACAAGCAGCGGTATCCACATCCATGCCATAGGGGCATACACCATCATTCCAAGGCCGATCATCGTGCCGCCCATGAACACATCGTCGCGGGTAATGCTCAGGTTGGCGTCGGAAAGCAGATAGGGGAGCGCCAGTATGAAAATCAGGTTCGTTACCACTATTGGGGTTAAAGTGAGCGCTTCCCCGGAGGTGCTCATCATCACAATATACAGCAGCATCGGCAGCAGCGAACTCTGGGAAAGCAGTTTGTAATTATAAAGGATCATATTCAGCAGCAGCCCTTCTCCTACAACTGAAAAAAAAGCGATGAATGTGGCTGTATATGGGTGCCCGGAAAGCCATCTTTGCAGCATTTCGTAGGCTATTGACCCTCTTGATATGCTGTTCATATCCGGCGGCGCAATAAATGACGGAAGCCATAGCACTACGGCAACAATCACTACTACAATTATTTGGGCTACGATGCCACCTTTGAACAGCTTTATCACGTCTATTTATATTCTTTTATATTCAAAAATGCAAAGATACGAATTAATTTTGAATTGACCAAAATTTTTTTTCTTTTCTTGTTCGGCTGGCGCGCTTTTCCACAGCTGCCGGACTTCCTTTGGCAAAATACTCCGGTTTCCATAGAGAAATTTTGTCATATCAATAAATCTTTGTAATTTTGCATCCGGAATCAAAGCCCTTGATTATGGTCTCTCAGGAACGTAAAGTAAAACTTTCAACCATTGATGATATTGAACAGATATTGAGTATGTTCGACTATTCAAGAAGTATCATGCGCAATAATGGAAATCTCACGCAATGGGTGAACGGATATCCGAGCGAAGAGGTGCTTTGTGAGGACATTTCCCGTCATCAGAGTTTCGTAATCGAGGAACGGGGACGGCTGATTGGTACTTTTGCTTTCATCATCGGGCAGGACCCGACTTACACGAGAATTTACGACGGTTCATGGCTGCATGACGAGCGGCGCTATGGGACCATTCATCGTCTGGCCTGTGTGCCAGGCACTTCCCGTGTGGCGCAGACCACTTTCCAGTGGGCGGCTTCGCAGATACCGGCCTTGCGGGCGGATACCCATCACGATAACCTTATTATGCGACATGTGCTGGAATCGTTCGGCTTTCAGTATCGTGGGGTCATCTTTGTGGCCGACGGCACGCCCCGTGACGCGTATCAGTATTTTTTCCCGCTGCGTTGATTTTTCCCGATAACCCTTATTCCACGTCCAAATTCCAATATATTAAAGTATTGGTGTAACCTGTATATTATAAAGCATTATTCCTTAGCGTTTTTGCTTTCATTGCTGCTTCTTCTTTGTTGTTTCCTTTTTCTGTCCCTTCTCTGTGGTAACTCCCTTCTATCTTCTTTTTATCTCCAGTTTATCTTCTTTTTATCTCTTATTCTAAGGACAAAAGATAAAGTGGAGATAAAAAGAAGATAAAAAGAAGATAAGAGGGAGTTACCTCGGTAAAAGCCCATTGCTGAGAGGGTTGGATCAGGGAATATCCAGGACCGGGCGGAACGGGTGCGAGAAGGGCACAGAACGGATGCGGAACGGGCGCGAGAAGGATACAGAACGGATGCGGGAAGGGCGCGGGAAGGGTAGGAGAAGGGCGCGGGAGGGGATTCTGTCGGGGGCGTCCGGCAGGGTTTTCGGAGGTGTGGATAAGGTTGGGTTATCAACTATCGATTGTAGAAAAGTTTCTGATAGCGGAGAAAAAAAGAAAAAATAATTTTGAGAAATTTCTTTTGTCTGTTCCATCGGAAGAGGTCACGGGAGGAGATGATTTGCGGAAGATAACTGTCAAGATTATCAATTCCATAACCTATATGAGCGGAATTCCCGGAGAAATGAAAAGTCTCAGAAATGTTAAAAAATGAAATGTTGAAAAACGGAAAAATGAAATTTTGTTTTCCACAAAGTTATGGTGATAACTTTATAACTGTATTGATAATGAACGAGATATGAAAAATGCTTCGTTTGTAGGGTATTGAAAATTAAGTTGTTGAGATAACGTATTTCATTATCAGCGTATTAAAAAATTACTCATTTATATTCCGCACAAAAACAACATATTATAAAGTTATCAACAAAATATCTGATTTTGGGTCAAAAATCGAAAAAAAAAATAAAATATTGAAAAATATTGCTATAAAGAAAAGGTGTATGTCAGGGGTATATGTTGTATAAAACGCTGAAAATTAGTGTTATTTTGTCTGTGCAGGAATTGGTGCTGCTGAAAAAGTGCGAAATCTTTATGAAAAAAAAGTGATATGTGCAAATTTTTTTTTTACCAATTAGATTGTAAATTATGTAGAACTTTGCAAACAGAAGATAACAATGCAGAATTTATCTAAGTAGTATAAAATCAACACATAGAATCGATATAGTAACATGGAGAACATTTACGAGATTGTTTGGAAAAAGTGTCTGGCAGTGATAAAGGACAATTTTGGGCCTGAGGGAGAGAATATCTACAAGACCTGGTTTGAGCCTATTGTTCCTGTGAAGTTGGAAGGCAGCGTGCTGACCCTTCAGGTGCCGAGCTACTTTTTCTACGATTGGCTGGATACCCATTATATAGATTTATTAAAGCGTACCATCCGTATGCAGCTGGGCCCGGAGGGACGTATTAATTATAGTATAGTAATGGATCAGAGCATTTCCAACGAGCCTATTACGTCTCAGGTTCCGTCGGCTGGCCATCAGTCGCTGTACAACCGTCCGGTGGATATCCCTCTGGATATTACCGAGGAGGGTAAGGGTGGAATGATGAATCCGTTCATTTTCCCAGGTATCAAGAAGATGAAGGTGTATTCCCAGTTGAACGATGCTTATACATTAGATAATTATGTGGAGGGGGAATGCAACCGGCTGGCCCGTGCGGCTGGTTTCGCGGTGGCTCGTGATCCGGGCAAGACGGCTTTCAATCCCTTGCTGCTTCATGGCGGCGTGGGTCTCGGAAAGACGCATCTCGCCAATGCTATCGGTTTGAAATCGAAAGAACTGCATCCAGACAAGACCGTTCTCTATGTAACTTCGGAACAGTTCCTCCAGCAGTATGCCGAGGCGGGAAGAAATGGCACTACGAGTGATTTCGTCCATTTCTATGAGATGATTGATGTGCTGATTATTGACGATATCCAGTTCTGGTCCAACAAGGCTCCCAAGACCCAGGAGGCGTTCTTCCATATTTTCAACTATCTTCATCAGAACGGAAAGCAGCTGATTATCACTTCTGACAAGGCTCCTTCGGAGCTGGCTGGCCTGGAGCCCCGTCTGATTTCCCGACTGAAATGGGGCCTTTCGGCTGAACTGCAGGCTCCGGATGTGGAAACCCGTATGGCTATCCTCCGCCAGAAGCTCTACAACGACGGTATTACGATGCCGAACGAGGTGATTGAATATATCGCTTATAATATTAATACTAATGTCCGCGAGCTTGAAGGGGCGCTGATTTCTCTGATTGCCCAGTCGTCACTCAACAAGAAGGAGATTACCCTTGAGCTGGCTAAGCAGATGGTGGATAAGTTCGTGAAGAGCACTTCCCGCGAAATCACGATTGACTATATCCAGAAGGTGGTGTGCGATTATTTCAATATTCCTATTGAAAGCATCCAGTCGCGTACCCGCAAGCGTGAGATCGTGCAGGCGCGCCAGCTGACGATGTATTTCGCCAAGAAGATGACGAAATCCAGTCTGGCCATCATCGGTCTGCAATGCGGAAACAAAGACCATGCTACGGTGCTTCACGCCTGCAAGACTATCGCCAATATGGTGGACACGGACAAGCAGTTCCGCTACTGGGTGGATGACATCGAGAAAAAATTCCGCGAGATATGAAAATTCCGTTCAAGCCAGGAACCATGATCTATCCGTTGCCGGCGGTAATGGTGAGTTGTGGGGATTGTGAAGAAAACTATAATATCATGACGGTGGCGTGGACGGGTACGATTTGTACCAATCCGCCGATGTGCTATATCTCTGTGCGTAAGGAACGTCATTCTCATGATATCATCAAGCAGACAGGCGAATTTGTGCTGAACCTCACCACGGTGGATCTGGCAAAGGCTACCGACTGGTGCGGAGTCAAGAGCGGGAGAGAGGTGAACAAGTTCAAGGAACTGCATCTTACCCCGGAGAAGGCACAGATTGTGAAGGCTCCGCTCATTGGCGAGTCTCCGTTGAATATCGAATGCCAGGTGGTGGAAATAAAGGAACTGGGAAGCCATGATATGTTTATTGCCAATGTGGTGGCGGTAAACGCAGAGGAAAGCCTCATGGACAAATCAACGGGTGCCTTTCAGTTCAACCATGCCAAACCGTTGGCCTATTCCCATGGAAAATATTACGGGCTGGGCGAGAAAATCGGCGGTTTCGGCTTCAGCGTGAAAAAAAAGAAATAAATTATGAATATTGTTTGCGTAGAACCTTTAGGAATCAGCAAGGAAAACTTCGAGATTCTCAAATCCAAGTTTGCTGAACAAGGTCATCAGTTTGAATATTATTTAGACCGTAACGAAGAAGAAACTGTATTGGCTGAACGTATGCGCGAGGCCGATATCGCGGTAATCTCCAACATAAAGCTTACGGCTGAAACACTCTCGGAATGCGGAAATCTGAAATATCTCTCGGTGGCATTTACGGGGCTGGATCATATCGATCTGGATTATTGTGCCCAGCATAACATCGAAGTCCAGAACGCAGCCGGTTATTCTACCGTGGCAGTAAGCGAGCTGGCAATAGGACTGATGCTTGACGTGCTCCGCCATATCACGGAACTCCACACCAATACCCTGCTTGGAATGACAAGGGAGGGATTCCTGGGACGTGAACTGCACGGCAAGACTGTGGGCGTTGTCGGTACGGGCGCCATCGGAACTGCCGTCTGCCGTCTTCTCCTGGCTTTCGGATGCAAGGTCCTGGCCTATAACCGCAGCGAACATGACGAAATCAGGCAGATGGGCATTCAATATGTTTCCCTGGAGACCCTTTTGCAGGAAAGCGATATCGTAACGCTGCATGTCCCTCTGACTAAGGAGACGACCCACCTGATAGGCGCAAAGGAACTGGCCCTGATGAAACCCTCAGCAATCCTTATCAATACCGCCCGCGGCAATGTGGTGGATATCCCTGCCTTGGCAGAGGCGCTGGATGAAGGCCGTATCGCCGGTGCCGGCATCGACGTATTCGAGAAAGAACCGCCACTCGAAGAAGAGCATCCATTGCTCCAGGTGGATAATTGCGTGCTGGTTCCCCATATCGGCTATGCTTCCCGCGAAGCATTTGACATCCGTGCGGATATTGTCTTCGGACACGTACAGGAATATCTGAACCGATAAAGAAATATGAAAATCAATCGTTTAGGATGTGCAGGAAGTAGTGCACATCCTTTTTTGTAAAAAAAATTTGCATTTCTTGCAACAAAATGACCGTTTTTGGAGTCTTATATGCATGAACAGAATGTCAGACGAGGATATTGTCAAAGGTTGTATCAAAGGCAATGAAGTTGCCTGCAAGCAGCTTTATGACACTTTCGCCCCCCAGATGATGGGGGTCTGTATGCGATATGCTGGCTCTGTTTCCGAGGCTCAGGAAGTGATGCACGACGGCATGATGAAAGTCTTCAGGAAACTGAATACACTGAAAGACTACAGCCGGTTGAAGAGCTGGGTATATGCCACCGTGCTGAATACGGCCATCACTTACGCCAGCCGCCAGAACCACAACGTGGATTTTGTCGAATATGTGGAAAATATTGCCGTCGCCCAGGATTATGATGTCTATGAAGAAGAATATCTCCTGAAAGTCATACAATCCCTTCCCGTCCGGTATCGGCTGGTGTTCAACATGCACGAGATAGACGGTTACTCATTTGAAGAGATAGCCTCGGAACTTAAATTGGAACCAAGTTCAGTACGGTCAATATTGGCGAGAGCCAGAAAAATGTTACAGGAAAAACTCAAAGATCATGAACGATAAATTAAAGAATCTGTCAGTAAATCCAGCCCCGGAAGTCTGGGACTCAATCTCACATTCCCTTCGTCGCCGGCAACACCTGCGCCGGGTACTTACGGGCGCAGCAGTGATTGCCGTAACCGGTGTAGCCGTAACAGTACTACTGTTGAATAAACCAGCCGAACCGCAGTCTCCAGCGATAGCAGCGAATACCGTCATCACGGAATCTCCGGAGATATCGTCTGAAAAGACCGTCATACCGGAAGAAATCCCGGAGCAGCAGATATCAGTCGAGCCGGAAGCAGCAGTAGCCGCGAACCGCGCCGAAACGGCAGCCGCCAGACCGGCCTCAAATCTTCCAAAGATAGCACCGGCTCCCGCAATGAACGCACTGCAGGAACAAATGCCAGAGTTGTACGAAGCCCAGGAGACCCCGGCAGCATCAGCCGTCAGCGAAGCCGTCGCAGCAATGCTGGAAGATGAGCGGACCACCGTCGTCAATACGGTTTCCGGAAGCGAAATGACCACCGCAGCAAAGAGCACCACCGAAGAGACACCGATACTATGGATACCCAATGCCTTTGCACCGGAAGGAGACGTAGATGCCAACCGGACATTCAAGGCGGTACCCAGTCAGGCAGTCACAGATTTTCAGATGTATATCTTCTCAAGGTCAGGCCAGGAAGTATTCCACACCACCAATATCACCACAGCCTGGGACGGCAGGAAAAACGGCGTACTGCTACCCCAGTCCGCCTACGTCTATCTCGTGAAATACAAGGACAACAAAGGCATAGTCCACACCCAGAAAGGAACAGTAACCTTGATCCGATAGGGAATGTATCATCAAGGCGTCCGAACGTTGCGCAAAGCGAGAGGAGCGCAAGTTCGCATGCTTTCCCGAGCCAAAGCAACGTCATTCCGAAGGCGTACTCTCTGATGATACTTTTCCCACTCAAACAATCTGAAATAAAACCATAGGGGAGGGGCTCTACCTTCCCTTTTTCTTTTCATTCACCCCCGTTTTTATCTCCCTTCGCGGACTTTGTTGTCATGCACAGCCTTTCCGATCACGAAACGGGGAAAGGTGTAATCAATTCATTTTCAGCAGTATCTTAAAACCTGTGCAGGTGATGCAACATCTCTATACAACTTTCGTATAAGGGGCGGGTTTTTATGCCCTAAGGGTATAACTCCCCGAAATATTAGAAAATGTTACTTTTTCCTCCTGCATCTCCTGCACACTTTTTTCAAAAACCTTAAATTCAGCAAATTATGCCAAAATGCAAAAGCAGGCGCTGCTGTGGTATCTCCCGGGTATCTCTCTGGTATCTCTCTGGTATCTCCCTGATAACTCCCTGATAGCTCCCTGATGTCTCCCTCTGGAACCCAAAAGATACCCGGCGTTTGCCCAGCGGAACCCCGCCAGAAAAACGGAGTTGCCTGCCCCCTGGATCATCAAAGGGTCTGACCCCGTGATGACCCAATTAGCACAAAATTGACACAAAATTGACACAAAATTGACACCGAAATGACCCATTCCGACACCGAACCGGCATCCGGCGTCAGAAAGAGTTCGTATCTTTGCATCCGAAATTGAACACAGGAAATATCACGCAGAAAGCGCAGAATGCGCAGAATCTTGGGAAACTTGGAACTTGAACCCCTAACCACTCAACCTTCAACCCTCAACCTTAACCTTAACCTTAACCTTAACCTTAACCATCAACCCTAAACCCTAAACCCTCAACCACTAAACCTTCATTAATTCTGCGCGTTCTGCGTGATAAACCTCTAAACCTTAAACGAATGTCAAAAGAAACCATCGACCCCGACCAATGGCAGAAAATTATCAAAATAGTAATCGCCGTACTGTCCGCGCTCGCCGGAGCATTAGACGCCACGTCAGCCCACCCATGGGCTTGTTCTGAACCGGGTCCTGCACCACAAAGGCGAACTCCTCCTGTGCGCCTTTCTCTTGTTGTAAAGCGGAAAGATGAAAACCCGATACCTGCTGGCAGTAAATTTTGTATATATTGTTGAATTTTTGAGTGAATATTGAAAAAATGTTGTATATTTGCATCCAGTTATAAAAGTGGCGTTTTCTGCTATCTGATTAATAATTATAGGGTTAGCGTTGTTTGATAGTATGGAAATTCCGAAAATAAGGAAAAAAGAAATTATTAATGATTAAAAACACTTATAAAATGAAAAAGATTATCATTGCAGCAGTGCTTTCATGCTGCATTATGTTTGTGTCCTGCAATGCGCTGCAGGGAATCGCTTCCCAGTTGCAGGGACTTGCAAATCTCGCTAACTGCGAATATGCACTCAAGAATGTGTCGAACCTCACCGTGGCAGGTGTGAACGTGAAGAACATCACGGACGGCAAAATCGGTCTGGCCGATATCGCCAAACTTACGGCAGCACTGGTTTCAAAGAAGGTGCCACTGAACATGGACGTAAATATCGACGTGAAGAATCCTACTACCTCCAACGCAGCCCTGACCGCGATGGACTGGATTCTGGAAATCGACGGCACGGAGTTCGCCAACGGTATCAGCAACAAGGCATACGACATTCTTGCAGGGAAGACGACATCTATCCCTCTGGGAGTCAGCACGGATATCTACAGTCTGTTCTCTTCAAACGGCATTGAGAGCCTGAAGAATTTCGTGTCGAGCTTTACGAGTGACGGCATCAGCTCGAAGGTGGGACTGAAGATCAAGCCCTCGCTCAACGTGGGTGGCGTTTCAATACCTTCACCGACTTATATCAAGCTTGAAAAAGGGGTAGGCAAGAAGTCGGGCAGCTCGACCTCTACGAGTACCAGCACGAACTCGAACAGCGGCAGCAACAGCGGTAAGGGTATATCAGACCTGAAAGGTATAAATGGAAAGTAATAACGCAACACTGCGTGGAAAAGATGAACAAGTTCAAGGAGGTTAGCGAAAGCTACACGATGGCGGAAGCCATAGCAGAGGCGCAACGGTGTCTGAACTGTAAAGTGCCCCAGTGCAAGAAAGGATGCCCGATAGGCAACGATATACCCGAGTGGATACATGAATTCAGCAAGGGTAATATCGGCAACGCAATATCGATCATACGCGCCAAGAGCAATCTGCCGGCGGTGTGCGGCAGAGTGTGCGCCCACGAGAAACAGTGTCAGGGCGCCTGCATACTGGGCAAGCAGGGCAACAACATCAACATCGGAAAGCTGGAACGGTTCATAGCCGATTTCGATGCATCGCTGAAGCTGACCCACAGCGACGTGCCGGTGAAGAATCGCGGCAGAGTAGCCGTAATCGGATCGGGTCCGGCTGGGCTCACGGTAAGCGGCGACCTGGCAAGGAAGGGATTCCATGTGGAGATATTCGATATGGAACGCGAGGCCGGCGGCGTGCTGATGTACGGCATTCCGGAATACCGGCTTCCGAAAGAGGTGGTGAGACGCGAAGTGGCGCTGATAGAGGAACTTGGCGTAGTAATCCATACCAACACGACCGTAGGAGAAGATCTTACGATAGATGACCTTTTCAGCCAGGGCTTTGATGCGGTGTTCGTGGGTACGGGAGCCAGCAGACCCCGAGGGCTTGACATCCCCGGAAAAGATACGGCAGGAGTTGCGATGGCGACCCATTTCCTGAGAAGAGTACAGCTCTATCAGGACGGACTGGTGGGAAGAAACGAGGTGGTGGTGAAGCCCGGAGACAAGGTGTATGTCGTGGGATGCGGAAATACCGCTATGGATGCGGCCCGAACGGCGCTTAGAATGGGCGCCCGAACGGTTGATGTGGTATATCACAGGACGATAGACCGTATGGCCGCGCTGCGCTCAGAATATGACGAGGCTGTGGAAGAGGGCGTACGTTTCAACTGGAACGCCGACATCGTAGAGGTGCAGGCCGACGACAACGGAAACATGACCCAGCTGGTGCTTCAGACCAAGGTTGTAGACCCGACGGAGGAGAACCCCGAAAATATGCGTGAAGAGCGCAAGACGCTCGGGGCAGACGTGATTCTGCTCGCGGTAGGCGCGCAGCCCGCTACCAAGGCCATAAAATCCACGGAAGGAATCAATGTGGATGAGAAGGGATTCATGCTTACCAGAGAGACGCCATACGGCATGACTTCAAGAAGAGGCGTGTTTGCGGGCGGCGATGTGGCCAACCGTCAGGCTACGGTGGTTCATGCCATGCGAGATGCGAAGATGGTGGCAGAGGGAATTGCCCAGTATATCGATGCCGTGAAACTGATAGAATCCATCAATCTGTGATATAAGAGAGGAGAGAAGTGAAAGAGGGTGAAAGAGAGTGAAAGAAAGTGAAGAGGAGGCACTTGTCCGAAGAAGCGGGGAAGTGCTTTCTTCTTTTAAGGAAAAAGAAAGAGGAAAAATTTGGCGGATTCAAAATAAAGTCGTATCTTTGTAGAACTTTCGTGTGTCGTGAAAGTGTAATAAATAGTTGTATAATAATAAACTAAATATAAAATTAAGATGAAACAGCTTATCGAATGTGTTCCCAATATCAGCGAAGGTCGCGATATGAACATCATCAATCAGGTTACAGCAGAAATAGAAAAGGTGGAAGGTGTGAAGCTTCTGGACGTGGATCCAGGTGCAACAACCAACCGTACGGTCATTACTTTCGTGGGAGAACCCGAACCGGTATGTGAGGCAGCATACAGAGTTGTGAAAAGAGCCAGCGAGCTGATAGACATGCGCAACCATCACGGTGCACATCCCCGTCAGGGCGCAACAGACGTGTGCCCGCTGGTGCCCGTAGCCAATATCACGATGGATGAAGTTGTAGAATATGCACATAAACTGGCAGAAAGAATCGGCGGAGAACTGCAGATACCAATTTACTGCTATGAAAGTGCAGCATATAAACCCGAACGCAGAAATCTGGCATACTGCCGTACTGGAGAATACGAAAGCCTGAACAGCCGTCTGGGCAGCGAGCAGTGGAAACCTGACTTCGGCCCCAACGAGTGGAACGAACATGTGGCTCAGACCGGTGCCACCCAGGTGGGCGCAAGAGACTTCCTGGTTGCTATCAACTATAACCTCAACACCACCAGCACCCGCAGAGCCAATGCAATCGCTTTTGACGTAAGAGAGAAAGGCCGTAAGCTGAGAGAAGGCAACAGCCCAGCCGGTAAGATTCTGAAAGACGAGAACGGCAAGCCGATCATGCAGCCCGGTACGCTGAAAGGCACCAAGGCAATCGGCTGGTATATCGAAGACTACGGTATTGCACAGGTAAGTATGAACATCACCTCCATAGCACAGACTCCTGTGCATGTGGCTTTTGACGAGGTTTGCCGCTGCGCCCAGAACAGGGGCCTGAGAGTGACCGGTGCAGAAGTGGTAGGATTGATACCAAAATGCGTGCTGATTGACGCAGGTAAATACTATGCCCACAAAATGCGCGTAAGCAGCGGTGTAAGCGAAGAAGAACTTATCAAGATAGCCGTGAAGAGTATGGGACTGGATGACCTCAAGCCGTTCAACGCACAGGAAAAGGTAATCGAATATCTGATAGAAGACCATAACAGCAAGAAACTGGTGGATATGACCTGCACAGGCTTCTGCAATGAGACCGCAAGCGAAAGCCCTGCTCCCGGTGGCGGTAGCGTATCAGCACTGTGTGGCGCTATGGGCGCATCTCTGGGAACGATGGTAAGCAACCTTACCTGCGGAAAAGCCGCATACGACGGACAGGAAGAACTTTACAGCAAATGGGCTGAAAAGGGGCAGGCACTGAAGGATGAACTTCTGCGTCTCGTGGATGCCGATACAGAGGCATTCAACCTGATTATGAATGCTTTCGGAATGCCTAAAAAGACAGACGAAGAAAAGGCAGCCCGCAGTCAAGCTATCCAGGACGCAACGCTGATCGCCGCTCAGACCCCGCTCCACACTATGGAAGTATGCTGTGAGGTGTTCGACCTTTGTGAAGCTATGATTGAGATCGGAAACCAGAGCAGCGTAACTGATGCCGGTGTAGGTGCATTATGTGCACGTACTGGTGTTCTGGGCGCTGGAATGAACGTAAGAGTAAATGCAAGTTCTCTGAAGGACGAGGCTGTAAAGGCTCAGTTGCTTGAACGCGCATCGGAACTTGAGAAACTGGCTAACGAGAAGGAAGCCAAACTCTCGGCAATCGTTTATGAGAAAATAAAATAAGCGTATGGGCGGCGCGGTGCGCCGCCCATCTTATCCTCAAATGAGGGCAGGATAATATGAGCGAGACAAAAAACGACATCATACAAGAGGTAACGAACGAAGAATACAAATGGGGCTTCGTGACGGATATAGATACCGAAATCATTCCCAAAGGTTTGAATGAGGAGGTGATAAGGCTGATATCTGCCAAGAAACATGAACCCGAATGGCTTCTGGATTTCCGGCTGAAAGCTTTTGCCCGCTGGCAGAAGATGGAAGAACCGGACTGGGGTCATCTGGAATATGAAAAAGTGGATTATCAGGACCTGAGTTACTATGCCGCTCCCAAACAGCAGGAAAAGAAAAAAAGCCTCGACGAGGTGGATCCGGAACTGTTGGAGACCTTCAACAAACTTGGTATCTCCCTGAACGAGCAGAAACAGCTGGCAGGTGTGGCGTACGATGCTATCATGGACTCAGTGTCGGTAAAAACGACTGCCACAAAAGCCCTGGAAGAAAAAGGCATACTCTTCTGTCCGATAAGCGAGGCGGTCCAGAAATACCCAGACCTTGTAAAACAGTATCTCGGATCGGTAGTGCCGGCAGGAGACAACTTCTTTGCCGCCTTGAACAGTGCCGTTTTCAGCGACGGGTCGTTCTGCTATATACCCAAAGGAGTAAGATGTCCGATGGAACTGTCGTCGTACTTCAGAATCAATGCTGCGAAGACCGGACAGTTCGAACGGACACTGATAGTGGCTGACGAAGGCGCTTACGTCTCCTATATGGAAGGCTGTACTGCTCCACAGAGAGACGAGAACCAGCTTCATGCCGCCATTGTGGAAATCGTGGTGATGAAAGATGCAGAAGTAAAATACAGTACGGTGCAGAACTGGTATCCAGGCGACAAGAACGGGAAGGGCGGCATCTACAATTTCGTAACCAAACGCGGAATATGCAAAGGTTCAGGAAGCAAACTCTCGTGGACACAGGTGGAGACCGGTTCGGCTGTAACGTGGAAGTACCCGAGCTGCATATTGCAGGGAGATGATTCTACGGCTGAATTCTACAGTGTGGCAGTTACCAATAACTATCAGCAAGCCGACACCGGAACGAAGATGGTGCATATCGGGAAAAATACCCGTTCCACCATCATCTCCAAAGGCATATCAGCAGGACATAGCCAGAACTCATACCGAGGATTGGTAAAGATCAATCGCGGTGCGGAAAATGCACGAAATTATTCTCAGTGTGATTCTCTTCTGTTAGGCGATACCTGCGGAGCCCATACGTGGCCGTATATCCATGCCGACAATTCCACCGCCATATTGGAACACGAAGCAACTACCAGCAAGATCAGCGAAGATCAACTTTTCTACTGCCAGCAAAGAGGTATTTCAGCCGAAAGTGCAGTGGGTCTGATAGTGAACGGCTATGCGAAAGACGTATTGAAGAAACTTCCGATGGAGTTTGCCGTAGAGGCACAGAAACTGTTGAATATATCATTGGAGGGCAGTGTAGGATGAAAAAACTGATGATGGAAGAACTGAACCGGATTACCGTGGAAGATTTCAAAACTGCGGAAAAGACACCACTTATAGTGGTGCTGGACAACGTGCGAAGCCAGAACAATATCGGGTCGGTATTCCGGACAAGTGATGCTTTTAGAGTAGAAGAGATATGTCTGTGCGGCATCTGTTCTACGCCTCCTCACCGGGATATTCACAAAACTGCGCTCGGAGCGGAAGATTCGGTGGAATGGAAATACTATGAGGAAACCACGACTTGCATTCATGAACTGAAAGAGAAAGGCTATTATGTGATAAGTGTGGAACAGGTCGATGAAAGTATGAAACTGGATCAGGAGGCGGTTCTAAACAGAATGATTGAAGGTAAGAAGATTGCCATAGTATTCGGAAACGAGGTAGAAGGTGTTGATGAAAAGGTGATTGATCTGAGCGACGGATGTCTTGAAATACCCCAATATGGTACGAAACATTCGCTGAACATTTCCATAGCAGCAGGAATTGTGATATGGGAAATGTGGAAAATATTGAGAACAAAGAATTAAAACATATTACTATGATAAAGAAAAAAGAAGACGTAAAGGTTCAGACATTGGAAAATACCGGAATTTTCAGCGGTAAATTATACAAGAATTACATTCTTTCAAGCGAAGAAATGGGAGAACGTCTGAAATTCTTCAATAAGATAGAACTGACAGAAGGAAGCATGATTACTGATCATGCCCACATTGATGATGCCGAAATCTATTATATCCTTGAAGGTGAAGTGACCGTAACCGATAACGAAAA
Organism: Bacteroidales bacterium; assembly: GCA_045640985.1. Classification (GTDB taxonomy): domain Bacteria; phylum Bacteroidota; class Bacteroidia; order Bacteroidales; family P3; genus Colimorpha. Next base: position 67,693 of record JAZUFZ010000021.1, read on the forward strand.
TACTGCCGTACTGAAGCCCGGCGATGTGGTATTTACCGGAGACGGCAACCGCCATAGCATCAAAAACACAGGAAAGGGCATAGCAACATTCATGGCTGTAATCATGGAAAACAAATAGTATGAACAAGCGGAAGATTATCAATGACCCGGTATATGGATTCTTGACCATAGATGATGAAATTATCTATGATGTCGTGACGCATCCCTATTTTCAGCGGCAGCGTAGAATCAAACAGCTGGGTTTGACCTGTCTGGTGTATCCAGGCGCAACACACACCCGTTTCGGGCACATGCTGGGAGCATTGAATCTTATGCAGAGAGCCATTGATGTACTCAAAGTAAAAGGGGTAGATATTACTCCGGAAGAGGCTCTGGGAGTAAAACTTGCCATATTGCTCCACGACATAGGACATGGACCATTTTCCCATACGAGCGAATATATGTTGGTAGATGTGCATCATGAGACGTTTACAAGTCTTTACATGCACCGGCTGAACGAATCATTGGACGGCCGACTGAGCCTTGCAATAGAAATCTTCGAGGATACCTACAAAAAACATTTCCTGCATCAGCTGGTCAGCAGCCAGTTGGATATGGACAGACTGGATTATCTGAGCCGGGACAGTTTCTATACCGGTGTGAGTGAAGGTATTGTGGGAACAGAACGCATTATCAATATGCTGAACGTGAAAGATGATGAACTGGTGGTAGATGAGAAAGGTATTTATTCGGTGGAAAAATTCATAATCTCAAGAAGACTGATGTATTGGCAGGTTTATATGCACAAGACTGTCATTGCGGCGGATAACCTGCTTCTGGGTATCTTGAGACGTGCCCGAGAACTGGCAGAAAAGGGGATTCCGTTAGGCGGTCCTAAATCATTACTGCAGTTACTTGAGCACAGATATACGTTACAGGATTTTGAGAAGAATCCTCAATTGCTGGATGATTTTGCAATGGTGGACGATACTGATGTAACCTGTGCTATCAAAGGCTGGATGGGACATGACGATTTTGTACTGAGAACCCTTTCGTATGCGTTAATCAACAGAGAACTGTCATCCGTGAAGATTTTAGATGATTCTTATGACGGTAAGATATTGGAAGCCCAGAGAGAAAGAGTAAAACAATTGTATGGAATCAGCGATGATGAGGTTTCCTATTTTGTAAATACTGGAGAACTGAAGAACCATGCATACGACTTCAATGATAAAGAAATAAAAGTATTGTATAAGGACGGCCGATGCAAGAGTATCAGTGAGGCAAGTGACCAGCTCGACCGAAGGTTCCTGGAGAAGACAGTCACAAAACACTATATCTATTATCCGAAACAACAGATAAAATGAAGAAAGTACATTTTATAGCCATCGGGGGAAGTGCGATGCACAATCTGGCGATAGCCTTACATCTGAAAGGATATCAGGTAACCGGTTCAGATGATGAGATATTTGACCCGGCCAAGATCCATTTGAAGAAATATGGACTCCTGCCCGAAACGGAAGGGTGGAATGCAGAAAGAATCACTCCCGATCTGGATGCTGTAGTGTTGGGTATGCACGCCCGAATCGACAATCCGGAACTGATACGTGCTCAAGAACTCGGAATCCGAATTTTCAGTTATCCCGAATATCTGTATGAACAGTCCAAGGACAAAACCAGAATCGTAATAGGCGGAAGCCACGGCAAAACTACCACCACGGCTATGATTCTTCATGTGCTGCATTATTGCGGAATTGAGGCAGATTATATGGTTGGCGCACAGCTTGAAGGCTTTGAGGTTATGGTAAGACTGAGCGAAAGTGCCAAAGTCATGGTAATCGAAGGGGATGAATATCTGACTTCCCCCATTGACAGACGGCCAAAGTTCCACCTTTACAAGCCAGATATTGCTATCGTTACGGGTATTGAGTGGGACCATGTGAACGTATTTCCGACATTTGATATATATAAGTCTCAATTTTCTGAATTCGTAAATCTGATAGAACCGAACGGCACTTTGATATACTGTCAGGACGATAAGAATGTGGAAGATGTAGCACAGCGTAACCAGAGGAATGACATAACGAAATTGCCATACAATGTGCCCCAATACCAAGTTGAAAATGAAACTTGGTGCATTGAAAACGGAAAATATCGTTTGCGTATTTTCGGCCGCCACAATCTCTTGAATATGGAAGCCGCACGTCTAGCCTGTCAGCAGATTGGCGTAAGCTGCGAAGATTTTTATAAGGCAATTGTGAGTTTCAAAGGTGCCAGCAAGCGTCTGGAACTCGTTGATATGGACGAAACCAGAAAATGGGCAGTATATAAAGACTTTGCCCATGCGCCGTCAAAACTTCGGGCCACTATCGCCGCCATGAAAGAGCAATTCCCCACACGCAAGCTCGTGGCCTGCATGGAGTTGCATACCTTCAGCAGTCTTACGGCCGAATTTCTGGTGCAGTATAGAGGTTGTATGGATTTGGCGGATGTGGCTGTCGTTTATTTCAGCCATCACGCCCTGGAGTTGAAGAAACTTCCGCCATTAACGAAAGAACAGGTCAAAGAGGCTTTCGGTAATGAGAATATATTGGTGTATAATGATTCCTCAAAATTGGTGGAAGATATCAGACTCATGGATTGGCAGAATCGCAATCTTCTGATGATGAGCTCTGGCAATTTCGATGGAATAGATTTTTCAATGATACTTAACAATGACCATAACACGGTTGAAAAATTATGAGCAAATATAAATTCGAGATAGGAGAAAAAGTCAAATTTCTCAATCAGGTAGGAGGGGGGGTAGTCACCAGAATTACCGATGATTTTGTCTTCGTTGAGGACGAAACTGGTTTTGATGTTCCAATGCAGCCCACCGAACTGATTAAGATGTCCGACATGCAAGGCGCTGGCAAGATGTTTAATCAGGAAGTTCACGGGAACGAAAAAATAATCAATAAAGATGCCCCGAAGGTTGAGCCGAAAGCTCTCACGACTCCTGAAGATGAGATAAAAGCCCTAAAATCCCAGGTCGCTAATCTCAAAGACCAGATTGCCAAACTCAAACAGCAGATCAAGAATATGCAGCAGCATAGTGCGAAAGCCGTTTCTGACAATATTCTGCTCCAGCACATGATAGCCGACGGTGAAGCTGAGGTGGATCTGCATATAGAAATGCTGAGTGAGTCCCCACAGGATCTTTCTGCCCACGAGGCCTTTGAATTGCAGATGCGGTATTTTCGGGTGTGTATGAACCATGCAATCGAAAACAAGGTTAAAAAAGTCACATTCATTCATGGAGTAGGGAAGGGCATTCTCAAGGATGAAATCCAAAAAGAACTCAAAGACTATGACAATATATATGTCATGAATGCCTCTATGGCAAAATATGGTGTAGGCGCAATTGACGTATATTTCAAATAATATTGTATTATGGAATATAAATCCCGACAAATTCAGATAGGTAATCTCACCATGGGTGGAGGAGCTCCCATCCGAGTGCAGAGCATGACCAATACTAACACTTTGGATACTTTGGCCACTGTAGAACAGACATTGCGACTGGTAGAAGCTGGTTGTGAACTGGTCAGAATCACTGCCTCTGACACCAAGTCCGCAGAAAATCTCTACAACATCAAGAACGAGTTACTGAAACGTAACTGCAATGTTCCCCTGATTGCCGACATACACTTCAATCCCAAAGCAGCCGAAATCGCCGCTTCAATAGTAGAGAAAGTACGCGTAAATCCCGGAAACTTCACAGACCGCAAGATTGGGAAGTTCGATTTTACGGATCAGGAATATGCTGACGAAATCAACCGTATTTCTGAGCGTATGTCCACTTTGATCGAAGTTTGTAAAAAGCATGGCACCGCAATGCGCATAGGTACCAATCACGGCTCTCTGAGTGAGCGCATTATGGGTCGGTACGGAAACACGGCTGAAGGTATGGCGCAGTCAGCCATTGAGTTCGCTCAGATATGCAAAGAACAGGATTTCCACAAACTCGTTTTTTCTATGAAAGCCAGCAACGTGAAAATCATGGTCCAGAGTACCCGACTCTTCGTTGAGAAAATGCAGCAGATCGATATGAATTACCCCATTCATCTCGGCGTTACTGAAGCTGGTGACGGAGACCAGGGACGACTCAAGAGTGCGGCTGGCATAGGCGCGCTGTTACTGGACGGTATCGGCGACACCATAAGGGTAAGCCTTACAGAAGATCCCGTATGCGAAGTTCCTGTGGCTTACGATATCCTCCAGGCCGTGGGTGCCCGCATTTCCAAGGCAGAATACATCGCCTGTCCTTCTTGCGGAAGAACCCAATACGATATCCAGACGGCGCTCCACAAGATACAGAAAAAAACCTCACATCTGAAAGGGCTTAAAATAGGAGTTATGGGATGTATCGTGAACGGTCCTGGCGAAATGGCTGACGCCGATTACGGTTATGTCGGCAGTGGAATCGGAACTATTACACTCTATAAAGGCAAAGAAGTCGTGCGGAGGAACATACCCCAGGAATGCGCCGTTGATGAACTCGTGAATCTCATTAAAGAAAACGGCGACTGGATCGACTGATACTGAAAATCTCCAAGATGAGACCGCTGCTCATATTAGGACTCCTGCTGGTGACCATTCCACGAATGGTTGCCGGTAATGTAATTTCAACAGGGCAGCCACCACAGTTTACAGAAAAGTATGCCCTCAGGTTCAACGCCGGAATTACCCACAAAAGTCAGTTTACCGCGGGCTTTCACTTCGTCTTTGAACATATTGACGTGGGATTCGATCTTACCTTTCCTCCCCGGCTGGCGCAGGGCGACGACTACACCACCGTGATCTCTTCCACAGAATACCTCGATCAGCAGGTCGGAATCCTCCCCAGCCAATACTCGGGCACATCTAACCTCCATCTCGGCTACATGTTCAACACTCCCAAAGTTGTTCCACATTGGGGTAAATGCGCCTCCACTTTCGGTATCGTCTTAGGAGAAGCCGCCTTCCGCGATATCCTCCAATACTACGGGCCTATGATGGGCACGGTCTCGGATTACTATTATATTGAGCTTCAGGCGCACACCAGAATCAACTACGGACTCTACTACACCTATAGCATTCTCCCTGGCAGAATCCCCCTCATAATAAACCTTTCAGGTCAGTGGACCCGCTACGATGGCTGGGGTTTCATTGGCGGTCTGGGCATTGCCATTCGTAAATCAGAACATTAACATTACGAATTATTGAAACCGTTCATAAATAAAATCACAGTCTAAAATCCATAATTTCCGATGCAACCCGTATCATTATTTCTCATCCCCACGATAGCCTCATTTATATGGCCTGCCATAATGCTCGTTAGCAATAAGCCTATGTTCAAAGCCCAGTGGCTCATGCTCATCACACAGGTGATTATAGGTTGCTCCATAGGACTTTATGATGCCTATTATGGCGAACTTATACACAACAGTTATGTGGCAGATGTCATGTACACAATCGTTGCCGTATTCTGTGCCCCGACCTTCTATATGTTTGTCTGTTCGCTCTCTGGAAAATACGGAATCACACGGCAGAACCGGCTGATATACATTCCCACGCTCATCTACCTCATCTCTTTCGTCGTAATCGTCTTTACTCTTGGCGGAGAACGATACGACCAGTATATGGTGAACGTCATCGATAACGGCAACTACACCCTCCGGCCGTCCAAGGCCTATACGGCCATGATAATAGTCGGCTACTGGGGTTTCAGGGGTTTTATCCTGTTGCAGACCGTATTGGTCCTTATTTTCAGTGCCGTCAAAATCAAACGTTATCATAAAGAATTGCGGTCCAGGAACATCATCCCAAGTTCCGCCAGATATGTCCACACTTGTTCCTATCTGATGGCATTAGTCATCACCTGGCTGGCAATCTTTCCGCGCCGTATGTCTTCCGGCGAAGTGAGTCCCCTTTTAGTTGTCCTGGCAATCCTTTGTGCCGTATTGCAGTTGCTCGTAGGCTATTATGCCTACCGTATCAGATTTACCGCAGAGCAGCTTGAAATCATGCGTCACGAAGAAGAACTCCGCCATAAGCCCACACCGTATTCAATAGAGGAAAATCCTCAAATGTAATTCAAAACCCTCAAATATTCAACTTGATATGACCGTATTCTCCTGGCTTTATATGATACCGTCCTTCGTGGCATTTTTCTGGGCAATCATGGTATTGTTAGTCAAGAAAAGTCCCACCAGAGCTCAATGGCTCATGGCCGCCTTTATGCTTGTAATCGGAGTGTCCATGGTTCTGTACTCCACCTATTTCAACAAAAGTCTCGAATCGGAATATTTTCTGAATTTCCTATACACTACCATTTCGCTCTACTGCGCACCTTTGTTCTATATCTATGTCGTACGGCAGACCTCTATTCATGAAGTGAACCACAGTGCCAACCGCGCATTCCTTCCTGCAATCATAATGACCATTCTGATCGCCGCAGCCGCCATTCTCAACAAAGCCCACGGATGCCGGCTCTTTCTCTCGCAGGCCGTCCATGCCGGCGATACCTCATTGACCGGCCCTTGGAGTTACAATATCTTGTTGATTATCGGCTACTACGGATTCCTGCTTACCCTCGTGCTCGAAATCATCTATACTGTAATCATAAGCGTACAAAGGTTCTCTCAATACAACAAAATCGTTGCCGAATACTATTCCGCCAACAAACTCCAGTGGAATAGATTAGAGTCCGCCGCCAAGTTGGTCGGCATCGCAGTCATCACCATCACACTCATCCAGGGAGCCCGACCACTCCACCAGATCTCCAGCGTCCCCTTTGTATGTCTTATATCTCTCCTGCAGTCTCTGGCACTCTTTCTCATCGGTCTGTACGCCTATCATCAGATATACCCGGCCGAAGTCTTGGCAAGGAAAATCCACGAGTCAGAAATTCCCTACGAAGACCCCTTTCATGAAAAAAACGTCATGGATTGGAATCGTTCCCTTGACATACTATCCAAGAATGTATATGATGATATGGTGGATTATGTGGAGAAAAAACAGAATTACCTCAACCCCGACATTACCCTCATTTCCCTGGCAGAACATCTGCATATAAGTCAGTCCATGTTAATCAATCTTCTGCACCAGCAGCGCGGATGTACATTCTCCGAATATATCGACGGACTCCGCATCAGTAAGGCCATTGGAATACTTCTTGTAGAAACCCGTAATCCGCATACCCAGCCCCAACGGATGAGTGATATCGAATACCTCGAAACCCTCGCACATCAATGTGGTTACACCTCCGCCGTCACATTCAATCTCGGATTTTCCCACGTCATGGGGCAGAATTACGACAGCTGGATAAAAGACATTTTAATAGAACACCACAAGTAAAACCCTGAATTTATCTCGGTGGGTCAAAAACGACTCTAAAAAAGAATCTATATTGTCCGAAGGATAATTAAAGCCCCGCTTTCAAGTGGGGCTTTAATATTCATATTTCCAGACTATTATTCAGCTGTATTGCCATCAAGAACACTTTCCTTCGCAGCCACAGCCGTAGTTTCCGGGTCAGTCGGAGCAGCACCGGCGGAAAATATTATCTGGTGGTCATCAGCCGTAATATTGATAATTCCGTTTTCAACAAAAGTCTCTTTGATGATTTCATCCGCCAGATCATCCTCAATATACCGCTGTATGGCACGTTTGAGCGGGCGGGCGCCATACTGCTCGTCCCAGCCTTTCTCCAGGAGGAAATCTTTCGCCTTCTCATCGATGGTAATGGTATAGCCCATCTGTCTCATACGGGAAAAGAGCCCCCGGAGTTCAATATCTATTATCTTGTGTATGTCATTACGCTTCAGGCTGTTGAAATATACGATATCATCAATGCGGTTGAGAAATTCCGGCGCGAACTTCTTCTTCATCTCCTTCTCGATGACGGATCGCTCCATCTCCGCCTGGTTCTCCTGACGCGCATTGGTAGAGAATCCGATACCCGTTCCAAACTCTTTGAGCTGGCGCGCACCGATATTGGAAGTCATGATCACAAGGGTATTCTTGAAATCAACCTTGCGGCCCATACCGTCCGTAAGCTGACCGTCGTCCAGCACCTGAAGCAGGATATTGAACACGTCGGGATGCGCCTTCTCTATCTCGTCAAGGAGCACGATGGAATAAGGCTTGCGGCGTATCTTCTCGGTAAGCTGACCTCCTTCCTCATATCCCACATATCCCGGAGGCGCACCAATGAGGCGGCTGACTGCGAATTTCTCCATATATTCGCTCATGTCAATCCTAATCATATTGGCCTCACTGTCGAAGAGATACTTGGCAAGCACCTTGGTAAGATAAGTCTTTCCCACACCGGTAGGACCCAGGAAGATGAAACTTCCGATAGGCTTGTTCGGGTCTTTGAGACCAGCGCGGTTGCGGCGTATAGCCTTGGCAATCTGGTGTATCGCCTCATCCTGACCCACAACGCTTCCCTGAAGTTCGGTCTCCATGTTCAGCAGCCGCTGACCCTCGTTCTGGGCAATCCGCTGCACGGGTACTCCGGTCATCATCGCGATGACGGCGGCAACGTCTTCTTCTGTAACGGGCACACGGTTTGCCGTCTCCTCCTTCTCCCATTCCAGCTTCCGCTCCTCAATCTTTCTGCTCAGCTCACGGCCCTCGTCGCGATACTGCGCAGCAAGCGGGAATTTCTTCTGCTGAAGCACCTCCTTCTTCTTGGCCTCCACCTCGGCAAGTTCCTGCTCCAGACGGGCGATGTCGTCCGGAAAACGTATGTTGGCAATCCTCACACGCGCTCCCGCCTCGTCAAGGGCATCAATCGCCTTGTCGGGGAGCAGACGGTCGGTGATATAGCGTTCCGTAAGGGTTACACAGGCCTTTATCGCCTCGTCGGTATAGCGCACAAGATGATGATTCTCATATACCGGCTTGATATTCGTAAGAATCTGGAGCGTCTCCTCCTGCGACGGCGCCTCTATAAGCACCTTCTGGAACCGGCGTTCAAGCGCCCCGTCCTTCTCTATATACTGGCGGTATTCGTCAAGGGTTGTAGCACCGATGCATTGAATCTCACCGCGGGCAAGTGCCGGCTTGAACATATTCGAGGCATCGAGCGACCCGCTTGCGCTTCCCGCTCCCACAATTGTATGGATTTCATCTACAAAGAGAATGATATCCTTGTTGTGCTCCAGTTCGTTCAGAATAGCCTTCATGCGCTCCTCGAACTGACCTCGGTACTTGGTCCCCGCCACAAGCGAAGCGAGGTCAAGCATAATGATGCGTTTGTCGTAAAGCGTACGGGGAACCTTGCCCTCCACAATACGGATAGCGAGCCCCTCAGCTATGGCAGTTTTGCCCACCCCCGGCTCACCTATAAGGATAGGATTGTTCTTCTTGCGGCGGGAAAGGATCTGGGCGATGCGCTCAAGCTCCTTCTCACGCCCCACGATAGGGTCGAGACGGCCTTCCGAGGCAGCCTTGGTGAGGTCCCGTCCGAAATTTTCAAGGGCACGGGTCTGAACGCCGCCCGGCTTGTTCGGAGCACTGCTGTTCCCGCTCGCGGGTGGGTCAGCGTATGGAAAATCATCGTTGTTGTCCTCGCTGGTCTGGTTTTTGAAATATTCCTTGTTGATTTCCGGCGAATCCTCGTCGTTGGGCAGGGGAGAGCTGCTCTGTTCCTTCAGCTCTTTGTAGAAACGCTCGTGCGTGATGCCCTCCTTGGCGAGGTAGGCAGCCACCATATTATCACCGTCAATAAGAATAGCCAGCATCAGATGTTCGGTGCGGATCTCGCTGCTTCTCAGTCTGCGGGACTCCAGACGGCTCAGCCGCAGCACCTTCTCGGTCTGCTTGAGCATAGGAATCTCGCTGTCGGCCTTATAGACGATGTTCTTGTCAATCTCGCTGATAGCGGACTCGATGTTTTTCCTGATTTTCTGGAGATCCAGCCCCAGAGCCTCAAGCACTTTGACCGCCGTACATTCTTTCTCGCGCAGCAGACCCAGGAAGAGATGTTCCACCCCAAGCGAACCATTCTTCAGACGGATAGCCTCATCACGGCTATTCTGAAGGGCTGCAGACACATACTTACTTAAATTTTCGTCCATTAGATGTAAAATAGATGATTTTTCCAAAATGCAAAATTACGCATTTTTTCCGACCCGTCGCCGCCGCAATCCATTATCTTTTCAACAGTCCATTGTTAATCCCGTTTCCCTATACGCGTTTTCCCCCGCCCCTGGGGAAAGCATAGCGCTTTTTGTTTGTTAAGTTCTTGTTGGAGTGTGACTATTGGGGCACGGAGCCGCTGCTTCGGCTGAGGTCCACCGCCCAAAACACCAGTAATAAGCCATTCTCTTGGGGCTTGTTTCTCAGGCTTTTTATTTGGGTAACTCCCTTCTATCTTCTTTTTATCTCCATATTAACTTCTTTTTATCTCCTTTCCTTAGAATAAGAGATAGAAAAAAGATAAAAAGAAGATAAAAAGAAGATAGAAGGGAGTTACCCCTTACAAGTGACTATGTTACAGCAGAGAAAATCTGTTTCTTTTCAAGAGTCGGTCAAGACCGCATACTGGGGAACTACTTTCATTTTCCGTCCGCATCGCCTCCGATCCTGCCGCGCCGGAGCATTATCGGAGCGTATGCCGAGGCATATCGTTGAAAATAAATTTTGCCATATCCGGAAATCTTCGTATTTTTGCCGCGTCAACCGAAAGAAAGTGATGACCGAGAAAGACGCATTTTCTCGCCTTAAATTATAAACAATAACGCATATTCTGAGCCTGGATATGCAACAAAAAAGATAAAATAATGAAGAAATTCTTATTCTTTTTCCTCCTGCTGACTGGAACGCTTGTCTCCCAAGCCTACGATTTCAGCGCTGTCGCCCCCACTGGCCAGACGCTGTACTACAACATCAACGGAAATACGGTCACGGTAACCCATCCCAATGCAATCAATATATATATCGACGAAGCATATATTGGCTACACAACACCAACGGGTATCCTCACCATCCCTGCCTCTGTCACCTACAATGGCACCACTTATTCAGTGACCAGCATTGGGAATTATGCTTTCGGATATTGCAGTGGTCTCATTAACGTAACCATCCCCAATTCGGTGACCAATATCGGAATTTACGCTTTCTGTGGTTGCAACGGTCTTGCGAGCGTAACCGTTCCCAATTCGGTGACCAGCATCGAAAATCAGGCTTTTTATTTGGTGAAAAATATTGTTTATAATGGTAGTGCCACCGGAGGTCCGTGGGGAGCATTGACCGTTAATGGGTATGTAGAAGGCGACCTCATCTATGAGGATACCACCAGAACAAAAGTAACTGGTTGCAGCACGTCTGCCACAAGTGTGACCATTCCCAATTCGGTAACCAGCATCGGAAATCATGCTTTCACTGAATGTAGCAGTCTTGCCGAAATAACATCTCTGGCAATAACGGCTCCTACCTTAGGCACCGATGCGCTTACTGGTGTAAATGATATGATTCCCATAAATATTCCTTGTGGTAGTTCTATGTCTTATTACTCCCGTTGGTCATATTTCAACAACTTTGTCGAAGCATCAGGATTTTCTTTTTCGGCCAGCAGTAACGACAATAGTATGGGAATTGTATCAATTCTTACCCAACCCACCTGTTCGGCCCGGCAAGCCGTAATCAATGCAGTTCCTGCAACTGGATATCAGTTTGACCATTGGAGTGATGGAATTACTACTAATCCGTATGCTTTGACAGTTACCACCGATACTAACCTAATGGCTTTCTTTGTGCCCCAGGAAAGAGATACTGTATTTTTCTATGATACAGTTATTGTTGATAACTATATCCACGATACGATAATGGTTCATGATACAATAACCATCACGGAACCGATAACGTATTACACGCTTTTTGTTACTTCTGGAAATTTGAATCGCGGACTGGTGGCAGGCAACGGAATGTTCCCGGAGGGTACGGAAGTGGAGATTGCGGCTATCCCTATCCAGGGAAATATGTTCGTGCAATGGGTGGACGGAAACACGGATAACCCAAGGCGAGTGACCGTGAACGGTAATACGAACTATGTGGCAACCTTTGAGGCAAACCAGGTAGGCGTGACCGAGGTGGAAGGTGTGAATTTCACAATCGGCACGGAAAATGGTGTTATCGTGGTAAAGGATGCCCCGGAGGTGCAGGTACGTATTTTCGACAATCTGGGCCGCTGTCTGATTACGAACAAAGGTGGCGAACTTGTGCGTCTGTTCAATATGCCAGCCACGGGAGCCTATATGGTTCAGGTGGGCAATTATCCAGCCCAGAAGGTGGTTGTGGTGAAGTAGAAATTGAAACTTATGATACGGGAAAAAGGAGCTGATGGGCTCCCTTTGCTGTTGTTATGGTTTCGTTGTGGGGAGCTGGTGAGATTGGAATATGTCTGTTCTTTCTACGAGGCCGCCGAGCGCGCTCATGGTCTGCCTCACCTATGCATTTCGGTGAAGGATTATTTCATTATCATGGGTATTCAATCCTTATTGGAGTTCAGAACCCGTTGTATGGAATGAAGATAATGACTATAGGTTTGTGTGTCTGTATTGAAAATGCCTGTAGCATCAATACTGTCGATACGGACTTTTCCCGAGGCATGGATAATCTGATGATTGCCTAAATATAGTCCTACATGAATGATTCTGCCTGAGGCGTTGTGGAAAAATAAAAGATCGCCTCTTTTTGCTTGTTCAATGTCTGGGATGGTTTCCCCAACCGTGGCTTGCTGGGATGCGTCACGGGGTAAGCAGATGTCTGCTGACCGGAAAATGGTCTGTATGAATCCGGAGCAGTCGATACCTAAAGCGGTCTTGCCTCCCCATAGATAAGGTGCGTTCAACAGCGATTCCGCACACTCATATATGGATCTGAGAGGTTGTGGGTTTGAATATTGTATCGTGTGGTTGTGAAACCTTGTACAGTTGGTTTCCGGAAGATTGCTTCCCATAGGAATAACGCATGGAATAGCGTCTATTAAAAGGGTTGCAAGTGGTTCGGTGATACGGTGTGTCCATTTCTGCGTCTTCTCAAATTCTTCCGGGCTGATGGGAATAATCTGTTTGTTATCTACCCAGCCACAATAGTTGTCCATAGAGGTTCTGATGAGACTCCATTTGCTTTGCGGTTCAAGTATTTCGCAAGTTTCGCCGAACAGCATCTGACTGACCATTTCCGATTTGTCGGATGCTTCTGCCCGCATGGGAATGACGGGTAACAGTGAGATAGCGTATTGCTCCATGATAGTGGTTATGCTCTTCCGGCTTCAACGGAAAGGATCACTCTTTCCAGAAGGTTGTCGTCCTTGTCATGAAGTGGATCGTAGCGTTTCTTCAGGTTATATCCGAAAAGACGTGCAAAAGTCTGGTAAAATCCCGCGCGGAGTTTACCCCGTAGCTCATCTACAAGTTGGTAGGAGGTTCGTCCGGTTTCCCGGTCCACCATCTTGAGAAGTACTTTCCCTTGAGAAATTGTAAGTTCCTTAAGTTCGTCCGAAAATTCATCCAGCAGCACTTTTTCCATCTTTTTCATGTACTCTTTACGTTGCCGCTCCGACATCTGGGCGGCCTGGCGCTCAATCTGGTCAAGGCGTGCTTTTCCCATCTTCGCGTAGGGTAGTACTTTCTTTACGTTTCGTATCAGTTTCTGATTCCGTCGAATCTCGGTAGGAGTAAGGTATGCAATAAGTCCTTCGATCGTAACTTCTTTCAGTTTATAGTAAGGAACGGTGTCTCCATCCAGGATTGCCGCGTACACAACATAGCGGTCCTGTGCCTTCACACTACCTGCCAGAATGCAGAAGATTGCTGTAAATATAATAATTTTTAGTCGCATCACAACGGTTTTTTCCTATATAACTCAAAAAAACAGAAAAAAGTATATTTTTTTATAGAAAATTCAAAAAAAAGTTGTATTTTTGCAAATTATTTGAAAATATACGTCTTGTATGAAAGTAGTTCAGCAGCATAGTGTTTCGTATGATATTGCGCAAGTTGGAATCAATTTCGCTACACGAAATCATTATCATCGCTTAGTTGTCAAGGGAAAAGAGAATCTGCCAACAGAAGGCAGTTATATTATTGCGCCATGTCATCAAAATGCGCTGATGGAGCCTTTGGTGGTTCTTGCATCCATTCGTAAGCCTGTCGTATTTCTGGCCCGTGCTGATATCTTCAACAAACCGCTTCTGGCAAAATTCTTCCATTGGTTGAGAATCATGCCTGTCTATCGTATCCGGGACGGTAAAGAGAGTTTGAGCAAGAATGTGGATATTTTTGAGAAATCAAAGAATGTGCTGCTTGATCATGTGCCATTGTGTCTGATGGCGGAAGGCCGCCACAATAACAAACATCAGCTTTTGCCTTTGGTAAAAGGAATGTTCCGTATTGCAGGCGAAACCCAGAAAGCGTTGGGAGATGAACCTTTGTATATCGTACCTACAGGCATTGATTACGATGAGTATGAACGTCCGTTTGCCAATGTTGTGATTAATTACGGAAAGCCTATCCCGGTCAAGCCTTTTATGGCACAGTATGAAGAGAATGAGCCGATAGCTTTGAATCAGATGAGGCAGGCCTTGGATGAAAGTCTGCGTCCATTAATGCATGATATCCGCAGTTTGGAGTATTATGAGGAAATTAACGGATTGTGTAATGCCTGCAACCGCACGGTGCGTAAGGAAGAAGGCCTCAGAAATACTGTCTGGAACCGATTTGATGTTCGCAGGAGAATCTCCGTCCGTTTGGATAAAATGGTTGCTGATGGTTGCGAAAAGGCTGCCCCCATTGTACATCTTGGAAAGGAATATAACCGTGTTTGTCAGGAGTTGAAGTTCCGTCCTCAACTTCCTTCGGAAAGGTGGAATCTTGGATTGCTTTGTTTAAGCACGATAGCATTTGCTTCCATAATTCTGGCGGCATGTTGGTTCCCAAAAGTGTTATGTGGTTTGCTGTTTTGCTTGATATGTTTCCCATTGCCATTCTTGCCGACTCATCTTATCCCGAGAAAATTAATTAAAGATCCGCAGTTCCGCAGTTCTGTTAATTATGGCATACGACTGGTTTTTGGAATGCTATATGCTTTGGCGTTTAGTATCATCTTCGCTTGTTGTCATGGCTGGTACTGGTTCTTTATTTCAATGATAGCAGCCATGATATTGTCTTTCATCAGTGGAGATGTAGTCTGCTGGTTGCGTGGAATGCTTGACAACTGGCGTTATCGTTTCGCTCAGTTGCTTCACCGCGATAAAGTCGCGTATCTCGATACCATTATCAAAGAAGTCAGTTCTTCAATGAAGGCTTAGTCGGTTTGGCTTTATAGTAGATAGTAAAAATCTTAATAAATTAATAAAGCCCTGCCGATCGGCAGGGCTTTGTGTTATAGATGTGTGTCTGTAATTATTTTACAACGGAACGCATATCTTTTGCTTCGAGCATGTTTTCAGGACGCATGATGGTGTCCAATTGTTCTTTGGTCAGCAGACCATGTTCAAGAACGAGTTCATAAACGCCACGACCGGTTTCGGTAGCTTCGCGAGCGATCTTGGTGGAAGCCTTGTAACCGATGATGGTGTTGAGCATGGTGATGATACCGATAGAGTTCTCAACGAGTTCTTTGCAACGTTTTTCGTTAGCTACGATACCGTCGATGCAGAAGGTGCGGAGGGTGTCGTAACCGTTCATCAGCAGGTGAACGCTTTCGAACAGCGTGTAAGCCATAACTGGTTCCATAACGTTGAGTTCGAGCTGTGCGTTGTCAGCACCCATTACGATGCAAGTATCGTTACCGATAACTTTGTAGCATACCTGGTTCATAACCTCAGGGATAACAGGGTTCACCTTACCTGGCATGATAGAAGAACCTGGCTGACGCTCTGGGATATGGATTTCCTGGAGACCGCAGCGAGGACCGGAACTCATAAGACGGATATCGTTACAAATCTTGTTGGTGCGAACTGCCAGACGTTTCATTGCTGCGCTGTAAGCGAGCATGCAGGCGGTGCTGGAGGTTGCTTCGATGAGGTTTTCAGCCAAGGTAATATCCCAACCGGTAATGTCGCGGAGCGCTTCAATGCAATATTTGCTGTAGCCAGGGAATGCGCAGATTCCGGTTCCGATTGCGGTTGCACCCATGTTTACAACGAGGAATTCTTTTGCTGCATGGTCAAGGTTTTCGAGTTCAAGACGCATTGCTGCTGCAAAACCGCCAAAAGTCTGACCGAGGGTCATAGGAACTGCGTCCTGCAACTGGGTACGACCCATCTTGATGATATGTGCAAATTCGTCGCTCTTTTTCTGGAGGCTGTCGATGAACATCTGGAGGTGTTTACGCAGTTCGAGGTGCTCCATGTACATTGCCATGTGAATGCCGCAAGGATATGCGTCGTTGGTTGACTGGGAACCATTTACGTGGTCGTTAGGAGTGATGTTGCCTTTGTATTCGCCTTTGGCGATGCCCATGTGCTCAAGAGCGATGTTAGCGATAACCTCGTTAGCTGCCATATTGGTAGAGGTACCTGCACCACCCTGAATCATATCGATAGGGAACTGGTCGTTGTATTTGCCTGCGAGGAGTTCGTCACATGCGAAAACGATAGCTTCGCGTTGTGCAGGGGTAATCATATTAACTTTCTCATTAGCGATAGCTGCTGCCTTCTTGGTAATAGCCATACCTTTGATGAAGTTAGGAAATTCATTCATGGTTCTGCCACTGATGTGGAAGTTTTCCATTGCACGGAGAGTCTGTACACCATAATAAGCCTCTGCTGGAACCTGGCGTTCGCCAAGGAGGTCGCTTTCAATACGATAATTTGCCATTTTACTTGTTTAATCTATTAATTGTTATTGTTGATTTTTATTTCGAGATGCTGTGGATGTTTCCATCCACAGCCCTTTTTTATTTATATTCTTTTGGTTCAGCACCATCGAGAATTTCTTTTCCGCAGATTGCCAGTGCAAGCATCTCGTTCTCGCCCTTGTAAACCTTTACAGGAGCAATCCAGCCTACACGTTCTTCAATCATAGCCATCCAAGGTTTGCTGTATGCAATACCGCCGGTAAGGAGAATAGCATCAACTTTTCCGTTTACGGCTGCTGCGAGTTTGCTGATTTCCAAGGATACCTGATAAGTGAATGCTTCCACCAGGAGCTTGCATTTCTCATCACCTGCGTCAGCTCTCTTTTCAACTGCATAAGCGTCATTGGTGCCGAGGTATGCTACGAAACCACCTTCTGCGGTAACCATTTTCTTCAGCTGTGCTTCGGTATATTTACCGCTGCAGGCTACTTCAATCAGTTTGCTGGCATTGATGCTGCCGGCGCGGGTAGGAGAGAAGGGACCCAAGCCGCAAAGTGCGCGGTTCACCTCAACTACTTTACCATGGTTGTGAACGCCAACGCTCACGCCGCCACCCATGTGGGCGATGATTACGTTGATGTCTTCGTAGGTCTTGCCTAATTCGCGGGCATAGAGTTTTGCAGTCATTTTCTGGTTCAGGCAGTGCCAGATTGTTCCCTCGTATGTCGGGTCAAGGTCAAATACCGGATGACCGGAGAAACGTGCGTAGTCTGGTCTTTCGTCCACGATACCTGGATCAGCGATATATGCGCATTCCAGTCCGATTTCGTGTGCGATAGAGTCGCTGATCAATGCTCCCAGATTGCAGGCGTGTTTTCCCTGAATACCTTTATGGCATTCTTCTTTCATCAGCTCGTTTACTCTATAGGTACCGCTTTCGCAAGGTCTGGTCAAGCCGCCACGGCCCATTACGATAGCAATTTCGTCGTTGTTGATATTGTGTTGTTTGAGCATTTCCAGAATCACATCCTTGCGATAGTCGAATTGGTCTGCTACCTCTGGATAGCGCTGGATTTCCTCAATGGGGTGCTTCAGGTTTTCGGTAAACACCTCGTTTTCCCCTTCAAAGATCGAAACTTTTGTTGAGGTTGCACCAGGGTTGATTACCAATGTATATTTTCTTGTGCTCATATATTAAAGTATTATATGTATTTACTTATTACGGTTTTCGCTGTCTTTAATCTTGTTCGAGTTCACTTCAATATCGTGAAGTTCACTTTCGTTGGCGTATTTGTCCAGAGTAGGCAGGTTCTTTGCTCCGCGGGTGATTACAAGCGCTCCGTTCAGGCAGCCGCCGTTGCAGGCCATGCCCTCGAAGAAGTTGTTCACACTCTTGTTCATCTTCAGTTTCATCAAGGTTGCGCGGATGTCATCCCAGCCGCTGAAGTAGATCGGGTTGCAGCCGTCAATGCCCTTCTTGGTAGCATAGTCCACCAGACCTTCGGTAATACCACCGCTCTTGCCGAAGATACGGCCCCAGTTGGTGGTGTCTTCATTTTCGGTTACTTCCAGTTTTGATGGGTCAATCTCGCGGGCATCAAGCCAAGCCTGAAGTTCTTCGTAGGACATCACGCAGTCGATAGCGCCCTTGGTCTTCTCCAGCTGGAATTCCATCTTCTTTGCAGAGCAAGGACCGACGAATACGCAGTAGGAACCTGGGTCTTCGCGTTTGATCTGGCGTGCGGTCTCAATCATAGGACTGCTTGAACTTGAGATGAACGGTGCGATTTCCGGGAACTGAGTCTCGATGAATTTCACGAATGCAGGGCAGCAGCTGGTAGTCAGCACTTTGCCTTCCTCATGGCGTTCTACCCATTCGTTAGCCTCTCTGTAGAGGGTCATATCTGCGCCCCATGCAGCTTCTACTACATCGTAGAATCCCAACTGCTTGATTCCCTTATATACCTGTGGAACGGTGCTGGTTCTTACCTGGCTGGCAATTGCAGGAGCAACTACGGCATATACATGCTTGCCGGTCTTGATCATATCCATGATTCTCAGCAGGAAGGACTTATCCACGATAGCGCCGAATGGGCAGGCAACGAGGCAGGCACCGCAGCTGGTGCATTTTGCGTTGTCAATCTTGCTCTTTCCGTTCTCTGCAATGCTCAGGGCCTTAGGTCCGCAAACTTCTTTGCAAGGACGTTTCAGCGGAATGATTGCATGATAAGGACAGCTCTGTGCGCATTTTCCGCAGCTGATACATTTTGCCGGGTCAATGGTGCATTTGTGGTTTACGATAGTGATTGCCTGTTTGGGACAGCCGTCCATACAGCTGTGGCGCAGACATCCGCGGCAGGCGTCACTTACCAACATACCGGTGGCGGTGCAGGCATCACATGCAGCCTCTATTACCTCAATAGGGTTGGGGTTGTCTGCGTTGCCGCCCATTGCCATACGCACTCTTTCGGTCAGAACGGTGCGTTCTTCTTCCATCGAGTGGCGCTGGATGGGCTCAGGGCCGGGTGATAAAAGTTGGGGGATTTCCGTCATAGCGCTGTCCAATGTGCCATTGTCAGCGCATTTGATTACCTCTTTCAGTACCTTGTATTTCGTCTCTTGTACGTTGGTATCAAAAACTTTCATTTGGTTGTATTTTTTTGTTATTATTAATTTATTTCTTTAATTCTTTTTCAAATCTTCTTGGCAAGCAGCGCCAGCGATACCGCAATGTTGTCCTCCTGAACTACTACGTTCTCCGGAGTGTCCAGATGTACGGGCGCAAAATTCAGGATTCCCTTGATTCCCGACGCCACCATCTGGTCGCATACCAGCTGCGCCTCAGACGAAGGAACCGTGATAATACCCAGTTCCACGTCCTGTTCTCCCACCACCTCTTTCATCTTCTCCAGCGGCAGAATCTGTTTCCCGTTGATGCTATAGCGCTGCACCGATTCATTCTTGTCGAAGGCAGCCACAATCTCCAGCCCGTATTTGCTGAATCCGTTGTACGACATCAGCGCCTTCCCAAGGTTCCCCGCGCCAACCAGTATTGCACGGTCCTCCTTGTTGTAGCCCAGGAAATCGTCAAAATCCTTCACCAGCGCATCAATCTCAAATCCCAGCCTCGGTTTCCCCGGGGTTGTGCTGATCTGTGCCAGGTCTTTTCTTACGAGTACCGGATTCAGCATGATATCCTCTGCAATCTTCGCCGACGAGATATATTTCGCTCCCTGATTCCGGAGTCTTCTTAGGTAATTATGGTACTTTGGCAGTCTGTGTAGCAGTGCTGACGATACTTCGTTTACCGATGATTTATGGTCTAAGTACTCTGACATTCTGTGTTTTACTTAAATGATTGGTCCTTTTTGTCAATAAAAACGACACTGCAAAGATACAAAATATAATTGAATTATTCATTAATTAATAATAATTTTTTTCAATATTTTTTCAACATTCCGAAAAATACTTCCGCTCCTGCACAATATTTCTCACTTCCCCGCGTTATTACCGCATAACACAACACATCTAAAACCTCAAAAAACAATTATGTCTATCTGGATTATTTTCATCGCACTCACAATCCTCAGCGTCGTTATCAGCAAGAATGTAGAACGGAAATTCAATAAATACTCGAAAATCCCCACTACCGGAAATCTCACCGGCCGTCAGGTGGCGGAGAAAATGCTTTACGACAACGACATCCATAACGTAACAATCCGCGAAGTGAACGGAACCCTTACCGATCACTACAACCCAATCGACCGCACACTCAACCTCAGCCATGACGTCTATCACGGAACCTCCGTGGCAGCCGCAGCCGTAGCCGCCCATGAATGTGGCCACGCCGTCCAGCACGCCACAGCCTACACATGGCTCTCGCTCCGTTCCACACTCGTTCCAATGGTGAACTTCTCCAACAAGTTCGTCTCCTGGATACTTCTCGCCGGCATACTTCTCGTCCAGCGCTTCCCACAGCTGCTTCTGGTAGGCATCGCACTCTTTGCCATCACAACACTTTTCTCCATCGTTACACTTCCCGTAGAAATCAATGCCTCCCACCGCGCACTCGTATGGCTCAACAACCATAGCATCACCTCCTCCGAAACCCATCCCTATGCCGAGAGCGCCCTCCGCTCCGCCGCTTATACCTATATTATTGCCGCTCTCACTTCTCTGGCGACCCTTCTTTATTATGTCTCCATCTATATGGACAGCCGTCGTTGATATCCATTCATTCTTTACATAATTCAGCCATAGCCACCCGCAAAGGTGGCTTTTTCGTTTCCCGTCCGTTTCCTTATTTCCATTAAATGTACAGATAACTCCCAATTTCGCCTCTGTTTTTTCCCGTGTTTCGCCCAAGTTTTCCTGTGGTAACTCCCTTCTATCTTCTTTTTATCTCCATATTAACTTCTTTTTATCTCCTTTCCTAAGGATAAGAGATAGAAAAAAGATAAAAAGAAGATAAAAAGAAGATAGCCGGGAGTTACCGCTATGGCAGAGCAGGTTAGGGACGTCAGAAAGGGCCTCCGGAAAGGGTCGCAAATCCTCATCAGGAAAGGGAATCCGCATATATGAAAGGTGTGAAATATAATGTAATTTTAATGTAAAATATTGATATTCAATATGTAATTTGAATATTGCGCAAAAATAGCGTTAAAAATGGGTAGGAGAGAGGCCAATTTTTGAGGGAAACGGGGCGGAAACAGGTAGTTTGTATGCCCGGAAAATGCATTCAAGAAAAAAAACTTCAAAAAATATGATGCACAGAGACAGTGAGTTACGATGATAATGGAAAGAAAAATGAAAAAATATTTGGTGGGAGCGGAAAAGAGTCGTATCTTTGCAACCGTTTTCGACCAAAGGAAACGGTGAAGACGAGAGAGATTTGAAACAGTTGGAACAATGAGATAGCGTGTGTCAGAGACCAGCTCGGCTGGTCGGGAGACACGGAAGAGTCAAAGGTTAAAATAAAACAATTCTTACAATGAAGAGTTTGATCCTGGCTCAGGATGAACGCTAGCGGCAGGCTTAACACATGCAAGTCGAGGGGCAGCAGGGAGTAGCAATACTCTGCTGGCGACCGGCGCACGGGTGCGTAACGCGTA
>JAZUFZ010000022.1:0-64406 GCA_045640985.1 Bacteroidales bacterium
TGTTCCAACCCAAGGATGGGAAACACATCCTCTATTTCTCCACCGATACAGATATGAGTGCGAAGAATGTAGTGGAATACTACCGCACGCGTTTCCAGATCGAGTTTTGCTATCGCGACGGAAAGCAGTTTGCCGGGCTCTGCGAATGCCAGGCCAGGGACTTTGCCAAACTGGATTTCGCCTTCAACGCCTCTCTAACTGCCGTCAATGTGGCAAAGGTGGTCATCAAGGAGCACTATCCCACTTTCTCTATAGCAAACCTTAAGTCGCTGTTATACAATGCATATATCATGAACCGATTTTTTGTCATATCGGGTTTCCGTCCGAACAAGTCAATAAATGCCAAAATTGTCAAAGAACTCTTTAATATTGCGGCTCCTGCCGCCTAATTGTTAACTATTTTCTACCGAACCATTGAGTGTCTTATTCAATCACTTTTTGCATTATTGTTGCTTCGTTGAATATTTTTTTGTCCGGGTCATAAACCCAGTCCCTCAGTTGTCCAGCTATCGTGAAGTTCATATTTCTGAACAGTCCCATGCTTGGACGGTTGGCTGATGGTACCACACAGTAAATCTGATGCAGTTGGAGATGGATTCTTGCATAATTGATGAGTGCTTCTATCATGGCTCTCCCGTATCCTTTTCTCCGGTGTCGTTCATCTACCAGCAGTCCGAGTTCGGCCCGATGTTGGAAAGGGTCGTAGTTGAAGAGGTCTATGCATCCCACGGCTTCGTTTTCCACTTCAGCCACCAGTCTCAGTTGCTTTTCCGTGAAGAAGTCACCCGATATCGAGGACATGATATATTGTGTCAGCTGATATCTTGAGAACATCTGATGTACGGAACTATGTTCCCATATCTTCGGGTCATTTTCCCATTTGTATATCATATCGATGTCTTCCGGCTCCAGAGCTCTCAGTTTCAAGATATTTTCTCCCATGTCTGTTTATTCTTTTTCTGTTGTATATAGCGTTGCAGCATTCTATGTTGTGGAAGCTCCAGTTGGGGATCCGCTTCCAAAAGTTTTCCCACCTCATCACGCGAAGCTTTCACGATGGCTTCGTCGTTCACTATGTCCGCCATCTTGAGTTGCAATATGCCGCTTTGCTGAAGTCCCTGGATGTCTCCCGGACCTCTCAGCTTCAGGTCTGCCTCTGCAATCCTGAATCCGTCCGTTGTGGCGCACATGGTAGCGATTCTTTCCTTGCTTGTGCCTGCCAGATCGGGCTTTGTCATCAGTATGCAATACGACTGTCCTCCGCCTCTTCCTACACGGCCTCGCAACTGGTGAAGCTGCGACAATCCGAAGCGTTCGGCATTCTCTATGACCATAACCGTGGCATTCGGCACATCCACGCCAACCTCAATCACCGTAGTAGATACCATGATATGGGTTTCTCCACGTTTGAAACGGTCCATCTCCATGGCTTTTGCTTCTGCATTCATCTGGCCGTGAACCACACTTACCTGATACTGCGGGCGGGGAAAGTCTCGGGTGACACTCTCATATCCATCCATCAGGTCTTTCAAATCCAGGCTTTCGCTCTCGTTGATTAAAGGATATACGATATAGACCTGTCGTCCCTGGGCTATCTGCTGTCGCAGGAATGCCCATACTTTCAGCCGTTGGGCATCCGTGGCGTGGAGAGTCTGCACGGGCTGACGTCCCGGCGGAAGTTCATCTATTACCGAGCAATCCAGATCTCCGTAGAGGGTCATGGCGAGGGTCCTGGGAATAGGGGTTGCTGTCATGACTAATATATGTGGCGGTACGGCTGCCTTGCTCCACATTTTGGCGCGCTGTTCTACCCCAAAGCGGTGTTGCTCATCTATCACTACAAATCCCAGTTTTTTGAATACCACATCATCTTCTATCAATGCGTGAGTGCCTATCAACAAGTCGGTCTCGCCATTCTGAAGTCGTTGTTTGAGCTGCTTTTTCTGGGCGGTTTTCACGGCTCCCGTCAGCAATTCTACGCTGATGCCCTGGCCATCCAGCATTTTGCAGAAGGTGGCATAGTGCTGGCTTGCCAGTATCTCGGTGGGAGCCATCAGGCAGGCCTGGCATCCGTTGTCCAGCGCTATCAGCATACAAAGCAAGGCTACCAGCGTTTTTCCGCTTCCAACGTCGCCTTGAAGCAGTCGGTTCATCTGGTGTCCGCTCTTCATATCGGCTCGTATTTCCTTGATTACCCGCTGCTGGGCCTTAGTCAGAGGAAACGGCAGTTTTTCCTTATAGAAACGGTTGAAGTGCTCCCCTACCACATTGAATACTACCCCACGGGCCAGGCGTTGCCGTGCCACTCGTGTATATTGGTAATCCAGTTGCAGGAAGAACAACTCCTCAAATTTCAGTCTTCTCGAAGCCTCTACCACCTCTTGCGGATTTTGAGGGAAATGTATCTTCCGATAGGTCTCCAACCGTCCCGGCAAGTGATAGCGTGTGATGATGTCTTGGGGAAGGGTTTCCGGAATCTCGTTTCTGAGGGTATCCATAAGGGTTCCCATGAGTTTGGCGATGCCTTTTGAACTCAGGCCTTTGGATTTCAGTTTTTCGGTAATGGAATATACCGGTTCAAACTTCAGGGATTTCTGCTCTCCTGTATATTTTACGACCTCCATATCTGGGTGGGCAATCTGGATGATTGTGCCGTAGAACGACGGTTTCCCCATCACAAGATAATCCACATCGTTTTTCAGCATATTCCTGACCCATCGCAGTCCCTGGAACCACACCAGTTCTATTGCCCCGGTTCCGTCATAGAACTTGACCGTCAGGCGCATAGCCCTTCCCGTTCCTACGGTCTGCATATCGCGGACTTTCCCTTTCAGCACCACATATCCTGTGTTGTTGGTGATGTCCGAAACCTTGAGAATCTGGCTCCGGTCTATATATCTGTACGGATAATATTGCAGCAGGTCGGCAAATGTCGCAATCCCCAATTCGCTTCTCAGCAGATTGGATTTCTCTGGGCCAACCCCTTTCAGATATGTTATTTCCGTATTCAGGTCAATCATGATATCGGCTTCGGCATTCCTTGCTTGTTGCTTACCATCCCACAAGATCGCTGATGTTTTTTCCGTAACGGTAGAGTTCTCTCACCAGAGTGGAGCTTATATCCTCATACCGGGCATCTGCCATCAGGAGTACGGTCTCAATTTCAGGAGCCACGCGGCTGTTGAAGGCGGCAATCTGCCGTTCATATTCCAGGTCCCGCCCGTTTCTCACGCCTCTCAAAAGGCAGCAGGCGCCGCATTCCCTTGCGAAATCCACCGTAAGTCCCTCGTATGATGCCACTACCACCCTTGGCTCATCCGCAAACGCCTGTGCTATGTCCTGCAGCCGTTTTTCCAGCGGAAACATCGGGTTCTTCCCGTCGTTCACCCCTACGCCTATCACCACGCTTTCGAACATCTTCAGAGCCCGTTCTACAATATTCCTGTGCCCTATGGTAAACGGGTCGAACGACCCTGCAAACAATGCCCTCTTCATCATCTTCTGCGTTTTGAATAATTACCTTTTCTGCCCCGGCCGTTGTCCTGTTCCCCGAACATCCATTCCAGCCTTACCGATATCGAACTGTTATAGCATTTGTTGGTCCAGGTGTGGTTTTTGTCGGTAAACGTCCAGTCGTTCACGCTGATGATGGACCGCTGCCAGCGGGCACTCATATAGAGATGACTCACCATTCTGAACCTGATTTCTGCCACCAGCGCGACATCGTTCTTGTCGAACATCATATCGTTGGTGTCTGGCATGAAATAAGCGGGATCATATTGTATGGTACCGTGCGGCTGCTGCACCAGCCGGCCATACAGCAGACCTGCGCCGAAATACATGTCGCCGTAAGGATCGTGGAAATACAGCATAAGGGGAATATCCACATAATTCAGCGGAAGTTTGATGTTGTAAGGATCGCCGCAGGCGTTGTAGCTGCCGCGCTTGGCAAAGTCAATTTCCATAGCCAGCTGGAAGTTCTCGCCCAGATTGGTCAGCGCTCCCACGCCCGCCGTAACGGCGTTGCGCTTGAAGCCCCTGAGCTCGTCGCCATCCACCTGCGAACAGGTCAGACCCGCATTCACATAGCCCTTGATCTGCTGTGCCATGGCAGCATCCATCACAATCGAAAGCAGTAGAATGGTCAGTATCCGTTTTTTCATTTTTATCATTCGCAATAAAAGTACATAAAAAAAGGGTAAGCTGATTATATCGCACCGCTACAACCAAACACCCTTGCTGTATTCCTACCCTGGGGGATTCAATGGGAGCTGGTCGTATAAGACTTACCCGAATGCAAAAGTACAACTTTTTTCTATAACTGCAAATTTTTTTTTGCCCCGATAGAGCAACCCGCGTGATTTACAACCATATAAAGCCCGTAAATTTTATTTCCGCTCCCGATTTCCGTCACGTCAAATCCACTTCTTACTGCCCCGCCGCCCGAAAATCCGACCCCATTTAGTATCGTATTGCGTATTTTTCTCCAAAACCGTTATATCCATTTCATTTACAGATATTTGTGCGACAAATCCACATCTTGGTTTTCTCCCCCGGCCCCCGCCGCATAAAAACTCCTGTAAACGTGCCATTTATATGTGGTAACTCCCTTCTATCTTTTTTTTATCTTCTTTTTATCTTTTTTCTATCTCTTATTCTAAAAGAAAGGAGATAAAAAGAAGTTAATATGGAGATAAAAAGAAGATAGAAGGGAGTTATCGCGGGCAAAAAGCAGAGAAAAATGAATTTCTGGACGGAAAGACGGTACGACAGACGGCTGGCCGGGCGGACACGGCAGGCGGAAAGGTGTTGATGAGGTGTTGATAAATTTATTTGCGAGGTTCAAAATAAAGATGTAATTTTACACTCGGAATAATATGTACAATATGCGACGAATTATCTATATATTAGTATTTTGCGGCGTATTGGGGATAGGTGTTGCGCCCGCACAAACGGGCAAAACCCTTTCTGGTAAATCGCCCCTGTCCCCCAAGCAGACCCAGCCCACATGGGAAAGTATCAACCGCCGCGGCTATCCGGAATGGTTTTCGGATGCGAAACTGGGCATCTTCATCCACTGGGGCCTCTATTCCGTGCCGGCATACGCCTCAAAGGAGGGCTACGCCGAATGGTTCTACCGGGGCATTATGACCGACGACACCAGCCGGGCGCAAATTCTCGCGCAGATCAACAACTGCACCATCGAGGAGGTTTTCAGAAGCCCTATCGACCAGTATTCAAAACTCCGCAGCCTCTGGAAGGCGGAGCTGTGGGACCCGGAAGCCTGGGCCGCCCTGTTCCGTGAATCGGGGGCCAGATATGTGCTTCTGGTAACCAAGCACCACGACGGCTATTGTCTCTGGGACAGTCCGCAGCAGCCCACCTGGAACAGCACGACGAGCGGACCACATCGCAATATCGTTGAGGAACTTACGTCCGCTGTGCGCAACCAGGGCTTGAAGATGGGATTTTATTATTCCCTGCCCGAATGGACGAACAGGAAACATATCTGGATGCAGGACAACGACCGCGATATTTCCGATTATGTGGAAAACTTCATGATACCGCAGTTCAAGGACCTCATCACCCGTTACAGACCTGAAATTCTCTTTACCGACGGAGAATGGAACAACACGGCCGAGGAATGGCACGCGAGAGAGCTGATCAGCTGGTATTACAATACCGTAGGAGCGGATGCCATAGTGAATGACCGCTGGGGCGAAGGCTGCGAACACGGATTCCGCACTCCGGAATACAGTTCCGGCATCTCTGTGACTGACCGCCCATGGGCAGAATGCCGCGGCCTGGGACGCAGCTTCGGCCTGAACCGGAACGAAGATCCCGCCAATTTTCTGACCAGTCAGGAACTGATACAGCATTTCGTGAAACTGGTTGCGGCTGGTGGAGGAATGACGTTGAACGTAGGGCCTTCCGCTGATGGTAAAATACCACTAATCCAGCAGGAAAGACTGCGCGACCTCGGGAATTGGTTGAACACAAACGGAGAAGCCATATACGGCACACGCCCCTCCGAAAAAGGCAGTTTTCTATACAAGGAAGTAACCGTAGAAAACATAGACAGCACTATCGATTTCGACTGGGTACGCAACGCTCCGCACCCCAGAATCAGCTATGACAACTTTACCTGCGACTGGGAAGGGGAAATCATACCCGAATACACCGACAAATATACATTCCGCCTTCAGGTGGATGACAACGCAACCGTATTGCTTGACGGAGATACCCTATTGAACTACAGGAAAGACTTTGCCGACGGAAGCCAGAGCAATGCCCAGACGGCCCAGAACTACGGAATCACCTCAGCCACACGGCTACTCAAAAAAGGAAGCATCCATAAACTGAAAGTCCATTATGAAGAAGTAGATAAGGAAGCACTCATCCGCCTGACCTGGAAATCGAAATTGATGAAAGAAACTCCCGTGACGGCAAAAGACGGATTCTCAGCTTGCTACTCATGTCTTGAGCCCTATATATGCTTTACCGAGAAAGACAGGAACCTTTATGCGATTCTGCTGGATTACTGGCCCGAGCCAGGGAAACAGATAGTCTTGAAAGACAGAGCTCCCAAAGCCGGATTCTGCAGAGTTTCCCTGCTGGGAAGCCAGAAACCCGTGCATTGGGAGATTAAAGGAAAGGATTTGATAATTGACCTGAACGGGTTGAACTATAACGATTTGAAAGGTAGATTCAATACGTTTGTATTAAAAATAGAACGTTTTTGATAAGCCGAGCGCAGAAGCAAAATTATTTTGATTATGCCGAGGCGCAGAAAACGTCTCTTGAAAAGAAACACGCACTTTAACTATGCCTATATTTGAAAGTTCAAGCATTACGAATATTGCCCTGCATCGCGTGGGCAACAGACAGACGGAAGAAGGCTTTATCCTGTCGAAAGGAGAAATCCCGATTAACGATGCCTTACAGGATTTGCTGATAAAATATTTCATCAGCCCATTCAAGGCAGAAGAATATTATCATCTTTACCACGAAGAAAATGTGGAACTGAATCCCATATTCCACCGGTGCGCCAATATTTTTGCCGACCCGACATGCCTCATGGAAGAGTCGCAGCAGATAGCCAGACACCTGTATGATTCCTGCCTTCACCCCAATATCAAAGGTGGAGACCTTTGGGTAGTGTATTTCAACGAATGTCAGCTGAACGGAGAAAGTACCAGAGCCATAGGTATCTTCAAATCAGAGAATACCGAAAGCTTTCTTAAAGTACTGCATAATGATGAGGAATGGAGCCGCGCAGAAAACGACATGAGTGCGACAGCCGCTTTCAAATTGGAGGTTCACCAAGGAATCAACATCAATAAACTTGACAAAGGAGCCCTTATCTTTGACATGGAAGAAGAAGACGGATATATCGTATCTGTAGTAGATGCGACCAACCGGAGCCAGGACGCCGCTTACTGGCGCGATGAGTTCCTGCATATACGCCAACGCGAAGACGAATACTATAATACCCACGCGGAACTCTCGGCATACAAACGATTTGTAACCGAACGCCTTCCGGAAGAATTTGAAAACGTAGAAAAAGCCGACCGCGCGGATTTGCTGAACCGCTCGGTAAACTATTTCAAGCAGAACGACCAGTTTGACATAGACAGTTTTGCGGAAGAAGTCATACAGCGGCCCGAGGTGATAGAAAGTTTCAGGCAGTTCAGAAACGACTACCAGAAAGAAAATGAAGTCGTGCTGCAAGATCAGTTCGACATCAACGAGGAAGCCGTAAAGAAACAGGCACGCAACTTCAAGAGTGTGATTAAGTTGGATAAGAACTTCCACATATATGTACACGGAAGCAGCAATCTGATAGAAAAGGGATGCGACGAGAAAGGAAAATTCTATAAGGTTTATTATTCAGAAGAAAGTTGAGAAAAAAATCAGAAAAAAACTAAAACACATACAATAAAACAAATGTGCGCACGTTATAAATAAAAATTATCTGACTATGAAAAGACTCTCATTATTCATTTTAGCAGTGGTGTTGAGTGTGAATGTGTGGGG
This sequence comes from Bacteroidales bacterium, assembly GCA_045640985.1. Lineage (GTDB taxonomy): Bacteria > Bacteroidota > Bacteroidia > Bacteroidales > P3 > Colimorpha. The sequence goes on from JAZUFZ010000022.1 coordinate 8,038, forward strand.
AAATGAAGGAAAAAAATTATCCGCGACATTCGGATATTCAACATTCTACATTCCCAACGAAAAACAATCATACGTAGAAATGTATATGTCGTATGATGCGTGGAACATGAACTTCATGCCCATCGGAGACGGCCAGTACAAGGCTTCTGTGGAAACCATCATTCAGGTGAAAAGTGGCGATTCTACGGTATATGTGAAAAAATACACGCTTAACAGCCCGGCAATTACAAACCCGGAAGAGACTGATTTCAATTTTCTCGACCTGCAACGGTTTGCCCTGAAGACCGGCATATACGATCTGATACTCTCAGTAAGAGATGTAAACAGTTCCCAGGAGGCTTCCGTGGTGGAAGAAAAGCTTCTGGTGGATTTCGCCGCCAGAACGCCAGCGCTTTCCACTGTACAGATTATGTCATCCGTGAAGAAAACGACAACGGAAAATATCTTTTCGAGAATGGGTTATGATATGCAGCCCTACGTCAGCGATTATATTCCTGAAAGCATGGCCCAGCTCAGTTTCTACTATGAAATCTACTGCATAGATGAGGAGGTGGGATTTGATCCGATCATTACATACGCTTATTTTGAAGAATCCGCAACAGGATACAGAGCAACGGATGTGGTTGAGGTAAAGAAACATAAGTCCAGCAACTTTATTCCCGTATTTACAACTTTGGACATCAGCAGACTGCCCAGCGGGAAATATGATCTGGTAGTGGAAGTTCACAATAAGAAGAACGAAAACATACTCTATAAAAGAGTTACTTTCTACCGATCAGCTCCGAGTCTTGTAAACCAGCAGCAGATAAGCTTGTATGACAGCACGTTTGTTGTAAAGTTACAGGACGAGAATATACTGAACCACTATATTGATGCGCTCTACCCTATTGCTTCAGCTCAGGAACTTATGGTCTCACGCCAGTTGGTCCAGGAGCATGGATTGAAGGAAAAGCAGGCATTCTTCTATAAGTTCTGGGCAGCCCGTGATCCGCTCAATCCAGAAGGAGCATGGCTCAAATACCGGCAGAAAGTGGATTATGTGGACAGAGCCTATAAATATATGAATGTACCAGGCTACAAGACCGACCGGGGCCGTGTATATCTGCAATACGGACCACCAGATTTCATCCGGGACGAAAAGAACTTCGTAAGTGCAATGAAACTTGGAACGCAAGGTCATATCTATTATCTTCCCTATCAGTTGTGGCGCTATAACAAACTGGAAACGGATGACCAGAACCGTTGCTTCATTTTCTGGGATGAGTTCAGAAACGGTGCGTATATGCTGCTCAACAGCAACGCCCGAGGTGAGGTCAGAGATCCGCTGTGGGAACGCCGCCTGTGTGGCCAGCAACTGGAAGAAGGTATGGTGGGTGAAGTCGGCGAACAATTTGAAAGAGGCTACTAAAAACAAGGAACCTGTATGCTCTTCAGTTTAGCTGTCATATTATCATTTCTGCCTTTAAGGATTCTTTACTTATTGGCAGATTTGACGTATGTCATACTCTACCACATTGTGGGCTACCGGCGGAGTGTGGTGCAGGAAAACCTGAGGCAGTCGTTCCCATTCAAGGATGACAAAGAATTACATCATATAGAAAAAAAGTATTACCGGCATCTTGCAGACCTGCTGGCGGAAGGTATATATAATCTGAGAGCTTCCAAGAAAAAGATAGTAAAGCATTACAAAATCGTAAACAAAGAACTGGTTAATCGATATTTCGAAAAAGGGCAGAGCGTGATACTGATGTCAGCGCATTACAACAACTGGGAATACATGATTACCTCGTTGGAACTGCAGTTGAAACACCATGCTATCGGAGTGGGTAAAAACCTGAAGAATGAGAAATTCGGAATCAGGCTTGACCGGAAGCGTACCCGTTTTGGTACCGAAATCGTCACCAGTGAAAATGTAAGGGATGTAATGGAATATTATGACCGGTACAAGGTCCCTGTAGCATATATGATGCTATGCGACCAGGCGCCCAACAGTGCAAAAAGATGCTACTGGACAAAATTCCTCGGACAGGAGACTGCCTTTATATATGGAGGGGAATATTTTGCAAGGAAATACAACTATCCTGTACTCTATTATACAGTAAATAAGGTGAAGCGAGGATACTATGAAGTGATAGTAAGCGAACTTTGTCCCAAACCACAACAGGTAGAACAATACAGTATAGTACAAGCATACGCCTACAGGCTTGAACAGGATATCAAGAACGCCCCTCAATATTGGTTGTGGAGCCACAGAAGATGGAAACAAAAACGGGAAGAATGAAAATAGCGGTTGTCATATTGAATTGGAATGGTCGCAGGATGCTGGAACGCTTTCTGCCAAGTGTGGTGGAATATACGCAGGAGGAAGCTGAAGTGATTGTGGCGGACAACGGCTCAACAGACGATTCCCTGCAATTTCTCAAAGAGAACTATCCACAGATACGAGTGATTGCGATGGATAAGAACTACGGATTCGCAGGTGGCTACAACAAGGCTCTGGAACAGGTAGAAGCTGATTATTTCGTGCTTTTGAACGATGACGTGGAGGTGAGTCCACATTGGGTGAAGAATGTGGTAAGTGCAATGGAACTGGATACGGAGACAGCTATAGGTCAGCCCAAGATACTGATGTACGACGATAAAAACCGGTTTGAATATGCTGGTGCGGCAGGCGGTTGGATAGACAGCTACGGATATCCTTTCTGCCGAGGAAGAATGTTCGATATTGTAGAGGAAGACAATGGACAGTATGACCAGGAATGTGAATGCTTCTGGGCAACCGGAGCTGCGATGTTTGTGAAAGCTGCTGTGTGGAAGGAATTGAAAGGTCTGGATGAGGATTTCTTTGCCCACATGGAAGAAATTGACTTATGCTGGCGCGCGCAAAATGCGGGTTGGAAGGTAAAATGCTATCCGCAAAGCAAGGTTTGGCATGTGGGAGGAGGCACGCTACCAAAAAGTTCTCCGACCAAAACATACCTTAATTTCAGGAACAATCTGTATATGCTTTACAAGAACCTTCCACAGAAACGGATGAAACGGGTACTTGCAGCAAGAATGATATTGGATGGAGTGGCTGCGCTGAAGTTCCTCACGGAAGGAAAGAAAGATGAATTTACAGCCGTATGGCGAGCCCATAAAGACTATCGAAAGCATAAAAAGGAACTCGGATTCAAACGGGCAAATCTACCCCACAGGGAGATTGATACAATATATCAGGGATGGCTGCTTGTCGATTATTTTATGAGAAAAAAGACCTGTTTTTCGCAACTGAGTCTTGAAAACAGGGAAAATGACAGAAAATAATAATTACAATAATAAATAATGGAAAGAAAAGTACGTGTGCGATTTGCACCAAGCCCAACAGGGCCACTTCACATCGGCGGAGTCAGAACCGCCCTCTACAACTACCTTTTTGCACGCCAGAATGGTGGTGATATGATTTTAAGAATTGAAGATACCGACCAGACCCGATTCGTTCCTGGAGCCGAAGATTACATCATCGAAGCCCTTACCTGGCTGGGTATTAAGTTTGATGAAGGTGTGCATATAGGCGGTCCATACGGTCCATATCGCCAGAGTGACCGTAAACCCATGTACAAGGAATATGCAGACAAATTGATTAATGACGGTTGGGCATACTACGCTTTTGACAAACCAGAAGAACTGGAAGCCAAACGCAAGGAATACGAAAGTATGAAGAAAACCTTTCAGTATGACTGCAACACTCGCGGAGAAATGCAGAACTCCCTGAGTCTGTCGTCTGAAGAGGTAAAACGCAGACTGGAAAGTGGAGAACCGTATGTGGTAAGATTCAAGTTTCCTGCAGACATCAACATTACAGTACATGATCTGATTAGAGGTGATGTAACAATGAATTCCAATCTGCTTGATGATAAAGTACTGTTCAAAAGCGACGGGATGCCAACCTACCACCTCGCCAATATCGTGGATGACCATACAATGAATATCAGCCATGTAATCCGTGGAGAAGAGTGGCTACCATCTGCCCCACTCCATGTTATGCTATACAAGGCATTTGGATGGGAGGACACAATGCCTCAATTTGCTCACCTTCCATTGCTTCTGAAACCAGAAGGAAACGGGAAACTGAGCAAGCGAGACGGCGACCGATTAGGTTTTCCAGTATTTCCGCTTGACTGGCACGACCCAAAGAGTGGAGAATTGAGTAGCGGATACAGAGAAAAAGGCTATACTCCGGAAGCCGTGGTAAATATTCTTGCCCTGCTGGGGTGGAATCCTGGTACCGAACAGGAAATTCTCAGCATGGAGGAACTGATAAAACTGTTTAATATTGCCCACATCAGCAAGAGTGGAGCCAAGTTCAATGTGGAAAAAGCCAAATGGTTCAACCACGAATATCTGCAAATGAAGAGCGATGAGGAAATCGCGCAGATGCTGATTCCTCAGCTGAAAGAACATAACATAGACGCAGAGCATGACTATGTAGTGAAAGTGTGCGGTATGATGAAGGAACGCATCAATTTCCCAAGTGAGTTGTGGGATACATGCTGCTATTTCTTTGAAGCACCGAAGGAATATGATCCCGCAGCCATCAAAAAACGCTGGAAATCCGGAATGACAACCCACATGAACAAAGTGATTGAGATATTGGAAACTGTTCCATTTGAATATGAGACATTGCACAAGGAGATTCTGGACAATTACATTGTCGGTAATCAGTACAATATGGGGCAGATTATGAATAGCCTGAGACTGGCTGTAGTCGGCAAAACTGTAGGTCCTGACATGCTGACCTTGGTCATGATGCTGGGCAAAGAGGAGACTATCGCCCGCGTAAAAAGAGCTATTGAAACTATTGGTGAAGTAGAATAATTCATTAGAAATACATACTATCATGGAAGAAAATCAAGAAACGATAAACATGGAAATAAATGACACTCCTGCCCAGGAGGCACAAGCATGCGAATGCAAAGAGAACAAATGCAAATGCAAATGCGGTCAGACCATTCTGATGGGAATTATGCTGGTAGCACTGGTAGTGCTATATATATTGCATTTTACAGGAAATAAAAACAATCTGACCAACCCTGATGCAACACAAGCTGTAGTAAATGAAGGAGGGTTGAGAATTGCTTATATAAATACTGATACTTTATTAAGTAAATACCAGTATGCAATTGATCTGGAAGCTGATCTCAAAAATTATCAAGCTTCAAAAGAGAACAACTATAAGCAGTTGATGGAAAAGCTCCAGTCGGATTACAATAATTATCTTCAAACGGGAGCTGACCTTTCGTTAAGTCAGCAGAAAGCCAAAGAAGAAGACCTCAACAACAGAATGCAGAAAATGCAAACGCTCGAAGGTGAATATGCGCTGCAAATACAGCAAAAGACCTTAACCGAAAGCGAAAAAATGACAAAAGCCGTATATGCTTTCATCAAGGAATATAACGAGGCAAACCAGAAATTCGACCTCATTCTTTCCAAATCCTTCAACTCAAGCCCAGTTCTTTATGGTAATCCTGGAATGGATATTACACAAGAAATCATAGACGGATTGAACAAAGAATATGCAGAAATAAAGAAAGCTGAAAAATAAGTTTTTCAAAAAAACTTTGGTAATTCAAAAAATATTCGTAATTTTGCACCCCGAAAGTGAAGCCCACAAAGAGCTTTCAACAGTCACAACCGACTGGCAATCACGGAGAGATGCCGGAGTGGTCGATCGGGGCGGTCTCGAAAACCGTTGACCTTCTTTGGAGGTCCTAGGGTTCGAATCCCTATCTCTCCGCCAAACTACGGAGCAGAATTACAAAAAGATTCTGCTCCGTTTCTTCAAAAAAATAATGATTATGAGAAAACAGAAAATTGCAATCTGGCTTGCATTGTTCAGCACAATGTTGGGAACCCCATGCCATGCTGACGCACAGGCCAGTTCAAAAGAAATCACCTTGGAAGACATCTGGTCAAAAGGAATCTACAGACCTGCTACCATCAATGGAGTAACCTCAATGAACGACGGCAAGCATTTCACAGTACTCACAAGAACAGGCATAGATATTTATGACTATAAAAACTTCGAGAAATCAGGCGTTCTATGCGCTTTCTCGACTCCAGATATGAGGAAGAAAGCAAAGCCACTCCCTCCTATCCAGTCATATCAGTTAGATTCACAGGAAAAACAAATCCTGCTTGAAGCTGAATTTGAGCCGATATATCGCCACAGCGGTATATCAACCTATTATCTATATAACATTGCCAAAGGAACCTTCACACTTCTGACAACCGAAGGGAAACAAAGACTAACTACATTCTCACCTGACGGGAAGACGATAGCATACGTCCGAGACAATAACCTTTACACGATGGACCTATCCACATTGGAAGAAACTCAAGTGACATTTGACGGAAAGCTCAATCATGTGATCAATGGCACGACGGACTGGGTATATGAAGAGGAATTTGCCATTACACAAGGATTCTACTGGAGCCCTGACAGCAAGAAAATAGCTTTTTACCGGTTTGACGAAAGCCGGGTAAAGGAATATAATATGCAAATGTGGGGCGGCTTGTATCCCAACGACAATAAATTCAAATACCCCAAAGCCGGAGAAGATAATTCTGTGGTTGATATTTTAATATACAATTTGGAAACCAAGCAAACGCTGAAACTGAATACCGGAAGTGAAAGAGACCAGTATCTGCCACGGATGCAGTGGACTAAGGATGCCAACACTTTGGCATATATGCGGATGAATAGGCTGCAGAACGAACTTACATTATACAAAGTTGATGCCACTACAGGCGATATTACACAACTCTATAACGAAAGCCATACCGCATACGTAGAAGTACCCGAAACTTGGATGTTTTTAGAAGACGGGAAAAACTTTCTTATCTCCAGCGAAAAAGATGGATTCAACCACATCTATATGTACGACATGAAAGGAAAACTCGTACGCCAGATCACCTCAGGAAACTATGATGTGGTGAATGTTTGCGGTGTTAATGAAGATGACGAAATTATCTACTATACCTCAAGAGAAAGTTCACCAATCAACCAAGATCTTTACACTATTGACTTCAAAGGTAAAAAGAAAACCAAGCTCAACACTACCGAAGGCACCTATAATATTATTAGTATGAGTAATGGCTGCAAGTATTACATAGAACTTTTCAGTGATGCCAATTCTGCGCCAGTATATACCCTGAAAGATGCCAAAGGAAAGACTATTTCTGTGTTGGAAGACAATCATGAACTCCAACAGAAGATGAAAGAATACGGATGTGGCGGAAAGCAATTCGGAACACTTACAACAGACCGGGGAACAGAACTCAATTACTATACTATTCTGCCTCCAGATTTTGACTCCACAAAGACGTATCCACTGTTTTTCTATGTCTATGGTGGACCTGGTAACCAACAGGTAACCAACAGCTATGGCTACGCTGACTACTTCTGGTTCACAATGCTGGCACAGCACGGATATGTTGTGGCGTGTTTTGATGGCAGAGGTACTGGTGGACGTGGACGCGATTTCAAAATGCAAACCTATAAGAATTTAGGTAAAATGGAATGCGAAGACGCTATTTCGGTGGCAAAATGGTTTGGCAAGAAAAAATGGATTGACGAAAATAGAATTGGCATCTTCGGGTGGAGTTTTGGCGGTTACCTTTCTACCCTCTCCATATTGAAAGGCAACGATGTGTTCAAGAGTGCCATTGCTGTCGCTCCTGTAACTACCTGGCGATATTATGACAATATCTATACAGAACGTTTTCTCCAACGCCCACAGGACAATCCAAACGGCTATGACGAGAATTCGCCGCTCAACTTTGCAAACCAATTAAAGGGAAACTATTTGCTTGTACATGGCACAGGTGATGATAATGTACATTTCCAAAATGCCATTGATTTAATATCTGCGTTAGAGGCTTCAGGAAAACAATTTGAAATGCGTGTATATCCTAATAAAAATCACAGCATCTATGGCGGAAATACACGTTTGAACCTCTATGAACTGATGACCGACTTCATTTTTAGAAAACTTTAACATACTAATAAACAACTCTTTAATACATAGGGCGAGAGAAAAATTAAAATTCTCTTGCCCTATTTCAATTATTCTTCGTATCTTTGTACACTTTTTATAGTGTAATAAAATGAAGAAAATACTCATCACACTGGTCGCAATTTTGCTGATAAATACAGCCACTCAAGCACAATGGACACACTTTGGAGTCAAAGTCGGAGGCGGTTCCTCTACCCATGTTGATGACCTTACCACAAGCGGGCCTATTTTAGGTCTGACTCTTGGTGCTTGGGCTGAATATGGTTTCACTGAAGCCGAGGCTATGTATGCCAATAACTTTTACTTTCAGACTGGACTGAACCTCATTCGTAGAGGAAGCCACTTTGAAGAAGTAAAGGAATATGGAGTGAATCTTGATATCAGAACAGGATATAGCCACGCTTGGTATTTGCAGTTGCCCGTTCTGGCCTGCTTCCGATACGAACTTCCTATTCCTGAAGCCGACCATTACATCACGTTTCAAGTAGGTCCGGCTTTCAGTTTTGGTCTCTTTGGTTCCTATCGTCAGCTGACCATCAATCCCTACAAACCCCAGGATGATTACAATGGAGACACATTCGTCAGCGACGACCCGGATGATCGATTGGCTTTCAAGCATTTCCGTCGTCCTGATGCCAATATCATCTTAGGCGTCGGCTACCAACACAGCAATTTTGCTATCGACATATATCTTGATTATGGTTTTCTTGCAACCTCAGTCGATGATGATATACTCAAGACCGCAGAACAAAGTCAGCTTGAAATACAGAATCTGGACTCTGATATAAGAACCGTAGCCCCAAATGGGAATAATTTCTCTATCATGGCAGATTTTTGCTGGAGAATACCTCTGAAAAACCGTGAAGATAATAAAAAATAAATAACAATGAAAAAACTATTTTTTGCATTAATGCTTATGGTTGCCACACTTAGCGTGTCGGCAAACGAGGTGAGATACTTTACCACCCCCCAAGCCATCCGTACTGTAACCTACCTCAACGCGCAGAATGAATTAATGATTTATTGCGGATACCCCAATGAATTGCCGACTTACGTTATTATTTCTGAAGTCTGGTACGAAAGTGTAAACCCACAATACAACGAAGTCTGGATTTTCGGTTATGATGCCTACACCGGAGAAGAAATCTTCATGCCAATCGATTTAGGCTGTGTCTGGCTTTTCAGTGGCACCCACATTTATAGTGCAGCTCAGGTGTTGCGTTTCCGAAGCAACTATGCCCGTCCTACCTTTGCTTGGGCAATGCCGCATTACCATCCTTTCCACAGAGGCCCACACCCCGTAGTATATCATCGCACTTATCATTATGACGTTCATATTTATGGTTGGGATCCATTCCATACGCCACATCCAGGTATGCCCCACTATCATCCTTACTACATGCGCCACATCAATGAGCCCGCTCCAATGCCACCTATCTACACCCCAGGCATTGAACAGCCCACCGTTTCCCGTCGTGAAAACCATGGCGCCAATGAACCAGGTTATGAATATGTAGGAAGTTCCGCACGCTCTGGTGCCACACCGACAAGTCCTGTAACCACTACCACAACCCGTCAAGGTTCTAACCCCTCCGGCAACACAACTCCAAGCCGAAGCGCCAACAATCCAACCAGCTCTTCCCGCAGCAATACTCAAGCAACTTCCAGCAAAAGTGGCAGTGAAAGCACGACAAGCAGCCGCAGCGGTGTTGAGTCCTCTTCAAATTCAAGCAGAACTTCCGGTACGGGTACTACTACCTCCGGCAGAAGCGGTAATGACAACAGCGGCAACAGCAGCAGAGGCAGCAGTACCTCAACATCCTCTTCAAGTCGCGGCACAAGCAGCGCCAGCACCTCTTCTTCCAGCCGTAGTTCCAACAGTAGCGCAACTACTTCTTCCTCTACCAGAAGCAATACTCCATCTGCAAATACTGTAACTAAATCCCGCACGAGTACTTCAACCTCAAACACTTCAAGCCGCAGCAGTGCAACCTCTTCAAGCTCATCTTCCAGAACCTCCAGCACTGCCAATACTTCAAGTTCATCTTCCTCCAGAAGCACTTCAACCAAGACCACTGGAAGTACAAATTCTTCCCGCACATCTTCAAACTCAAATTCAGGTAGAACAACACGCTAATGAATCCAATACAAGACAGCGAACTCGTACTTGCCCCCGATGGAAGCCTATATCATATTCGGCTGACCGGAGAAATGATTGCAGACGACATATTTCTTGTCGGCGATCCTGACAGAGTTCAAATGTTCCGCGACATATTCGATACCGTCGAATACACTACCCACAACAGAGAAATCAATGCAGTAACCGGTGTCTATAATGGGCATCGGTTTACCGCATTAAGCACTGGCATGGGAACTGACAACATCGACATCATTATGAGCGAACTCGATGCAGCCGCCAACATCGACCTCCAACAGCGGACAATCAAATCCTCTCATCGCACACTCAACCTTATCCGTATCGGCACTTGCGGAAGCATCAGCCCCGATATCAAGACAGGAGAACTGGTAGCCTCAAAATACGCCATCGGACTTGACGGTTTAATCAACTACTACGAGCACGACGAGGCACTTTTCGAGACTGGACTCAATGAAGCGTTCATCCGCTCATTGGAATTGAGTACACTGTACGCCAAACCATACGCAGCCCAGTGCAGCAATGCCTTGTTGGAAAAAATCGGATACGACATGCATCAGGGCATCACAATTACTGCCCCAGGCTTTTACGCACCCCAGGGCCGCGCATTAAGAATAGCGCCAGCCATTACAGACCTCAACCAGAAGCTCTCCACATTTTCCTGGAATGGTCTTCACGCCACAAATCTCGAAATGGAGACTTCCGCCATTTATGGTCTAAGTCGCATTATGCAGCATAACGCATTGACCGTGTGCCTCGTCATAGCCAATCGCACAGACGGCACCTTCATCAACGATTACCACGACCTTATGCGCGCCACCATACAGAAAATTATGAATCGTCTTGCACAATAACATCATGAAGAAATTATTTATTTTAGCAAGCATAGCCCTGTTTTTCGCCGCTTGCAACACACCGAAGGAAGAGACCGTCCTCACACAGCAGGAGGCCACTATACAAACCATCATGCAACGCAAAAGTGTACGCACGTTTGCCCCAGGTGCCGTATCAGACTCAACCATCCAGATGCTTCTTAAAGCAGCCATGGCTGCTCCCACAGGCATGAACGTACAACCTTGGAGTTTCATCGTACTCAACGATACCGCATCCTACGATACCATTTTCCGAGACAACTTCAATCTCCACATCTACAAACAATCCGCATTCGTAGTCGTTTTCTGTGCCGACACTACTGTCACCAGAGCCCCGAAAGACAATCCCGATGCCCCCGCAATTACCACTCCCAACGCAATTTGGCGTGACGATATGGGCGCATGTACCGAGAATTTCCTCCTGGCCGTCGAGGCTTGCGGATTAGGTGCCGTGTGGACCGCTTGCTACCCTTTCCCAGACAGAATGAATTCCATCCGCGAATGTCTGGACATTCCTGACAACGTAGTACCGTATTCCGTTGTACCTGTGGGCATTCCCGGTGGTGATGACATGCCCAAAGATAAATGGAAACCCGAACGCATTCACTACAACCAATGGTAGTAAATTATCTTAAAACAGAATATCCACTGATATAATTAATACTAAGGAGCCCAAAACCTTCGTCGGAAGGCAGAAAACTCCGGTTCATAATTCTTAATTCAAAAAAATTCCCAAATGCAAAACATACGTAATGTTGCTATTATAGCCCACGTTGACCATGGTAAGACCACCCTGGTTGACCGCATTCTTCATCAATCCAAACTTTTCAGAGAGAACCAGGAAACCGGAGATCTCATTCTCGACAACAACGACCTTGAACGCGAGCGCGGTATTACCATCCTCTCCAAAAACGTATCTGTAAGATATAAAGGATTTAAGATAAACATTATTGACACCCCTGGCCACAGCGACTTCGGCGGTGAGGTAGAACGCGTACTCAATATGGCAGACGGCGTACTCCTCGTAGTAGATGCCTTTGAAGGCCCCATGCCACAAACCCGATTCGTACTCCAGAAAGCCATTGAATTAGGTCTCAAGCCAATCGTAGTCATCAACAAAGTGGATAAACCGAATTGTGATCCCGAAAGCACACAGGAAGCCGTCTTTGACCTCATGTTCAACCTCGGAGCCAACAACGACCAACTCGATTTTCCCACTGCCTACGGAAGCGCCAAAAACGGCTGGATGAGCAGTGACTGGAACCATCCCACCGAGGACATCTCCTATCTCATGGATCTCATGATAGAGCATCTGCCACAGCCTAAGATTGACGAAGGCAACACCCAGATGATGATATCCTCCCTCGACTACAGCAGTTATATCGGAAGAATTGCCGTAGGACGACTCACCAGAGGAACCCTCCAGGCCGGACAGGACATAACCCTCGTAAAACGCGACGGCGCCCATATCCGCAGCCGCATCAAAGAACTCTATACCTTTGAAGGTCTCGGAAAGGAACGCATCAAGACCCCTGTAGAAGCCGGCGAAATCTGTGCCGTCCTCCTTGATCTCGACAAGAACGTAGCCTTTGAAATCGGAGACAGCATCTGCGATGCCGAAAATCCCGAAGCCCTCCCCCCTATCAAGGTTGATGAACCAACCATGAGCATGCTCTTCACCATCAACAACTCCCCATTCTTCGGCAAAGAAGGCAAATACGTCACCAGTCGCCACCTCAGAGACCGACTCTTCAAGGAACTGGAAAAGAACCTCGCCCTCCGCGTAGAAGAAACCAACTCTCCCGATTCCCTTCTGGTCTATGGCCGCGGAATCCTCCATTTGAGCATTCTCATCGAAACGATGCGCAGAGAAGGTTATGAACTCCAGGTAGGCCAGCCTAAAGTCATCATCAAGGAAATAGACGGCAGAAAATGCGAACCTATCGAACAGCTCACGGTACTCGTTCCCGAAGAATTCAGCAGTAAAGTAATTGACGTAGTCACCCGTCGCAAAGGCGAAGTCGGAAACATCAACACCAAAGGCGACCGCATACAGCTCGAATTCAACATACCTTCGCGAGGCATCATAGGACTTCGCAACACACTCCTTACCGCCACCAACGGTGAAGCCGTAATCGCCCACCAGCTTTCCGGATTTGAGCCATGGAAAGGTGATATCGACATCCACAAGATGGGAGCGCTCATCGCCAAGGAAACAGGCGAATCTACCGCCTACAGTATCTCTAAACTACAGGACCGCGGCCCCTTCTTCATCGAGCCTGGCGATATGGTCTATACTGGAGAAGTCATCGGTGAAAGCCTCCGACCCGGCAACGATATTGTCATCAACGTAGTAACTTCCAAGAACCTCACCAACATGCGTTCCAAGAGTGCCGATGATAAATCCACCACCTCACCGGCCATTAAGTTCTCACTTGAGGAAGCTATGGAGTATATCCGCGAAGACGAATACCTTGAAATAACCCCAGAATCGCTCCGCATACGCAAGATCATCCTCGATGAGACTGAACGCAAACGCGCTAAGATAGCCGCAGAGGCTGCCACACAGAACGAATAAATTCCACATATTCGGAAATTGTAGAGGCTGACTTTTTAGTCAGCCTTTTTTGTTGTACAACAGGTTAGGGGGGTGAGGAGTTTGAGGGGTTTAAGGGGTTTAAGGAGGTTGAGGGGTTTAAGGAGTTTAAGAGGGTGGAACTTGGAACTTGAACCTTGAAACTTGAACCTTGGACCTTGGAACCGGAGGCGAAGCCGGAGGTCTGCGACCGCAGTGGAGCAAACTTGGAACTTGAACCTTGGACCTTTTGTCCTTTTGGAAACTTGAATCTTTACGCAATATGTCAATGATCTGTCATCACACGGTGATGGGCGCTCAAAATGCGGAGCCGGCTTCCGCGTCTTGAATTCGGATGCAAAGTTACGAACTCTTTCCGACATCAGATGCCGATTTGTCCGCATTCAGTGCCGTTTCAGTGTCTGTTTGGTGTCAATTGGTATCATCAAGGGGTCTGACCCTTTGATGATCCAGGGGCGGGTAACGCCGTTTTTCCGGTGGGGTTCCGCTGGGGTAACGCCCGGTATCTTTCGGGTTCCAGAGGGAGTTATCAGGGAGATACCAGAGAGATACCCGGGAGATACCAGAGCGGGACCTCACAGAGGCTTTGCGCCAAGCGAAGCGGAGCGACCGCGCGAAGGCGGGCCAAACAGAGGCGGTGTCAAGTCGCGAAAGACCCTTGCGGATTTCCGCGGCCAGATAGGACAGTTTACTCCACTTCCCGCCACTATCCTCCGCAGATTGGCCGTTTCCCCTCAATTGTTGAAAATTTTTCAACGCCTGTTTTTTCGCAAAAATTGGAAGCCGAACCTGTAACTGGAGCATTTTCCCCCCTTATGTGCCCTTTTCATACCCCGATTTGAGGCATTCTGCCCCCTTGCCGAGCTCCGGCATCTTGGGTGAAGTGGGTTTTGTAATGTCGTATTTCATTGTAGTTGTGCTTTTTAGAGAAAAATATAGGTTTGTTTAGTTTTCAGATTTCAGATTTCAGTCCGATTTTTGAGGGTATCACTATTCCTTCAAACACTCTATAACTATCTATATATTAGTTAGTTAAGTAGTATATAAAGAGGGTTTGTATATCCATTTTTTGGACTGAAAACTGAAAACTGAAAACAGTTGTTTATCCGGTTACTCTTTGTCTAAGAGGCAGTTGAGTGCCTGGCCGATTTATTCGACTACCGTCACATGACTTTTTTATTCCGGCCTAAAGAGCAAGTCCTTTGGCATTCCATTGCAAAAGTTCCTTGGCGAGTCCTTTGGAGAACTCTTTCGCGGAGAAGTCCGAGGTGAGATAGGTGGCCTTGAGGTTGAGGCGGAGCCTGCCCTCTTCGTTACAGGTAACGGTGAGGTAGCGGCCGTTGAGGATCTGGGGCGAGCGCCTGCCCTTGGAAGGGCGTGCGGTCTCTCCATAAATCAAGTGCAGAAGCCATGATTGCCTGGCTTCTGCTCCTGGTTTGTCAAAAAAACTTATTATATGAGGACAGACCCGTGACGTTGCCCGAGGTGGTTACCCACCTTGTACGTCCTGATTTTTTGGGTCGTCACGGTCTCCTCATACTATTATTCTCCGATAGTAACCTTCGTATTTCCTGTAACTGCTGCCGCGTTTCCGCCGCCATAGACGTTGCCTTTGATGAGCGTGGTGGCTCCTTCAGCTTCGGTCACTTTCACATCGGTATCACCCGTAATAACAGCATTGGCACCCAATCCGCCGCCGAAGACGTGCTTATCGACCTCGCCGCCGGAGATTGCCACATGGGGCGTTCCGGTATAGCCGGCTGCGTTTCCGCCGCCATACACGCATTCACGCACCAACCCACCGGTCATATTCACGTTCACGGTACTCATAGGACGGCCGTTGGTATTGTTGCAGCCGAACACATTGGTCGCGCTTCCGCCGTTGATGGTTACCTTCACCGGAGCATACACATTGGCTGCATTGGATCCGTCGCCCAGACCGCCGCCATAAACCGCACCATATACGTCGCCGCCGTTCAAAGTTACATTGGTATGTTTGGAAGTGCTTGTAGTTGTTCCATTGACATACCCCAGAGCCGAACCGCCATACACATCGCCATAGATCACAGCCGACCCTGCAGTCACTCCAGATGTGATAGTGCCCAAAGTAACATCCACATTGCCCGTCACGCGGGTAGGCTGACCATATCCACCGCCATGAACATTGGCAGGAGTGGTTGAAGTTCCAATCTGACCACCGTTGATCTGGATGGTGACATTGTTGGAAATAGTTCCCGAGGAATTACTTCCTCCGTAAAGACCACCTTCTATCATACCGTCTGTCATGAAAATATTTGTAACTCCGCCATTGTTCTGACAGGCGCCGCCATAAGCACCACCATGGATATTTGCATTATAAGATGTGCCATTAACGCCACCATTCTTTCCGCCTAAATGACCCCCTAAAATATAGACATTTGCCGTGGACTCTGTATAGCCGTATGAACCGCCTCCATAAATGCCTCTTTCAACGTATGCATTGTCTGCAAGAACAACATTTGTACCGTTTGACACTTGGCCTGAGGTACTACTTGTGCTATATCCGCAGCCTGCGCCAAAAACAGTTCCACCAATGGCTCGGTTTATTACGGAATTATTATTTTCACTATTCACATTAACGTCTCCACCTACATATACATAAGTCGCACCATACAACATACCGCCAGTTTCCTGGGTCCCGTTTGCACCGCCGGCGACCCAACCCTTGATGTCCCCACCTGTCAACAAGATATATCGATCTCCATTGGCACCTGCGAAAGCTGCCGCTCCATAGATTGATCCTCGTATAGTTCCATGTTTAATTCGGATATAAACACTCCATGAGCCATCGTTTACTTCATATTGAGTATAACTATCGGTCGTTGTATTATAACAGTTTATTCCGCCTGCAATACTTGCCAATTCACCACCTTCCATAATCAGCCTTCTTTTTCCTATATATTTGGATCCATTGTCGTTTTGAATAGAAGTAGCAAGATAGATGGAGCGGGTCGATGCCGCATCTGAAATAGACACATTTTCTTGTATTTTCCCACTCTTTATCAGCCAGTCGAAGGTTAAATTATTTCTATTATCTGAGGAACTGAAAACATGGCTGGCGTTGCTTCCGCCGCCCCAGACTTCACCACTTGGAGCAATATGCAGAGAATTATTGTTGGAGGTAGCTCTATCGTAGTCACACCCAAATACTGCTTTGCATGAGACCTTACCACTAAAAGTGCGAGCAGTAGTATTATTATCAGTCAAACTAAAAGTGCCATAACTACCAGTCTCCAAAGTTATTTTATAACTGATGGCATTCGTCTTGTTTTCATTTAAGCCTTTGACAGTGCTTGCACAAGAGCCATTCGTTCCGGTTCCTACAACGCCTCTGACTACCCAAAGATTATGTGCGTCCGTATTTAATGTAGCACCTCCATTCATCTTGATATTCTCCAATTTCACATCGCCCACCAACTTTGCATTTGTGGCAACGGAAACATCGGGAATGGCAGTTGCGATGGTCGTTCCATCATTCGTTGTACAGCCATTAGGATATAATGCTGTATATGTAATAGGATAGTCTCCGCTACCAGTGGCTGTGTTACCGGTCCCTGAGGTATATACCACAAAGTTTCTTTCCCAGCCGCCGTTTGCCTTGGAAACAAAGTTATCTGTACTATTCGTTGTATTCACATAAGCTCTAACCCAAACCGCCTCCAGTTCCACTTCCATGGAAGTCTGGTTTACAACATTGGTAGATGCATAATCCGATGGGCGGAAGAAATATTCAACATCAGCATCAAGATAGGAGCCCGCACCAAGTGCTGTTGCCCCCCCGGAAGTCGCATAGATATTACCATTCGTAACGCTCTTTACTCTCCATTTGTAAAAACCGCGCCATTTGGAAGTTGTGTTGGTTCCATATACCGGACGTACGGAGAAGGGATTCACAATCGTAGTATAAGGGAAATAACTGTTTGCGTCACGCTCCAAAGTCTTATAATACACGAATGTATTCGCTGGGGCATCAATGCCCACCTGAACCTTATAGCTATCGCTGCTTGAAATATCCACATACTCGCCATTGACATTATCTGTTTTTGCGACGCGACCCTTACCATAATAGGTGATTTTCACGTTACGAGGGTTGGGACTGTACATCTTGCCGGGATAGTTGGTATTATAATTGCCTATTTCTGCACCGGCATAGTACGACCAGGTGTGGTCCTCGTAGTCGTTGAGGATGACCACGCCGTCTCTAACGCCACTCTCCATGACAAATTTGTCTGAAGCAATGTCCGATGAATGATAATATTCTTTTATGGCTATAACCTTGACTGTGGTTCCATTTTCGACTTTGGGTTTGGATGAACTGTTGTATTGGGCTGACGTTGAAGTCGGGTCACTGCCGTCGGTGGTATAATAGAACACCGTTCCATCAGGCGCACCGGCAAGGGTAATGGTCACTGTGCCGTCGTCGCCAAAAGAAATTTCAGGAGTGCCCAGCTTCAATGTGATAGTTTCTTCCGACATTGCTGATAACGTACCCCAGCGCTCAGAATAGGCTTTTACGACCGTTGGAGAAGTGGTAAGAACAATTGGACTTGAGGGGTCGTATGTCTGTCTGGTAGAGCTGGTCTTAGGATCAGTGCCGTCGGTGGTATAGTAAGTTGTTCCTTCTGAAGGTACAGATAGCGTCACGGTGTTTGTTACTTCGGCGAAATCAATAGTCGGAGCCGTAATCGTAGCGGAATACAGTATGATGGGGTAGGGACCGGCCAAGGCGCTGAATTCCGGGAAATCGGGATGCGTAACTGTCAGATTGGCATTGACCACGACATCCTGTCCGGCATCACTGGTATAGGTAAGTGTCGGCGTCTGTCCGGTGGTGCTGCTCAACTCCGAGTGAGAGGCTCCCTCACCGCTCAGCGACCAGGTGTAGGTGCAGGAGCTGGCTTCGTTGATGGTCGGGGTGTCGTATCCATAGTCAATTCCGTTGTACAAGTTGTGGGAGCCGGAATTGAAGGTATAGGTGGTATATGCCGCAGTATAGGTGCCGCTGAGGAATCCGCGGAGCGTGAGCGTGCCATTCACAGTGTTGATGATGTTATGGTCGCCGATGCCGGCGGTAACCGTTGTGGCGGTATGGTCCAGAATCTGGACGGTATAGGTTTTTGTGTTGGAATAGCCACTGGAAGCCTCGGTGGTGGTCAGTGTGACGGTGACGGTCTGCAGTGTGGTGGCAGCGCCCTTGCTGGTAAGCAGGCCCGTGGTAGCATCAATACTGGCATAGTTGCCGCCGGAGGTAATGCTCCAGGTGTAGGTGGCGTTAGTCGTCGAGAAATCGATAGGCGAGGGGGCCGTCGTATGGCTGGCGTTGTTATACCAGTAGTGATGTGTGTTGTTGTAGAAGATATAGTCGGTGTAGGCAGGACTGTAGGTACCGCACACATCGGTGTGACTGAACTGGATGCCGCTGTTGGTGGAATTGAGAGCCGCCGAGATGGTGGGAGCGGTGGTGTTGTTCGTGCCAGCGTATTCGCGCTTTTTTACGGCAAAAACGACATCGGTGCCTTCTTCTGTCGATGTGTTTGTCACTGTCCAGCTGTTACCATTGTAGCGAAGATATCGGCTATCGTTGATGTAAACTTTTTGGCCCGTAGTGCCACTTTCGGTTCCAGACAAAGCGACACCGTTTCTGGTATTATTAGTGCTAAGACTTAAATTACTCCAGTAATTTAATTGAAGGTAATAATTTAAGCCATTTTGGAACTTATTATCGTTTAGCGACCACAAACAGGTGGTAGGATTAAAATCTGTTGTTCCGTTAGTATTATCAGCTAAATATTCGCCATTCGTTCCACCTGAATAGAAAACATATCCCGCAGCGACAGGCGCAACCTTGGTAAGGGTGACGGTCTTCGTTGCGCTCTTTCCGCTGGTGGCGTGGGTGCAGGTAAGTGTCATCACTACGTCTTCGTCAGGAATGGAGGTTACGGTAATCTGACCGTTGCTATTTACCGTAGCGTGGCCGTTGGCTCCGGAAAGCGACCAAGTATAGCCAGAGGTTACTTCAGTTCCGGGTTTTGTGGTGGAGGCTGCATTGGCTGGGTTCGTGCTGTAATACGTCGTGTTGTTAAACGTATAAGTCGAGCAAGCTGTTTGGTTAATAGTATTTGTATGAATATAAGTCTTTGTACCCGTAGTAGTAATATATTCATCACCAGAGATAGTAATGTCAGTATATCCGCCAGTCAGGTATCCCGTGGTTACTGTATATACGGTGGCACGGTAGTCGGGATTTCCACTCTTACCTGTATAGCGGTCAGTACCGTAATTTGAGTTGCCACCTGCAGATCGGCTTGTCTTCCATGTGTTATCTCGGTAATACAAGTATGATGTTTCAGTGTTTACATGTATTAAATAAGTGCCATCTAATCTCCAACGATTCATAGCCGTATTTGACGAAGTAACAGCCGTACCTCTATCATCTCCACTATTCAAATATCTATTGCCATTCTTCAACGAATAAGACGTATTACCCAATGTCGTCTCATTATTTCCATTGTAGCAAGTCCAAATACAAGTATTCGGAACAAAGTTTGTGGAATTGGCAATGGTGCCACTGTTGTTTCGCAAATAGTTACCATTATACACGAACACATATTTCTCCGCCAAGGCGCTGCTGCCTACAGCGAGCAAGCTGAGGAGAACGAATGATTTTGTGATGAATTTTAATGTTTCGCTTTTCATCGTAATATTTTTACTTTTCTTTTTTGTTTTTTATGCGGGGCTCGCATCTTTTATTTATGGTTCGCGAAACATATAAAAAAAATAGAACCGCGAACTTTTTATATCTGACATTCGAGGTTCTCGACTTACCCGCATCGCAAATAAGAAAAGCTCACGGTTTCACCCGTGAGCGTTTTCCAGCTTTCTCTTGCGATGACCTTTGAAATTGTCGAGATTTCGAATGACCAGCGAAAGCTTAAAAACGCTTTTTTTTAGTTATTTTAGTACAATAGTGTAGTGCTCCTTCTCTCTATTTCTTTCTGAATCAGTATTTTTTAGGTAGTTAGTAACGAGGTTTTAATTCTGCAAAGATACAAATAATTCTGATATCTGAATGGTCTTTTTGTTTTTTTAACTATTTTTTTCAAAATGGGCAAAGCTGCGGCTGTCTGAACTTTGTTATTTTTATATATACTATATACCTTATTTTCTTATTTCAAACTGTGATGCCTTCCGGGGATTGTCGCGTTCGGTAAGGGTATAGCTTCCGGCGGGGAGCTGCGAGACGTCGATGTCGGCCTCTTCGCCTGTCAGGGAAACCTCTTTTACCTTCTGTCCTAAGACGTTGTAGATGACCGCCACGTGGCTGCCCGGTTCAAGTCCCGAGATATGGAGTATCTCCGTGGTGGGGTTGGGGTAGAGCCGTAGCGGGGCCGAGGCTTCCAGAGAGCGGATTCCCGCGGAGGTCTGCCGGTTGAGGGCGATAATAGGGCGTTCATTCGTGGCTGTGCCGGAGAAGGAACCCTGGCTGTAGAAGTCGAAATCGTAGTTGTCGCGATGCACATACATGCCCCGAGCCTCTTCGGTGATATCGGCCTTGAAATCGCGGCTATTGTCCCAGCTGGTGGTGTTGTCGTCGATCGTGATGGCGAGGTTGTCGGTTCCGTTGTATTCAAACGGAATGTTCAGTAAGATGGTAATCCAGCCTTCCACGGGAGGAATCGCTACGTCGCCCTGAAAGACCTTCGTAAAGACGCCGTTTCCCACCCAGCCTTCAGTCAGGTCGGAGCGGAACGTGTGTCCCAGATAGATGTTGAGGTATCTTTGCGGAGTGGCAGTAGTGGTGGTGGGCATCGCGTAGAACGAGATGCTGCGTATGGTATAGCTTCCGCTTGGAGCGCCGGCTTCGGTTATCTCATCGGCTGTGTAGATCAGCTGATAATAGCCGTAGCAGTTGAGCAGATGTATCGGAAGTTCGCTGCTTACGGTGTCTCCCTGGCCTATGGTGATTTCCTGCTGCGCCATCAGCGGTGCGCCCGAAAGTCCGAGCCCTATAAGAAATGCAAAAGTGAGAATAAATTTTTTCATATTTTTGATTTTTTTTCTGTTAGAACTCCGGTATATCTATGATATTGCGGCCTTCGATATAGTATTGGGTAACGAGGAGATTAACGTATGTGGTTACTACTATGGCGTCGGGATGTTCTGTGAGAATCTTGTTGTTGATGGCATCCATCTCTTCGGCGAGGGGCAGCTGTTCGGTTCTTCTCAGTTCCATGGACTTCTGCACGGCGTCGCGCTGGAGTGGTACAGCCTCGGCATAGTATTTCAGAAGTACGGCGTTGCGCTGTGCGTCGGTCTTGGCGCTTGCCAGCTGTTCGGCATATTTGCCATAAACGGTCTGCATCTTGCTGCGGGCTTCGTCATAGATGCCAGCGATTCTGTCTTCTATCGCATTGTACTGGTTCAGCTGCTTTTCGGTCTCCGTGGCGTATTCGGCGCTGGTCTCGGCACGCTTCAACTGGTTGGCCTGCATCTGGCCGGAGTTGTAGTAGTTGGTCAGATAGGCTTCCTGCTCTTCCTCGCTCATTTCGGATATCTCGCGGATCTGTTCCTGGGAGAGGCCTGTAGCCATAGAGGTGTATTGCATTGCCATATTCGTCATAGCGGCGGAATCTCCCTCGCCGTAGATCATCCCCATGGCTTTCATGGAATTGGTAGAGAGCGACCCCAGATAGCGGCTCACGGGACTTGCCAGCAGGCGGAGCTGCTGGTTGTTGAGTTCGTAGCCTTTATATTCTACGATTTCCTTGTCGGTAGGCATGACGGCCGATTGTCCGAGAATGTCTGCCAGACTGGCGGTTGCCAGATTGACCGTCTGGCCGGTAGTGGTTTTCGCCTTTGCGCCAAGCGCCCCTTCGATGGATTCAACCGCCTTGTCGGAGGCTTTGTCGGTTGCCTTGTTCAGGAGTTTGTTGGTGGTCTTTTCAACGGTCTTGCTTGCGGCCTGGCGGAGGAGTCCGCCGATCTGTGCCTGACTTGGTGTTGCCATAATGGCGCACAATGCTGCTATTGCCAATATTTTCTTCATGGTTTTCTGTATTATTCGTTGATTTTCTTTGCTGTATTGGAAAGGACGTAGCCGTAGTCGGTACTCCAGAGGTTGTAAAGCGCATGGGCTTTGAAGTGGAGTTCTTCGCCTGCCTCGATACCGTCGTAGGTGAAGTTGAGGATAGTGGGGTATTCTTCACCGAGGGAAATGGTGCTCGGCTCCAGTATCAGCGTATTGTCCGCGGTTACCGTTCCGTCGGTTACGTAGTATTCGTAAGGATTTGCGCCAGTCTCTGATACCAGCGTAGTTACGTGTACCTTGTTGGGTGTGTCGGTAGCCGTGATGGTCATCGTGCCGTGCATATCGGGATAGGTCTTACCGATGCTGGCGGCAAATTCAGCCGAATACCACTGGTCTTCGATCTTGATGCTGTCGGTTACGATAGTGATTTCATAATTCCCCACGAACTGGCTGGCTTCAGCGTCTCCGGTGGAATTGGGTTTCTCGTCATCGCAGGCGCAAAGTATCATGCCTGCCAGAAGCATTACAAGGTATAAGGGTTTAATTTTCATAATATTATTATATTTTTCTATAGGAAATTGATTTTGCAAATATACACATTTTTTCTGATATGCAAGTTTTTTTACATTTTTTTTGCGGGAAACGAAAAAAAGTGCGTATCTTTGCAAAAAATTCTGCGTTATGAAACATCTTATTCCTATTCTTCTGATTTTCCTGTGCTGCTCCTGCGGCAATGCGTATTATATGGCGAAAGCCCCGACCGTACCGCTCCTTCAGGAGAAAGGCGATATGGCCATCAGCGGCAACCTTCAGATTTCTCCGATCCTCTTTACCGGAGCCGCCAATCTCGACGCCTCCTACGCCGTGACGGATCATCTTGCCGTACAGGCGATGGGGCAGATCTGTGATGACAAGGAGGACTATTATATGCACGCCGCCGTGGGGTATTTCCTTCCCATCCGTGAACATCAGGAGTTTGAAGCCTGGGCGGGAGCGGGCAAGGGCCTTTCCATTGCAGGCAAGGAAGAAACGGCGGGCAACGCCCACACAACCCATTTCGTGTCGCAGCAGTATTTCGCTATGTTAAACTATGGTTTCCACGACCTTACACGCGCCCATATTGACCTCGGAATCGGGCTTCGCGGCGGCGTGATGCCGTTCCATCTCACGTCGGTTCATCACAGCACGGGAGTGGCAGAAGTGGATCAGGATTATGCGCCGTTCTTTTTTGAGCCGCAGTTCTTCTTCCGCATAGGTTCAGAACATGTAAAGTTCCAGCTGCAAGTGCTTTATACGACCATCAACAGCTATATTACCCAGAATTCCATACCCAATCTCCTGGCTTCACCCGTCCATGCCAATGTCGGCATTACCGTGATGTTCGGGAAACGCAAATAACTACCATGGCAGACAACTATTTAGAAAAGAAATTCGATGAGGCGTTCGGTACCAGGAAAGTTACCCGAAGGGTAGGGCATACCCTCGATGAACTGCTTACCCGCAACCGCAGTACGCGCGGCTATGATTCCCGCTTCTGCGTGGGACCTCACCGGCTGGAGCAGATTATAGGGGTAAACACCAAGATACCCTCTGCCCGAAACCAGCAGGTACTCCGGTTCCGCCCGGTCCATACTCCGGAGGAATGCGCCCGGGTATTGTCCTGCATCCGCATGGGAGCAGCCTTGCCGGAACTTCATCTCCCATTCCCCGGCACGGAACCCACCGCCTATATCGTGATATGTTCCACCGTCGAGGCCAATCCGATGGTGTATATCGACCTCGGAATCAGCGTACAGAGTATGCTTCTCCGTGCGACCGAAATGGGCCTGAACGGTCTTTGTATATGTGCGTTCAACAAAAAGGAGATTACGGAAAAACTCCAGCTTCCGTACGAGCCTCTTGCCGTTCTGGCAATAGGAAAAGGTATTGAACGCCATAGACTTGCAACGCTTGACTCCCCCGAACAGTCCCACAACTATTACCGTACCGAAGACGGAACGCACGTCGTACCGAAACTTCCGGTCGGGCAGCTGCTTATTCCGTCAGATAAAGCCTGATCCGCCGGAATTATCCGAGCCGTCCTTCCCAGGCGTTGCGGCGGAGGAGGAGCAGTTCTTCGGGCGTGAGTTGGAAGGTCTTTTCCATAAGGGCAAATTCCTGGGGAAGCGTAGTACCCGAAACACTCATGTTATCAGTGTTTAACGTTACTTTTACTCCTGCCTCCATCAGTTCGCGGAGCGGGTAATCCTCTATCTTATCAAATACACAAGTCTGCATATTGCTGGTGGGGCAGAGTTCCAGTACTATTGCGTTGTCTGCCAGTTCTTTCACGAGTTTCGGGTCTTCAATCGAGCGCACGCCGTGTCCGATCCGCCTTGCCCCGAAATCGAGCGCCTTTCTCACGCTTGCGGGACCGTCGGCCTCACCGGCATGAATCGTGAACGGAACCCCTAAGCGAGCCGCTTTCCGAAACAGAAACTCAAAGTCCCGTGTGGGGAAAAGTCCCTCAGCGCCCGCCAGATCTGCCCCTAAGACTCCCCGTCTGAGATAGGCGTGGGCGAGTTCTATAGTTTCCTCATTCTCAGCCTCGTTGCCTTTGTCGCGCATACAGCACAGCAGCATTCCGCCCGCAACCGGGGAATCCTCCCAACCCGCGATGACCGCCTCCACGACTTCCTGCTGGCTCAACCCCTTATAGGTGTGTTTCTGAGGGGCAAAACGCACCTCGGCATAGCCTAAACCACATACTTTCAGTTCGTTGAGAAGGTTTCTCACGCTTATGGTAAGGGCTTCGCGCGTCTGGAGCAGCGTTCCGGGAAATGCGAACTTTTCGAGATATTCGTTCAGGTTCCGGCAGTCAGGAGAGACTGTCAGAAGCTTTCCAAGTGCTTCATTCCCAGTGGGTATTTCGATATTCTGCAAGGCTGCCAGCTGTCGTGCGGAGGCGATGGAAACCGATCCGTCGAGATGAAGATGCAGGTCAGCCAATGGGTATTGTGAAAAATCGGCGGGTGTGCTCATAGTGTTGTGTTTCCGTTCATAACGGATATTCCCCGTTTTTATTGTGTGAATCGGCGTTTTTTAATGTAACTGTCTCATAGTATGATATCTGTGAACTTTATTTATGAAATCCGGACCGTTTTTAGCGGGTTCATTCAGAATCCAAGGTTCCCGCCCTCCGGAACGCCACTTAATCAATGGTTTGTAGAGGGTAACTCCCTCTTATCTTCTTTTTATCTCCATATTAACTTCTTTTTATCTCCTTTCCTAAGAATAAGAGATAGAAAAAAGATAAAAAGAAGATAAAAAAAAGATAGAAGGGAGATACCAGCTGAAAAAGTGCGTGAAATCCGGTGCAGTTCCGATACGGCTCGGTTCTATAGGCAATCTCTAAATTAATCCTAAAAATGCGGCATACGGCTTGTATATATTAAAAAGAATTTGTAAATTTGCAAATTCACTCGCTGTGGTGAATTGAGAATATGTGATTATGAATCAGTTTGTTGTGAAAATATGATAATTGCCCGTTCTATGCGAAAATCAGATTTAGCAAGAAAATTAGTCCTTTTTATGGCGGTTGGAGCTATGTCCGTCTCGGGCTGCAAGAAGGAAATACCGACCTCGACGTATGAAACCCCTTCGGGAAATACCCGGATAGAGGTTCCCAACCCCTACGCCCACAGTAAGATTCATTATCAGAACGGGGCAGTAGTGTGGGACACGAATGATCAGGTTTCCATTGCCCGCGGTAACGGAGCGTTTGCCACGTTCACGATAGACAACAATACCGTGGATGAAGACCCCGTTTGCTTCTATGGCGATCTGGACGACCTTCGGGAAGGAGAAGAGGACTATAATTATTATGGCGTGTGCCCCAGAATGTCGGGCGTGACGGTGCTGAACGGCGTGATAACCCTTCCGCAGGCTATTCCCACTACCCAGACCTTGAAACAGGGCGGCTTTGCCCCGGAATCGAATGTGATGGTGGGTATGAGTGAAAACACGACCATGTATTTCAAGAACCTGGGCGGACTTCTGAAAATCTCCCTCCGCGGAACGGATGTAAGGCTTCAGAAGATACGGATTCAATCTACCGACAGCACGATTCTTTCGGGAATGGGCAGCGTGGATATGTACGGAACTTCGCCTGAGATTGAATGGACAGAGGGATTCGGCAAAACCTATATCGAGGCGTGTGCCCCATACGGCGGTATGGACCTCACGGCAGGCAAGACGTTCTATATCGTTGTGCCCGAGTGCAATATGGGCAACCGATATACGATAACCCTTACCGATATGCTCGGAAACGCCATCAGTCTCGACCGCAGTATCGGCAATATCTCCGTAACCCGCGCCAGTGTGACCAACCTCGGCACCTATACCGCCACGGTGGAGCGCGACCCGGAAAAGGTCTATTTCACCACTACCAACGGGACGGTAGATAATCAACTGTTGAGAATACTCACGAATCTGGGAGAGGGTTGTGAAATCAATGGCGCAAACGGGGTCTATTCGGCTTCCTACAGCCAGCCGATAGAGACCTTGTATCATCAGGCTTTTCAGACTTGCAACACCTTAAAAAGCATTATCTTGCCCAATACGATCAAGGAATTTGAAGGCGACTACCACTTCGGGTCCTGTGCAGAACTGCAGACAGTTACACTGCCGGATAACAGCAATTTCAAGACCATCTCCTTTTCCTGTTTTCAGTGGTGCGAAAAACTCACAACGGTCATCATACCCAGTTCGGTAACCACAATCAAGGCGTGTGCATTCCAATTCTGCCGGCAACTGGCCTCAATAGATCTTCCGGAGAATCTGCAAACCATAGGACAGAGCGCTTTCTCAGGGGCGGGGCTGACATCCATTACCATTCCAGAGGGAGTGACGACGATTCCAATGTGGACGTTTTTTGGATGTCCGAATCTCCGTAACGTATATCTTCCTGCCAGTTTCACGGAAATAGGAGATGAGGCTTTCCGCGAGACACCAATATCCCATATAGACTTGCCGGATGGATTGACCACCATAGGAGAGGGATCCATGGTGTATTGCGAAAATCTTACCAGTATAGACATACCCGCTTCCGTGACTTCTATTGGGGAGGTGGCCTTCTATTATTGCCGGAGTCTTTCAAGCGTGACGGTCCGCAGGGCCACGCCGGTAGAGATAACGGAAAATATGCATGTGTTTGTCGATATTTCGGAGGATGCCGTGCTTTATGTGCCGATCGGCTCGATTGATGCTTACAGGTCTGCCGGCTGGGACCGGTATTTCGGCGGCGGAATACAGGGAATACAATAATTTGAGATTATAAACTAATATTATGAAAATAAGAACATTTCTGACAAGTCTGGTACTTCTGGCGACAGTCTTTGCGAGTTGCAAGAAAGAGATACCGGAAATCGTGAACGACATCCCTATGGGAAACACTGTGATAGAGGTGCCGAACCCCTACGCACACAACAAGACCCATTACCAGAATGGAGCTGTGAAATGGAGCGAAGGCGACCAGATAGCCGTGGCTCGCGGAAACGGGAGTTTTGTTAAGTTTACCATCATCAACAGCACCATCAACCAGGACCCGGTGTTGTTTACAGGCAATCTGGACGACAGCACAACCGACGGGAACTATTATGCAGTATATCCCTATATGGAAGGTCTCTCCGTGATGGACGGCGTGATTCATCTGCCCCAGGCCATAAAATCGACCCAGACGCTGACCCCGGGAGGCTTCGGCAACGGGGACAATGTGATGGTAGGCATGAGCACCAGCACCGAGATGTATTTTCAGAATGTGGGCGGATTGATTAAGATTTCGCTCCAGGGAACCGATGTCCAGCTGCAATCCATAACAATCAAAAGTATGTTTACCGGAGATGCCGGCAAAATGTCGGGACCGGCCACCATCAATATGTTCAGCTCGACCCCCACGATAGAATGGGCCTCATCGGGATGTTCGAATCAGATCAAGCTTGTTTCGGAGACTGGAGTGGATCTGACCAATGGAAAGACATTCTATATTGTTGCCCCTCAAAAAACGAATGAAATGTACCGAATCAGCATGAAGGACATGCTGGGAAACACCGTCAATTTTGGCGAAGAGGTCTCCACTCTGTTCGAGTTCGCCATCACACGCGCCAGCATAACCAATATCGGCAACTATAACGTTACGGCATTACGAGACCCGAACAAAATCTATTTCACCACCACGAACGGGACGTTAGATGCAGGTTTGAGAAGCCGGTTCGAGGCATTGGGAAACGACTGTGAGATCAACGGAACAAATGGAAGCTATTCTGCCACATACAGTGTTGATGTGACTTCGTTGCCAACTGATGCGTTTATGCATTGCTCCACCTTGAAGAGCATAACCCTTCCCAATACGATTACGGAGTTTGTTGGAGATGATCATTTCTATGATTGTGGAAACATCCAGACAATTCAAATGCCGACCAACAGCAGTTTTGTAAAAATACCGAATTATTGTTTTATGTACTGCTACAAACTGACGAGTGTGAACATACCCAGCTCTGTAACAGAAATAGGAACGTTCGCATTTTCAGTATGTGAAAAATTATCCACTATCGAACTGCCGGCCGGACTGACGACTATAGGAAATGAAGCTTTTGGCAGAACCAATATTTCTTCTATCACATTCCCTACAGGTGTGACGGTACTCCCCGATGACGTATGTTATTATTGCCCCAACCTTAACAGCGTGCAGATGTTGGGACAGGTTACTTCGATAGGTATTAGAGCTTTTTATGGTACTCCCATATCAAGTATAACTATTCCATCATCAATTGAATCCATCGCGAATCATGCATTTTACAGTTGTGAAAACCTCAGCAGCGTAACATGCAAGAAAACGACACCTATCTCTTTGGGTGACAATGCGTTTCTATCCATCTCCCACAATGCTACACTCTATGTACCCGGCAGCGCGATAAGTGCATATCAGAATTCGGACTGGAACCAGTATTTCGGTGGCGGAGTAATGTCTATACGATAAGTAATGAATACCATATTATGAAAACAAAATATATTAAACCCGAAATCAAACAAATGGAATTTGTTGTAGAACAAGGATATGCTGGGTCGCTTTTTGGCAAATCACCCCTGGAGGGCTTTACAGGTGAACGCTACGGACTGGAAGGCTTCTCCGGTGAAGACGGAAGCGGATTCGGAAGTGGCTTCGGTGGCGGATTAAAGGGAACGCTCCATAAAAACTATGGCAGCGGAGGCGACGACGATGGAGGTTTTGAAAAATTTTTTGTGGATTGAGAAAAATATCGTATCTTTGCACTCGCAAAGTGGATAGATTTGTAATGATTGCAACCACATGAAAAAATGCTAAACACATTGTTTCACAACCTACAATCACGATTCTTTACCCTCTTTTTTGCGACGTTGTCCATCGGGACAAATTTATGTCTAACACAAAAAAAGTAAAAGTAAGATGAGTTATTTCTTTACATCAGAGTCCGTGTCGGCGGGACATCCCGACAAAATAGCAGACCAAATCAGCGACAGCCTTCTGGATGAATTCCTGAGAAGAGATCCGGAATCAAAGGTGGCATGTGAAACGCTGGTCACTACGGGTCTGGCTGTGGTAAGCGGCGAAGTGAAAACCCAAGGCTATGTAGATATTCAGGAAACGGTACGCGAAGTCATCCGCAATATAGGCTACACCAAAGGCGAATATAAGTTTGAGGCAGACTCATGTGCTGTGATTTCCACCATCCACGAGCAGTCGGGCGATATCAACCGCGGAGTGGAACAGGTCAAAAAAGAAGACCAGGGAGCAGGAGATCAGGGAATCATGTTCGGCTATGCCTGCCGGGAGACGCCGGAACTGATGCCCCTTCCGATTACGCTGGCGCATATCTTTCTGATGGAACTGGAAAAAATCAGGAAAGAAGGCAAGGTCATGACCTACCTGCGTCCTGATGCCAAGAGTCAGATAACTATCGAATACAGCGAAGAGGGTAGCCCTATGCGGGTAGATACCATAGTCATCTCAACCCAGCACGACGAGTTCGACACCGAAACCAAAATGCTGGCAAAAATCAAGAAAGACGTAAAGGAAATCCTGATACCACAGGTGGAAGCACGACTGAGTGAGGAAAACAGGAAACTGTTCCATAGCGGCAAGAAATATAAATTATATGTGAACCCGACAGGTAAGTTCGTGATAGGCGGACCTCATGGCGATACGGGCCTCACGGGACGTAAAATCATCGTAGATACCTACGGAGGAAGAGGTGCCCATGGCGGCGGAGCCTTCTCGGGAAAAGACAGCTCGAAAGTAGATAGAAGTGCCGCATACGCCGCCCGTCATATAGCCAAGAATATGGTAGGGGCAGGACTCTGCGACGAGGCGCTGGTGCAATTGGCATACGCTATTGGCGTGGCACAGCCTGTGGGAGTCTATGTGAATACATACGGAACTGCTCATGTGGCGATGACTGACGGTGAGATTGCACGGAAGATTGAAAAACTATTCGATTTGAGTCCGTACGCCATCGTAAAACGCTTCGGATTGAAGAATCCTATCTTTGCCACCACAGCCGCATACGGCCATATCGGTCGTGACCCCTACGAAGGCAATGTGGTAGTATATGACAAAGCAGGAAAACCCCATACCAAGAAAGTAACATTCTTCGGTTGGGAAAAACTGGATATGATAGATACAATAAAAAAAGAATTCAAGATATGACAAAGCTGAGTGTAAACATCAACAAGGTGGCAACCATCCGCAACGCAAGGGGTGGCAATATGCCGAATGTACTGAAGTTTGCGTTAGATTGCGAGCGTTTTGGAGCCCAGGGAATAACAGTACACCCCCGCCCCGATGAAAGACACATCCGCTATCAAGACGTAAGAGAGCTGAAACCAGCCCTTACAGAAGAATTCAACATAGAGGGAAACCCCATCCCCAGTTTCAGGAAACTGGTGGAAGAGGTAATTCCCGCACAGGTAACGCTGGTTCCGGATGCGGAAAATGTGCTTACCAGCAATGCGGGTTGGGACACCATCAAAAACCAGTCGTTCCTGCACGATATGGTGGAGGAATTCCACAGTTTCGGAATCCGGGTGAGTATCTTTATCGATGCCGAACCGAAGATGATTGAAATGGCAAAGAAAACCGGAACAGACCGGGTGGAACTCTATACCGAGAGTTATGCTTCACGCTATGCGGCAGGTAGGGAAGAGGCAATAGCCAAATTCGTAGAAGCCGCCAACAAGGCACACGAACTTGGACTGGGATTAAACGCAGGTCATGACCTGAATCTGGAAAACTTGAGATATTTCCACGAAAGAATACCTTTCCTGGATGAGGTCTCTATCGGACACGCGCTTATCAGTGATGCGTTGTATCTCGGGATAGAACGTACCATTCAGGAATATCGTAAGTGTCTGGAGTAGCCGACCGGAGGACTGGCTGACGGCGGTCTGAAATAAGTAATAGAATGACGGCAGGGAAAAACGGTATTCTAAAAGGACATCTTGCCTGTTTCGGGGCGTACGCCATCTTCGGCTTCAATATCATCTTCTGTAAGGATATAGCGAACGAAGGCGGCATACCTCCCATTGCGCTTTTTACGTTCAGAGCGATAGGGGCGGGACTGCTGTTCTGGCTCATATCCTTATTTTTCCCCAAGGAAAAGGTTGAAAAAAAGGATATGTTCAGAATTGTAGCGGCAAGTGTCATGGGACTGCTGGCTCCTCAGATGACATTCCTGACAGCCATAACTATGACAACCCCAATAGACCTTTCGGTAATCAATACAATAACCCCTATCATGACGATGTTTATCGCCGCCATAGTGCTGAAAGAACCTATCACATTGAAGAAAGCGGGTGGTGTCGTTTTGAGTTTCGTGGGAATATTACTGTTGATATTCCAGTCCATTACGATGGGGGGCGGGGCAGCAGCGACGAAACCAATGGGCGTGGTTCTGGTGATACTGAACTCGTTGAGTTTTGCCCTTTATCTGGGAATTTTCCGACCGCTGATTTCCCGCTATAGTGTGGTTACGTTCATGAAGTGGATGTTTCTGGTGGCGTTTATTGTTTCCTTACCATTCTCGCTGCATCCAATATTGAACGACATCAATTATGCAGCAATTCCGCAGAAGGTGCTATTGGAAGTGGGATTTCTGATTATCTTCGCAACTTTTGTTGCGTATTTCCTGATTCCAATCGGACAGAAAAAGCTCCGTCCCACCTTGGTAAGTATGTATGGGTATCTGCAACCCATGATAGCCACCATAGGGGGTATCGCTATGGGAATGGACCACCTGACGATAGGAAAAATCCTGGCCGCCGCAATGGTGATAGGCGGTGTGCTGATTGTGAATAAAAGCCGCAGCGCGGCAGATCCAAAACCTATACGAAAATGAAACGATTATCTGCTTTTTTTGTTCTGCTGTTCTGCGCTATGCTGGTAATGGGACAGGACTCCCAGAAGGTGTTGTTTATAGGCAACAGCTATACTGAGGCTAATAACCTCCCATTGATTATCTCCAATATCGCTCAAAGTATGGGACATCAGCTTGAATTCGATAGCAACACTCCCGGAGGCTGTACGTTCCGTGGGCATTGCAGCAATGAATCCATGGATAAAATACGGCAAGGCGGTTGGGATTTCGTTGTGCTGCAGGAACAGAGTCAGACACCATCATTCCCACAGTGGCAGGTGGAATCAGAATGTTTCCCATACGCAGAAACACTCGTAAATGCCATACGAACTTATAATCCCCAGGCTGTGCCGATGTTTTATATGACGTGGGGGCACAAATATGGTGATCCGCATAACGCGGAGAGTTTTCCCGTATTGGGGACTTACGAAGGAATGGACAGTATGATATATGAGCGTTACATGTATATGGGGCAGACCAATAATGCTCCCGTGTGTCCTGTTGGGCGTGTTTGGCGTTATCTGCGGAACAATAACCCCGAGATAGAACTCTATCAAAGTGACAACAGCCATCCCAGCAAAGCTGGAAGCTATGCCGCTGCTTGTGCCTTTTATACTATGATCTTTGAAGAAGACCCAATGATTATAACCTATAATTATGAACTCAACGCACAAGATGCAGATATTATCCGGCAGGCAGTACATGAAGTGGTGTGGAACAATCTTTCGTTCTGGCAGTTGGCAGGCGCTTCGGGTATTTCTGTCCCAGGGGAGATTACGCTGAGTGCCTATCCCAATCCGGTCCGAGACAAATTGTATATAGAATGTAATATACCAGACGTTAAGATGGTGATGATGGATCCGATGGGTCGTATGATTCCCCTCTTGTCACACGAATTTAATACGGAATCCTGGGCGACAGGAATCTATATGATAAAAGCCTATAGCGAAACACAATTTGCAACAATAAAAATACTCAAGCTATGAAAAAGAGACTGATATTTGTAGTTGGGATACTGCTTGGTTTCAGTGTCGGAGCACAGGTGAATATCGGTGTTTTACCCACTCCCAAGCAGGTGGAATTGCAGGACGGTGTATTGCTGTATTATGATGGTCTGGAAGTGAAGTATGATACGATGAAACT
This sequence comes from Bacteroidales bacterium, assembly GCA_045640985.1. Lineage (GTDB taxonomy): Bacteria > Bacteroidota > Bacteroidia > Bacteroidales > P3 > Colimorpha. Next base: position 42,355 of record JAZUFZ010000022.1, read on the forward strand.
CGCTGTAGCAGAGAATTCTGATCAGGCATACCAGATTGATATCTCCAAGAGTGGCATAACGGTAACAGCAAGTACGAACGAGGGCTTCGAGTATGCACGGCTAACCCTCCAGCAGCTGAAGTATATCTACGGTAAGAACGGTCTCTGTGAATTGCCCTGTATGAGGATTCTGGACTGGCCCTCATATCAATATAGAGGATGGCTTGATGATATCAGTCGTGGGCCGGTTCCCACGTGGCGGTATATGGAATTTCAGCAGAATTTCCTCGAAATGTTCAAGATGAATTTCTATAATTACTACACCGAACATACCCTATATAATCCTGAGTTTCCCGATATAGCTCCCAACGATAGCAAGCCCCAATATGATGGCATCATGGCAAACCTTCAGTGTTTTGCCCATTTCGAGAAGACATTGAGGATTCCGTATTATCATAATCTTATGGATACCCGTTACAATGTAAATCCTGGAAACGAAGAAACATATATATTTCTGGAAAAACAGATTAGAAATACTCTGGGAAATTATCCCAACGCACAGTTTTTCAATATTAATTGTGACGAAACCGAAGGCCTGGGAAGTGGCTTGGGTAAGGCGTATGTTGAGGATGTCGGGGCGGATAATGCCTACTGTAATCATATTAATAAGGTATATGAAATTGTTCAGAAATGTGCAGGAAAGAATATGCCAGTCCTGATGTGGGGGGATATTGTGGCAAAAAATCCTCAGATGCTTTACAGGTTACCATCCAAGATGCAATATATTATTTGGAGTTATGTCGCACAGGAAAGTTATAAGGATATGCTTGCACCTTTTGTGCAGATTCACCAACAACAGGGAAATTCATTTTGGGTGGCTCCGGGAGTGAGCCATTGGAGTTCTATTCCTCAGGTGAAAAATTATATCCAGAATATTGCTTACCTCGCGCGGGACGGATATCAGTCAGGTGCCATAGGTTTGATGAATACAGCTTGGGATGACAGCGGAGAAAGTCTGTTCGGCGATTGTATTCATGCCATGCTATGGGCAGCGGAAATGGCGTGGAATCCTATTCAGAATACCGCCCCCATTCAGGCAAAAAAAGAATTGGAAGTACGGCGGGCTGCGTTTGACCAGAATTTTGACCGGATATACAACCAGTTCATAAACGAAAATGCTTATAGTAGCAGTGAAGCAATCGCAAAGGTCGGGTCTTTGTGTGATAACAAGTGGGTCGGCGATTGGATAAATACAAATGCCTTGATGCAACCTTTGTTGGAGTTCTATCCCAGCAATACAGATGCTGCTATATTAGAACGCTTTGATAGCGTTGAAAGTATTGTAAAGAACATCCTATCTACCTTTGATAGTGCTGCTCTCCCACATCAGGCATACGCTTGTCATAGAATTTTGTGCGTGGCGGAGAAATCGAGGCTCAGGGCTATGCTTTATCAGAAGCATCCTCAGGCCGAATCATACGCCCAGCGTTATTTTAAACATCTGCATAATCTCAAACTGGAATATCTCCGTTTATGGGATGAGGAATGTACCCAATACAGCCGAGATATCATTTGTCAGCGTTATGACCATTTAGGTGAAGAAGTCTTGCAGATACCCCAATCTGTAAAGTTTACAGCTATCAATGATGGCGGAAATCAGTTTGTCCGGTTGGAAACATATTCCGGTAATGCACCTATCTATTATACCCTGGACGGAAGAAAGCCATCCAAAGGATCCCAGATATATACCAGCCCGATACCTATCCGTCAGAGTTGTCTTATAAAGACTGTTTGTTATAATTCATCCAACGAGCCGGTTTATAACGAGAAATATGTCCTTTCGCATAAAGGTTTGGGCCATATCAAGGCATTGAATACCGAATATAGTACATATAAGGATACTTATTCCGGAGGCGGAGAAAAGGCCCTTTGTGATGGCAGACTGGGTAGCGATGTTAATTATGCAGACGGAAACTGGCAGGGCTATTGGGGAAACGATATCGATGTCGTTTTTGATTTCGAAAAGACGATAGAAATCCATACCATAACAATGCGGTTTATTCAAAATACCTTCGATTGGGTGCTTGCTCCGCGTGATATAGATGTTTTTATATCTAAAAATGGGAAAGATTGGAAATTGGCGAAATCAGCGTCATTTAATCCTGAGTTCCGGAAAAGTGGAAATATAATCAATACTGATACTTTTTCAAATCTTGACTTGAAATGCAGGTATCTTCGTGTATTGGTCCACAATCCTGGAAAGCTCCCCGATTGGCATCCGGCTAAGGGCTGGGACAGCTATATGTTTCTTGATGAAATTGTTGTGGAATAGGAATCAATGGATTCTTTCCACCACAACAGATATTTGTTTTTCAATGTGTCCGCCGCAATTTTGAATTTCGTTGGCATCAAATCTTACGACTTCGATTTTGGTTTGATATTCCTTATGTTTTTTCCCGTCGATATCTCTTATCAAAAGTCGTTCCTCAAGATTGATTAAATCTTCAAGATGACATTCAAACAACCCTTTTCTGTTGGTCGTGTCACGGGTAGTTGCCGTGAGTTGCAGCACATTTTCTGTTTCAGGGAAGTAATCTTCAGTAGCTTCAATAGAACTATGGAGTAATAATATCTCCAGACCTTTTACCGGTCGGCCTTTTTCGTTTACGACTTTACCCCGTACACAATAGTTGACCCTTGGGGCAATCCTCGGACCTTGTGGTGTTTGTGCGGAAATTCTATTACAAGCAAAGCATCCCAACGTGAGAATACAACTGAATATTAGAAAATGTTTCATATTATTTTTTATTCAAAAGAGCCGTTTGTGGAAAACGGCTCTTTCTTGTGATTTCTTTTTATTTCTGGATAGGTCGAATGTCAATAAAGAGTTCGTCTAACTGCTCCTGGGCAATTGGAGATGGACTGCCGCTCATGACGTCTCGACCACTGTTATTCTTTGGGAATGCAATAAAGTCGCGGATGGTATCTACGCCGCCGAAGAGGGAACAAAGACGATCAAATCCGAATGCCAATCCTGCGTGAGGTGGTGCTCCGTATGTAAAGGCGTCCATGAGGAATCCGAATTGCTCGTATGCTTTTTCATCGGTGAATCCGAGAGTATGGAACATCTTGTTTTGAAGTGTTCTGTCGTGGATACGGATAGAACCACCTCCGATTTCAGTTCCATTCAGTACGATATCGTATGCGTTAGCACGAATATCGCCCCAGCGAGATTCGTCTTCGAGGAGGTCCTCGTCTTCTGGTTTAGGTGCTGTAAACGGATGGTGCATAGCATAGTAGCGTTGGGTTTCGTCGTCCCATTCCAAAAGCGGGAAGTCGATAACCCAGAGGGGTGCATAGTCGTTAGGATTGCGAAGTCCTAACTGGTTGCCCATTTCCAGGCGGAGGGCGCAGAGTTGAACGCGGGTCTTCATGGCTGGACCGCACAGAATCAGCATGAGGTCGCCAGGCTTTGCGTTGAATTTTTCTGCAATAATCTTGAGGTCTTCCGGAGTGTAGAATTTATCTACGGAACTCTTGAAAGTACCGTCAGCATTATACTTGATATAAACCATTCCGCCGGCACCTATCTGTGGACGTTTTACGAAGTCGGTCAAGGCATCAAGTTGTTTTCGTGTATATTCTGCACAACCTTCTGCACAGATACCTACAACGAGTTCTGCATTATCAAACAGCCCGAATCCTTTTCCTTTGACTACATCGTTGAGTTCTACGAATTTCATACCGAAACGGATATCTGGCTTGTCAGAACCGTAGTATTTCATGGCGTCATGCCAGGTAATACGCGGGAACTCGCCGAATTCCAATCCTTTTTCTTCCTTGAAGAGGTGTTTGAGGAGTCCTTCAAAGGTGTTCAGGACATCTTCCTGTTCTACGAAAGACATCTCGCAGTCAATCTGGGTAAATTCCGGCTGACGGTCGGCACGAAGGTCTTCATCGCGGAAGCAGCGTACAATCTGGAAATAGCGGTCCATTCCGCTCACCATAAGAAGCTGTTTGTATTGCTGAGGACTTTGTGGAAGGGCGTAAAATTCGCCAGGGTTCATACGGGAAGGAACAACGAAGTCGCGGGCACCTTCTGGGGTGGACTTGATGAGCATAGGGGTCTCGATTTCGAGGAAATTGAGTTTGCTCAGGTAGTTGCGGGTCAGCATAGCCATACGGTGTCTCAGCTCCAGATTCTTGCGGACTGGAGTGCGGCGCAGGTCAAGATAGCGGTATTTCATACGGAGGTCATCTCCACCGTCGCTGTTGTCCTCAATGGTAAACGGGGGCGTTTTTGCGGGGTTAAGAATGTTGAGTTCGGTTACCTCAATTTCGATTTCTCCGGTAGGAATCTTCGTGTTTTTACTTGCGCGTTCAATCACTATGCCTTTTGCCTGGATAACGAATTCGCGTCCCAGTTTCCGTGCCTGTTCGCACAGTTGGGCATTGCTTTCCATGTTGAATGCCAGTTGGGTTATGCCGTAGCGGTCGCGCAGGTCTATGAAAGTCATGCCGCCCAGGTCGCGGGAACGCTGAAGCCAGCCACAGAGGACGACCTGTTGTCCGACATTGGAAATATTAAGTTCTCCACAAGTGTGTGTTCTGTACATTGTATATGAGTTTTATGTTTATTCTGCAATTGAAGTTGTGTCAGGTTCGGGTTGTGGTATAACCTCGAATTTTGCGATGATTGTGGTATCGCTGTTGAGCTGGATCTTGCGTGGATTTACGATAGTATCACTTCCATCCACGGCTTTGAGGTCGCTCCAGCCGATGAAACGGTAGAGGTTGGTGTCAGCCACGGCTTCAATCTCATAGAGTTTCATGTCTTTCAGGTGCTCGCCGCCACCTTTTACCATATCGATCTGGGTAACTTCAGCGGAGGGGTCGGACTGAACCGTAAGATTGTAGTATTTTGCAAAAGGTCCTACATGGAGCATCAGCATGATACCCAATACGATTAATCCGACAACGACCAGAATGATGAAACCACGGAAAAGTTTCTTCCACCAAGGCGTTTCCTCATCAGCAAATGGGTCTGAGATATTCTTGAGATCCAATTTGGGGTATTTTGCCAGATGGGTCAGAGTGGCACCGAAGTTGGTATTTACCAGCACATTGCTGTTGATTGCCCATCCGTTAGCGTTGAGAATAGGTCCGAGGTTGCGTTTGCGAAGTTTGCTCCATGCGATGAATACGGAAGGACCGGAGGTACAGATCATCAGAACTGCCAGGAGAATGAAGATATTGTACCATGGGTCGATGATGCCGACGATAGCCTGGCCGATCATACCTAAAGCCATACCGATGGCAGCAAAGATACCGGCGAACTTGGCAATATCGAAGGCCTGTTTTTTATCTTTAAGCATCGGGTTTGCTCCGTTGGCGCCAGCCGCCATATTCTGTTGAGCGCTTGTAAGTGCCGAGTCGGTGGAACTGGTCAGGTTCTGCATCGATTTGGCCTCTTTCTCTGCGGCGCTCTTGTTGATTTTATCCGTGATGAAGTTCACCAGTTTGCGGTAAGGGCTGAAGAATGCCTGACGGATGCTGATGGGGTTATCTACGATTTTGGTTACCACAGCGTCCCAGTCCTGACCTTCGCGGTCGTAGAAGATGGCATTTTTGCCCGCACGCATATTGTCAATATCTCCGTCGGTCAGCACAGCCACAATATCCATCGTCTGGTTCTTTACCTTGCTGGTACAGGTACAGTAAATCAGATACATTCCGCTGAGACCTGCCATCTCGGTATGTTTCGACATGTCGGAAACTCGGATGCAGAGGTCAAGACAACGTTGGTCGATATACAGCTGACCTGCCTGGAAGATGGCTTCATAGCCCGGCTTGCGGGTAAAGAAGTCCTCAAATACCACATAGTTCTTCAAGAGCTGGAAGAAGTCGCGGCGCAGATATACCAGTTTATCCACGGCATCAATACTGTTGGCCTCGTCTGCCACGGCGTTGTCCTGCTCAATCAGAGCCGTGAGGTCGGCTTTACGGTCGTTGTTTATGACATCAAAGATATATTCGTCTCCCAATGATTCTACTTCCGCGCCGGCTTTACTGTCTTTCCATGCGGTATAGGCGTCGAATTTTGCGATAATCTCGTTCCATTCAGCCTCGGAGAGGGTCTGTTTGTCAGCGCCCAGAACCAGTTCTCGCAGTTTTGCAACGGCTGCCTGCCATACGGGATTGATTCCCTCAGCGACATTGAGCAGACAATCCTTATTCGGACGGGCAAGGGGATAGGTCGCAATTTCGTCGCTTGCAGCAACCATATCGCCACCGCCGATAGCCTCGATTTTAGCCACGCTTACATCTACGGCACCGGAGCATTCCTCGTTGAAGGCAATCATCTTGCAGCGCATGAAATAGTCTTCAATCTTCTGGCGCAAGGCGTTGCAAGCTTCCAGAGCGGCTTCTGTATTTTCTCCGAAAGGAAGGTTCTCGCTGTTGGCAGCGTCTTTCCAGGCCTTGTAGGCGGCGCAGGCCGTATAGAAAGCCTCAATCTGGTCGGCATTGATGCCGGCCTCACCGCTGCGGTCCTGATTGGAGCCGATGGTCGCAATGATGGATTCAATCAGTTTCTTCAGGTTCTCGTCATCCGTGCTGGCAGGAGTTATGATACCGTCTCCGTTGAATCGGGTAGAAGCAAATATTGCCAGACTGTCGCTTGTGTCGGCAATCGAAATCTCATCCTTTTCAAGACCGAGGTTTTTCAGAATCTGTCTGGCAGAGTTGTAGAGCTTCAGACCTTCTTCGTTTTCTGTATTGAATGCCGATAAAGGAATGCTGTCGCCTTTCTGTACCAGAAGGTTGCGGTCTTTCAATACGGAACAGAGCCAGTTGGCGGCAGCCACTATTTCATTCACGCGGATTTTGCCATCGTTGTCCGTATCCAGCAGCTGGAGCGTTTTCTGTGGAAATTCCAGTCCGGAGGTCGGACAGCTGAGTACGGTCCATAATTTCTGGTCCAGTTCGCCCAGATGTGCGATGTCTTCACCCGAATTTATCATTACGCGCGTAACGCCACCTATAGTGCAGTAGCGCCACTCGTATGCATTATTATTCAGCAAGTTGATCTTGCTTTTTGCCTTTTCTAATGATGTGTTTTTACTCATATTTATACATTAATTGAATGTGCAAAAATACGATTTTTTTCTGATTCCGCAAAAAAAATTTTTCTTTTACATGAATTTTACTCTCTGTAGCGCTTGGCTCCCCTAACAAGAACTTCATACGGGAAGCTGGTTTCTTTGGGGTATCTCCGGAGTATCTCCGCAGTATCTCCGGTGTCCGTTGCGTAAAATGTGAATAAAAGACGGCCCTGTCACGGAGACACCAGAGAGATACCAGGGAGAAACCAGAGAGAAACCTCGGCACGGCTACTGTCCGTTAAGTGACGTCGGTTTGCAAAAAAAATTTCGTAGATTCAAAAAAAAGTCGTATCTTTGCACCCCAAAAACTGTGGGATGGCAACCATAAATATTGTATAAAATGGAAGTATTGGATAAAACTAAAGAACTGGAAACTAAATCAATATCATCTCTTCTATGGATATATGCGTGGCCGGCTGTGGTGAGTCAGGTTATCGCTTCGGTCTATAATATTGTCGATCGGGTGTTCCTCGGACAGGTGGTGGGACCTCTTGCAATTGCGGGTCTTGCCATCACGCTTCCTATCATGAATATCGTACACGCTTTCGGCTCGCTGGTGGGAGCTGGTTCTTCGGCTCGAATGAGTATCGTGCTGGGCAGAAAGGACGAGCGCTGGGCTGAGAAAATCCTGGGTAACAGCGTCCTGCTGACCTTTATCTTTGGATTTATCTTTATGTTCGGAACCTATTTCTTCATGGATCAGATTCTCACCATGTTCGGAGCTTCTGCCGATACCATCAGCTATGCCCGTGATTATATGGTGATTGTGATGCCTGGTATGTTTCTGACCACGCTTGCGTTCAACCTTACGGGCCTGATCCGTGCTTCGGGCTATCCCACCAAGGCGATGTTTATTCTTGCCGGGGGCGCGGTGCTGAATATCATATTGGATGCGGTGTTCATTATGTGGTTGGGTTACGGAATAACCGGTGCCGCATGGGCAACCACTATCAGTATGGCGGCTTCGGCAGCCGTTGCGGTGGCGCATTTCATCCAGCCTTCGTCCTTTATCAGGTTCAAACGCCATTGCTGGGCTCCTAAGTTCTATATTTTCAAGAATATTCTCCGTATCGGGATCAGTCCGTTTTCCATGAATGTGGCAGGTTCAGCCGTGGTAGCGTTGCTGAACAAACAGCTGATAACCTACGGCGGCGATCTGGCGGTAGGCGCATACGGAGTGGTCAATTCGGTGGCGAGTATCGTGCTGATGCTTTTCCTGGGTCTGTGCCAGGGAATGCAGCCTATTGCCGGCTACAACTACGGCGCGGGGCATAGCGACCGATTGAAGCAGGTCTATCTTCTGACGTTGAAGATATGCGTTGCAGGCGGAATTGTGGGGACGCTCTCGGCGTTGCTGATTCCGGGAACCCTTATAAGAATGTTTACGAATGATGCGGATCTGCTGCGTATCGGTATTCCCGCCATGCGGTATCTGCTGGTTTTTGCTCCGCTGATTGGCTATACGGTTACCAACTCCCAGTTCTTCCAGTCGATTGACCGTCCGTGGATTGCCATCGTTACGAGTCTCTCCCGTCAGGTGATATTCCTGATACCGTTGATGTTTGTGATACCGTCCCTGTTCGTGCGTTGGGGCTGGAACGGATTGACGGGCGTATGGGTGAGCTGTACGGTATGCGATTTCCTCGGTGCGGCATTATCGACGGTGCTGCTGTTGAGCCAGCTGGCAATTTTCAAGCCGGGATATGTGGCTCCGTTGCGCCGCCCCAAAAAGGAGTCGGGACCCAAGGAACGTTTTCGATAAGCCGAGCGCAGAAGCAAAATCTATTTTGATTATGCCGAGGCGAGAAAACGACTTTTGAAAAAGAAGGAAAGCGTGAATAGTGATTCTTCATATAGATTGTAATACGTTTTTTGCGAGTTGTGAGATCGCAACCCGACCGGAACTGAAAGGAAAACCGGTCGTGGTGGCTAATGTGAATGAGGCTGGCGGCGGAATCATTCTTGCCCTGAACGCTCAGGCAAAGTCGCTGGGCCTCAAACGGGGAAATCCTGTTTTTCAGGTAAAGAAAAGAATGGAAGAATCCGGCGTGGTTGTGTGTCCCGCCGATCATCATAAGTATCGGCAGATTTCCTCCCGGATTATGCAGTCCGTCCAGGAACAGGACCTTGTGGTGGATTTTCTCCAATATTCTGTGGATGAGTTCTTCGGCCAGCTTCCCGTAGAGGAGCCAGATGAGGCGCGCCACTTCATAGAACTGATAAAGAACAATATCTTTGAAAAGACCGGCATACCCGTAAGCTGCGGCTACGCGCAGACTTATACGCTGGCAAAGGTTGCGACCCATTTTGCGAAACATTTCGAGGGCTATCACGGGGTATGTGTCCTGATGCCGGAAAACAGAGAAAAGGCTCTTGGAATGTTGCCCATCAGCGAGGTGTGGGGAATCGGCCGGCAATATAGAAAGCTGATGATACGGCTGGGAATTGATACGGCTTTGGATTTCGCCCGGATGCCTCAGGGGAAAGTCCAGCAGTATTTCACCACCGCAGGTCTGAATACCTACAAGGAACTCAACGGAATACCCAGCGTAAATCTCAACAGAAGCTCTTTCCAAAGCAGTATTTCCCAGAGCCGGACCTTCGCGTTCATGATTCCTGATCTGCCGTCCCTGGAACAGGAAATCAAGAAATTCTCTGCGGAATGCGCCCATAAGTTGAGGAGCCAGAACGGTACCTGTGGTTCCATAACGGTTTTTATTGCGACCAACCGCCACAGGGACGATCTGCTTCCTTATCAGAATGGGGTAACGCTAAAGCTGGAACATCCGGTCTCCGACACACCTACAATTGCCCAGACAGCCCTTCAGGCGCTGAGACGGATATTCCGTCCGGGTTATCAATACAAGCAGGCAGGGGTGATTCTGGGGAATATTCATCCGCAGCAGGGGTCTCAGCTGGATCTTTTCTCGGTGGAAGAAGATGAGAAAAAACGCCGGCTGTCGAAAGTGACGGACCAGATCAATAAACAGTTCGGCCCTGGAACCGTTCATTTCGGGTAAGTAATAAATCTTTCCCGGGGGCTTGTTACTCAGGCTTTTTCCTGGGGTAACTCCCTTCTATCTTCTTTTTATCTCCATATTAACTTCTTTTTATCTCCTTTTCTAAGAATAAGAGATGGAAAAAAGATAAAAAGAAGATAAAAAAAAGATAGAAGGGAGTTACCACCGTTGCAGTACTATATTACAGCAGAGAAAATGACTCCTGGAAAAAGAAATGATGAATAGATTAATCTATCCAAAAGGCGGAAGAAATGCGAGCCTCCGGGCATTAATTCACAGTCCGCTGTTAAAAAATTATTCATCATAAAGCGCGCGTATTGAAAAAAACTTCGTATCTTTGCACCCGATTATGAAACAGTTTTTCGATATATCGTTGCGACCGTACAACACCTTCGGTATTGATTCCAAGGCGTCAAGAATGGTTGTTGTGGAAAGCCGGGAGGATCTGATGGAACTTCTGGAGAGCGGTCTCCTGTGTAAGGAGAGATTCGTTGTGCTCGGCGGAGGAAGCAATGTGGTTTTCACGGGAGATTTCAACGGAACCGTGGTTCTGATGCGCAACCGGGAAGTGCGACTGCTTGAAAACGGCAGGGTAGAAGCCGGGGCGGGAATGATATTGGACGATCTGGTCCGCTACTGCTCCCGGAACGGCCTTCATGGAATGGAAAATCTGACCGCCATCCCTGGGACTGTAGGGGCAAGTGCTGTCCAGAATGTCGGAGCCTACGGACTGGAGGCCAAAGACGTAATAGAATGTGTAGAGGCTTACGATATTTCCAGTAGCGAACAGCGTATTTTTACGAACGCGGAGTGCGATTTCGGCTATCGCTGGTCCGTATTCAAAGGGGCGCTCGCCGGGAAATATATCATTGTGTCGGTAACCTATAAGCTGAGCAGGGAATTTAGTCCGACGTTGTGCTATCAAGGTCTTGCCAAGGCCATGCAGGAGACGGGACTGGAACATCCGACAGCAGAGGAACTGATAGATCTGATTACGGATGTGCGCTGGGCAAAACTGCCTAAACCAGGTGAGGTAGGCAGCGCAGGAAGTTTCTTCAAAAATCCGATTGTCTCCAGGGAGCAGCATGAGTCGTTGAAGCAGCGCTATCCCGATCTGGTCTCGTTTCCGGCAGGAGAAAATTATAAGCTGGCGGCGGGCTGGCTGATAGAGAAATCCGGGTGGAAAGGCCGTACCTTGAATCATGCCGGCGTATGGGCCAGACAGGCTCTGGTATTGGTAAATGCCGACGGATTGGCGTCCGGAAAGGATGTGGTCGCTCTGGCGGATGAGGTGGTCCAGAGCGTGGAACAGCAGTTCGGCGTGAAACTTGAAAAAGAGGCTATTATTATTGAATAAGTATTTTGATATGAATAAAGTAGAAAAATTCTGGGCATGGTTCCAGGACAACAGCGAACAGCTCACGATGCTGAATGACATCGATGAGGGCAGGCAGAAGATCCTGCTTGACGCGCTCCAGCACGAACTGGAGGCCTATTGTGAAGGTCTGACATACGAAATCAGTGAACAGACCCAGAACGGCCGCACGATGACCATCTCCGCGGAAGGGGACATGGATCTGTTTGAACAGGTAGTGAATCTGGTGGATAATGCGCCGGACGTGGATTGGTGGGAGTTTGTGGCCTTCAAGCAGCCGAAAGGCAAAGGTCTCAAAGTGTTCTTCGACAAATACAAGTTCGACACCAAGGAGATGTATTTCATGCAGTTGGAGAATGAGGAAGAACCAGACATTCTGGGAGTGAGGATTGCGCTGCCTCACCCCGTGAAGGATGATGATGACCAGCTGGTCGGCGTATATGTTACCTTGGAAGCCATGATAGGCGAGTTCGACTGTGCAACCTTGATAGGGTATCTGGATACCGTAGATATTCCGAAAGAACCTTTCAAGGAAGGGTATAAGCCTTTGGATGATTTCCCCGAATTTGTCGAGTGGTTCAAGCGTCAGCGGGACGATGAATAAGTGGCTGTTCGGATTGATTTTGGCTCTGATTCTTTCAGGCTGTGGGTCTTATAGACCGGCGTGTGTGGATATCCCGCTGCTGCAGAATGAAGGTGATATAGAACTTGATGCGACGATAGCTTCAGTTGTTGAGCCCCTCGGTCAGGCAACAGTTGCATGGGCTGTGGGCAGTCATACGGCAGTTCAAGGGCATGTGAACAACATAGGAGGGACCTACGGACAGTTGGCAGGAGGCTGGTTCAAACCCTTCGGGGATCACAAAGTGTTGGAACTATGGGGCGGTTACGGACAAGGCAGATGGAGTGAGTTGTATGATGAGCTGAATAACCGGTATCACCGTCATATATTCTTCGGACAGGCCGATTTCGGGTGGAAAAACCTGTCATGCAACCCATCGGGAAATCTAAAGTTGGATTTGGGCGCGGCATTGAAATTGGGCTACTCGAACAGTACGGTGGAAAGCATACAGAGACAGTATTTTGGTGACTTGGATAGATGGACAGAACAATATGACTATTATCCATCAAACTCACTTCTGGTCGAATCAATGATTGAATGCAGAATCGGAGTGGAACATTTCAAGGTAGGCGCCAGCATCGGGTGGTGCAGGCTATTTCATCCGAAAGGATTGGGCCCGAGGGACTTTGCATTTCCGTTCTGGCTTGGATTGGGTCTTCATTATTCGAGATGAGAACCCTATATGAAAAAAATATTTTGCAGAGTCAAAAATAATTTGTATCTTTGCCATACAAAAAAGTGTGGGTGAAAAGAACGTTAAAACGATTAATATATTAATAGTAAACCATATAGAAAGATGCAGCGGGGGGAGTTCCCAATGCAAAAAAACGAAAATGACAAAAGTAGATGTGCTCTTAGGTCTCCAATGGGGTGACGAAGGCAAAGGTAAAGTTGTTGATGTGCTTACTCCAGGTTATGATGTTATTGCCCGTTTTCAGGGTGGCCCCAATGCAGGTCATACCCTTGAATTCAATGGCATTAAACATGTCTTGAGAACCATACCTTCAGGTATTTTCCATACCGAGAAGATTAACGTTATCGGTAATGGTGTACTTCTCGAACCCAGAATCTTCCGTCAGGAAGTGGAAAGCCTGCGCGAAAAGGGCGTGGAACCCACACATAATCTCTATATCTCCAAGAAAACCCACCTGATTCTTCCTACCCACCGTTTGATGGATGCCGCCAACGAACAGGCCAAAGGTAATGCCAAGATCGGATCCACCCTCAAAGGTATCGGACCGGCTTATACCGACAAGATTGCCCGTACTGGTTTGCGCGTAGGAGATATCCTTGAGTTTGATTTCCGCGAGAAATTCGAGATGCAGAAATACCAGCACATCCAGATGGCCAAGATGCTCGGCTTTGATGTGGAGAACTTTACCCTTGAAGGTTTGAAACTGGATGCATACGAGGCAGAATGGTTCGAGGCCCTTGAAGAACTCAAGAAGTTCAATCTCATCAACAGCGAATATTTCATCAACCAGTGTCTGCGCGAGAATAAGAAGGTACTCGCAGAAGGTGCACAGGGATCTATGCTCGACATCGATTTCGGAAGCTATCCTTTCGTGACTTCCTCCAACACTATTACCGCAGGAGTCTGCTCCGGACTCGGTGTGGCTCCTACCAATATCGGACGTGTTATGGGAATTACCAAGGCTTACTGCACTCGCGTAGGCGCAGGTCCTTTCCCAACCGAACTTTTCGACGAAACCGGCAGTCAGCTTTGCAAGATCGGGCATGAGTTCGGCTCCGTTACGGGCCGTCCCCGTCGTTGTGGCTGGATTGATATCCCAGCGTTAAAATACGTCTGCATGCTCAACGGCGTAACCGACCTTTTTGTTACCAAGCCTGATGTAATGAACGACTTTGATGAAGTCAAAATGTGTACCCACTACAGCATCAACGGTCAGGAAACCGATCAGCTCCCATTCGAGTTCAATGCCGTTGAAATAAAACCCATACTCAAGAGCTACCAGGGTTGGAAACAGGAACTCAGCCACGCCAAGACCTATAATGAACTCCCAGAGAAACTTTTGGCATATCTCTCTGCAATCGAGCAGGAAACCGGCGTGAACATCATGGCAGTCAGCATCAGTCCCGATCGCAAGGATGTCCTGTATAAGTAAAACCTCTTAAATAAACTTAAATGTTTTGCCGTCAGGCAATAAAATACAAAAACCATCGTTATTCACACCAAAAAACGACATGAAAAAGATTTTAGCCCTCATTCTCGCTTTGGTCTGCGCGCAAACCATCTTTGCCCAGTCCAAAATTAAAGAGACCGCAGTTCCTCAGTCCGTGCTGCTCGCGCTGGACAAGACCTACGATTCCTATAAGGTGAAAAACTGGTATCAGGCTCCCGGACAGTATATAGCCGAAATCATCATTGACGGTCAGGAAGGCCGCAGCTACTTCGCTGCCTCCGGCGACTGGCAGTATTCCTCCTTCCCTGTACAGCTCTCCGACTGTCCTACCCTTATGAATACCTATTATGTGAATAACTATCCTGGCTACAGAGTAAAGACCATCGATTATATCGAAGAACTCTCCGGGGATAACTATTATCGCATGATCATTATCCGTAAAGGTGTAGGAGCAGAAGATTGTGAGATGATATTCGACACTCGTGGAAAACTCATGAAATCTACCGCTCCCGACCCCGCTATCGTAAAACGCGATTATTACAAGTATAACAACCCTGATGCAACCGAAGAGGAAATCGAGAAGGAAGCTCCTGTAGAACATCGTAAGAAAACCCGTCCCGCACCCAAGATTGACAAGCCGGACGAAACTCCGTTTGCTCCATCAGAAGCAATCTCAGCCGACTTCAACAAGCGCGTACCTCCAACCCGTCGCAACAACAAGGATGCCCAATGGGCTCAGCGAGGCTACGATGAAGTCGTTGCGTACTACACCAACAACCAGAAGGTAAAGCTTGAAGCCGTATATGATGTCAATACAGAAAAACTCGTCAAGACCGGCAAGACCCTCAACAAGGATCGTTACACTTCTGCCATTATGAAATACCTTGCCGAGAAATTCAGCGGCGAGAAATACAAGGTGGAAAAAATGGTAGTCTATGAATTTGACTCCAAATACCGCGGTGCAGATGGCAAGAAACCCAAGCCTTACACCTACGTTGTGGTAAGTCAGAAACTTAAAGGCTCCGTAAACAAGATGAAGTTCACCCGTATGGAGTTCGACAATTCAGGCGCCTTCACCGGTCTTATTGCCCAACCTCTTGATGAATACGACGTACAGTAACATTCACGAAATACATGTCATAAGAGTGAGCCTGTAAGGGTTCACTCTTTTTTTATGCCATTGCTCCGTTGGCGGAATTAATCAATAGTTACATATAAAATTAAGAAATTATGTACATGTTGTCTGAAATACAATTAAAATATTCCGAAAATTACTCACATAGAAGGTATTCTGTTGCATGATATAATGTGACATATAGACGGAAAATAGTGGATATATATATTTTCAGGAAGTGAATTTTGTATTTATTTTAGATTTTTTTTTCAAAATGTAAAAAATGTTGTATATTTGCAATTGGAAATGATGTTTAATTTATTCCACCCAATAAAGATGAGTGAGTTTTCTTGAACGATGTTAATAAAAGGAAACTATATACATGTTGGCAGAATAATTTCATGATTTCTTTAAGATTACTTTGTTTTCTTTAGAAAATAATGTATATTATTATTTAGGAACTATTTGGTATAAAGAAAATTGTTTGATATAATTATTAGATATAAAATCAAAATAAATATGAAGAAATTATCAACCAAGAAAATAGCAGAATCTCAGTTAAAAGAGATTATCGATGAAACCGTTGATGATGTATTAAATCGTATTGGTATGATTAATGAAATGGCTGTACCCTTGAAAACATACAAAGCAAGGGTAGATGGTTTGAGATTCCAACTTGTAGAAAATTGGTGTCTCTGCAAGTGGTGCCAACTCTTTAGTCCAGAATGTGAAAACTTTGCTCATTGGATTAATGAGTTGAAGGCTTGTATTAATAACCTTAAATTCCTTGACATTAATAGCGGCATTGATAAAAGAAGAACGCTTATTAGAATGCTAATAAAAGATTATGATTATGATGAAACCAATATGATTGTTCGTATAATTAATGATAAGTTTGATATAGAAAAGATTACTGATGGCAGTCAAAGAGCAAGCGTTGCTGCTGATTTTGCTGATGGCATACAAAGTCTAATTGAAGTTATTTCTATTGATACAATAAGTACTAACTCTTACATACAAGACACTTTCCAAAACTAAGGCTCAAGTGAACCACCACTAAATAAAAGATTTTGGAGTTTTTTTGAAATATATTTTTAAGAAAATTTGTTTTTGTTTAAATTTTCTATAGTATTTACTGCCAACAAGTATATAATTACCAAAAATTGTCCGGTAACACTTGGCATTCGGCCTGTGAGAGGGTGCTGAGGCAGCGCTTGGCGCAGCGCCACCACTAGGGGCTCCGCATAGAGGTAACTCCCTTCTATCTTCTTTTTATCTCCATATTAACTTCTTTTTATCTCCTTTTCTAAGAATAAGAGATAGAAAAAAGATAAACTGGAGATAAAAAGAAGATAGGAGGGAGTTACCCTATACAAGTGACTATATTACAGCAGGAAAGATCTGTCTCTTCGCAGGAGTCATTACCAGGTTAATTCATACTCTGATGAGGAAGCGTCGCAACCACACGTACAAGAGTGGAAAAAAGGCTGGGAAGACGGAGCAGAAGTTGCGGAACCACATCCAGTATCAGTTGAAATACGACACTGGGGAGGTTGCCGGCGTGGCGTTCCAGTTTCCCGTGCATGGTATTTTCAGGGAGTACGGTATTGGAAATGGCACTCCGAGGGCGCTGGTGGGGAAGACTTCCAGAACAATGAGCGACTGGCTGAGCGGTTCGCTGGAAAAGAGTGAGGGGAAACTGTTGGATATTGTTGCGGAACATAGCAGCAATAAGGTGATTCGGACGTTTATGGGGGTGAAGAAATAAAAAAAGCTGTCAATGACAGCCTTTTTTTATTAAGCATATCCTCTTTGAATTGGAGGCAGTGGAAGTTCTGCTCCATCAAGGATAGCATCATCAAGAATAGTCCCATCCATAGAAGCATTGCTCAAATTGGCGCCAGTCAAATCAGCACCAGTAAGATCTGTAAAATTAAGGCTTGCCATGCTTAAATCGACACCCCTTAAATCTGCCTCTCTTAAATCCATACCAGATAGGATTGCATAAGCGAAATCCTCTTCATCAATCCGAGCTATAATATCACCGTGTATGTTTTTAATGATAAGCATCTTGCTTGAAATTTAATACTATAACGCAAAAATTTAGAAAAAATTGCGTCCCATGGAATTTTTTTACAAGTTGTATTCAGATCAAAGAAGAAGTATCATCATCTTCTGTTGTCAAAATGACTTCCCCGTTTATGTTTTTTATCTCAACCATTTGTATTAAAACGCGGTTTGGATTAAATTATTGCGTTCCTCGGTCTTTAAATATTTTACAATTTTTCTTTGTGGTATCAGGATTTCTTTGTATCTTTGCATTGATTTAGATAGTTAATGAATTTCGGTAACAGATTGGCTGTTACCATGGTAAGTAAAAAAAGAAGTGAAAATTTATGAGCTTTTTTGAAGTTTTAATGGTAATCTTCAAATTCGCAGGTGCAGTAGGTGTATTCATTTACGGTGTGAAGCACATGAGCGAAGGATTACAGAAAGTGGCTGGCGACAAGATGCGTTCCATCCTCGGCCGTATCACCGGCAGCCCGGTCAGTGGAATTTTAACAGGAGCAGGCGTCACAGCTGCCATCCAGTCCTCTACGGCCACCACGGTGATGGTGGTCTCTTTTGTGAATAGCGGACTGCTTACACTGGCAGGTGCCATCGCGGCGGTGATGGGTGCCAACATTGGTACTACGCTTACTTCATGGATTATACTCCTCGGAATGGGAGGAGGCGGCGGAGAAGGCGGCGCGTTCCTCTTTCCGCTCGTGGTGATTGCGCTCTCGCTTCCTTTTATGATGATGAAGGGCGAGAAATGTAAGTATATTTCAGAGTTCATTATCGGTTTCGGTCTTCTGCTCATCGGTCTGCAGTTTCTGCAGGACGCGATGCCCACACTGAGCGACGACTTCCTGGCCAAGATGGCTACATGGTCGGATTGGGGATTCTGGTCGATTCTTATATTCATTATTATAGGCGCTATACTCACGGTGCTCATCCAGGCCAGCTCTGCCGTGATGGCCATTACTTTGGTGATGTGTGCCAACGGATGGATTGGATTCGATATAGCTGTGGCCATCGTAATGGGGCAGAATATTGGTACAACCCTTACCGCCAATATAGCTGCTATGGTGGCCAATGCCACGGGTAAGAAAGCGGCTCGTGCCCACTTTGTGTTCAATGTGGTGGGTGTGATACTGACCTTGATTGTCTTCCATCCGTTGATGAACCTTATCGCCTCTATGACGGAGTCCATGAGCGGCATTAACCCCTACGATGCAGCAAAGGCGGCCGAAAGTCTGCCGCTCGCTATTACCATCTTCCACACTTTCTTTAATGTGGCTAATACCATCATCCTGGCGTTCTTCATTCCGCAGATCATCAGGATCGTAGATTGGATGGTGAAGACTCCGGCGGAAGACGCCGAAGACGAGTATCGTCTCAAATTTATCTCCGGTGGCTATATGAATACCGCCGAACTGAATCTGCAGCTGGCCCAGAAGGAAATCGAAAACTTCTCAAAGCGGGTGCTCCGTATGTACACCTTCCTGCCTTCGTTGAGAACTGCGAAGGATGAAGAAGAGTTTACGGGCATCTTTGACCGTATAGAGAAATACGAAGGCATTACTGACCGTATGGAAATCGAAATTGCCCAGTTCCTTACCAAGATTTCGGAAGGAGATATGTCCCGCGAGGCTTCTCAGAGGATAAGCTCTATGCTCCGTATTATCGATAACCTTGAATCAATCGGAGACGATATCTACCAAATCGCTATTCATCGCAAGAACAAGCGGGAAGAAGAAGTCCATTTCGATGACGGACTCAACCAGAATATCGCCCATATTACCGACCTGGTGCAGCATGCCTTGGATGTAATGGATGCCAACCTCCATACCGATTACAATCATATCGATCTGGATTCCGCATATAAGGCAGAGGACGATGTGAACAAGTATCGCGATGTGCTCCGTGCCCAGCATCTGGATGCGCTCAAGAACGGTACCTATTCCTATAGCATCGGCACGGCCTACAGCGGTATCTATGCCCTTTACGAGAAGTTGGCTGACCACGCTATCAATATTTCGGAGGCTATCGACAATTCCGCCAAGATTGACTATATCCAGCAGCCATCCGCCACTCCGTTGCCAAGCCACAACTAATACTGCCTGAATGTATTTCCTTGTGTAATATGGATTATGTAATGGTCGGTGTTACGTATATGGTTTCGGAAATGGAATGTATCCTATTTTTTAGATTTTGAATACCTTTGAGAGGAAATAAAGACCTATATAATTTTTATAGATTAAGGTATAGATGAAATCGATATATATGATATTCAGTATTTTGACATTCTTTGTCCTGCTTGAAACTTGAAATATGCAGATCAGGTGTATTTCCTTTTCTTTTTTTTCGTATTTTTGCAGCAGAAATCTACGTAGAAAATAAAATCGTACAAATAAAGTTAAATTATTCAAGGTGGCAGGCGGTCTGCCACATCAGTAAACCAAAAACACAAAAACAATGAATCTTACAACAGTATTGATCGTGATCCTCAAATTCGCAGGAGCCGTCGGCGTATTCATGTATGGCATGAAGCAGATGAGCGAGGGTCTTCAGAAAATTGCGGGCAACAAGATGCGTGCGGTCCTGAGCCGTATTACCAACCGCCCTATCAGTGGCATTCTTACAGGCGCAGGTGTGACTGCCGCCATCCAATCCTCATCAGCCACCACGGTGATGGTGGTTTCGTTTGTCAATAGCGGGCTTCTAACCCTCGCCGGCGCAATCGCGGTGATTATGGGTGCCAATATCGGAACCACGCTCACGTCATGGATCATACTGCTCGGCATGGGCGGTCATGGAGCAGGTGGGGCTTTCTTTTTCCCGCTGGTGGTAGTGGCGCTCTCTCTGCCGTTTATGATGACAAAGAATGAAAAGTGCAAATATATATCAGAGTTTTTAATCGGCTTCGGCCTGTTGCTGGTGGGACTTCAGTTCCTTCAGGATGCTATGCCGACACTCAGCGAAGCGTTTCTTGAGAAACTGGCCCGTTGGTCAGGATGGGGATTCGGCTCAATATTGATATTTGTGCTGGTAGGCACCATACTTGCGGCTGTTCTTCAGGCCAGTTCTGCCGTAATGGCAATCACCTTGATCATGTGTGCCAACGGATGGATTGGTTTTGATGTTGCTGTAGCCATTGTGATGGGGCAGAACATCGGTACTACCGTAACAGCCAATATAGCCGCTATGATGGCTAATCCTACAGGAAAGAAGGCGGCTCGTGCTCATCTGGTGTTCAATGTGCTGGGCGTGGTGTTCGCCCTCATCGCCTTCCGCCCGTTGATGAGCCTTGTGGCAGACATCACGATGGCTTTCAGCGGAATGTCGCCCTATGAATCTGTGGATTCTGTACCTCTTGCCATTACCATTTTCCACACCTTCTTCAATATAGCTAACACCATTATTCTCGTATTCTTTATTCCCCAGATCATTAAGATTGTGGATTGGATGGTGAAGACACCGTCTGAAGATAAAGAGGATGAATATCGTCTGAAATATATATCCAGAGGTCTGTTGAACACTGCAGAACTGAACCTGGAGATGGCTCGAAAAGAGATCGAGGATTACTCAAAGCGGGTACTCCGTATGTACACCTTCCTGCCTTCGTTGAGAACTGCGAAGGATGAAGAAGAGTTTACGAGCATCTTTGACCGTATAGAGAAATACGAAGGCATTACTGACCGTATGGAGGTCGAGATTGCCCAGTTCCTTACCAAGATTTCGGAAGGAGATATGTCCCGCGAGGCTTCTCAGAGGGTTAGTTCTATGCTCCGCATTATCGATAACCTTGAATCAATCGGAGACGATATCTACCAAATCGCTATTCATCGCAAGAACAAGCGTCAGGAGGAAGTCCATTTCGATGACGGACTCAACCAGAATATCGCCCATATCACCGACCTGGTGCAGCATGCCTTGGACGTAATGGACGCTAACCTTCATACCGATTACAACCATATTGATTTGGATTCTGCATATAAGGCAGAGGACGATGTGAACAAGTATCGCGATGTGCTCCGTGCCCAGCATCTGGATGCACTCAAGAACGGTACCTATTCCTATAGCATCGGCACGGCCTACAGCGGTATCTATGCCCTTTACGAGAAGTTGGCTGACCACGCTATCAATATCTCGGAGGCTATCGACAATTCCGCCAAGATTGACTATATCCAGCAGCCATCCGCCACTCCGCTGCCAAGCCACAACTAAATATGGAATCATGGATTTAGGTTATGATTATAATAATGAAGCGTGTCCTGTCAAGGGCACGCTTGTTTTTCTTAAAAATGAAGAATCGGATATTTGAAACCGCTCAAATCGTCCGTAAGCCCTATTTAGACCCCAAAATTTCAGTCGAGTCGTATTTTGGTGTCATCAGGCAGAAGCCCGTAAACAATGCAAAAATTCAAAAAAAAACATTCAAAATAGGGAAATTATGCGATTTTTGCACCTTTTAGAGCAGTATTTTGAGCCTATTTAAGCCCCTGTTGAGATTCATAATCTTGTGGACAGTTGGTTTGGTAATGTTGTATATTGTTGTAAATAAGCTTCTTAGTAGAAAAATTAAGTCG
>JAZUFZ010000023.1:0-38679 GCA_045640985.1 Bacteroidales bacterium
AGAAAAGGAGATAAAAAGAAGTTAATATGGAGATAAAAAGAAGATAGAAGGGAGTTACCCCAGGAAAACGCGAACGAAACACCGGGAAAAGAAGGCGGTTTCTGATATTTGAGAACGAGAAAACAATAGAATGATAAAATATAATAAAGGCAGCCCGGGAAGGGCCGCCTTTAAGTGTTGTATGAAGAAAATTCTTATGGGTCTATCTACAGTTTGCGGTACCGAGATTGCGGATATAACCGAAGGAGATGGATGGTATTCCGAATGAGAATGCCCGCTGACCTACACCTTCAAAATCGCGGATGAATCGGGAATGTGCCATGGCATAACGGACATCAAAATAGAGGTCTGAATGCTTATTAAGGTATATTCTCAGGAATGCACCGAGATCGGCACTCACCTGGAGTTTTGGTGTGTCGGTACGGTTGATGACACCGGCGCCAAGGTAAGGCAAAACGCTGAAGGGGCGATTCCGCACGGCAAACTTGATGTTCATGACATCAAACAGAATGTCTCCATGGAGATTGTAATAAGTGAAGTTCGTGTTTTCGTTGATGGCGCACATACCGAAATTGGCTTGCAACCGGGCAGAAAGCAACGTAGTAAAATACTTTCCGAGGAAGATGTCCCCGATAGGCTGCAGATTGGTTTCAAATCCCGAGAAGGCATGAGTCTGCGCTAAATTCAGACCTGCGCCGAAGCCTATATACCAATCGTCTCCAGGAAGCCGAGACTCGCCGGACACGCGATGACGATAAGGCATTGGGTGAATATCGTATTTCAATCCTGCCTGAAGGTAAAAGAGTGATGAGGTTGAGGTATTGTTGTCAAAACCACTTGAGAACATAAATACCTTGCCTTGTGCGAACAGTTTCCATCCTGGCATTGTATTGGGAGCAAACGCCCATTCAACATCTACACCGGCCAGAGCGGTAAAGTCTGTATCTCTGTGGATATACGGGTTGGGCAAACGATAAACCATGCCGAATCCGATAAATGGATAGATATTGAAATTGCGGGGTTTAAGACCTTTTATGGAGGTCATTACATCCCAGATAAGATCCACATGTGGAGCAAGGAAAAGTGTGCTTGCAGTGGCTGTGCTATCACCCAACCCAGGGATGCCGGTTGCGGATTTTGTACCTGAAGGTTGAGGAATGGGATAGACGTTGGTTGCACGGAATCCGCTAAAAGATACGCGAAGGGCTACTGGATTGAATATCCATTTACCGAATGCGACATCAAAAGACGGTGCGCCCAACTGATCCGGCTGCGTCATTTTATTAAAGACGGAGCCATAATCATTACCATACCAATTGACGCCACCACCAAGGGTAACAAAGGTATTGTCAATAAAGCGAATAACCTGAGCCTGTGACGACTGGCAGATGGTTAAAAGCAGGAGTACTGCAAGCAGAATTTTCTTCATTTTGGTGGGTTTATACGATGTTATACTTATGCCTTTGCACGTTCAGCGAACTCTTTTGCGGAGATTTTCTCAACTTCTGGATTGAGTTTTTCGCGGAAGAGTTTTGCTGTTTTACGAACATAAAGCTTATCAACCAGCTGGCCCATATTCTTGCCATCTTTAGCGATGGTCTGAGCTGTCTGTTCCAGACGTTCGTTGTAAGCCTTTTCATCTTCACCTTCGTTCATAGGCATGGAGGAACGAAGAATATTTTTTACCTCATCAACGATCTCAATGTGGGTAGGTTCGATTGACTGAATCTTATTGAGTTCGGTGTCGATGATTTCCCACTTAAGCGATGGAAGATATTTTTCTGCCCAGTCATCTTCTATGCTCTGAGCTGTTACATCTTTACCGCCACGGCTGAGAATCCAACGTTTCAAGAAAGCTTCAGGAAGCTGTGCTGAGAAGTTGTCAAGAAGGGCCTTGCGAACCTGATTAACGTACAGTATCTCACACTGTTCATCGTTTGCCTTGTTGATTTCTTCAGTAACTTTCTTTTTGAAAGCGGCAGCATCCTTGATGTCAGCACCTGGGAATACCTGAGCAAAGAGTTCTTCGTTAATCTCATGAGGCGTAATGCGGGAACAGCCACTGATAGAAACTTCAACATCTGATTTGAATTTCTTGGCTGCTGCGGCATCAATATGCAGGGTATTTTCGATGGTTTCTGCAGAGAAAGCTTTTGCTGCGTTGAGAACAACCTTATCTTCGTTTTTCTTGCCGACAAAAGAAGCACGGATGGCTTCATCCTTAATGGTGCTGAGTTCAAAACTGGAGAAAGTGCTTACGCCACCCTCTTTAGGTTCACCATTCTTGTCAAGTTCTACAATCTTACCATATACATAATCGTTCTCACCGATAGTTTCAGGGGTTTCAAATTTTCCGTATTGACGAGTAATGTGATCGATCTGAGATTCAACATCCTTTGCAGGAACCTTAATTTGAGCCAGTTTTACATCAACCTTATCCCAAGCGAGTTCAACCTTTGGAGCCAGAGCTGCATCAAAGAAGAATGTGAAGCTGGTCTGATTGTCGAAATCGATTGCACCAGTCTTTTCTTCGTTAGAAAGCGGACTGCCGAGGATTTCGAGTTTTTCGTCATCAATGTACTTGTAGAGAGCCTCGCTCATGATGTTTTGTACCTCATCAGCCATAACAGAAGTCTTGTACATACGCTGAATCATAGCCATAGGAGCTTTGCCAGGACGGAAGCCGGGAACGTTGGCTTTCTGCTGATACTTTTTCAATGTCTTTTTGACATTCTCAGCATAGTCATTTTCTTCAATTTCCACCTTGATACTAAGGTCCAAATCACCTAAATTCTCTTTAGTAATATTCATTTTTTTAACTAATTTATTGATTTTTAATAATATTTCTCAAATAATAATTTTACAAAATTACACAATTTTCCTAACATACAAAAATTTATGTTATAAAAAGTGATATTTTCGACATTCACACCATTACTCAAACCCCACATCCAACGACCGGATAAGGTCACGATAAGACATATTAGAAGCAGTTCCTGTGGTGGAATCACAAGGCACCATTGTAGAAAGATGCAGTCTCCGGGCAGAGAAGATACCTAATCCGCCTTGAATATTGGAATATATCTGCTGATTCTGGGTGACCGATGTACCAGAATATTGTGACGCCATATATGCGTTCAGGTCTTCTGTACAGGCATTGATGAAGATTTCAACGAAATCGACGAATTTTTTCCTTGATGTGTCAGACTGCAAAGCCGTCTTGAGATCATTCATGTATGTATTCTGCTGGATTTGAATAGAAAAACGTTCCTGATTACGTTGAACCAACTTGCTGACACATGGTATATCTACGAAAAGGGTATCACCCCATGACTTATAAAAAAACCGGACAACCGGCTGATATAAACGCGCATTATTCAAGGAAGCCCACTCTACATTGCATATCCCCGTACGAAACTTGAATTCGTGGCTAAAGGCCGAATTAGGTTCATACAAATGATAATCGCCATAAATCAAATTTGTAGTAGATCGCGCAATAGTGTCACTACCTTTTATGACAAGAAGTTCATAATCCGCATCATCTACCAACTGACCCTTTGTACGACATGCGTACAAAGGCTGTTCCACGGAAGCAAACTGACCGGGAAGCTTATCATGGCGAAGTGTATATTCAAAATCAAATTCGCGAGACACGACACCATTAGATTTTTGCAGCATCTTCACCTGAATAGCGCCTTCCGGGTAATTTATGGAATCTGATATCTGCATGTATGCGTTCAAATTATCTTCACCCAAGTAACATTTTTGAACCCGAACCCAGGTGGTATCATCATCCTGGTCAAGAAGACAATAAACAACAGGGATATCTTTCCACTCTGCATTGGGGTTAAAATCCACTTTGCAACCCGCGAGCTGCATGATAAAGAGTGAATAAATTACATATCTGATACTTTTTTTCATCATACTATATTTGAGATAAAGAGCGAATCACTACTGAGGCACAGCAACAGCCAAAAATAGGTGGCATATAAGAAATTGTACCTATAGTAGTACGTTTATTTTGAGAAATATCTTCAATCATGGCATACTGAGGCACTTTCTCTGTAGAATATACGACCTGGATGCCTTGCGTAATTCCCATCCGATGAAGACGCTTACGAACCATGGCTGCCAATGGACATACTGAACTTTTGGATATGTCAGAAATATAAACCTGGGAAGGATCCATCTTTCCTGCACTACCCATAGAACTGACAACTCTGAGATTGCGCTGTACGCAATGGTACAACAGAAATACTTTCGGTGAAAGGGTATCGATGGCATCTACGACATAATCAAAATGGTCGGACTCCAATATTTCTATCATCCGGTCATCACGAATAAATTCATTGACAATATGAAGATGACATTCAGGATTGATATCCAGTAATCTACTTTTCAGAACTTCGGCCTTAGGTTGCGCTATAGTTGAATGCAGAGCTATTATCTGACGATTGATATTTGTTTCACTGACAACATCACCATCTACCAGAGTCAAATTACCAATACCTGAACGGCACAACTGCTCTGCGGCATACCCTCCTACTCCACCTAATCCAACAACCAGCACATGAGACTGGCGAAGCTTTTGCAGTCCTTCAGGTTGTAGAAGTAATTCAGTTCGCGTATAGATGTCGTTGGTCATTAATGTATTGATTCTTTGAGGATAACTTCATCAGACAATATCCAAGACTTCAAACCTTTGGCCTTATGCCATTGAGGTAATCTTCCTGCATTTCTCGCAACAATCTTTACATATCTGACATTATTGCGTGGGACTGAGACTGAGACTTTAAGATATTCTGAATGATTCATATCTTCTGATACTGGATCAAAGTTCAGACTTGCCGTATCTTTAGTTGAATAATCTACTCCATCTGCGGAGGTATATACTTCAACAGCAGTTGGTGCCAAAATCCAGGCATCCGGAACATGTGCGAACTGGAGTTGTACCTGATCTATATTCACAGGTTTACTCAACATAAGAGTAACCACCATATCATTACCGGAAAATCCGACCCATCCTCGTGACAAATCATTTACATCACCATATTCGCCATCAACCAAAGTGGAAGAATAATTGCTGTTATAAGGAGTATTCGGCGTATTCTGGAATTTAACTGAAGAAATGTAATCAAAACTATACAACTGACTTGCAGTAAAAGAATGCAAAACTCCTTTCTTGAATGACCGCGCTTTAATCAAGGTGGTTGATTCAATAGTTATAGGAGATTTATACAAAGGAGATTGCTCGTTGGGATCAGATCCGTCTGTAGTATAACGTATCTGTATGTTTTTATCAGGAACTGTGATGGAAATTTTCATTGGTGCATCGAAACGGACTCTGTCAGCGGAAATTTCGGGCATCGGTAAATTCACAGAGGTGGATTGAGGATATTTTATCTGGCAGAAATCACGAGCAGCATTTTCTTCGCAATCATATCCACAAAAATGAAGTACAAAATGATAGTTATCACTATTCAGCAGATACTGGGGCTGAATTCCCATATTGGAAGCCGCATTGCCAATTCCTGACATAGAATAATCAAAGTCTGCCACCCATGAACTATGCTTCGGCTGGATGCTGAAATCAAACAAAGTATCCAACATATCAACAAAGAAACCGACAGATTCATTTTTGCAGGACACCCACTTGGTATCGGTGCGGTTGCCCGATTCCTGGCTCGAAGCGTATGGATGATAAAGATTTGATATATCATCATTATATATACCCCTGACATTAAATCCTTTCCGGTCAGGATAGGATTCGCCTTTGAGTCCTTCCCATTCCACTGTTGTAAGCGCTTTGTTCAACGCCATCGTCAATCCCACACAAGCCGGCTTTTTGTTTGGCGACAGTAATGCAAGATCTTCGGTAAGCAACACATCCCCTGTGGATAGTATCAGATAACTTTGTTTCTCATCTATCAAGGGGCTACCGTCTATAGCCAGATATTGGGACATGACATCTATGGCAATAGAATATTCATCCAAGACGCTGTAATCAATATCCACCATACGACGCTGTATCTGATTCGGATTATACTGTTGCCAAGTTCTCACTAAATGATTGTCAGCAATATCATTGGGGATGGGTTCGCGCCAGCAATGCAATTGCGGAGCCACATCAAAGATTTTCACATTGTTAAAAGAATAAGAACGAATCTCACCACTTCCCATATCGAAAGAAACAGAGAATCTGTTACCATTTACGGTAAGCATATTCTTGGATTCATTTGTATCCATAACGATATTGATTGGCTGACGGGAATACTCTGGCAGTGGCTGACGGGTAGCCTGTGGCATAGCCAAAGGAATCTGAATTTCGGACAATACCGTATTTTTAGGAACTGCCGGCGAATCTTTGCGTTGCTTTACGACAAAACGAATATAGAGATTTTCTCCAGCATATAACGCCAACTGAGGAATCTTCAACGTGATCGTTTCAGATTGCCGTGGCTTAGGCAGATTAGAGACCTCACCTTCAACGATGCGGGATTTAAGTGTTGTATATATACAATATTCTACTTTATAATGAGATGGCAATAAATTATTGGAATGATTTGAAATCATGAACTCACCCGCATCCGGGGTTGTCTTGATAATTGAAACATCAATATCCTTGAACATTGATTTTATTTCGTCTGCACATGGCAGTAATTGAGAATCCTGATATAGGTTATCCCACGAATACAAGAAACCTCCCTGAAACTTTTCATTGCTATTTACTGCATTCCACATAGCAGACAATCCACCCAGACTATTTCCATTGATGATTCCAAAATTCAACAGAAATAATGAACGCTTATTATTCTTCTGCACATACCGTCTCAACATTTCCGGTGTCTGTTCCTTCAAAGTCACAATATCCGTATTTTCTGCATAATGGGCTCCTGGATACAATACCGGACGATGTTTTTCCAATGACTTCAGATGAGAATACGCCTGCTCCATACAAAGACCATTATCCTCACTCTGACCCAGCGACCAAGCCACTATTGAAGTATGATTCTTATAATTTGAATATATATCATGAACCCTTGAGGTGAACATCAGACTATAATCTTCATCTGTTGCCAAAACCTGTTTCTGTGATGCATACGGACTTAAGTCGGCATCACAAACAACATATAATCCTAATTCATCACAAAGTTCATAAAATGAATCTTCATTAGTAGAGAATGCAGACATCCATACTGCATTCATATTTAATTCTTTGACCTTAGAAAGTTCTTTGCGCAAAACGTCTTTGGATGTATTCTGCAATCCGTCAAAGACGATACCTTTCAACTTGATTTTTTCCCCATTTACGCACAAAGCACCATCCGTATAATTCACACTACGGAAACCGAATCTGGTACCTACGGTTTCTACGACTTCAAGATTCTCGTTCCTGACACGCAATACCGCGGTATATAGATTTGGCGTCACATCATTCCACACATCCACATGAGTAAAATCCCGATTCAAATGAAGCGAGACAGACTTACGCTTGTCAAGAGCCACCCATTTACCCATCTTGTCAAATTCCTTACCTTTAGGATCCCACAATTCAACTTCAAGGTAGTAACGTCCCTTTCCTGAAAGACTCTCCAAATCCACATCAAGGTCTATCATTCCTATTTTAGTATCCGCATTATAGGTAGGTATCAGCGAGAAGTCGCCGACATGGGTCTCTGGTTTTAACAATAACGCAACGTCTCCGCACAATCCGTTCACAGAATTGTCCAGATTGGTCTCCATCAACGCTCCGTCGCTTAAACTTATCGTCTGAACAATCAACGTATTGGTTTTACCAAATTTGAGATACTTCGATATATCAAATGTACTCGGCACGCGGGAATTTTCAGCATAACCCACAAACTGATTATTTACCCATACATAATATGCTGTACGAGCTTGAAGCTGTAACCATACGGCATAATTGCTCCATGTCTTATAGGCTTCAAATTCCTTATAATACGTTGCAACCGTATTGCCTTTGGTATCCAACAGTAAATTTGATACTGCTGGTATCTTCATGATTCTTCCTCTATCTTCAAGATGAAGCGATGGCACCTGAACAGACTGCCAATCCGAAACAGAAAAATGCTTGGAATCTATCGTAAGATTCTCTATTGACGGCGTATCAAAAATTTTCAGGTTCCACGTCCCATTCAGAGAAATATAATACGGAGATCTTCGGTAATTACCCTTCTCAATATCATTTTCGTTGGCGAAAGCAACGACATTTGTATGCGATTCAAGCCTGTTAGTCGAAACAACTGCATGGTCATTCCATTCTGTAGCTTCGAAAGTCAATACATCCGAGCCGGAACGCTGGGCATATACACAAAGTCCGCTAATCAAAAGACATCCAAACGTCAGAAGTTTTCTCAACATAGCCAACGATTACGTTAAAAATTAATACCTACGCCAACTGTGATATTATGCAGCAACAAAGCCTCATCGGATGCGGGGGTAAGTGGCGCATCATTTACACGGACATCCCGCATTGAGAGCATCTTATAGCCCACGTGAAGGTTCACGCCCAAGTTACGGTTAATTGCAAAACGGGCACCCGCACTCAAACCGAAATTAACACCGCCAGTCTCAATGCTGACCGCCTGCTGACCGCCTGAATAAGAGCCCGTTGGAAATGAATATCCGACAGATAAAACTGTAAACGGAGACAATCTGTCACGAGTAAGATGGCTTCTCAGTTCAACAAAAACCGGCACCTGAGTAAGTCCGCCGGAAGGTTCACTCAAATACGTAAAGCCCAAACCGATTGCGGTTTCTTTTCTGATCTGAAATCCGAGAACCGCATTCCATGCATTAAAGCCACTGAACTCAGGTAAAAAATCTACCTCGGTAAGTGTGAAATAATGGGTATAATCCAATATGCCATATACACCATAATTACGATATTCAATATGAGGTGGAAGTTTCATATTGCTGGCAGCATAAGTTGTGCCCATGGTCAGGCATATCAACACTAACAAGAGGATTTTCTTCATCATTAAAATATGTATATACTATTAATAAGAAGAGTGGGGAATACTTGGAGGTTTCCCCCACTCTATTCATGAAATCCGTTTGGATTATTCCATCTTTTTAAGATTTTCTGAGATAATAAGAGTTGCTTCCGTTGCAGCCTGAACCTGTTCAACGGTGAACTCTGGATTAATCTCAGTAAGAACGATACCCTTAGGAGTGATTTCCATCACACCCATTTCGGTAATAATCATATTTACCTGACCCTTTGCAGTCAAAGGAAGGGTACATTTCTTCAAAATCTTAGGATTACCTTTTGCGGTGTGCTCCATTGCAAGAATAACTTTCTTGGCACCAACGAGCAAATCCATAGCGCCACCCATACCTGGGGTCTTTTTGCCAGGAATCATCCAGTTGGCAAGGTCACCGTTTTCATCGACTTGCATTGCGCCGAGAACAGAAACGTCAACATGACCGCCACGGATAATACCAAAGGATGTTGCACTATCGAAAGTACTTGCGCCTTCGGTTGTAGTGATAAATCCACCACCTGCGTTGATGAACCAAGGATCTTCCTTACCCTCTTCCGGAGTCGGGCCCATACCAATCATACCATTCTCTGACTGGAGGATAACATTAACGCCTTCAGGTAAAAAGTTAGGGATTGCAGTTGGAAGACCGATACCCAAATTAACTACGTCACCATCGTGGAGTTCCTGTGCAGCACGACGAGCGATAAAGTTTCTGATTTCGTTTTTGTCCATAACAATTATATTTTAGTATTATTTCATTCCTCTTTTAACCATTTCCTGAGCAATATAGCTTGCCTCATCATCGGCATAGGTATTCATACCGAATCCTGCATCATAGCCGAGTTCCTTTGCCAATTCGTGGCTGATACGCGGACCTCCGCAGATAAGGATAATCTTGTCGCGCAAGCCTTCAGCTTCCAGCATTTCCACCAGTTCGGTAAGGTTTTTTATATGAATATCCTTCTGGGTCACGGTCTGACTCACGATAAGTGCGTCTGCGTGAAGTTCAATAGCCTTTGCTATGAACTCCTCGTTGGGCACCTGACTGCCCAGATTGTAAGCCTCAATCATATCGTAACGTTCCAGACCATAGTGACCAGCATATCCCTTCATATTCATGATGGCATCGATTCCCACCGTGTGAGCATCTGTACCTGTGCTGGCTCCCACCACAACAATCTTGCGACCGATATTTTCGCGGATATAATCATCACATTCATGCATATCCATAGTTGTAGATTCAACCTTTGGAACATGAATCGAAGTATAATCAACTGTATGTGTGCAGCTGCCGTAGCAGTTAAAGAATGTGAATCCCTTGGTCAATTCTTTACTGTAAACCACTAATGGATTTTCAAAACCCATTTTCTTCATCAGCTGTTTTGCTGCCTCGATAGCCTCGTCGCCGGCAGGAACCGGAAGGGTAAAACTCAACTGGGTCTTACCGTCGTTCATAGTATCACCGTAAGGTTTTATCTGTTTCAGGTCTAAGGTCTTGTCGAAATCCTTAGCTTCCATTGAATAAAGTCCTTCACTCATAATATTCAAATTTTCAATTTACAATAACAATGAATTTATTTCTGACCCTTCATCAGATCAATAAATGGGTTGAAGTAGTTTTCGCCCTTCAGGGTAACGCCGTCAAGACCCTTACCGCCATTCTTCGGACGTTTGATGTTGGCGAAGATACCTTTCTCCAATGCCGTGAAGAGACCTTCCTTCTCCATATTCTCAAGCAGTTCGGTAGCATCATCCAGAACCTTCTTTGCACGGTTGCGGATAATACCGTCTTCCTTGAATTCAACTTCATCACCGATATTCTTCATATTGCCGAAGATATACTTGGCATTCTCGATGCTCAGGTAACGGTCGCTCATGAACGGAGTATGGATAGCCTCCGTCGGCATACCCAGCAGCTGGAGACCCTGATTGGTCCAGATTCCGATCATATTGAACAAAGCGTCCTGGATATGGCCACGGAAAATATTACCAGTCATAAACTTCGTAGGAGGCATATATTTAAGCGGAGCCTTCGGGAAAATCTCGCGCAGCATCTGAGCCTGTGCCAGTTCATAGAGGAAGCCATTCTCAAGTTCAGGATTCATTTCAAAAGCATGACCCAGACCCATCTGTTCTTCAGGCAGACCTGCCAGCAATGCCAGCTGCTCGTTGATGAAGTCACTTGCCAATACCGTATGAGCCTCTTCGTATGCATCGGCCGTAGTAAGGTAATTATCCTCACCCGTGTTAATGATAACACCGGCAAAGCCATTGATCACACGGCTGAAATACTGGTCGATAAGCGTACGCTGCATATTGATGTCGCGGAACAGAATACCATAAAGCGCATCATTCAGCATAACATCCAGACCTTCCAGAGCGCCCATGGCAGCGATTTCGGGCATACACAGACCAGAGCAATAGTTGCAGAGTCTGATATATCTTCCGACCTCCTCGCCTACCTCATCAAGAGCCTTTCTCATGATACGGAAATTCTCCTGAGTTGCGAAAGTACCGCCGAAACCTTCAGTAGTAGCACCGTAAGGCACATAGTCGAGCAGACTCTGACCAGTGGTACGGATTACAGCAATGATGTCAGCTCCCTGACGGGCACCAGCCTGCGCCTGAACCACATCCTCATAGATGTTGCCGGTAGCCACGATAATGTACAGGTAAGGTTTTGAACCCTCGCCGATCGTGTTGATGTAATTGTCGCGACGCTGGCGGTTCTTACGGATTTTTTCGATTGAAGCCTCAATGTATGGCTCCAGAGCCTTCTTGATATCAGCCATGGAATGCATCGGCAGCTGAGTAATATCCAGCTTTCCGGCAGTAACAGCCTCAGCAATTTCCTGAGGAGTCTTCTTGGTTTCCAGAATGGCATTACCGATGTAATACATCACGCCCTGACCGAGAACGCCCTTGCTCTTCAGTTCATCAACAACAATATTAGGAAGAGGAACCTCATTGGTATCAACGCCATCAATACCCAACAGACGACATATAGTACGTTCTACCGCTACGGTTGTATAGCCGCCAACAAAATCTTGAACCTGGTCGGCAATTTTCCTGGCAACGCTACGTGCATGCTCAACTTTTTGAAAATCGAGACCTATTTTACTTTTTTGCATTATTATTAATATTAATTTATAATTTGTTATTTCACAGCAAGTAGCACGGATTTCCGCCTTCCTGAAGGCAATAAATACGCACTAATTTCATCGTGCAAATATACACATTTTTTTTGAATACGCAAAAAAAATCTTCACAGACGAAATAAATAAGGAAACTCTCCACAAAAACCCATCCGAAATATTCCCATCTTTGCAAAACGAGCAAAACAAAAGGTTCATCCGCCATCCAACCGACAGAATGTCGGATTTTGGCGGATGAATGTCGGATGCTATCCGCAGAATACCAGCAACATACGCAAAATGTCATCAAAAATCAATATTTCACTCATTCAGATTATAGGCGACATCGATAATCCATACCTATTGACTGTCCCGCCCACTGGGAAAGATACAATTTCCGCCCCTGGAATCTTCGTGGTAACTCCGTGGTATCTCTCTGGTATCTCCCTGGTAACTCTGGTATTTCCCCGATATTTCATAGGCCGATACCCGAAGACACCACAGAGATACCACAAAGATATCACACAAAGAAATCATCGCAATGCCAAATCCCGCAGTACGCCCCCACATTCAAAGCCAACCATAAGAGAAACCGTTTCAAACAAAAAACGCAGACAAGTCAAAAAAACTGCCTGCGTCTGATTGTAACCATTATGTTTACAAAGCGTAAAAATCTAAGCTATTTTTTCTTTTTGGGGATTTTTAGATTATCCAGAGTCTTTTTCTGATTCATTTCGCTGAAATCCACATACCCATTAATGCCATTCACTTTCCCTTTTTCTGTATATTGCCATATCAGGAAACGACATTTGGGGAACCGTCGGTAATTCGCAATAAAAAACTGATAACTGCTGTATTTCTTTCCTGTAAAATGGGTAAAATACACTTTCTCGCTTGTATAAATAATCGGCTTCACGCCATATTCCCGTTCCATAAGTTCCAGAAGCTTATCTACACGTTCCAGATAAAGATTCTTACATTGACGCTCCTCGATATCAAGCACGGGAATCAGATCCTGATCGGCCTTCTTGACCACATTCTTGAAATTTCCGAACTGCTGATATGCAGTAGTCCTACTGCTATATAGATGATAACTTCCCACCGGCAGACCTGCGGCCCTCGCGCCGTCAATATTCTTCTTGTACATCGGGTCCTGGATAGAGGTTCCTTCTGTCGCCTTTACATAGACATACTTGACTTTATTTGTTTTTGCAACCTTTGACCAATTGATTGTCCCTTGGTACTTTGAGACATCAATTCCTCTTGTCTGTCCATATACGCCAATAGACAACAGGAAAAGCAATATGACACTAAATAGATATTTCTTCCCCATTTACGTCTATGAATTTGTAATCTACCAAACCGAACTTCGGCACGGCTTTCACTTTTAACGACAGATTATACTTTTTACCCCACATCCGGCTCAACGGATGCAGTATTCCCTTATTCAAATAAGCCTCGACAAACGGATGTGCCAGTACGGTCAATTTCTTTATATTCTGCGTTTCGGACAGATAACGGATGTTTGACTCGATTTCATCCACCACTGAGAAACTTGACTTGATAACTCCGGAGCCCTCACATAACGGGCACTTTTCCTGAACCTCCACCTCGACTGCTGGACGGACACGCTGACGCGTAATCTGCATCAATCCGAACTTACTCAACGGCAATATGGTATGTCTGGCCTTATCTTTCTTCATTTCCTCTGACATGACGTCAAACAAGGTTTTTCTGTTATCGGCCTTAGACATATCCACGAAATCTATAATCACAATTCCTCCCATATCGCGCAGACGCAACTGACGTGCAATCTCTTTTGCAGATTCGATATTGACCTGTAATGCCGTATCCTCCTGTCCTGATCCGGACTTCATGTGGTTACCGCTATTCACGTCAATTACGTGCATAGCCTCGGTATGCTCAATGTAAAGATATATTCCCGAACGAATCGTAACAATCTTTCCAAAAGCCCGACGGATATCCCGTTGAATACCGAATTGCTCAAAGATGGGTGTCTCCATCTTATACGGACGCACAATATCCTCCTTCTCAGGAGCAATAGTTTTCAGATAGGACCTGAGTTCCGAGCAGATTTCTTCACTATCAGAATAGATTGTATTGAAATCATCCGTCAATAAGTCTCTCAGCAATGCAGAAGTAGCACTGAGTTCGGTATGGACACGCTGAGGTCCAGTAATATATTTCAGCTTTTCTGT
This sequence comes from Bacteroidales bacterium, assembly GCA_045640985.1. Classification (GTDB taxonomy): domain Bacteria; phylum Bacteroidota; class Bacteroidia; order Bacteroidales; family P3; genus Colimorpha. Next base: position 14,362 of record JAZUFZ010000023.1, read on the forward strand.
CATCTGGGCCCAAGAATCCATCAACTGACGCAGGTCAGCATCCAGTTCTGCGACGCTTTTACCTTCTGCCACTGTTCTTACAATGATCCCGAAATTGACAGGTTTTATACTTTGGATCAGCCTTCTTAATCGGTTTCGTTCTTCAGCTCCTTTAATCTTTTGGGAGATTGAAACCTTGTCATTAAACGGCACAAGAACCAGATATCTTCCAGCCAGAGAGATATCCCCAGTCATCTTGGGGCCTTTGGTTGAAATGGGTTCTTTGGCAACTTGTACCAGAACATATTGCCCGGTTTTTAAGACGTTGGATAAGTTACCTGATTTTTCCAGGATAGGCTCAGGCGTAAAGTCAGTCAATGATGCCATTTTAGCATCGCCATTCATACCCAGTCTCAGATATTTTTCACAGGAATAGTATTGGGGGCCCAAATCCAGATAATGTACAAATCCTTCTTTTTCGTCAGCCAGATCAATAAAAGCAGCATTCAATCCCTGCATGATCTTATGAATCTTGCCGACAAAAATATCTCCCACAGCAAACTGCCTTACATTTGATTCTTTATGGAGTTCAACTAACTGTTTATCCTCCAGCAAGGCTATCTGAACTTCGGTTGGTGATGATGATATAACTAATTCTTTTTCCATTGTTTCAAAAAAAAACAAACTACACGCCGGCGTAAGCCGCTGTGTAATTTGTTTTAGAATTTTTAGATTTTTTAATCGGAAAAGAAGTCTATCGACTATCTTTTCTTATGTCTATTCTTGCGCAAACGTTTTTTGCGTTTGTGCGTAGACATTTTGTGTCTTTTGTGCTTTTTACCGTTTGGCATAATAATAAATATTTAAATTAATTTACTTTCTTTTTAACATCCAATACAAAAGTCTTTGCAGGCTTAAATGCTGGAATATTGTGTGCAGGGATAATAATTGTGGTATTCTTGCTGATATTACGACCGGTCTTTTCAGCTCTTTTCTTTACGATGAAGCTACCGAATCCGCGCAGATATACATTTTCACCTTCTGCGAGAGAATCTTTAATAACGGTCATAAATTCTTCGATAGTAGCTTGAATAGCAACTTTTTCAATTCCGGTTTTCTGAGCAATGTCTGCTACAATTTCTGCCTTTGTCATAATTCGTATGTATTATTATAATTCTTTTTGAAAACGAGTTGCAAAATTACCAAAAAAAATTGATATACAACAAGTTTTTTTTACTTTTTTTGTCAAAAAATCAGCAATTTACACATAACACACTGATTAACAACATATAACCAAAATGAATTTTCTTTATTTTTTTGATAATCAACTGACTATTAGTGTTTCCAAACAAATCAATTTTTAATTGTTTTTTCATTTTTTTGCGTGTTCGCAATCGACACCACAAACACACCAATACCTGCCAATGCACATAAGATACCAAATTCCCATGTCAAATTAAATGGGGCATCAACATCAATACCCGTAAACCCTTCTGTATTCAAATAATACAGCACTACACTTGCCGCATTATTAACAAAATGGAATGTGGTATTCAGTAGTATAGAGCCCCCATAATAGAACAAATACCCCAACAGCAATCCCAGGACCACACGGGGTATAAAACCAAACACATCGCCATGGGCAGCGCTGAATATTACCGCTGATAAGATGATAGCAACATGAGGATTCTTTATTATCTTGCAAAGCAGCTGTTGAATGCCACACCTGAAGAATAGTTCTTCTGTTATAGCAGGAATCAACGCGATCACGACAAGATTCAAAATCAAATGTCCGACACCCGGCTGAGAAAGGAACATCTCAACAATAGCCTCACTCATAGCCGATATTTCCTTCAACACTTCATGCAAAGGTCCTAAATACCAGTTCTGATTCCATAAAGCCAATTTTTCTATTAATGGAATAAAAAGCAGCCAGACGACAATAGCCACGCCCGCCTTCTTCCATTTGTCGCCTTCGAAATTCAGCAAGGCAAATTCCTTTGCATTGTGCCGATAAATAACCATCAGAAGCACTACAGGTACGAAGAACTCCAATAACTGGCCTATTGCCTGCAAAGCCAGATAAGCATTGGCACTCTCGATATTGACTCCAAACATCGGCAATACAATCGATACACATGAAGTCACGATAGTAAATCCGACAAGTAAAAGGATAAGAACTAACAGTTCTTTACCTGGTTTCTGAATATTCATAAGAAATGGTTTTTTGTGACCCCGGCGGGATTCAAACCCACGACTTTCGGAACCGGAATCCGACGTTCTATTCAGCTGAACTACGGGGCCAGTATATTAATTTACTTTATAATTCATAGCCGCATTTACAAATGCCACGAACAACGGATGGGGATTCATTACCGTTGATTTGTATTCGGGATGGAACTGCGATGCTACGAAGTAAGGATGATCTGGTATTTCCACAATCTCAACCAGCCCGCTGTCGGGGTTGATACCGGTGGCCACCATACCAGCCTTTGCAAATTCTTCAAGATATTGATTATTGAATTCATAACGATGACGATGGCGTTCGCTGATCATTTCCGTGCCATAGATATCATAAGCCTTGCTGCCTTTAATCAACTTACAAGGATAAGCGCCCAGACGCATCGTACCTCCCATATTGGAGATAGTCTTCTGTTCCTCCATCATATTGATTACAGGATTTGGAGTGCTTGGGGAAATTTCCACAGAATGAGCATCCTTATAGCCCAGGACATTGCGTGCAAATTCCACAACCGCACATTGCATACCCAGACAAATACCCATAAAAGGAATCCTATTTTCACGGGCGTATCTCACAGCCGTAATCTTGCCTTCAATACCACGGGTACCAAAACCTGGTGCTACCAGAATGCCTGTATGACCTTTCAGATGTTCATCCACATTCTCGGCAGTCAGATGTTCTGAATTCACGTATGATACTTTTACCTTACATCTCAACTGTGCCCCAGCGTGAATAAAAGCCTCCGTAATGGATTTATAAGCATCCTGGAGTTCCACGTATTTACCCACGAGGGCTATGCGGACTTCCTTCTCCGGATTTTTCAATCTGTAGAGGAAAGCTTCCCATTTTTCCAGATCAGCATCGCCTTTAATTGGCACATCCAGTTTCTTCAGCACCTGAATATCGAGTTTCTCGTCTCTCATCTTGATAGGTACTTCATAGATGCTGGACACATCGCCATCTTCAATAACGCAATCGCCGTCAATATTACAGAACAGACCGATTTTTTCTCTCACGCTACGGGTCAGCGGCTGCTCAGTACGGCATACGATAATATCGGGCTGAACTCCCTGCTGCTGCATAGCCTTGACAGAATGCTGGGTGGGTTTAGTCTTAAGTTCACCGGCTGCTGCCAGATAAGGGATATATGTCAAATGCACCACAATGCAGTTGCGGCCCATTGTCCATTTCAACTGACGTACAGCCTCAATGAATGGATAAGACTCGATATCGCCGACCGTACCTCCGATTTCGGTAATCACAAATTCATAATTTCCCGTGTTTCCCAAAGCGGTGATACGTTCCTTTATTTCATTAGTGATATGAGGTATTACCTGCACAGTCTTGCCGAGGAAGTCTCCACGACGTTCTTTTTCTATTACATTCTTGTAGATGCGGCCTGTAGTCACATTGTTTGCCTGCGATGTAGCTACACCTGTAAAACGCTCATAGTGCCCCAGATCCAGGTCCGTCTCAGCGCCATCTTCCGTCACATAACACTCGCCATGTTCGTAAGGATTCAGCGTACCCGGGTCTATATTAATGTATGGATCCAGTTTCTGGTTGGTCACCGAATAGCCACGAGCCTTCAGCAGCCGTGCCAACGAAGCCGCAATAATACCTTTACCCAGTGAAGAGGCCACACCTCCAGTTACGAATATATATTTTGTTGCCATAGCGAGTATGTTTTTCGTTTCATTCAACGTTCTCTATTTATGCAATTTACCACGCAATTGCACTGTGTGGGACGTTCAATTTCGATTTGCAAATATACGATTTTTTTTTCACATACAAAATTTATTTCCCACTATTTTCGTTTTTCTTTCCTTTCGGATGGTTAAATCTGCTCGAAGAACTGTTTGGTTATACGGAAGGAACGACCACTCATCTCTGCCCAGAAATCCGCCCATTGAGCTGCGTGGTTATCGGTATTCCCTGGGGTATCGCTGATAATTCTAAAGCTTACGAATGGTACATTATATTTATGGCATACCTGTGCAATGGCACAGCTTTCCATATCGACTGCCAGACCTTCGGGGAATTTTGACTTGATTTTGTCCAAAGCCTCACGATTGGTAATAAACTGGTCTCCGGTGCAGATCATACCGCATTTCACCTGAGTTTCGTTTTGAATTTCGTTCAGTTTCAAGGCTGCCTCATAGAGTTTCTTTTCGCCGTAGTAGCGGGCGGGCATACCCATTATCTGACCATATTCCCAACCGTCGCCGCAATCCACATCATGATAAACCATCTGATCACTTACGACAACATCAAGCACATTCAATCCAGCATCGATTCCGCCTGCCACTCCGGTACTGATGACGCAATCCGGTTTTTCTTCCTTGATAAGTTCTACAGCACCCATGGCAGCATTCACCTTACCCACACCACAATGGCGCAAGATCAGATAATTGTCGCCCAGCTGGCCTTCGGTTTTATTTCCAATCAGTTCCGATATTCTCTGGAACTCTTCATCCATGGCTATAATTACACCAATTTTCATAGTAGTTTTATTTTAGTATGATATTCTATTTATTTAATTACAATGTTTATGCCTTATATTATACAAATAATGTTCCTACCCTATCCCCCTATCTGTGATAACCCCATCGATATAACCACTAATGCATACATTCCAATATACGTTAAAGTTGCCATTCCGAACGACTCCCAAGACTTACGTTTCTTTATTTTTTTAGCCTCTTTGTCGTAGCAATGCCTGTAAGCCATATTATCCTGATAGAGTTCGGGCTTGGGGCAGTTCATCTCCGTGTAGCTAGGTTCACCAGAAGCCCCGACAGCCGCAGGAATGATACCTAATATAGGTGACAGGACTATCGTTGTAGCCCAAGTAGCCCCTCTGAGACTTCCCTCACCATGATAATTTTCGGCAGCATCATTTGTTGCCATCATACAAATGTCCACATAACTGGTTGTTCCCGCATTGTCTTCCTTGCAGATTTCCAATACGTCATCGATAGGATATACAAACACGCAACCATCCGAATTCGTGATAGTTACGGTTTCTGCGGGTTTCAACTGAGTTATTGTTCCTTTGATTACGGAACCATTTTTCAGTTTCACTACATCCTTTGAAGTCTGAGCCCCAACGGACAAAGCAAAAATCAATAAAGTCCATACAAGAATAAGTCTTTTCATAATGATTTTATATTTTGTTTTCTTTCTTTTCCGTTCTTTTCACCACCAGAATGCTTGCCTCGTACAGCAGATATATCGGCAACGCCACCATCAGCATCGTAAAGGCATCTCCCGATGGAGTTATTATTGCACTCAGTATCATTATTACCACTATAGCATACCTTCTCACCTGTCTCATCGCCGCACTTTTCAACGCTCCTATCTTTGCCAGAAGCCAGCTCAGGACCGGCATCTCAAACACTACTCCCATAACCAGACTCAACATCAGCAACGTACCTACATACGATTCAAGCGATATCATATTCACCACCTCGCTACTCACCTGATAAGTTCCAAGAAACCTGAATGTTAAAGGGAATATCATCAAGTAATTCAACAACACCCCAACCATAAACATCACATACCCGCTCACCACCATAAGTGTCGCATATTTCTTTTCGTTTTCATACAATGCCGGAGCCACAAACCCGAACAGCACATATATTATATAAGGCGACACCAGCACCACTCCTGCCCACATGGCAACTTTCAGATGGATCATAAATTGCTGCGCCAGATTCACGTTTATCAGCTCCACATCAAACGCGGGAACATTCCCCACAAGCTTTTCAAGCAACCTATAGCTCACGAAGTTACTGTCTTTCGGGGCCAGCACGAGATCAAACAGCGGTTCCTTCACACAGAACATAGCCACACCGCACACCGCCACAGCCACCAATATCTTCAGCAAGCAGCCGCGCAACGCTTCAAGATGATCCCAGAACGTCACTCTTTATTCTCTTTCTCAGCAGGTTTGTCGTCCTCAATGCCGTTCATTCCGTCCTTGAAACTCTTCACACCTTTCCCCATGCCTTTCATCATCTCAGGGATTTTCTTTCCGCCGAACAGCAGCAGCACAATCAGCGCCACTATAAGGATTTCCTGCATTCCAATATTCAAAAGCACCATAATTACAATTATTTACGATTAACAACTATTTTTCTGTCTTGAACTTTTCCGTCACGCCGTCGATCATCTTCATCATCTCGGGAATCTGAATCTTCTGGGGACAATGCTCCATACACTGGCCACAGCCTATGCAATGGTCCGCCTGGCGTTCCCGTTCCAAAGTCCTGTCATATCCCACAAGAAACGACCTGCGGGCCTTTCTGTATTCCGGATCCATCTTGCCGGTTCCCACCCAACCTTCATTCACACCTTTGTTATAGTGGGCGAAAATCTTGGGAATATTCAAGCCATACGGGCAAGGCATACAATACTGACAACCCGTACAGGGAACGATGGGATACTTTATGTAACTGGACGCAATGTCCTCCAACAGAGCATATTCCTCTTCATTCAAAGGTTCCAGCGGAGACAAGGTTCTGAGGTTATCCTGGAGATGTTCCATATAAGTCATTCCGCTCAAAATCGTCATCACGCCTTCATGACTTCCGCAGAAACGGAACGCCCATGAGGCGATACTCTTCTGGGGTTCACGGGCCTTGAGCTTTTCCACCTCGTGGTCGGGCAGACTTGCCAGCCGACCACCGAGCAGAGGCTCCATAATCACCACAGGGATATTTCTCTCGTTGAGAGCATTATAAAGTTTCTCCGCATTGGTATTGCCATCGGTCTGCTCTTCCGCATGACGCCAATCGACATAATTCATCTGAATCTGTACGAAATCCCAATGAACCTTTTCGTGCATATCAAGCATGAATTTCAACTCCTCCATCGTTCCATGAAAGGAGAAACCGAGGTTTCTGATTCTGCCGGCTTCGCGCTCCTTCATCAGGAAATCCACCATTCCGTTATCTATAAACCTCTGCTTTATCTTATCGATTCCACCAGCCAGAGAATGAAGCAGATAATAATCAATATAATCCACCTGCAGCTCCTTGAAGGAATTCTTATACATCGCAATGCTGTTCTCGCGGGTCCAGTTCGAGAAATTCGACAACTTGGTAGCTATCGTAAATTCGTTTCTCTTATGACGGCTCAACGCCACGCCGACGGCGTGTTCCGATTTCCCTTTGCAATAGACAGGAGCCGTATCGAAATACGTCATACCATGGGCAATCGCATAGTCGGTCTCCTTATTCACCATTTCCTGGTCGATTACCTTATCCTCTGCGTTCTCATCCACAACCGGCAGACGCATACAGCCGTATCCCAGAAGCGACACTTTCTCGCCGTGCGTATCCTTTCTATAGGTCATTTTATCGGTAGGTACTTCACCTTCCGAAAAACCCTCTGCCGAAATTTCGTTGGGATGCTTACAGCCGGCAGCAACCACAGCCGCAGCCACGCCAGCTCCTCCCAGCACTTTCAAAAAATCTCTACGTTTCATATCTTCCATAACGAAAGCCTATATAAATGATGAACAATAAATATTTTTCAGACCCTGATTCCTGTACCAAAGCACGCACCATCACCACAAACCCCTATAAATCCACTACTTACGGTACACGATAACCACAACTCGATTTTGCAAATATACAACAAAATTTTCACTCTGCCAATTTTTTTTATCAACGTTTTCGGTAAGCCGAGAGAAAAGACTGCTTGCAGGCCTTCCGAGGCGAGAAAACGACTCTTGAAAAAGGAACAACTTTTCACCACCACAATTCCGCTTCCTTGATGGATTTTCCCTTTCCTCAGCATCATCAGACGGAGCCGGCTGATTTACAACAGAATTACCACCACCTCATAACCGCACAATATGGTGGTAACTCCCTTCTATCTTCTTTTTATCTCCAGTTTATCTTTTTTTTATCTCCTTTTCTAAGAACAAAAGATAAAGTGGAGATAAAAAGAAGATAAAAAGAAGATAGCCGGGAGTTACCACAGCAGAAAACGGAAGAAAAAAGATGAAATTATGCAGAAATGCAGCATTGCCCAAAGGACAGAAAACAGGAAAACGAAGGCAAAAATTTGCGGGAATGCAAAATTAAATGTAACTTTGCAAAACTAACATAAGTGGAATACGCCACGGACACAACAATCTATCATATTGTATATCATAAAGAAAAACAAGCCAAGTTAAACCAAAGATTAATACATATTCTCACAATGAAAAGAGCCATAATCCTACTGCTCGCGCTTACAATCGGGAACGCTATATGGGCGCAATGCCGGAATGGGCATTGCAGTTATACCGCTGACGTGGGATGGTATCTGCGGCCGGCCTATACTTTCCACTCGCCTTCGATGATGGATGGAGAATTTAGTGTAGCCTTCCGTCCCCGCGAGGAATGGAGTATCTGGCTTGGGGCGACTTATCAGCACGAATCCGTTTATGATAGTCCCACACGTTCTGCGGGGCCTTCGATCGGCATAAGATATGCTTTCACGGACTTCGAGCTGATGCCGACATTAGGCATTTGCGCCGGTTGGAGTTTTAATTTAACCAACGGAATTGAAACAATTCATTATGACGCATATACAAAGGATATTAAACATTCAATTTCAGGACCGTTTATCGCGCCTGTAATAGGCTTTGACTGGCAGGGACTTGAGGTGCTGCTCGGAGTACAGTTCAGAACGAAAAAGGCCTTGGATTTACGAGAAAACGCCACAGAAACCGGCTGGAGCACAATCATAGGAGCCACAATAGCCTATAACATACCGCTTTAGGGCTTCCAGGAGACTTTTCTTTTGAAAAAACATGACAATTAATTTTGCCATGTGAAGAAATATTCGTATCTTTGCAAGAATTTTTTTATAATAAAAATGACGATAAACAGCGATATATTGATTTCTTACGCCCTGATATTCATTGGCGTTATGGCATGGAGCGTTCTGCTGTCGGGACGACACAGAATAGGCAAAAAATTCATAGATGCAACCACAACATTCGGCGGAGCCTTCCTTTTCGCCAGTTGTTTTATCAATCTGGTGCCCCACATGTACCTTAAAGGCTATACCACTCCGAATCTGGGAATCAAGGTCGGGGCAGCCGCTCTGGTGGGATTTATGATACAGCTCCTGCTGGAGCAGATGACCCATGGCGTGGAACACGGCCACAATCATAATGTGTGCTGTGAGGACCATGAACACCACCCAGAACACATCCATCCGATGACAGGTCTGATGCTGGGTTTATGCATACATTCTTTCCTGGAAGGTATGCCCATGGTGGACGGCGAGGGCGATATCCATCAAGGACTTTTGTGGGGAATAATACTGCATAATATTCCTATCACACTGGTACTTATCACGCTTATGATGAACAACAGGTTTAAGCTCGGAAAATCACTTCTGCTGCTTGCCGTATTCGCAGTCATGACCCCGCTGGGTTCGGTGTTAGGGCTCAGCGTGATGAGCAGCAACGAGACTTTGAGCTGTCTGATGATGGGCGTGGTTGTCGGAATATTGCTGCACGTGAGCGTAAGTATTCTTTTTGATCACGACCACAATAAATTCTCCTGGATAAAATTCGGACTTATCCTGCTGGCATTCATTGCAGCCTATTTCACTCCCGGCTGCCCCGAAATATACGGATAATAGATAATGGTACTGAGCATCGTCATAGTAAACTACAACGTACGCTACTTCCTGGAGCAGTGCCTGAGGAGCATATACGATTCCGAAACGGCAGATACGGAACTGGAAGTGTGGGTGGTAGATAACTGTTCGGTAGATGACAGCGTGGCGATGGTACGGGAGAAATTCCCACAGGTGAGACTGATCGAGAACAAAGACAATCCCGGTTTCGCAAAGGCCAACAACCAGGCACTCAGAGAGGCAAAAGGTGATTACCTGCTGCTGCTGAACCCCGATACGGTGGTGGAAAAGGACACTTTCAGGACATGCCTTGAATTTATGGAGCAGCATCACGACTGCGGCGGCCTTGGAGTAAAGATGATCAACGGCGAGGGCAAATATCTGAAAGAGAGCAAACGAGGCTTCCCGACTCCCGAGACTTCGTTTTACAAAATCTGCGGGTTGATACACCTCTTTCCACACAACAGGAAAATTGCAGCCTATTACATGGGACATCTCGACGAAAACGAGATAAATGAAATTGAAATACTGCCCGGCGCATTCCTTATGATCAGCCGTCCGGCACTGGAAAAAGTAGGACTTCTGGACGAAAGCTACTTTATGTACGGCGAAGATATTGATTTCTCGTGGCGCATCCGCCTGGCAGGATTCAAGAACTATTATCTACCCACCACCCGCATCATCCACTATAAAGGCGAAAGCACCAAGAAAGGAAGCCTGAATTACATCTACACCTTCTATAATGCAATGATAATCTTTGCAAAACGTTATTTCGGAGAAGGAAACGCCAAGATGTATATCCACATGATTCAGGTGGCAATATGGCTTCGGGCAGGACTTGGCTGGATAAAACGCATCGCCCAGCGCATAGCCGTCCCACTGCTGGATTTTCTGGTAGCCTGGGGCGGATTTGTGGCAATCAAACAGCTATGGGCGACCTGCTGGGCCGAAAATGTGTGCTACTATCCCAGTATCTATACTTGGGGTGTACTTCCGGCATACGTGCTCGTAATGATGCTGTTCAGCTGGCTCAACGGAGGTTATGACAAACCGTTGAAACTGGGAGACCTCATCAAAGGCATCGGCATCGGAGCCGCTGTGCTGCTGGTCTTCTACTCCCTGCTTGATGAAACCCAGCGATACTCCAGAGCCATCCTTATATTAGGCAGCCTCTGGACCGTCATCGGCATTACCATTGTAAGACTGATACTCAGCAAGCTGCACATTGAAGGCTACCGCCTGAAAGAGATCGTAAGAAGATGCTGCATCATTGTGGGATCCGAAAACGAATATACCCGAATCAACCAACTATACAGCGAACTGGGACTGCGCTGCGAAGAGACTTTACATATTGAACCCGCGGACACCCACAAACTGGGCGACCTCATCCGCGTGTATAAGGCCGACGAGGTGATATTCTGCAGTAAAGATATCCCGATGCAGATGATCATCAACCAGATGGAACATCTGCAACGCTCGGGCGTAGCCTACAAAATCGCCCCCGAGGAAGGCGACTTCGTGATAGGCAGCAATGCCATCAACAGCCGTGAAGACCTGTACACCATAGAACTCAACACCATCAACACACCCAAGGCCCGCAGAAACAAACGGATACTCGACATCAGCATGGCTATGGCATTGCTGATTGCCTCACCCCTGCTGGTATGGATACAGCAGAACAAAAAAGGCTATTTCAAGGACTGTCTGAGCGTGCTGACTGGCAGAAAAAGCTGGGTACACCCCACCCAAGGCATATTCAAACCTAAAGACATCCTTCCCGAAGGCCGCCTGGATGAAGCCCGTATGAACCTGAGATACATGAGAAACTACAAAGTTTCAACCGACATATTCATTATTTGGAAAAATATTAAGAAATTATGACCATACCAGAAAGCATAAAAGACTTAGAAATCCGCAAGGAAGCATTAAAGAAATTTCTCGACATAGAGAACCTGAAACAAGAAATCACGACATTAGAACAGCAGACTGAACAGGCCGACTTCTGGAACGATCCGAAAGAAGCCAAGAAGGTAATGATGGAAATCAAGAGCAAGAAGACCTGGACTTCAGCCTATAAAGAGGTGGAAAGCAGTTGCGATGATATGGTGGTACTGCAGGAATTTTTTGAGGCTGGGGACACCTCAGAAGAGGAAATGCTTGCCCAGATTGAAGAAACCACAAAAAAGGTGGAGGAATTGGAGTTCAAAAATATGCTGAGGAACGAAAGCGACCGTTTTGATGCTGTGCTGAGCATCAACGCCGGTGCAGGCGGAGTGGAAGCCCAGGACTGGGCAGAAATGCTGATGAGAATGTATATACGCTATGCAGAACGCAACAACTATAAAGTAGCCATAAGCAACATCCTCGACGGCGAAGGTGCAGGCATCAAGAGCGTCACTATGCAAGTGGAGGGCGATTTCGCCTTCGGATACCTGAAAAGCGAAACCGGCGTACATCGGCTGGTAAGAGTAAGTCCATTCAATGCTCAGGGAAAACGAATGACCTCCTTTGCAAGCGTCAGCGTCACCCCTCTGGTTGATGATACCATCGAAGTGGTGGTAGATAACTCCAGACTGAGTTGGGACACCTTCCGAAGCGGCGGTGCAGGCGGACAGAACGTAAATAAGGTAGAGAGCGGAGTGAGACTGCGCTATCAGTACAAAGACCCATATACCGGTGAGGAAGAAGAAATCCTGATTGAAAACACCGAAACCCGAGACCAGCCCAAAAACAAAGAAAATGCCCTGAGACTGCTCCGAAGCCAACTCTATGACCGAGAAATGAAACACCGTATGGAGGAACAGGCAAAGATTAAAGCCAGCCAGAAGAAAATAGAATGGGGCAGCCAGATCAGAAGTTATGTAATGGATGACCGTCGCGTGAAAGACCACAGAACAAACTATCAGACGGGAGACGTTATGGGGGTTATGGACGGAAAGATTGACACTTTCATCAAATCCTACCTGATGGAGTTTGGGGGCGACAACTAATAAACACCAATATTAATGAAACTGATACTGATTATCCTCACGATACTGTCTCTGGGCACAGCAGCAAGCGCCCAGAAGTACTGTATTACCTTCAAGACAGACAAGGCCACAGATTCGGTAATGTATCTTGGCCAACATTTCAGAGACAAACTGATCATACTTGACACCGCCAAGGTGGAGAAAGGCGTGGTAAGATTTGATGGTACCAGACAATGGAAACGGGGAGTATATGTATTGATTGACCAGACAAAGAATAAAGGTGTACTGGATTTCATGGTTGATGACAGTCAGACCATGACCTTTACATTAAAAGGAAATTCAACCAAGGTAAAAGGAAGCGAAAGCAACCAGAAAATGTTTGATTTCCTTGCATACGAAGAAAGCGCCAGAGCAAAAGCCAAAGAACTTGAAGAACGCGATGACAGAACAGATGCAGCCAAGGAACTTGAAGTTCTAAACAGAAACATGCAGGCCTGGGAAGACAGAGAAATAGAAAAAAACAAAAAATATCTCTTTTTTGAGCTGCTGGGGCACTTCAGAGGGGTACAAGTTCCCGAAGAAATAGAAGACAAGCCCTACTATTACCGCCAACATTACTGGGATGGGATTGATCTTTCCAACCACGATTTCATTTATACACCGAACCTTTTCAACAAAGTAAATTATTACTTCTTCGGCTTATTGTATCACAGCGACAAGGACACCATCTGCAAATATGCTGACCTCTTCCTCGAAAAGATTGAAGACGACAGTACCATGATGAATTATGTGATGGAATTCATCATGCCAAAATACTACCGATCCACCAAGAATATAGGATGGGATGCCACCTGGTGCTATCTTGTCAAGAAATACTATCTTACCGGAAAATGCCCATGGGCAACTAAAGGAGAACTGACAAACAAGATAAAGACAATGCAGTTTCTGGAAAAATCCCTCATAGGTGCAAGAGGGGCAGAACTCTGGATGGCAGACACGAACCAATCATCCAATCCCCAAGACTGGATTTCAAGCCACAGGCTGAACTATCCCTACGTTATACTTTGGTTCTGGGACCCCGACTGTCACCACTGTCAAGAACAGACCGCAACCCTCAAAGCATTATATGACAGTTTGTCAGTTTCCGATATCCGTCCAAGACCATTTGAGGTTTATGCAGTGGGATATGAGAGCGATGTTGAGAAATGGAAAGCATACGTAAAAGAACATGAGCTCCCCTTTGTGAATGTAGGTGGACCAAATGTAAATATTGACTATCAGGAAGCCTACAATGTACACGGAGCCCCAACCATGATTATTCTCAACCATAAACGCGAGATCATCATGAACAAGACGCTTCCGACCGAGGCCATCATTCCATTTCTGGAAGAATATGAGAAAAAAAACAATCTGGATTTAGGTTGGAGAGAACCAATGAAAAACAAACATTAAAAATACATAGACATGAGAAAACACATTGTTGCAGGAAACTGGAAAATGAACAAAACTTTTGAGGAAGCAGATGATTTGCTGAACTCAATCATGGAACAACTGGAACAAGTTGATTTGAATGGCACGCAGGTAATTGTATGTCCCCCATTCCCTTATCTGGAAATGGCATCCGACTATGCCAACGATTCCTATTTCATGGTAGGCGCACAAGATGTCAGCACCGAAGAAATGGGTGCATTCACAGGTGAAATTTCAGCTCCAATGCTGAAATCCATGGAGTTGGATTATTGTATTGTAGGCCATTCTGAGCGCCGCCAATACCATCACGAAACCAACCAACAGATTGCCCAGAAGGTAAACCAACTGCTTCGTAATGAAATAAAGCCCATCGTCTGCTGTGGCGAAGTGCTGGAAGAACGCGAAAGCAACAAGCAGTTTGAAGTTGTGGGAAGCCAAATCCGCGAAGGCCTTTTCCACCTTAGTGCTGAAGAATTTGGAAATATCATTATTGCATACGAACCAGTATGGGCAATTGGTACCGGCAAAACCGCAACTCCGGCACAGGCACAGGAAATGCACGCCTACATTCGTGGACTGATTGCAGAAAAATACGGTCAGAAAGTTGCCGACAACTGCAGTATTCTTTATGGCGGAAGCTGCAAGCCCGGCAATGCAAAGGAATTGTTCTCCAATCCAGACGTAGATGGTGGACTTATCGGTGGTGCAAGCCTCAAAGCCGAGGATTTTGTTGCCATTGCAACTGCATTCTAAACCGTGAAATTTGAACGGTTCATAGCAAAGAAATTCCTGCCAAAGGGTCAGAGTAAATATTCAGGCCCTTTGGTCAGGATTGCTACCTACAGCATCGCACTCGGCGTGCTGGTTATGATTATGTCGGTAAGTATCCTGAGGGGATTTCAGGGGGAAATCCGCAATAAGGTTGTCGGCTTCGGTAGTCATATTGTAGTCAAGAATTATCAGTTGAGTAATGCCTACGAAGAAGTTCCCGTAAACTCCGACCGGCCTGAAGTGCAATACATTCAAGCAATCCCCGGCGTAAAACACATCCAGTTTTTCGCGAATAAGGGAGGAATGATCAAAACCGACGATCAGATTCATGGGGTAATAATGAAAGGCGTAGATGTAAACTACGATTCATCATTTTTTGCACAGAATCTGGTTGATGGAAGGCTGTTTGATTTGAGCGATACACTTCCGTCCAACGAAGTCATCATATCCTCAACCATAGCACACAAACTAAAGCTACAATTGGATGACAAGATACGAACTTATTTCTGGAGTGGCGATACCTACCGTGCCCGCGCACTAAAGGTTGTAGGTATATACAATACCGACCTTACCGAGTTCGACAATCATTATATCGTAGGAGACCTGCGGCAGATCCAGAAATTGAACAACTGGGAACCTAACCAAGTGGCCGGATATGAAATTTTAGTGGATAACTTCGGCCGTCTCACCCCTATTGCCAACGAGATCCTCATGACTCTCGGTTACGACCTTTCTCTTACGACAATCATCGATGAATACCCAGCAATGTTTTCATGGTTAGACCTGCTGAACAGCAATATCGTGCTTATCATCGGCATTATGGCACTCGTTTGCATTGTAGCCGTAATTTCAGCATTACTGATTATGATATTTGAAAAGACTTCCACTATCGGTCTGCTCAAGACTCTCGGGGTAACAAACAAAAGCATCCGAAAAATATTTCTCTACAAATCGGGACAGATTATACTGAAAGGAATTCTTATAGGAGAAGGTATAGGGCTTCTGCTCTGTTTGCTGCAAAAGCAATTCAAAATAGTAAGACTTGACAGCGAAAGCTATTCCATGAGTTTTGTCCCCATAGATATAGCCCCCGTCCTGTTTGGCGTTATCGGAATCGGAACATTCATTGTGTGCATTGCCGCCATGTTGATTCCTGCATCGTATATCGCAAAAATAAACCCGGCAAAAACAATAAAAGTGGAATGAAAAAAAGTAAATGGATTATTCTCAGCATCACAATTCTAATGGCATTGTTTGCCTTATGGCAGATTGACCATGTGGCAAACCAGATACGCCAGTCCGAGGAAGAAAAGGTCCGTCTGTGGGCCAATGCCATCAGCCAGAAAGCCGAACTGGTAAGTTCCTCAGACGAATTCTTCAGACAAGCCCAGATTGACGAACGCCGTAAAATTCGTATATATACCGATATTCTGGAATCTTTCAACAAACGGAATATCGGCTCAGACGCAGAATTCAGCCTTGCCTACGTTAACTATATAATAGACAGCAGTGAGCTTGAGATCATCATTACCGACAAAGACAGCATCATTACAGCACCACACGAATTGAGCGGAACAAAACTCACGGGGGACCTATTACGGCAGTTTTCCCAACAGGAACCATTCCATTACAAAGTATGGGACATGCCCATGACCCTCTATTACAAGGAATCCCGAACCTACAGCGACCTGAGACAGATGCTCCGCCAATTAAACGAGACTTACTTTTCGGAAATCACGAACAATTCGGTTTTCGTGCCTGTAATCATCACCAATCAATCAAAAAACAAGGTACTCGGAAGCGGTAATATCAGCTCTGATGAATTCAATACCCCGGAGAAACTTAAACTGAAACTCCACGACATGGAACGCGAGAACGACCCCATCCTCATCATGCGTCCCAATCATCACAACGCTTATGTTTTTTATGAAAGCACACCTTTGCTGAAAGCCTTGAAATGGGTTCCCCTACTCTATCTCTTCATAGCATTCGTGCTCGTATTGATTTCTTACTATCTCTTCCGGACCGCCCGCACTATGGAGCAGAACCGCATTTGGGTTGGTATGGCAAAAGAAACCGCCCACCAGCTTGGAACTCCCATATCCTCGCTCATCGCCTGGTCCGAATATCTTGAGAATAAAACTCTTGAACCGCAATATTCTGCCGAAATCAAAAAAGACCTTAACCGACTCGAAACCATCACTCACCGTTTCAGCAAAATAGGTTCCGTACCAGAACTCAAACCAGAAGACCTTGCTTTGGTTGTCCAGAATGCCGTGACATACCTTCAAAGCCGAAGTTCAAAAAAGGTGAAATTCATCACCAGTTTTCCTAAAGAAGAACTGATTGTCTCTATCAACAAATACCTCTTTGAGTGGGTAATCGAAAACATCTGCAAGAATGCCATTGATGCAATGGACGGAAACGGAACTTTCAGCGTCATTGTCAGTACCGACTCAAAATACATATACATCGATTTGAGCGACACAGGAAAAGGCATTCCGTCCTCTATGCAGAAAAAGATATTCCAATCGGGCTTCACCACCAAACAACGCGGCTGGGGTCTGGGGCTTTCCCTTGCCAAACGGATTATTGAAAGTTACCACAATGGTAAAATATTTCTCAAATATTCTGTGCCTGGACAGGGATCGGTATTCCGCATCGTACTGAACAAACTGGAACAGCAAGCTTCCACGGATGGGAGCGATTCGTCAAAACAAACCGGGAATAATTAAAAATTACAAATACAACACAAAATGAAATTAGACGGAAGAAGAGAAAGTCAAAATGTTGACGACCGACGTGGCAAACGTACTGCCACAAAAGCAAGTATGGGTATCGGAGGCGTAGTAATTGCCGCCCTCCTTACCTGGATTCTTGGCGGAGACCCAAGCAGCGTTCTCAAGATGGCGCAGACCAACAACATCACAACTGAAGACGTGGAATATGTTCCTACCGCCGAAGAAGAAGCCCTTGCCACCTTTGCAAAACAGATTCTCGCAGGAACCGAAGATGTCTGGACTGCAGAATTCAAGAAGATGGGAAAGACCTACATTCCTCCCAAACTGGTACTTTTCAAGGACGCTGTCCAGAGCGGCTGTGGTGGAGCCACATCTTCTTCGGGACCTTTCTATTGTTCTGCCGACCAGTGCGTATATCTCGACCTGAGTTTCTTCTCCGACATGAAAAGACAACTTGGGGCTGACGGAGATTTCGCCTACGCTTACGTTATCGCGCATGAAGTCGGACACCACGTCCAATACCTTTTAGGAACCCTTACCGAAGCCCATCAGCAGATGAGCCGGCTGAGCGAGACCGAATCCAACAAAATCAGCGTCCGCCTCGAACTTCAAGCCGACTTCTATGCCGGCATCTGGGCCTATCATGACAACGAGATGTTCGGTTCCCTCGAAGACGGAGATATTGAAGAAGGTGTTAATGTTGCATCCGTTATCGGGGACGACTATCTCCAGAAGAAAGCCCGCGGCTATTCCGTTCCTGATTCTTTCAACCACGGGACATCTGCCCAGCGCGTAAAATGGCTCAAAAAAGGTCTTTCCTCTGGAAATATTAAGATGGGAGACACATTCTCTCCGAATTACAACTCCCTCTGATCCATATTTAACCCGTTGGAAGAATCAATATAGCGATTCACATAAAACTATTTCAAGAATCGGTGGCCGCCATCCCTGGTGGTCACCGTTCATAATATCAGTAATAATCCTTCCTCCAAGGGCTTGTTTCCTTAGCTTGAGCCAGCGCGTGGGCGCTCCGCCGCGCTTTGCGCAGAGCCGCCACTGGGGACTCCGTTCCGCGGTAACTCCCTTCTATCTTCTTTTTATCTCCAGTTTATCTTTTTTCTATCTCTTATTCTTAGGAAAGGAGATAAAAAGAAGTTAATATGGAGATAAAAAGAAGATAGAAAGGTGTTACCCTATACAAATGTCAGTAATACAGCAGAAAAAATTTGTTTCTATTCAAGAGTCGGACCCTTGAATAGGTAAAATATTGTTAATAGATTAATTCATCAAACAGGTATAATTACAATTAAAAGATAAGGGCAATAGTATCTCTGTTATTGCCCTTATTCTTTATATCAGCGAACGGACGGCATCCATTACTGCCGATTTGTCCATTCTGCACAACGCCTGAAGCTGCGGTATCGTTCCATGGGTGACAAACTCATCAGGAATACCCAACCGGCGGATATTCATATTCACGCCTCGACTGGTATAATATTCTGTGACGGCACTTCCAAATCCCCCTTCTATACACCCGTCTTCGAGCGTCACGATCTTGTCATAATGAAGCGCAATATAATCCAATAGTTTTGTATCTAACGGCTTTACGAAACGCATATCGAAATGCGCCGTTTCTATTCCTTCAAAACTCAACTGCTCAATTGCATCAACTGCGATATTTCCAATATGACCTATCGACAATACTGCCACTTTGCAGTTTTCGTTCTCCTGAAGAATCCGTCCCTTGCCTATTTCCACCTGCTGGAACTCGTTATGCCAGTCCGCAAGTACCCCTCTGCCTCGGGGATAGCGTATCACCATAGGACCGTTTCCCGGCATCTGGGCGGTGTACATCATATTCCGGAGTTCGTGTTCATTCATAGGTGCCATAATGGTGAGATTTGGAATCACCCGTAGAAAAGCCATGTCGAAAGCCCCATGATGCGTAGGTCCGTCATCTCCTACCAGACCTGCCCTATCGAGACAAAGCACCACCGGAAGCCGTTGCAGCGCCATATCATGCACAACCTGGTCAAACGCCCTCTGCATAAAACTGCTATAGATATTGCAGAAGGGTATCATTCCCTGGGCTGCCAGTCCTGCCGCGAAGGTAACCGCATGCTGTTCGGCTATTCCTACGTCGAAAGTCCGTTCCGGCATTCTTGCCATCATCATATTCAGGGAACAGCCGGTTGGCATAGCGGGAGTAATACCCACAATTCTTTCATTCTGTTCTGCCAGTTCGATTATCGTTTTTCCGAACACATCCTGATACTTAGGCGGATTTCCTTTTGTGTCGCTGCTTATCTGCTGACCGGTCTCGGCATTGAACATTCCCGGGGCGTGATATACGGTAGGATTGTTTTCTGCGGTAGCGAGTCCTTTGCCTTTTGTGGTAACCACATGAAGCAGTTTGGGTCCGTTCACATGCTGCAGATGCGACAATACATCCACCAAGTCTTCAATATTGTGGCCATCAATGGGCCCGAAATAGCGGAAGCCGAGCGACTCAAACAGATTGTTGCTGTTTCCCAGCAGTGCCGACTTGGTAGAAAACGAAACCCTCTGGAAGAAATTCAGCCCCTTTTCGGACATCTTGCGGCGTTCCTCATTATCTCCGCCCAGCCGTGTCCATACACTATTTTTTATCTTGTTATAATGGCGAGAAGAGGTTACTTTGGTCAGATAACGGCTCAGTCCCCCTACCGACTTGTCTATCGAAATTCCGTTATCATTCAATATAACGAGTATGTTCGACTTAGAGACGGCTGCGTTGTTCAAAGCCTCAAAGGCCTCACCGCCCGTCATAGACCCGTCTCCTATCACGGCTATATGCTGTCGGGTAAGGTTCCCCTGCAGTTTCGAAGCTGTTGCCATACCCAACGCTGCACTCACACTTGTGGAACTGTGTCCTGTTCCGAAAGCATCATATTCGCTTTCATCCCTGCGCGGAAATCCGCTCAGGCCGCCGAAGGTTCTGATTGTAGAAAACCTGTCCCGCCGTCCTGTGAGAATCTTATGCGGATAGGCCTGATGTCCTACATCCCACACCAGTTTGTCGTCTGGCGTATTAAATATATAATGTATCGCCAGCGTGAGTTCAACGCTTCCCAGACTCGATGCGAGGTGTCCGGGATGGTTAGATAAGGTTTCTATTATATATTGGCGGAGTTCTGCCGCCACGGTCTTCAACTGCGCTACGGTAAGTTTTCTTAAGTCGTCAGGAGTATTGATAGTGTCTAACAGTGTCATTTCCATTATCTGTTTTTCTTTGTTCACAATTCTCAGTCCACAGCTCACTAATTCTTTGTTTTATATGCCGGGTCGGGTTTCTCTATCGGGGCAAATTCCTTATTCAGCCGTTCATCCGGCACTCGTCCCTGTGCATTGTCCCGGAGTTCCCACCGGCCGTTCACGAACACATACGCCAGTTCCGTTCCCGTAGGCACATAATACTGGAACAGTCCATCCATGCCGGGTATCTGGGGCGCCACCTCATCGAATATTATCATCAGTTCAGGACTGTCATGCAACTCTTTCACAGTAACCATACGGGCCGTTTTCCCGGACCCTTTCTTTACCCGTTTGGCTGTTACCTGCTGGATAACCTGCTTACTGTAATCCAGATTTACCATAGCCTTTGTACTATATTGCAGCACGATTCTCCGCAGGTTCTTTTCTCTTCTGAAAAGTGCCTGTCCGAACTGCGGCTGGGAACTTCCGTTCTTGAACATCACGGGCTCTATCACCTTTCTCTGCATCAGAGGATTGCAGCCCGTCCATCCCAGAAGCGTATAATAATTCTTACCCTCAAAGGAGGTCTGTATTATCTGCTGATATACGGCTCCCAACCAGCGGTCAGGGCTCAGCAACGACTCCTCCACGTTCACAATCTCATCGGATTTGTCGTTCAACACGTATGAAATATAGTTTTCCTCCTTTTCATCGTAGGCCTGCACATAGCCGAAGCACTCATATTCTCCCATATCGTTCACCACATGCCAGGTAAAGATTCTGAATTTCTTGTCTGGAGAGGTCAGCACCGACACATGATTTCCGAAACTCCAGTTCCACTTGAACGAATCATCCATTTCCAGCGCCTCCCCCATCAGTTGCACAACCTCTTCATTGGCATTATAGCGTTCGTTGTCAGTAGGTGCAGACACGACCCTTTCAAAAAGGGCATTCAGCTGCGACTCATAGTTTTTCATAGCCGCACGGTCCTGGGCTTCCATCGAAAAGCCAAGCACAAGACCGCATATCAGGAATATTATACGTTTCATACAATAAATAACGACACTTTGCGTTTATTATTGTATGGAATTAAAAAATACTATAGAATCCGCCTGGAAAAACCGCGAACTTCTCAAAGAAAAACAGGTGCAAGATACTGTAAATGAAGTCATCCGCCACCTCGACTGCGGCGAGTTCCGCATCGCAGAAAAAGTAAATAATCAATGGCAGGTCAATGAATGGCTCAAGAAAGCCGTGCTTCTCTACTTCCCCATCTGCCAAATGGAGACCCTCGAAGCCGGTCCGCTGGAGTTTCACGACAAAATGCCGCTCAAGCACAACTACAAGGATCTCGGCGTAAGAGTTGTCCCCCATGCCGTAGCGCGTTACGGAGCCTACCTCGCCCCCTCCGTCGTACTCATGCCCAGTTACGTCAATATAGGCGCCTACGTCGATAGCGGCACCATGGTCGATACCTGGGCCACCGTAGGCAGCTGCGCCCAGATCGGCAAGAACGTCCACCTCAGCGGAGGCGTTGGCATCGGAGGCGTTCTCGAACCCGTTCAGGCCGCTCCCGTCATCATCGAAGACCATTGCTTCATCGGAAGCCGCTCTATCGTCGTAGAAGGAGCCGTCATCGGCCAGGAAGCCGTGCTTGGCGCCAATACGGTCATCACCGGTTCCACCAAAATCATCGATGTCACCGGTCCCGAACCCATCGAATACAAAGGACACGTGCCTCCACGAAGCGTTGTCGTCCCCGGAAGCTATACCAAGCATTTCCCCGCTGGCGACTACAACGTCAATTGCGCCCTCATCATCGGACAGCGCAAGGAAAGCACCGACAAGAAAACCTCACTCAACAACGTACTCAGAGAATTTAACATATCATGAAGACTCACTCGAAATTTCACCTTTTCAAAGGTTATTCTGCAAATTGGCCTCATGACCTCAGTTCACGGTTCACAGTTTACCTCATAGCCGCGCTGGCACTCCTCGTCAGCAGCGGATGCACCAAACACGACGACTTTGAGTTTTCCGGCACCGTAATCGGGGTGGAACATTGCTCCTCAATGTCCTCCGTCATGGATCTGGGCTACCTCGTCGCCATAGACCATCCTGACACTATCGGACGCACCTTTACCGCCGGCGGCACGACCTATCGTCACGTGGTGGTGCTCTACGAAGCCTCCGAGATGCTCCATAACCACGACATCATCAAAGGCACTATGTTCTGGTCCGAAAACTATTCCAAGGCGAACTGCAGCGTCCACTATACCGACCGGGACCTTCCCGAAGGGGTATTCACCAGCGTTGAGGTCATTGAATAGCCTCACCCGGAACGGGCGAAAAACAGGAAAACGCCATTCAAAAAGCCTGAAACACCACCCAAGGCGCACGTCTTACGTTCCATATTCATAAATCATAACATCCTAATACACATAAACAAACAAGCAAAAAACAAAAATAATTACAAAAAAATTTGGTCAATTCGCCAGAAAGTAGTACTTTTGCAAACGATTTCAAAGCCTGTATGGGACCAGAAATAAGAGAGTGCGGGGTAGAGCAGAGGTAGCTCGTCGGGCTCATAACCCGGAGGTCGTTGGTTCGAATCCAGCCCCCGCTACCAAAAAACAAAGGGAGAATCGAAAGATTCTCCTTTTTTATTATCCCACCCCAAAGGTTTCTTTTCAAGAGTCGGGTCTTTGACCACAGGGTCAAATTCATAGCCTCGGCATAGTGAAAGCCTTTCTCTCTGCACTCGGCTTACCGAAAAAGTTTCCCCCTTTAAGAGACGTCTGGCCGTTAAGCATAGCCGGAATACCCGCCTCGGGAAAGCCATGATGGTCATACCTCCCCACCTTCATACGTCATACCTCCCCAGTAAGGCCGTGGCTGTGGTCGCTGAGGCCGTCTCACAGAGGGCCGGAACAGGGAGATACCAGAGAGATACCCCAGAGTTACCCGCTGGACAGAGACTAATTCAAGCCACAAAATCCCGGTACAAGTCCTCCTCCAAATTTGACAGTTTCCACTTCGTTTTCCCTACTTCTGACCGTCAGATGACATCAAACAGGTCGGTTCCTTGGTTCATCATAATTTTGCGTAGATATCGTCGTGCATAGAAAGGATTCGGAGTTTGAAATAATCGTCATCACGGAAGCCGTAGGCCTGCCTCTTGATGGTCTTGATTTTATTGTTGACACCTTCTACCTTTCCGCTTGAAATGCTATAGTCATAATATGCCAGGATACCTTCCGAGTGC